>NZ_JBFAZZ010000007.1:0-352127 GCF_040689425.1 Actinoplanes sp. NPDC051475
CGGTGCGCTCCACCATCGGCTGCCCCGCGGCGCGGGCCTCATCGGCCAGGAACCGGTATCCGAACTCCGGATCATCGCGGTGGGCGTCGAACAACACGTCCGCCCGATAGGCCCCGACCAGTTCAGCGTCGGTGACCGGACGGGCAAGCCACCGGTAGTAGGGCTGTCGAGCGATGTTCAACACCCGGCACGTCACCGCCACGGGGATCCCGTCCGCGGCGAGCTCGCTTACGAGCGGGTAGAGCCTTTTCCCGGCAGATTCGCCTGCGACAGATACGCCGCGGCCCGGCGCAGCACTTCGTTCTCCTGCTCGAGGAGCTTGATCCGCTTACGGGCCTCGCGCACCTCGGCCGAGTCGCTGCCGCTCACGCCAGGCTTGCCGCCTTCGTCGATGTCGGCCTGGCGCAACCACTTGAACAACGTCATCGGGTGCACGCCGAAGTCTTTGGCGATCTGCTCGACCGACACGCCGGGCTCACGGTCACGAGCGACCCGCACGACGTCGTCGCGGAACTCCCGAGGGTAGGGCTTGGGCACAGCAACATCCTTCCAGCCCGCCACCAGGGCAAGCCATCTCAGATGTCACCTATCGGTGCAGCAGACCCCATGCACTTGAATCGGCATGGCGTCCATCTTGCCTGCCGCCACGCCGAGCTCACAGAACGCGACCACGTGATGCGTCGACGCCATGGCTCGACTGGGAGGACAACGCGGTTCAGGAATTGCGATCTTTCGCCGGTCTTGGGTCGCTGACCTGCCGTTGCCCAGGCTAGCCGAATTCCCCCGGCGGATCTTGATCGACCCAGTCCGAGTCGATCGGCGGCATGGTGCTGTTCGAGGCACTCGGGGGGATGCTGATGTTCGGCTTGGTGGTTGGAGGCGCCGGCGGTGTCTCTGCCGGAGGCACCACGGCGCTGGGGGTATGCGTGGGCGCCGACGTGTTGACGATGGTTCCGCGCACCCAGACTTGCAAGCTACTGCCGGGTACCTTGACCGCAGACCCGTTGCAAGACACGACTGCACCGGTCGACGTCTTGCGGATAGTGATCGCCAGACTGCTGCGGCTCGGTATGGCGCCGGCGGCGATGCGGCCAGCGTAGGCATCGTCTTCGTCCACGGTGAACGTCCCGATCGTTCTTAGCGGCTTGAACGAGACGGTAAGTATGCCGCTGGCAGGTGAGCACGATACGGCGGTGAGGCCGTTGCCTTGCAACAGCGGGTCGGCTGCAATGACCCATCGGCGCGCAGCCGCGTCATAGCGGACAACGCCGTACCGGTCGTCGATGGTCGCGGCGGCCGAAGGCCCGATAGGCGAGCCAGGTTGTTCCCGGACTGCTGCCAGCGCTGACGGAGTTGCAGCCAGACCCGCAACCGCCAAGGCAGTCAGGAGCACGGTGCGGCCGCGTCTCATCACTCAGTGTCCTCTCGCTCGTGGTAGAGCCAGCGCACCCGGCGCTGCATGCGCTGTCATCTCCAGACACCAGTCGTCGTTTCAACTGGCCTCTAGGGCATCAGCTACGTCCGTAACGCCAGCATCGTCCGACCTGGGCTACTTCGGCGCAGTTCAGTGGACCCGGAACGGGGTACAGCTCACAACGCCGACCGGCTCTCACACCCGTCCGGGCGTTTGCCTGTCTCCGGCGTACAAGGCCGATTCGTCCGCCGCCCTCAAGGTCACCGCGTTGAAGTGCAACCTGGGCTGCGGTTAAGGTTCCGCGTTGCTGGCTGTCGTTGCTCAACGTGAGTCGACCGTAGGCTGGTGATCCGCTGTCGGATGGTTTCCATCCCGGCACATAAGGGTCTTACCGTCGGGAGCGCCTCACTAGAGTTGCGGCAATCGATTCATACGGGGGCTTGGATGACGCAAGACGATGATCCAATCCGAGGCCTGCAGCAACTGCAACGCGACGCCGAGGATCTCGCACGGCGGTTCAGCGCGGCCGCGAGCGCCGGGGCTCACGACTTCACCGGCACTGACCGTGCCGGCATGGTCACGATCGCCATCGAGGCGGACGGTAAGCCGGTCGACGTCACATTGCGGCCTGAGTGGCGCGACAAGCTCAGCGCCAGCCAACTACCTGAGGCGATCACCGAGGCCTACACGAACGCGGTCACCGCGCGGCTATCTGCGTGGGCGGAAGGGATGGCCCAGCCGTCCTCGGGCGAAGCGGAAGCGGTGGAGCCAGAGTGGCAGAGTCGGGTCGAGCTGGGTGATCCCTCCTCCCGGCAATCGACAGCCGCGATCCGTGACCTGGTCGACCTGCTGAACGAGGTCGACAGCCGGATGCCGGATTTCGCGGCATCGGTCGAGGCGTCGGCGACACGCTCCATCACCGGAGAGAACGTGAGCCGGACCGTGCGGGTCACGATGACCGGCGGGGCCCTCGCTGCGGTATCGATCGACTCGGAGTGGTTAAGAACGTCGCAGCACGATCGGATCGCGGATGCCGTCGCCGAGGCTCTGGCAGCAGCGCACCGGGCGGCCCGCGATGAACGCGAGCGAATCTTCGACGAGTCCCCGGCCTTCGGCCGCCTCCAGCGCCTGACCGCATCGCCGCAGAGTCTGCTGCGCGAGATCGGCCTGATCCGATGACAAAGGCACACCCGATCGCAGGGGAGACACTATGACGAGTCCGACAGGACCTGAGGTCCAGGCCGCCATCGGCGCGATCCACGGAGAAGCCGGCGTCTGGTCGGACATGGCGACACAGATCGACGCCATGGCAGCAGCAGCACGCAGTTTCACGCTGGGGACCTTCCACTTCAGCGGACTCGGTCATCTCGCCGGCATGGAAGAGGCCTACACCGACCTGCAGGAGCGGATCGCGGGTCTGCTGCAACAGGCCTCCGACAACTTCGACAACGTTGCCGGTGCGCTCAAGAAGGCCGCGGACGACTACCAGCGCGACGAGGACAACGCCGTTCACCGTTTCAAGAACATCTACTAGGAGGCGGTCATGTCATTCGCTGCCGACGCGGGTGGGGTCATCTCCGAAGGCGAGTTCCGCGACCTGCTCGCCAAGATGGACACCAAGCTCAAGGACATCGACGCATCCAGCGCCAAGCTGTTCGACCGCAGCAACCGGGCCATGCTGCTGCTTCCCCCCGGTGTCTCGGACATGCTGCACGACGCCCTGGTCAAGCTGCGCGACCTCATGGCGAAGTTCTTCGACGAAATCGCCAAAGTCGTGCTCAATCCGGGCTGGCCACCGGGGCTGTACTCCACCGGCAACGCGTGGACCTCGCAGGTAGGCGGCCCGATCAGCAGCCTCTCCGGCAAGCTCACCACCGACCAGATGCGCATCGACAACTTCTGGACCGGCCCTGCGGCGGACGCATACTCGGCGATCCTGCCCAGTCAGCAGAAAGCCGTCGAGGCGATCAAGCAAGCCACCGACGTCCTGGACTCCAACCTGACGAAGGCTGCTGCGGGCATCGTCGTGCTCTGGATCGGGGTCATCGCGGCCGTCGCCAGCTACCTCATCGAGCTCGTGGCCGAATCCGGCGCGGCAGCAACGGTCGTGGGCGCACCACCAGCTGCGGCGGCCGCCGGCGTTTCCACCGCTAAGGTCATCGGCCTGGTCATCGCCGCGATCGGCGTCTTCGCCACCTACGCGGCCCTCCTCGCCGACAGCATCTCGACGATGCGCCAAACCATGTACGCCAACAGCGCCTTCCCGGACGGCAAGTGGCCGACGTCGACAGCGGCAGACTTCAACGACGGCAGCCTCAGCGACGGCGACACCACAGACTGGCGGATCAAGACCCATGATTGACAGGGCCCTGGCTCCCGGCTCCGGGCAGCGCCTCCGGCAGGCCTACCTGCGTTACCTGCTCATCGCCGTTGTCGCCCTCGTACTGATCCTGCCCCTGGCACTCGGCATCGCAGCATCAGCCGCCGAGGGACAGACGGTGCTCATCGCGGCCGCTGGCGTTGCAGGGGCAGTGGTGTCGGGGGCGCTGCTAATCGCTGCCCTCGTCAAAGGCCGGGCCGCGGTCGCCGGTGACGTCCTGTCTGTGCCGGGAACACGCACGTCCGGCTCACTGGCACTCGCCGCCGAAGTGGTCGGTTATGCCGGAGCACTGGCCGCGCTGGTGCTCGGACTCGTGCAACGCCTGCTCGACATCGACCTGGCGCTCACCCTGGGCTTGGTGATGGCGGCCCTGTCCGCCGCCCCCGCCGTGATCAGCGATGCGGCCCGCCGATTGAGTCGCCGCCTGGCATGCTGAAGGATCACCCGTCGGCGATCAGGCGGCCCGCGCTCCGGGCCAGTAGCCCTTCACCGGCCTGCCGCGCGCAGACGTACCGAGCGATGGAGCGGCATGAAGAGGCACTGGACGACTACGACCGTGCCATAAAGCTGGACCCTAAATACGCTTGGGCGATATAGGACAGCGGCGCCAAAGGCCCGTCTAGCACGGGCGGAAATCGGCCCGAGCCGTGACTGGACCAACGTTGATACCTACCAGGCCCCTGAAGCGCCGTAACGCGGTCAGTGACCCCGAACGAGTCGGAGCGCTTCCGCGCACATGCATACCACCACGTAGCACCAACGCAGCGCTCCTGCGAACATCATCGGGACGCGTTACCAAGCTCTGAGACCTATCGTTGAGGCAAGTGATGCGATCGGACGCAACAAATCGATCGACTCGGACGAGCGGGCGCAGGGAGTGCAAGACAACGCGGAGGGCTCCCAAGCCACCGATCTTACCCAGATCGTGTCAACTGAGCCACAAACCGTGGACTCCAGGTTAGTCTCGACCTACGGTAAGTCATGTAGAGATCGGGCAGAGATTGAGACCAGCGAAGGTCTTGGATCTTGAACGTCGATACTGTAGCTTTCGCGCGGTGGGCAGGATTCGCATGATCCGTAAAGTGACAGAGCGTCACCCCTCGAAGAAGCACCCAAAGTCACCAGTCGGCCACTGGGCGGCATCGAAGGCCGGCAGAACGATCGCGACTGCAGAAACCCCAGGCCAACTCGTGAAGATATTGTCCAACCTGGGGTCGGCGGCAGTCGGATCAGTGGCTCGTTACGTCGGACCTGATGCCAACAATGGTGCTCGCTGACTAGCGACTCATCTTTCGTTGGGCGGAATGAACTCACTCTCGATGAAGTCCCGCAGGCAGAGTGCTGCGGAGCTCGCGGCCAAAAACTGCCAGTCCGAGCTTTTCGACGGGTCACCAAAGTCGCTAATACCGCGGAAAACTGCCCACCACCTGTCGCGACACGCGTGCGCGAATCCGTAAGACTCCTGATCCGCAACAGAGCTGAGCTGATTCTGATCGCGTAACGCATCCATAGTTGTGCCGTCAGCGATAAGCCGAGCACCGACCGCGGTTGCAACATTTTGACTTTTTACTGTCGGCCTAAAAGCGTCCGCATCGAAGCCCGCTGGACAACTCGTGGGCCCAAGCCGTGAGATATGCTCCGCGAGGTATGAATAGAACTGTGATACGTCAGGATCGTAGTAGTTCAGATTGATAGCGACGTCCCGCAGCATATTCTCATGCCGAGGTCTTGGCGCAGCACCGCTCTCCTCCAGCCGCACTGCTTCGTAATTCCATACCACTCTGGGTATGGCGACGTCGCCAAGCTTGAAGCTGTCGGGATGACCGGCACCGATGCCAACCAATGCCATGAATGCGACTGAGTACTTGGCATCTACCTTATAGACGGCATCGATCATCCGGGCGTCATACGCTCCTTCCGCCAATGCGACGACCACAGAAACATCACGCCCGAGGCGACGTGACGGTAATAGCGTGCGGTGATATCGCCGACCCTGCTCGCCGACATCGAACTCTGAGGGGTCTATGCCGAAGGCGGCCAGGACGGCTCGATGCTCAACCGGAAGAACGGTCAAGACACCTACGTCAGCCTGCTCCTTTTGCGCATGCGCCACCGATTCGGTCAATGGTGATTCTTGTGGTCCAGCGCTATGAGGTACGTGCAACCTGATCACCTCGGAGTTCAGCGGTGCGAGTAGGTCTTCTGGAACGGTTTTGGAGCGAGCCGCGAAGTCCGTCGTAAGCAAATCTCGCTGCGACGGCGTTAGGTTCGAATTTCTCAAGTAATGAATTATCGAGTTGAGCTCGGCCAACTTGCTTGCGAGTCCATCCGAGCCATCAGGTTGCACCATCATTGAATCCTCGGACTCGGAATCTCATACAACGATCGGACGTCCACGCTGAAGGAATGCCCCATCTCGGGCTTCCGATCCAAAATTGGTACGTAAAGGTCAGGCGCGATATCATACATCTTCAATATGTCGAGCATTGCGCGAGCGGTGGTTCCTGAACCGTTGAATTCATCGATCATTATGATGGCTCGACGGGACGCGGCAGCGACATGCTTGAGCTGGCTCTTCCAACCGACTTCTTCGCCGGTCGTCGAACACTTCTGCAAGTCCTGAATGCACTCACGAGGTATACGCACTACCGCGACCCGATTTAACAGCCGCCGCGACAGACAGGCCATCAACTTATCGATGTGAACTTCTGCAGGGCACACAAACACGATTTCGCCATGCAGCTGCTCTCTGCGCAGAAGGACAAATACCTTATACGCAAGCCAGTCGCCAAACTCCGTGAAAGCTTGTCCCATATGTGGAGCCTCGGCATAAGGCCTAACGCCAGCTGGCCCGAAGTCTTCGGGGGGCCAGTCAACGCTAAGAAAGATCTGCCACATATCATATGGCCTGCACTTATAGTCGGCAGTTAAGGGCGGCGTAAACGGGAGCCCGAGCTGGCATTGAACGCACTTCTCCCGCTCTACTTTTTTACTTGATACTTCGAGCAGGTCCTCAAGGGATACCCCGCTAGGCAATTCGACCAGACCACACCTACGATCCATCATGACAGTCAGCACAGTCGCCGCTAGTGGTACGCCGCTCTCTTGCAACCGGCGGACGATCAAAGAGCAAGTACTCCCGCTATTGACGACGTCAAATATAGGTACTGCCAGCTGCCCGGGACGTACGAGGTCAGCCACTCGTTCGATTTCGGTGACGTTGTATGCAGGAGCTTTAGAAGCAAGTTTGGCGCCGGCCAATAATCCAGCCTCATGCAGCCAGTCTGAATGAGCACCATGAGTCAGAAGGACAATCGGCTGCTCATCGAATCCAAGTTCTTTCAACTTGTTCGTTAGCAGTCGAGCAATCTCGTTAATTGCCAAGCTACCGTCGAAGAAGTAGCGCGCGCAGAATTCACCGCTACTGCCCGCTACCGGGAAGTGACCGAGTTCCTTGACGATGCGCCCTTCGACAGTTGTCCGTGAGTCTCGATCGAGCAGTGATTCACTTCGCTTCTCTGAGTAAGTTGAAGCAATCCTCGCGTCAGCAGAGTCGCGTCGCCCCTCACGCCACGCTTCACCATCCAGTGCCAACACACTTATCCGCGAAGAATCTCCTGCTTTCAATGGCAGCCAAAAGATGGACGCGTTAGGTGCCGGCAGGTTCGGGAGAATAATGGCGGCTGTGCGGCCGGATCCTCCACTAATCCATTTCACAGCGAAGGTAGAGACAGCGTACAAAACCGGCTCTCGCAGAAGATCGTATGAATTGTCTGCCAAATCCAGAACGAGAGAAGACC
Organism: Actinoplanes sp. NPDC051475; assembly: GCF_040689425.1. NCBI lineage: Bacteria > Bacillati > Actinomycetota > Actinomycetes > Micromonosporales > Micromonosporaceae > Actinoplanes > Actinoplanes sp. NPDC051475. Next base: position 7,595 of record NZ_JBFAZZ010000007.1, read on the forward strand.
CACTATTGGCCGAATCAACCCGGGAATGCCGCAGCCATTTTTCTAGGCTTTCTGGCTCGTCCACCAGCTCATCCGACGTCAAATAGATCGTCCGATCGTAGGGGACAGTCGTCGCTTCCTGGCCGGTAAGGGTAGCTATCAACCACTCGTTCAGTTGATCCCTACTGCTGTCGACGGGCTCGTGGGACGGCTTGCCGAGCGCCACGACCCGCGGGTATACAAGCCTGACACTCATCGTGATAGAGGCAATCTCACAGCAATGATCGTGCCGGTGTCTCGGACAAGGTCCTTGTCGCTAACTTCTACGCGATAATGCGACTCTCCGTGGAGGTTCTTCGACACTTGGGCGAACCTGGTTCCAGACCAGAAATCGATGCTTCCAGAGAACTCGTCGACGACGAACCGGTATAGCGCCTCGAAACCCTCCGTCTGGCTCTTCCCCACGGCTACATCTGACGTTTCGTCTTCGACGTCCTCTGCCTTTATGTGGCCACCTTTGCGGTGCTTGCCAACAAAGTCCGACCATAATTCGGACCTGGAGCGGGGAGGTCTAGCCTTGACGAACGCGATGTTAAATTCTTTAGCACGACTTGGCTCCGCGATGGTAGCCATCAGCAAGTCGAACAGAGCTCCGCCAGCACGGTATGGAGCATGCCAGGCAGCAATGGTGAGGAATCCCGCAGAGGGATAGGAGCCCGCTTCATCCATCTGGGTTACGCATACGACGTCACCCCCTGATACAAAACCGAGCAAGCTCGTAAACATTTCCTGAATGACGACCCTGGAAACGTCGTGAGCATGCTGTTCTGACAATCTGTCACGCAACACTTGAGTGATCAGAGGATTGCGCCAACGGAGCCACTCCTGCTCGATCAGCAAGACTCGATCCCGCTTACCACTCACGTCGTAGCAGAAAAAGTCGAAAAAATTCCGACTGTCGAGATACGCTTGAATCGCTGAGTTAGCGTTCTCAAACGCCTTAAGCTCCGCTGAGGCTGCGTCCTGGTTGGAGAACCACTTACCGTCAACCAACGCCCGGAATGGAACATCTAAGACACGCTCGACCGCCTTGTCAAAGCCGCGTCGCCTAAGAAACTGTCGTGCAGCTGCATTGCCGGGCAGGCGGAAGCGCGTTTCTAGACCATGCTCCCCCCTTACCGCAATCACGGCGAGTAGGCGCAGGAGCGCGACGCTGTCAAAGCGAACACAACGAGACAGGTCCACCCGGAACGGGGTGTCTAGATTGCTCGCAAGACGGTGTAGCTGACTCCGAGCAGCGTCGGGATTCATCGCCGGACCAAATTTGATGTTGACGATCTGTTTCGCCGGCGACTTGCGGCTTTCACCACCTGTGTCCGGAGAATCTGGCGGCATGCTCAATCCTTCTAGTGGCGCAAGGGCTCGGAGGGTTGACTCTTATCGATCCGGTACTGGGACCGCTGACACTGGAACCTACGCAGGATGACAGATATCTTAGCCTAGTCAAGCTGGGCTTTCCTGATCTTTCATCATCTTGAGGGGACTTTGATATCTTGATCTTTGGAAGAACCTCGCGGTCCCTGGACACTGCCTGGAAGGAGGCCGGCCATCTGTCGGTTTACTGACACTTCGCCGTCCCTTAACCGCCCCGATCCGTTAGGCGAGCGACATTCACGTCTGGCGGCGGGATCCTCTGCGACTCTATTGCGCCGAATCAGGCATGGACGGGTAGGCGCATAGTGCCAGTCAATAGCGGCGATGACGTTTACCTCGGCGCACTGCTGTCTGAGTACGAGAGAATAAAGGAAGAGCAACGGCATCGAATAGGCTTCCGCGACAACTTGATCTATGTAACTCTGGCGTCGATGGCTGCCGCCGTCACGGCCGCACTCAACTCTAAAGACCAGGCCAACCTGCTCTTACTATTGCCGCCCGTGTGTTTCATCCTTGGCTGGACCTATCTAGTCAACGACGAAAAGATATCTGCCGCAGGCCGTTACATCCGAGAGGAGGTGCGGCCGAAGTTGGTCAAGCTTGATGGAACACGGCGGCCCGTCCTGGGTTGGGAGGACTATCATCGAAGCGATCAGCGCCGAGGGTTGCGCAAATACCTCCAACTGATTGTCGACTTGTCGACGTTTTGCATATCCGGATATGCAGCAATCACCGTCTATTTCGTAAACGGTCCGCTCCGTCCGCCGTTCGTGCTTGTCGGAATTATCGAGTGCGTAGCACTTTCTGTGCTCGCCTTTCAGATTGCTGTGTACGCAGACGTCGCCAGCCCTTCGACACGCGCCCGCTGACGTATAGCGGTAACCGTGTCAACATCCGGCGGGACGCCGGTGTCAAGCACCAGCCGTGACGGGACGTCATCATCAACATCATTGTCCGGCTTAACTTGACGCATTACGGATCAGTCAGCTGATCCGCAACAGCTGCGGCTAGACGAATCTGTCGAGTCTCATGACGTTGTCGATGCAACGGTTTCGGGACGTGGGCGACACCTCCGGCTAGATGATCTTTAAGGTAGTTCTCCGGTGTCAGTCCCAGAAGTTGAATAGCAGCTCGCCGATGGTGTTCGGCTGCCAGTGGCGGATCTGCCGGTGCTCGTTGGCGCCCAGGGCGGTGAGGTCGGCGGTTGAGATGGGCGCGTTCAACTGCTGCTTCGTGAAGATCGGCAGGTCGCACGTCGCCCGGATGGCTGCGGCAAGTTCAGGCCGGTCGATGAAGGTCACGGTCGCGTCGTCGGGTGGGCGGGGTTCGGCGAACGCGACGATGGAGACGCTGTTGTGCCCGAGCACTGCCGTGCGCGCACCGTGCTGGGTGATCTCCACGGTGTGGAAGTTCGGGGAAACCGGCCGGAACGACGGCGGCGACAGTGCCGCCGACGGTGCGAGCGGTGTGATGGCAGATCGCGGTGTACGCGGACAGGGCAATGCCGGTGCCGGGTGCGGCGTCGAAACCGGTGGCCCCGGGTGGCAGCTTCATCGTGGCGACCTCGAGATCGGCTCGGCGCGGTCGTTAGAGGATATCGGGCGCCGTCGTGACGGCTCCGGTTTTCGGGGCTTGAACCGGGCGATCGGTTCGGTGGTGGTGCAGACGACCTCGGCAAGCAGTTCGTCGCCGTGGTGGATGCGGGTCCTGGTGTCGGCCTCTTCGACAGTGACGATCCGGCCGGCGCACCGCGAAGCGTTCCGAGACGTCCGTGACCGTCGCTTCGGTCCGCACCCGCAGGCCGGCCTGATAATGCTGCTCCACGCTGACCTCCACCAACTTTCGGCGGAGTGTCGCGCAGGTCCTGATACCCATCTGAGTCGCCCGGGTCATGAGACCAGACACCCCATCAACATCATTGTCGGGCTCCACTTGATGCGTTACGGATCAGGGTCAGATGATCCGTAACAGCTCCGGCTAGAAATTCAGGATCTGCGGGAGACGCTATCGGTGGCCGCTGTTGTGCTCAACATGGTCATGCCGGCGGGGTGGCTCGGGTTTGCGGACTTTGAACCGGGCGATGGCCTTGGTGCTGGTGCGGGCAACCTCGGTGAGCAGCTGATTGCCGTCGTAGACGCGGAAGGTGGTGTCCGCGGCCTCAACAGTGACGGTGTGCCCTGCGTGGGCGATGCCGGGGTGGATGCGTTGGCCCGCGATGGTGATGCTGCCCCGGCTGCTGACCCGGCGATCGACCCGCTGAGCGTCAGTGCTGGTTGGAGGCGGCCCGGCAGGGCGGGCGTCCCTCAGCCGGCTCACCTCAGCGTTGGTGAGCGGGTTGGGCAGGCTACGCAGCAGCGTCCGATCGGCGTCCAGCAGGTGCAGGACGCCGCGGTCAAGGCGGGCGGTGACCCGGCGCCCGGCGAGGTGGTAGCCGACCGGATGCTGACGGCCGGCCAGGGCGAGGAGCCCGTTGGCGGTGACCAGCCGGTCGACCTCGATCTGGCCACCGGAGCGGGCGGGGCCGGTGCTGATGGGCGGCGGTCCGGCAGGGCGCGCGTCGGCGGCGAGCAATTGCCGCAGATGCTCGGTGGTGAGGCGCGACGGGACGCTCTTGACGCGGTTGCCGTCGAGCAGGAGGTGGATGACGGTGGTGTCGGCCCAGAGCCCGATCCGGCGTCCGGCGTTGAGCGGGCCGAGCCAGAACTGTTGCCCGCAGACGGTGAGGTTGCCCGACGGCGGCACGATCCGATCGAGCTGCACCGCGGTCGGCGTGTGGCTGGTGGAGCCCACCCCGGCCCGGCTCGAACGGGCTGCCTCCCTCTCCGGTGATGCTAAGGCCGCCCTCCCGGGGTGAGGAGGAACGGCTAGGGCGGGGCCTGGATCATTCTCCGCTGCCGCGGCGCTGTCGCGCAGCGCATTTGGCAGGCGCAATGACATGCCGGGACCTGGCGCTGCGGGAGTGAACCGGTCGGCTGGGAGGCCCATGTCCAGGGACTGATGCGGACGATCGGTGTTGTATTCGTGCCGGAAGGCGTCGATGGCCGCCTGGGCGTCGGCGATCGACGTGAACGGTGGGTGGTCGTCGAGCAATTCCCGTCGCAGCGTCTGGTGGAATCGTTCCACCTTGCCGGTAGTCGTGGGGCTGCGAGGCTTGGTGAGCCGGTGGGTGATGCCGTTCTCCCGGCAGATCCGGTCGAACATCACCTCACCACCGCCCATATTGAAGCGAGCGGTGAACTGCTTGCCGTTGTCAGTGAGCAGTTCCTCCGGCACCCCGAAGGTTCGCAACGCGTCGACCAGGGCCAGGCACACCGCCCGGCCGGTGGCCTTCGGCACGACCGCAGCGATGACGCAGAACCGGGAATGGTCGTCCACCCCGGTGACAACCTTGGCTTCGCGGCCGTCAGCGAGCAGGACCCCGCCGACGATGTCCATCTGCCACAACTCCATGGGCCGACGGCGTTCCCACCGCTGGTAGTCCTCGCGCCTGCGGCGACGAGGAACCGGCTCGATCAGCGCATGACGGACGAGGACCCGGTAAATCGTGCTCAACGACGGGATCGGACCGGGACATCCCCGACGGTCCAGCTCGTAATGCAGCCGTCGTTGTCCCCACCGCCGATGCGTGCGGCGCAGCTCACAGATCGCCGCCTCCACCTGCGGGCTGGTCTGCGCCGGATGCGCATGCGGCCGGTGGGACCGGTCCGCCAACCCGTCCAGACCCTCATCGCGATACCAGCCGATCCAACGGTGCACCGCCTGCCGGGACACCCCGAACCGCTCCGCCACCTCGGTCACCGGCACCCCGGCCCCAACTTCGAGCACGGCCCGATACCGCTGCTCCGTCATGGTCAACTCCACCAGCACTCGGCGGAGTGTCACGCATCAACTGAAGCCACGGCGTAACGCATCAAGCGGAGTCAGACACCCCATCAACATCATCCCCGTGAGAACTTTCTATACGTCTTCAAGGCGCGGCTCGGGGATCGACGCCTTGCCGCTGCGCTCCCGGCGTCGACCCCGGCCGCGCTGATCGGAAGCCCGCCAGACACGACGAAGCCCCGGCCGGCTCTCACAAGAGCCGCAGCCGGGGCTTCAACATCGTCGGCGCACTCAACAAGCCGATCAACCTTCCTCGGCGTGATCGGCGCCGCCTGCGGAAAGCAGCCATTGCCTTGTCGGCACAGCACGTCTAGCACAGGTTCAAGCCGGTCTCGCCTGTACAGCCCGATCGAGTCTCTCGATGAAGTCGCAGCACGCCGATGTCGCGGCGGCAAGGTTTTCATCGGAAAGCACGATTCTGTTGGCTTGCAACGAAATGCCCGCTTCCCGCAGCTTCGCCCTCACGCTCGCTTCCGTCCTTAGCTGGCGCCTTGTCAAATTTCCTAAGCCGTGGGCCACGGCATTTCTAGCCTCCGCGAGTCTCTCCACGGCCTTCCAATCCTCGGTGACGCCTAGCCAATCCTTGTAGGCCTTCTGCTGATCTTTCCAAGTGCTTGTCGCGCGGATGATGGCTTCGTCGGCTACCTTGGCGGCCGTCTGACTTCGAGCCTGAGCCATCGCTCCTTCGATCTCACGAGACAGCATCTCCGATGCAAAGGATTCAGTGATTGATAGAAGTCTGACGAGTGTGGCTTGGCACCGGTCTTGAACGGGATCGTCGTCCAATGAAACCCGTAACCGCGAAGGCGCCCCTGGTTTGAGAGCCGAGATTGCGGCGCGGTGAGCGCCCAGCGTACGAAAGAGAAGATTGCGTGCGGCTTCCGCCTCGGCTGAGGGCACTTCGGGAATTGTTGAAGTCATTCGGTGCCCGACGCATCAAGTAGGAGCCGGTCCAGTTCGTCGTCCGCGGTAGCTACCGCTCGATTGCGGTCTAATCCAATAAGTCCCCAGAACGCCAGCCGACGCCACTCGGGGCCAAGCCGTTCAATAGCGGCTGCCACGAGATCGGAGTCGCCCCTCCCTGTGCGTCCAATGGCAGCCGCAGACGTGGCGGCCAGCGCATCATGGCCGCCGGTGATGCACCGGGCCAGCCAATCCTCGTATGCCTGGGTCGCACGTGACCGGCGTTGCAGACCGCCAGCAACTTGAGCCAGCCACATCCCTTGCCATGGGCTAAGGATGTCGCTAGTGACGACATCGTTTAGCGCGCTACGAAGATTAGCGCGTGCCGGTCCACCATTCTTTCCGTATGCATCAGCATAAGCGGCGATCTGGGGAGTCAAAGCCGGCTCGCGACGCAGCAGTTCGGACAAGTGACTAAGGGGGCCGCCGTCTTCAGCTGCGCCCAGAGCCGGCAGAGCGCGTCCGAGTAGCGACTGCGTAATCGCGGCCTCCTGAGTAGCCTGCCCTTGCTCTGACTCATCTTGATTCTCCCACAGCTCCCATGCTCGCTGCGCGGCTTGCAAGCGTCGTGAATCGACTTCCTCTGCTTCTTCTCCATCCCCAGTATCGAACGCATCGTCTTCATCAATGCTGCTAACTACTGGTGATGCACCCAACGTTGACGGCAATTCCTCGTCGCCGTCCAAGTCCTCATAGCCTGAGTCGAGGAAGCCGAGGGTAGCGAATGGATCGTCCAAGTCGCCCTCGCTGAAGAGGCGCTGTTCCGCATCGGCGAATGATGTGAGAGAAGCACGATAGTTCTCAGTACCGAATGTGAAGGTCTTACGCTCATTGAGGACCAGACCTAATGCCCGAACCTGCACTGCGCAGGCCTCCAATGAAGCGCGAGCAGCACTGAGGGACGGAGAGGCAATACGGAAATCGTCGGAGTAGGTAAACACCGTATGTCCCCGCCGCAGCAAATGCCGCCGAACTGGATCGATGTAGGTATCTCCCAGAACGTCGCTGGCCGGGTGTACTTGTGGCAGGCCAACGCGACGGCCAAGGACGGATGCAAGGAGCACACCGAGCGCGTCGGCGGCAAGCTCGTCGCCTGTCTGAGCGAGAAGCTCCGAGACCAGCAGCTCATGGTCCACGTACTCGTAGTAGGCCGTCACATCGGTCTTGGTGATGTACTCAGTTCCGGGCACATCAAGGGGTGCCTGTTTGAACTCCGCAATCGGTCGGCGACCACGAACCCGCTCGGGCAGGGCCTCAGTAAGTACGGCGACGAGTGCCCTGTACAGAACCCTGTCTTCGAGCGTCATCATGTGCAGCGGTCGGGCACCCCGGGAATCCTTGTCCGCAAACACGACGCTGGCGATTCGGCCAGTAGGGCCTTTGCGTAACCGGGGACGCAGCCACGTCTCCACGGCGGCCGCGTGAGGGGCCAGAGCGGCGTAGTCCCACCGGCGTGGGAGAAGCCGGCTGCGAAACGACAGCTCCAGTGGGACGGCGCTGTGTATGTTCACACGGCGGAAGAGGGTGGGGTCTATGGGCATCCTTGCCTCCACTTAGCCGTCTACGGCAGTCCGAAATGCGTAACGGCGGCCTGAGATGATCAACGGTGCCGCAGGCCACCGGGCAGTTCGCCAGCCTGAGGGTTATCGTCGTCCACGCGCAGATACACAGCTCACGGGGTCGAAGCGACCACTATGGAGTTTTGAAGGTACACGTAACGTCATAGGGTCTCCTAGCACCAAGCCTCAGGACGAGTAGACCGGCGGGGAGCGGGCCCACTCGGTACCGGCCGACGGTCGCAACAGATCTCGGACCTTTTTGCCTCCGGCGGGCAGGGCCTCCGGCCCTACGACCCGGAGCCGGCCTCCGGCGGCCGGGGCTCCGCCCCTGGACCCGGGCGACTCCGGGATGCCCGGCCGAGCGGCGCGACCCATCGCGCACCGGAGGCAACCAGACCGCGTCCGCCTGGTCCAGGTCGTACGTCCGGTGGGGCGCTCCACCTGGACCAGGCGGACGCGGCCCGGCCGAGCGAAGCTTGCGCGACGGGATGCCAGCACAGCCAGGAGCCAACCGAGCCTTGGGAGAAATCTGGGAGACGATCTTGGGAAACGCCGTCGCCGGCACTCCCCCAGACCAACAACGACCAACGCCCTGACCAGCGCATAGAACCAGGCGCCCTCGTCGGCGGTCCATCTTGACCTAGTTGACACGGAAGAGGTCACTGGTTCGATCCCAGTATCGCCCACCACACAAAACAGCAGGTCAGAACGGGTTTCGCTCATGACGAGCGGAGCCTGTTTCTCGTTGAGAGAGGCCACTGGGAGAAGATCTTGGCGGGATTTGACGGTCGTCCGTCCCGCACTCCGCGAGGAGACGGTCGAGCACCGCTACCGGTGACCGTGGGCTCAATCGCCGTCGGGCCTCGAGCAACGCTGTCCACAGCGCCGTGAGGCCATCGAGCAGCCGACGGATCATCTCCGGCGTGACATGTGAGCAGAGCGCTTGTACCGAGCCGTCCTCGTGGCCCATCAGCGCAGCCGGGTCCCCAGCTCGATCATCCTCGCCTTGAAACAAGTGGCGAAGCCCGTGCGGCGTGAGCCCGAGGGCGATCGGCAGCCAGCAGCACGGGCTCCGCCTTCGCTGCCGCACGTCGCCCGCGGACCGGGATGCCTGACCAAGGGTCCGCGAGCACCGGGGCCGGGGCTGGATCGGCCGAGGAGCCTTGGCCGGGTAGCGGCCGGTTGCGGCGGGCTGGAACAGCCAGGTACCGAAGCCGTTGCGCCGCCGGTGCGGGGCGAGTGCGCCGGCGGGTCGGCCGCGCCCGCAGCCGAGCTTCTCAACAGCAGCCAGCGCCCGCGCCCGAGTCGCTTCGGCAACGACCGCCTTGCCGTTCAGCACCGCCGAGGCGGTACCGATGCCGACCTCCGCGAGCCGGGCGACGTCCGCCAGGCGCGGACCGGCCGGTTGCGGCAACTTCGACCTGGTCGCATGGTGACCGCTGAACGCGTAAGCGTGGTCCGTGACACAAGCTGCTTATCGCTGCGGATCCTGACTCAATGTCGGGAAAGGCCGAAACGAGATTCAGGCCGTGGATGATCCGGACAGAACCGACTCAATCCACAAAGAAGCCTTGCTTGGTTCGCAGAGCGGTGCTGTCGGCGGTTCGCACCTCGTTCAGCTCTCGTGGACTGGCAACCATGATCTTGTCCATGTTGGCCTGGACGTTAGCGCTGAACTTAACTAGGCCAGCGGTCAGCTCTTGCTGTTGGGCGTCGATCGACTTGGTCAGCGTGGTCATTGCGTTCTGCATACCAGTGATGTTCGGCGGAACGGTCATGCCACCGATGTCCACCTTCTGATTCTGCAGCGGACCAGTATTGGACAGGGTGGTGGCCAGACTTTGCAGGCCTTCTACACCAACTGTGGCAGCGAACGCGGCCCCTCCCGCACCCGCCGTGGCTCCGGCGAAGATCACCGCGGCGATCGCGCCGGCGATGGTGAGCAGGGCTACCGACTTGGAGGCGTTCGCGCCCGGACACCAGGCATCGAGACCATCGAGAGCCTTGTAGGTCTTCTGCCCGATCTCCCAGATGTCGGTGTTGATCCGCCGGTTGATTTCCAGTTGCGCTTCCAGCCCGAGCGCCAGCGACAGCGCAACCTGACGTTGCAGCGCTGCGGCGTCGACGTTGTTCTGCAGGTAGTGCTCAAAAGCAAGCGCGGCGTTGCCCTGCCATTGCTTCATGTGCCCCTTGATCAGGTCGACCACGTCGCCGACCTGCGCGGTCCCGGCGATGGGGTTGACGGCGTCCGGTGCAACCACCGTGTTGTTACGCGACGTCAGCTGAAGATCTACCTGCACTGTCGCGGCGACCGAGTAGAGCGCGTCGAGCATCGGCCGGCTGTCGTCGGGGTTCGGCAGCGCGAAGGCGGCGAACATCGCGGGGGTCTCGGCGTATGCCTGCGTCACGTACGCCCGCAGGTTGCCCTCGTCGTCCGGGCGGCCGCTGGCCGGGGTGGTGTAGCCGGGCACCTGGGTCAGCTGTCCGGTGTCTGAGCGGGTGGCGTCGTTGTTGGCGGCCTGCTGCGCCTGACCGTAAGACTCGGCCTGGTCCATCGTCACCTCGATGGCCTTTTTCCGGATCTTCTCGCCGAGCGCCTGCAGCTCGGCAGGGCTGTGATACGTGAATGCCATGGTTCCTCCCCCGATGTCGCCGAGCTAGGCGTCGATGTCCTTGAGCACGACCGGCGGCGGTGCGCTGTACGAGAACTTCTCCTCGGCCTCCTGCAGGTCGGGCGTCTGACCGTTGGCCCACGCCGATTCCAGGCTCGTGCGCGCGCCTTTGTCGGTGGCGGTGTACGCCTCGACGATGTGTTCCATGACGACACCGGCGTCGAGGAGGTTGTTCGCTGTCCTCCCGAGGATGTTCTGCAGGTCGTCTCGCAGCGCGGACCAGACCGCGTGGCTTGCGGCTGTCCCGCCGCCGGGCGCTTGGAAGGCGGCGGCCTCACCGCCGGCTGTGCTGTTGACCGCCTGGTTCATCGACGCGTACGTGGAGCTCAGCGTCGGCAGGTCGACCCGGCCGACGACACGCAACTGCGACAACTCAGCCGCGAACTGCCACCCTTCCATCGGATCACCTCTCGTTGAATGAGTCGGTCAGGAGCCGTTGCAGGACACGCCGGGGCCGGGCGGCTCCTCAGTACGTGGCGTCTGCGGTGCATAAATCGTGCTGTGGGCGAGGTCGGCGCCCGGCACCGGGTAGACCGGAAACACCGGTTTCAGCAGTGTCTCGCCGGACGTCAGATCCACATCGGCGAAGAGAATCTTGTCGGCCTTGTCGCGCATGATGAGCACGAACTCCGAGACGCAGACCGGCGCCGTCACCGGCTGGGCCCGAAGCGTGCCGGTGACGTCGTACCTTCCGAATTTGCCGGGCTTGCCCTGGGCCAGGTTCACCACTTCGGTGTGAGCCCAGGCGGAAAAATTCTCCGGCGGGTAGACCCCAAAGTTGATCACCTGGACCTTGAGGCCGCCGATCTTCTGGTCAGGATCCACATGGAGACCGCCCGCCGCGGCGAGTTCGCCACCGGGAAACAACACGCCTCCGAACGCGGTTTCCTCGCTTCCAGGAACCCCCTGCCCGGACGGGTCCACGACGGCTACCCGGAAGCGCAACTCCCGAACCACCTGATCGCACCGGCTGCGATAGATGAATCCGTACTTGAACTGAGCGGCGTCGGCCCAGGTCGCCGTGATTTCCGGCGAACAGTCTGGTCGTGGCGTCGCCGACGTGCTCGGCACCGCCGACGGCGTCGGCTCGGCCACTGTCGGATCCGCGTCGCCGCGTCGCACGACGATGGTCACTCCGGCCGCTATCAGCAGGACGACGATGCCGATCAGCAGCCAGTGACCCGGTTGCAGGCGGCGTCCATCGGCCTGATCGTCGGTCATGACACTCCCTGTCCGGCGGTCCGCATCGAGCGGGGCAAACCGATGTCGTAGACCGCGTCCGTCAGCAAAGTCACCTTCGCCTGGTGGTCGGCGAGCAGGGCAGCAACCGCGCTGTCCAGCTCGGCCAGGAACTGCTGTTCGGTCAGCGACCCTACCGGCTCGCCCGCGAGCTGGACCTGCCACGACACCAGAGCCCGGCTGCGTATGGTCATCCAGCCGGCCGCCGACACTCCTGCGACGTTGAGCTCTTCCAGTCGCCGCTGGAACTCGCGGTCCTCGTCGGTGATTTCCGGCGCTTCGTCCTGGTCGATCCAGGACGCAACGATCTCCATGTAGCGACGCCGGTAGCGCGACCAGAGCAGGGTGGCCAACGCCTCCAACTGGTGGACCAGGGTGGCGGCTCGATAGCTCCGGTAGGTGTCCCAGGCAAACGCGACCCGCACGTCACCTCGACCCCGAGCAGTCGCCGTCAACCAGCCGTCAGGAGACTGCGCCTCGACGTTGAGCAGGCTCAGTCGCTCCGCCAACTCCCCCATGCAACCTCCTAGTCAGCCCATCGATGCTATCCGTGCCGGCCAATCGGCCGACGTTTGCGCTGCTCACGGCCCCGCCGATCGGACGATCGATCGAAGCGTGGCGCTGGTACCTCTCGCGTACCCTGCTCGGATGAGCCAGCAGATCATGGGACGGTCCGCCGTCCTCAGAACCATTGCCACTGCTGTAGTCGGGCTCACAATCGGTGTCGTCGCATACCAGACGGTCCCAGAGCATCTGAGGATCTGGATCACCCCCGCCCTCCTGGTCATCGGCGCGCTGGAGACCGCTGCGACGAAGCTCGTGAGGCGTCGCCGGAGCATCGCCGCGCCGGTCCCCTCATCCCGGCCAGAGGCCACCGACAAAACGGCTTGATCGAAGCGCTGACTGGCGAGTCTCCGGCGGCCGTCGGCCCGGAGCGCGATCCGGCTTCCGACGTTGGGCGGGCCGAGCCAGAATTGTTGCCCGCAGATGGTGAGGTCGCCGCGTTACGGTGGCGGCATGGCGGAGACCCAGCGGGAGCCCGTGCCTCGCGTCGACTCGGGCGAATTCGACACCGCCCTGGCGTTCCTGTCGTTCGCCCGGCACTGCGTGCTGAAGAAGGCCGACGCGCTGTCCGACGAGCAACTGCGCCGGGTCCTGGTCGACAGCGGCACCTCCATTCTGGGTCTCATCCAGCACCTGGCCGAGGCGGAGCGGTACGGTTCGGCTACCACCTCGTCGGAGCCGCCTGGGACGCGGACCAGGAGTACGGCATGACCGTTCCCGGCGACCGCGAGGCCGCCGATGTGCTGCGCGACTACCGGGCGGCGATTGAGGACAGCGACCGCGCCATCCGTGCCTTGGGTGACCCGGAAGCGTGCTTCGCCGTTCCGGTCGACGGCAACCGGCACACGCTGCGGTGGGCCATGGCCCACATGACCAGCGAGACCGCCCGGCACGCCGGACATGCGGACATCCTCCGGGAACAGCTCGACGGGACCACTGGTCGCTGAGCTGCAGGCCGGTCCGCCGGTTGCCCTCCAGGTCGACGTGCGACCACGGTCAGGTCAAGGTTGCAGAAGAGCTTTGATGGCGCGGCGCTCGTCCATGGCGGCGTACCCCTCGCCGACCTGATGCAGCGGGAGGGTCAGGTCGAAGACCCGGCCCGGGTCGATGTGACCATTCCAGACGCGGTGGAGCAGGTCTGACAGGTACGCCCGCACCGGCGCGGGCCCGCCACGCAGGCCGACGTTCTTCCAGAACATGTGCTCCTGCGGCAGGTCGGTGACATGGGGAACACCCACCCAGCCGACCGTGCCACCGGGGCGCGCGGACCGGAGGGCCTGGACGACGGAGTCGTGGGTGCCGACGCACTCGAGGACAGAGTCCGCGCCCAGGCCGCCGGTCAGGTCCTTGACGCGCTCGACACCCTCGTCGCCGCGCTCGGGGACGATGTCCGTGGCACCGAAGTCGCGGGCGATGCGTTGCCGGTCCTTGTGCCGGCTCATCGCGATGACCCGCTCCGCACCCAGCTGCGACGCGGCCAGGACGCCCGAGAGGCCGACGGCGCCGTCCCCCACGACCACGACGGTGCTCCCGGGCCGGACGTCGGCGCAGACGGCGGCGTGCCAGCCCGTGGCCATCACGTCGGAGAGCGCCAGGAGGCTCGGCACCATTGCCTTGTCGGGTTCCGCCGGTGTGGCGATGAGTGTCCCGTCGGCGTTCTGGACCCGGATCAGCTCGGCCTGGCAGCCGTCATAGCCGGTCCCGTTCAGGCAGTTGGCGTGAGCGCCCGCTGTGCAGAGGGCGCACGTGTTGTCGCTGGTGAGGAACCCGCCGACGACGAAGTCGCCGGGTTTCACCGTGGTGACATCGGCACCGGTCGCCTCGACGACGCCGACGTACTCGTGCCCGATCGGCGTCGGCTTCGGCACCTGGGCGATGCCGCGGTACCGCCACAGGTCCGACCCGCACACGCAGGTCGCCACCGTGCGGACGACCGCGTCCGTGGACTCGACCACGGTGGGATCCGGCCGGTCCTCGAGCCGAACGTCGCCGGGAGCGTGGATGACGGCGCCTCGCATCGGGTTCTCCTGTCTTCGGGGTCGCGTTCTGCGTGCTGGTCAGGCCGGGTGTACGTGGAGGGTGGCTTCTCGCGGACCGGTCTCGACGAGGTGGTCGACGATGCTCGGGTAGCGTCCGTACTTCTGCCGGTACGCCGCATCGACGGTCGGCAGGTCGGCTGTGTCGACCTCGGTGAAGGCGACATCGGATGCGCGGCCGTCAGAGATGATCTGTCCGGCCCCGGTCGCGACCCCGCGGCGGAACCAGGACGCGGTGCGCCCGTTCGTCGACCGGATGAAGACGCGGTCGCCGTCGCCGACGATCCAGATGGTTGTGGGTCGCCCCGGCGAGCCGTCACGGCGCCCGATGATCACTTGCACCTCCTGCGGTGCGGCGAGCTGTGCTGCCTGCTCAGTGGTCCAATCGGCCATGGTCACGTACTCCTGATTCCTCTGGTTTGACCGTCGCTGCGGCGCTTATCCGGCCGTCGCGGGTTGATGGCGCCGGTGCGGGCCGGCGATCAGCGCCAGGACGAGCACGAGGGCGAGGGCCAGCAGCGCCGAGCCGACGGTCAGGGCCACGGCGACGCGGTGGGCGAACAGGTGCGGCGCGTCCAGGCCGTGCGCGGTGGCAGCGGCGAACACGGCGACCAGGATGCCCAGGCCGAGCGAGCCGCCCAGCTGGTGAGCGACGTTGACCAGTCCGGAGGCGGCGCCCGCGTCGCGCGGCTCGACTCCGGCGATACCGGCGGCGGTCAGTGGGCCCAGTGAGGCGCCCTGGCCGGCGCCGATCAGGACCATCGGCAGGGCAATCCCCGCCAGGTACGAGGTGTCGGCGGTGAGGCGGCTCAGCCAGAACATCCCCGCCATCGTCAGCGCGATGCCTCCGGCCAGAAGCAGGCCGTTACCGAAGCGGAGAGTCAGCCGGGGCGTGGCGATCGCGACGACGAAGTTGACCACGGTCATGGGGAAGAACGCGATCCCGGCCGCGAGCGGACTGAAGCCCTTGACCACCTGCAGGTACTGGGTGATGAAGAACCAGAAGCCCATCATGGCGCCGAGGAACAGAATCCGGCCGGCGTACGCTGCCACGCGCTCGGCGCTGGCGAACAGCCGAAGCGGCATGATCGGCTGCCGCACCCGCCACTCGGTCACCGCGAACCCGGCCACCAGCACGATCCCGGCGACCAGCGCCGTCAGGGTGATCGGATCGGCCCAGCCGACGTCGGCGGAGCGGACGATGCCGTACACCAGCGCGGTCATGCCCAGCGTCGAGGTGAGCGCTCCAACGAGATCGAACCGGCCGCGTACCCGGGCGGTCTCCGGCAGGAACCGGGGAGCGGCCAGGATCATCGCCAGTCCGATCGGCAGGTTGATGAAGAACCCCACCCGCCAGGAAATGAGGTCCGTGAGGATCCCGCCCAGCAACAAGCCGACACTGGCGCCGATACCGGCCACGGCGCCGTAGTAGGCGACTGCGCGGGTACGCTCCCGGCCCTCCGCGAAACCGACGGTCAGCAGCGCCAGAGTGGACGGGGCCAGAATGGCCGCGCCGATGCCTTGCACAGCCCGGGCCGTGATCAGCCAGACCGGGTTCTGTGCCATCCCGACCGCCAAAGACGCGACGGTGAACACGGCGAGCCCCACGACGAACATGCGGCGCCGGCCGAGGATGTCGCCGGCGCGAGCGCCCAGCAGCAACAGTCCACCGAACGCCAGCGTGTACGCGTTCTGCACCCAGGACAACCCCGTTGTCGAGAACCCCAGGCCGATATGCATCTGCGGCAGCGCTGTTATCACGATCGAAATGTCGAGCACGATCATCAGATAACTGATAAGGATGATCACCAGAACGGCAAGTCGATGCGCAGCGTCCTGCGGCAGCTGGTTCTCGAGGGCAGGACCAGGTGCCTGATCGGCGGTTATCTCGCGCGGGTTCCGCTGCATGTTCTTCTCCTCGCCCACTGCCACGGCGATCTGTGTCTCGGATCCGGCATACCCGTCCAGCCGGCGGTAACCCCATAGAACAGGCCCACGACGTCGGCGTGGCAGTGTTTGCTGTTCCCGGTACTGCCAGTACCTCCACGCGCACCCACCCACAGCCCGGCCAGACACGACGAAGCCCCGACTCCCTCACAAGGAGAGCCGGGGCCTCACTGAGCAGTACGAAGAGCGTGCCGGCTCAGCAGTGCTTGAGGTGCGGGCGGATGGCCTCCGGGACAATGCCGTCGCAGTAGTCGGCAGTGCCGCCGTTGACCGCGTGCCAGGCTCCGCCCTTGTATTCGAAGACCACCTCGGCGTTGTCCACCTTCTCCGGGTGGGTCAGCCCGAGCGCGAAGCCCTTGTAGCAGGTGATGCCGGTCAGGGTCTCGGTCGGCGCCAGGGCCTTGGCGACGTCGCTCTCGCGGAAGGCCCGCAGCAGCGTCGCCTCCGACACCGGACAGCCCGTCCCGCCCGCCGGCTTGGCCGTCGTGGGCCGCTTGCTCGCGACCGGCGCGACGGAAGCTGCGGTGGTGCCGCCGGCCGCGGGCGTGGCGGCGGTGGCCGGCGCGGCAGTGGGGGCGTCGTTGCTCGAGCAACCGGTGACGACGAGAGCGGTCAGAGCGGCGGCGGCGAGGACGAGCGGCGTACGGGTGTTCACGGTCTTCTCCTTGGGCGGTGATGCGCTGATGGGACTCAGCATCACGGCTCCGCGGCCCCGGGGGATCACGGATACGTGCCAAGGAGCCGCCGAGTCCAGGCCCGGCACACCGGCCGGACCTGGAGCAAGGAGAGGGGTCAGACGGTGACCGTCAGGTTGGCGATGTATCCGGCGCTGGGGCTGCCGGAGATGGTGACCATCTGCTGGCTGTACCCGTCCCGGAAAACCCCGTCCGTGGACAGCGAAACGCGCGCGAGGTTGTTCACGCTGGCCTGATAACCGGCGGTCGCATACACCCTGCGGCACACGTCCTCGGGGAAGGCCAGCTGCGACGTCTTCAGCTTTCCGCTCGCCGAAGTGGCCCTGGCAATACTGGGATACACCTCGAAGTGGCAGTGCGGCCAGCGGCCCGTGTAGCAGCCCGGGAAGATGGTCGTGAACGTCAGTTGTCCGCTGGAGTTGGCCGCCTGCACGCCCCGGCAATAGTTCTCCTGCGTCACACCCGGGGAGTACATCGAGTACCGGCCCTCACGGTCGCAGGCCCAAAGATAAACAGCCGCTCCACTGTACGGCGTGCAGGTGCCGGCGGAGAGCACCGTGAGGTTCAGCGTCAGGTTGACGCCGCCTGCTGTGGCGGAGCCGGTGCCGAAGCTGGTTCGCAGGTCGCTGCGCACGATGCCGCTCTGGGTGAGGACGTTCGGGCCGTTCGAGCCGTCGCCGGGGAACGGGCCCGCGGTCTCCGTCGGGATCGTGCGACAGGCGGCTGCCTGCGCGGCGGCGGGCGACTCCCCCAAGGTCGCCAGGCCGGCAACTCCGGCGCCGACGCCGGCGATCAGGCCGAGCACCCGGCGGCGTTGCAGCAGGGTCGCCAGGTCGAACTCGAGCCCGCGGTTGAAGATGTCGTTGTCGTGGTCGTGTTCCACGGATGGCCCCTTCCGATCGGATGTGTCGCGTTCCATCCCAGCGAAAAGGGCGCATCCATAGCTATACGTCAATGCCGTCAAGGTTGTTAACCTTCGAGCCCCGGTTGTCAGTCGGTGCAGGTGGTGCCGGGCGCGGGCAGCTTGCGGTCGGTGAGGTTGCGGTTGACGTGGTCGCGTACGCAGCCCGAGAGCAGGAACATGCTGTAGTCGTCGCCCTCGCGGGAGAGCACGACGCTGCCGGGGAGCTGAGTGGCGAGGCTGAAGCCGGCCGCGTACGGCGCCAGCGCCTGGTGGGTGGACTGCACGACGAGGGTGCTGGGCGCGTGGGTGACCGGCGGGGTGACCGGCGTTGGACGGGTGGGCCGGCCGAGGCAGCCGGTCAGCGCGTTCCAGGACCGTACGGCGCCGCCCAGGTGCGGGGAGATCTGCCGGAGCATGCGCTGGAGGCCGGCCAGTTGGTCGTACGTTGCGGTGGCGGAGGTGTCGGCGCAGGCGGTGACCTGGAGCTGTACGGGGTCGAGGGTGTCGTCGGGGTCGGCGGTGAAATCGGTGGGGTCGCCGGCGGTGGCGTGGGTGATGGCGGTGGCGAGCATCGGCCAGTACAGGAACGAGATGTTGAGGTAGTCCTGAGTGGCCGCCTGGATGTCCTCGCCGGTCACCGGCGGGTGGCTGCCGCCGGGTACGGGCATCGGGTGGGCGTTGGCACGGGCGACGAGGGCGTCGTAGTCGGCGGCGACGTCACGGCCGTGCAGGGCGCAGGTGCCGGTGGCCCGGCACCAGGCGGTGAAGCGGTCGAACGCGCTCTCGGCGGTGGCGGCTTCGGCGGCAATGCGCGACACCAGCGGGACGGTGTCGTCGAGGGCGGTGTCGAGGGTCATGGTGCGGAGCCGGCCGGGGAACAGCGCGGCGTACGTGCGCCCGAGCAGGGTGCTGTAGTGGATGCCGTACCAGTTGAGCCGGCGCTCGCCCAGGGCGACGCGGACCGCTTCGAAATCGCGGGCGGTGCTCGTCAGGTCGAGGTGGTCGACCAGGGAGCCGTTGCGGCGCCGGCAGTCGTCGGCGAACGCCCTGTTGTCGGCCACGAGCCTGTCGTAGGCGGCCCGGTCGGCCGGGAAGCGGGTGACGCCCGCTGCCTTGATCGGGGCCTGGCAGCGGATCGGGGTGCTGTGTCCGACGCCGCGCGGGTCGAGCGCGACCAGGTCGAAGCGCTGGGTCATCGCCCCGGCGTTGCCGGGCAGGCCGGCTCGCAGGGCCAGGCGCAGCTGCTCGATGGACGAGCCGCCGGCGCCGTCGTTGAGCATCAGCGTGCCGATGCGGTGAGCCCGGTCGTCGGCGGGCCGTCGCACCAGCGACAGCGTCACGGTCGCGCCGCGTGGCTTGGACCAGTCGACCGGTACCCGTACGGTGCCGCACTGCGCGGCGGCGAATTCGGGCTGGGCGCAGGCGCTCCAGCGGATGGAGGCGGCCGGGGCTGCGACGGCGGGTGATGGCGAGACGGCCGCGATCGGCAGACCGAGGGTCAGCGCGGCGGCGGTCAGCAGCCGGCGGAGGGTGTAAGGCATGGGAACTCCAAGAAGGGAAGGAAACGGGGTCAGCTGTCGGAGACCCAGGAGCCGTGGATGCCGGCGGTGACCCGGCGGGGAAGGTGGACGGTGGCGACGCGCTCGAGGCCGGCGGCGTCCAGGACCAGCAGCTGCGAGGCGTCCTGCTTGAGATCGGAGATCACGGTCAGCAGGTAGCCGTCGTCCTCGTTGGTGGCGCCGGCCGCGGGGACGAACACCGCCTCGCTGGGCAGCCGGGCGTCGCCGACGTGGTGGATGCGGCGGGCGCCGGTGGTGCGGTCGTACTTGACGACGCCGTAGCCGCCGAAGCCCTCCTGGTCCGGGAAGGACACCGCGTACCCGTAGCGGTTCTCGGCGCCCAGGTACTTCTCGTTGAGGGTCGGGAACTCCACGGCGAGGTCGTCGATGATCTGCTCGTCGACGGTTCCGGCCACGAGGTCGATCACCCAGGATCGGGTGTACGAGCGGGTGTTCGGCTCGGTGCCACGTCCGGGCGCGCCGACCCACCAGTTCCAGGAGAGCTGGAACCCTTCGCGGTCCACGGTGGGGCCTTCGAGGACGATGCGGCCCTGGCCGTCCTCGTACGCGTTGCCGACGTGCAGCATGTTGCCGGGCTCGATGCTGAACCAGCGGATGTGCCGCGCACCGTCGCTCCCGCGGGGCATGACACCGATGCGGGACGGCTGGTCGTCGCTCCAGCCGTACGGAATGCCGGAATGCTCTTCGGGGTCGAAGGTGACGTTGCCCTCGACGAAGACCACGTGCCGCCGGGTGATGGCGAAGTCGTGCTTCAGCGACGCGGTCGCACCCGGGATCTCGGCGGTGTGGACGAGCTCCCCCTTGGCGTCCGCGACGTGGTACACCAGGAAGGGCGGGAACGGCGAGGAGCCGAAGAAGTGCAGCTCCCCCGTCGCCGGGTCCTCCTTGGGATGCGCGGTCATGGCGGTGCGCAGCCGGCCGCCGAAGTCGTACGCGCCGACCGTCTCGAGGTCCGGGGTCAGTTCGAAGGGCAGGTTCGCCTCGCACAGCGCGAGCAGCCGGCCGCCGTGCTCGATGACGTGGGTGCCGGCGGCGCTCGCGGTCAGGTCCGGGCCCTGCTCGGTCAGGTACGGGGCGCCGTCCAGGGCGGGGGTGTGCACCCAGCGGTTGCGGTACCACTCGGCACGCCCGTCACGCAGGCGGACCCCGTGGACCATCCCGCTGCCCTTGAACCAGTGGGCCGGGGTGACGCCGGGCTTGGGGTTGTGGCCGTTGCGGATCAGCCGGCCGGTCAGCTCGGGGGGCAGGGTGCCCTCGACGGTGAGGTCGACGGCGGTGATCTCGTCGGCGACCGGGGCGTAGTGCCCGGTCAGGTACGGCTTGCTGGTCATTTTCGGGTCCTCGACTCTCATCAGGTGGTTGTCAGGCGACGGGGGCGTAGTCGGTCGTCCGGTCCGGAAGGCGCGGCGTCGTACGGGTGAGGGGCAAGGCCAGGAGTGCGGTGGCGGCCAGGACCGCCGCCGAGACCGCGAAGGCGGCCCGGTAACCGGCGGTGAGGGCCTCCGGAGGGGGCTGATGGCCGGATGCGTGGGCGGTGACGGAGCCGGCGAGGGTCGCCAGCGCGGCGAGGCCGATCGCGCCGCCGACCTGGCGGGTGGTGTTCACCAGCCCGTCGGCCAGACCCGCGTCCGGGGGCGGGACGCCGTCCACGGCGAGGCCCGTGAGCTGGACGAAGGCGGTGCTCAGGCCGAGGCCGACCAGGATGCTCGGGCCGAGAACGTCGGCGAGGTAGCTGCCGTCGGCGCTGATCCGTGCCAGCCACACCATGCCGGCGGCCTCGGTGAGCAGGGCCAGGGTCACGGTCGCGGTGCCGCCGATGCGCCGGGTGATGCCGGGTGCCACGGCGGCGCCGAGCATGATGGCCACGGCGAGCGGTAGTTGACCCGTACCGGTGGAAAGCGGGGTCATCCCGAGAACCTGTTGCTGGTAGAGCGGCAGGAAGAAGAACAGGGCGATCCACACGGAGCCCAGCAGTGCCATCAGCAGGTTGGCCGCGGCGACCCGGCCGGTGGCGAACAGCCGCGGTGGAATCAGCGCGTCCGGCCGGCCACGCTCGATCACGGCGAACGCCGCGAGCAACGCGGCGGCGCCGATGAGCGCTCCCAGCACCCGGGCGTCGGTCCACCCGGCGCCGCGAGCGGTCGTCAGCCCCCAGACCAGGCAGGTCAGGGCGAGGGTGACGGCGGCGGTGCCCACAAGGTCGAATCCCCCGGCGCTGCGGCCGGCAGCCGATGGCACGAGCGCCGCCACGGCGACCAGGACCAGCACCGCCGCGAGCGCGACGGAGTGGAAGACCCAGGGCCAGCCGAAGGCCTGGGTGAGCACGCCGCCCAGCAGAACACCGCCCGCTCCCCCCGCGCCGGAGACCGCGCCCCACACCGCCAGTGCCCTGCCGCGCCCGGGACCGGACGGGTAGACGCCCACCGCCAGGGCGAGCGCGGCCGGAGCGATGGTGGCGGCGCCAAGACCCTGTACGGCGCGAGCGGCGATCAGCGCACCCGGGGAGACGGCCAGTCCCGCCGCCAGCGAGGCCGCAGCGAACAGGGCGAGGCCGGCGATCAGCACCCGGCGGCCGCCGAGCAGGTCGGCAGCCCGGCCTCCGGCCAGGAGCAGCGCCCCGAACGCCAGGCCGTAGGCGTTGACCACCCACGTCGTGCCGCCGTCCGACAGGCCCACTCCGGCGCGCACCTGCGGCAGCGCCACATTCACGATCGAGGTGGCGAGCATGACGGTGAACTGCGCCGCGGCGAGCGACGTCAGCACGACCCAGGCTGGATAAGACTTCATGGCGCACAGCCTCGGTTCGGGCGCTGTCCACTTTCCAGACCTGACGAGGACGGGAACTGTCCAGACCTGTCCACACCTGTCCGCCGGTCGCGTTGCCCGTCCGCACACCCGTCCGGCGAGCAAAAGGGCAGGTCGATGCCGTCCTCTACGGTGTACCTCGCCGGCGTCGGGGATGGGAGCGTGCATGGTGTCGCGGGAGACGGACCTCAGCATCCTGTCCGAGGACTTCGCCGCCGACCCCTACCGGTACTTCGCGCGGCTGAGGGAGCACACGCCGGTGCACTACGAGGCGTCGATCGACAGCTACTTCCTGTCCCGCTACCAGGACGTGAAGCGCGTCCTGTCCGACCACGAGGCGTTCAGCACCGAGACGCTGCAGGTACGCGCCGAGCCGGTGATGCGCGGACCGGTCCTGGCCCAGATGACCGGTGCCGAGCACACCGCCAAGCGGAAGATCGTCGTGCGGGGATTCACCGGGCAGGCCCTGGCGGACCAGACTCGAGCCATCCGTGCCAACGCCGCCGAGCTCATCGCGCCGTTCCTCCGCCGGGGCCGGGTGGACCTGGTCAACGACTTCGGCAAGCCCTTCGCCGTCCACGTGACGCTCGACGTCCTCGGCCTCGACCGCAAGGACTGGAAGCGGATCGCCGCCTGGCACAGCGGGGTCGCCGAGTTCATCACGAGCATGGCCCTCACCCCCGAACGCCGCCGGCACTGCCTGGACTGCGCCGAGCAATTGGAGGCCTACCTCGCTCCGATCATCGACCAGCGCCGCTGCCGTCCCGGGGAAGACCTCATATCGGCGCTGTGCGCCGCCGAGTTCGACGGCATCGCCTTGAGCAATCGCGACGTCACCGCGCTGCTCATCAACGTGCTGGTCGCCGCCGCCGAGCCCGCCGACAAGACCCTTGCCCTGCTCTTCCGGCACCTGATCGACCATCCGGGGCAGCTGGCCCGGGTCCGCCGGGACCCGGCGCTGCTGCCGGCCGCGATCGCCGAGACGCTGCGCTACACCCCGCCGGTCCAGCTCATTCCTCGCCAGGCGGAGAAGGACGCCGTGTTCACGGGTACGGCCGTTCCGGCGGGCGCCACCGTGTTCTGCATGATCGGCGCGGCCAACCGCGATCCCGACGCCTTCGCCGCCCCGGACGTCTTCGACATCGACCGCCCCGATCTGGGCAGCGCCCGCTCGTTCACCGCCGCCGCACAGCACCTGGCTTTCGGCACCGGCCTGCATCAGTGCATCGGGGCGGCCTTCGCCCGCGCCGAGATCGAGACCGTCGCCGCGATGCTGCTGCCCCTGCTCGACGACCTCCGCTACAGCCCAGGGTTCCGCTACCGGGAGACCGGCCTGTACACCCGCGGCCCCGCATCCCTGTCCCTGGACTTCACCCCCACCAAGGAGATTGCAAGGCGATGACGCCGACCGACATCACCCGCGCCCTCAATGACCTGCTGTTCACGCCCGGCCTCGAGCTCGCCGAGGCGATCGACCGGCACTTCACCCCCGGCTACCGCCAGCGCACCGACGGCGTCTGGAGCGACCGCGCCGATTTCGTCCAGCACATGACGACCCTGCGCGGCCTGGTTCGCAGCGGGAACGTCGAGGTCCACGACGAGCTCCGCGACGGACTGCGTTACGCCGACCGCCACACCGTGACCATCACCCAGCACAACGGCCGTACCTCCCGCACCGAGGTCTACCTCTTCGGCGAGTACGCCCCCGACGGCCGCTTCCACCGCATCGAGGAGACCACCCTCCTGGTCGCCGGCCATGACGACGACAAGAACTTGGGACTCATCAACTGAGGAGCCGTCGTGGTGTCCGTGGCAGAGAAATTGAGCAGCGCGCGGGTGCGGGCCTTCATCGGCCGGGAAGAGCAACTCGGTCGCTTCGCGGAGGCGTTGACCGGGGATCCGCACGCACCGTTCGCGTTCTACGTGTTCGGGCCCGGCGGCATCGGGAAGTCGGCGCTCCTGCGGCGCCTGGCGGATCAGGCCCGCTCGGCGGGGCGGCGGCTGATCGAGCTCGACGGTCGTTTCGTCAGCCGGGATCCGGCCGACTTCGAGGACGCGGCCGGTCCGCTCCTGACCGCTCCCGGCACGGTCCTGTTCGTGGACTCCTTCGAGCACTGCCAGTGGTTGGAGAGCTGGCTGTGGCAACGCTTCCTGCCACGCGCCGCGGCCGGCGCCCTCGTCGTCCTGGCGGGTCGCCTGCCGCCCGAGGCGCAGTGGGCGGCCGATCCCGCCTGGACCGGACTGCTCGACGTCAGCGAGCTCGAGCCGTTCTCCGACGACCAGGCCCGGACCCTGCTGACCGCGGCGCGGATCAGGCCGGAACTGCGAAAACGGGTGCTCCGCTTCGCTGGAGGCAACCCGCTGGCACTGTCGCTCGCCGCCGCGGCCGGATCGGCGGGCTGCAGCAGGGAGGACATCTGGGCGCCCTCGGCCGACGTGCTGCGTACCCTGCTGGCGGGGTTGATCGGAGAGGTGCCCACGGCCGCCCACCGCCGCGCCCTGGAGGTCGCGGCCCAGGCGCATTCGACCTCGGAGGAACTGCTCGCCGCGGTGCTGCCCGACGAGGACACCCACGCGCTCTTCTCCTGGCTGCGCGACCTGCCGTTCGTGGAGTCGACCCACCGGGGGCTCCACCCGCACGACGCCGCGCGGGAGACGCTCGCCGCCGACCTGCGCTGGCGGGCGCCCAACGCCTTCGCGGCGATGCGGGAGCGGCTGGCGGACGAGTATCTGCGCATCCTGCGCGAGGCACCCGAGGAACGGGTCTGGACCGTCACCGACGATCTCTTCTACCTCTTCCGCGAGGTGGACACCGTGGCGCGACTGCGTACGTGGTCCCGCGAGGACGAGGTGCACGACCGTCCCTTGCACCCTGACGACGTCGACGTCGTGCTGCGCATGGCCGAGGAGACCGAGGGCCCCGCCTCCGCGGACCTGGTCCGTTATTGGGTGCAGCGCCAGCCCGAGGCCTTCAGCGTCTATCGCCTCGTCAGCACCGGCAGGACCGTGGCGTTCACGGCCCGGCTCGCCCTGCCGGCCCCGCCCGATCCCCGGGACCTGGCCACCGATCCCGTCGTCGCGGCGGCCTGGGAACACGCCGACGCCACCGCGCCGGTGCGCCCCGGCGAGCACATCGGTGTCAGCCGCTTCTCGGTCTACCCCGAGCGGTACCAGGTCCCCTCGCGCGTCATCGATCTGAGCAGCTCCCGGGCTCAGGCGGAGTCCGCCCGGGCGCGTGGTCGCGCGTACGGCTTCGCAGTATGGCGCGACGCCGAGGCCTGGTCCGCGCGGGTCAACGGCACGCTCGCCGACACCGGTGCGCGGCCCCGCGTCGGGGAGCACACGTACGGGCTGTTCAGCGTCGACTGGCGGCAGGTGCCCGTCGAGACCTGGCTGCGCCACTTCATCACCGCCACCGCCGCGCCCGTGCAGTCCGGACCGGCCGGAGTCTCGCGTACCGTCTTCGACCGGGCCGTTCGGGAGGCCCTGGCGCACTGGCGCGACCCGGCCGGATTCGCCGTCTGCGCCCTGATCCGGGTCCGACTCGCCGCCGACCTCGCGGATCCGGTCGAGGAATTGCGGGACCTGCTGCGCCAGGCCGTGGACGACATCGCCCGCGACCCCCGCGGGATACGCGCCCGCGACGCCCTCGCGGCGAGCTACTTCTCCGGTGCGCCCACCCAGGAGGCCGCCGCCCGCCGCCTCGGCCTTCCGTACGGCACGTACCGCCGCCATCTGAGGCAGGGCCTGGACCTGCTTTGCGACGCTTTGTGGCGCTGGGAGCTCGAAGGGACGCCGCTAGGCTGAGGCCGGAGGTCGGCCAGTGCAGATCCGGCTGCTCGGTGGGTTCGACGTGGACCGGGACGGGACACCCGTCCAAGCCCGCGAGTGGCGGCTGCGCAGGGCCCGTACGCTGGTGAAGCTGCTCGCCCTGGCTCCGGATCAGCGGATGCACCGTGACGTGCTGCTGGACCTGTTGTGGCCGGACCGGCCGGCCGCGTCGGCCGCCAACAATCTGCATCAGGTCCTGCACGTCGCCCGGCGGGTGCTCGCCGGTGCCGGACCGCACGCCGGGCTGCTGGAGCTGCACGACGATGTGGTGGTGCTGCACGCGGGTGGCCTCGTCGACGTCGACGTGCAGCGTTTCGAGCGGTTGGCCGGGGCCGCCCGGGCCGGCGGCGACCTGGTGGAGCTGCGCGCCGCGGTCGGCGCGTACGCCGGCGACCTGCTCCCCGAGGACCGGTTCGAGGACTGGGCGGTCCGGCGGCGCGAGGAGCTGCGCGAACTCCTCTGTGAACTCCTGGTCGAATTGGCGGCTCGGGCCGGATCGGGGCCGGACGAGGCGGAAGCCCTGGCGGCGTTGCAGCGGGCGCTCGCCATCGATCCGCGGCACGAAGGCGCGGTCCGCGGCCTCATGGGTCGTCTCGCCGCCGCGGCCCGGCGTCCGGAGGCCCTTGCCCGCTACGAGCGGCTCCGCGACGACCTGCGCGCGGAGTACGGCAGCGACCCGGACCCGCAGACTCGGCAGCTCTACCGGGACCTGCTCACCGGGGACCGGGGCGAGCAGCGGCAGTCGCGGCCGCCTCCGTCGCGGCACAATCTCGCGCCGGCGCTGACCAGCTTCGTCGGCCGGGAGCGGGAGATCGCCGACGTGCATCGCCTGCTCCACCGGGGCGGGCTGCTCACGCTGACCGGGGTCGGCGGCGCCGGTAAGACCCGCCTCGCCGAGGAGGCCGCCCGCCGGTTGCTCGGCTCGTACCCCGACGGGGTGTGGTTCGCCGACCTCGTCCGGGTGGCCGACCCACGCCGGGTGGCGGACGCGGTGGCGGCAGCGCTCGGCCTCGACCCGGCGGCCGGCCCCGATCCACTGCGGACGCTGACCGGCCGGTTGGCGCCCAGGACGCTGCTGCTGATCCTCGACAACTGCGAGCATCTGCTGACCGCCTGCGCCGACCTCGTGGGGGCGGTCCGGCGTACCTGTCCGGGCGTGACCTTGCTCGCGACCAGCCGGGAGCCGCTGCACGCGCCGGGCGAGGTCACCTTCCGGGTGCCGTCGCTGACGGTGCCCGGCCCTGCGGACTGGGGCGACCCGGGCCGCCTCGCGACCCTGCCCTCGGTGCGGCTGTTCCTCGACCGCTCCCGCGACGTCCGCCCCGGGTTCGCCGTCGACGCCGGCAACGCGGCCGCCGTCGTGGAGATCTGCCGCCGCCTCGACGGCATCCCGCTCGCGCTGGAGCTGGCCGCGGCCCGGATGTCGCATCTCGAGGCGGTCGAGATCGCCGAGCGGTTGCACGAGGCGCTGTCCCTGCTCGGCCGCCGGGGCCGGCTCACCCGGCACGCGACGCTGCGGGCCACGCTCGAGTGGAGCCATGCCCTGCTCGCCGAGGACGAGCAGATCCTGCTGCGCCGGCTGGCGGTCTTCGCCGGCAGCTTCTCGCTGCCGTCGGCCGAACAGGTCTGCGCCGACAAGCTGCTGCCGCGCGCCGAGATCCTGGACTGCCTCGGCCGGATCGCCGACAAGTCGCTGGTGCAGATCGAGCGCGCCGGCGACCGTTCCCGGTACCGGCTGCTGGAGACGATCCGGCAACTCGCCCGGGAACGGCTGGCCGAGGCCGAGGAGGCGGCGGCCTTCGACGCCGCGCACTGCGATCACTTCCTGGAACTCGCGATCGACAACGATCCGGACCGCGCGCCGGGGATCGTGGTCGAACGCCCGCAGCTGCTGGACATCGACCATGACAACCTGCGCGCCGCGCTCGGCTGGGCAGAGCGACACGACCCCGGGCAGGCGCTGCTGCTGGGCGTGAGCCTGTGGCGCTACTGGCTGGCCCGGGGCCACTTCGTCGAGGGGGCCGGGTGGCTGGAGCGCATCCTCGCGGTGGCGCCTGAGTCGTCGCCGGAGCGGGCCCGCGCGGTGTTCGCGCTCGCGATCCTGGATGCGCGCCGGGGTCTCAGCGATCGGCTGCCCAGCCTGGGTGCCGCCGCGGTCGCGGCCGCCGAGCGATCGGGTACGCCGGCCGACGTCACGTGGGCGCGGCTGATGCGCGGCATCCTGCTGGTCGGCGTCGCCGAGATCGACGAGGTGGAACGGGTCGTGGAGGCGGCCCTCGCCGGCGATGGGGCGCCGCCCGCCGCGCCGGTCGCGGCCACGGCGCACTGGCTGGCCGCGCTCGCCGCACTCTTCCGGGAGGACGTACGCACAGCCCGCCGGCGGTTCGCGACGTGCCTGCGGCGGCTGAACGACGTCGATCCGGCGGCGGCGCCGTTCCTGCCGGCCGTGACGTTCTGCATGCCGCTGGCACCCGTCGGCGAATCCCTGGTGCCGGTCTTCGAGGAGTCATGGCTGCTGGGCCGGCGCGTCGGCGCCGTGCAGGGCCATGCGTACGCGCTCTCCGCGCTCGGCTACGTCTGTCGGCTCGCGGGCGATCTGGCCGGTGCACTGGAGACCGTCCACAGCTCCGTCGAGGCGTTCGCCCGGATCGACGACGCCGCCGGCCTGGCCCACGCGCTCAACCACCTCGGCTGCGTGGAGCGGGACGCCCGCCTGTTCGACCCGGCCGAGCGGCATCTGCGGCAGGCACTGCGGCTGCGCGAGCGGCTCGGCGACCGGCGCGGGGAGAACCTGAGCCTGGCCAACCTGGGCCTGTTGTCCGCCGCGGCCGGCGACGTCGCCGAGGGACGCCGGCTCGCCCGCACCGCCCTCGACCGGGGCGAAGCCGTCGACGACGGACCCGGCGTCGGCGGCGCACTGCTCAACCTGACTGTCGTCGAGATGTTCGCCGGTGCCCGGGACCAGGCTCGGGTCCTGGTCGAGCAGGCGGTGGAGGCGTTCGAGCCCCAGGGTTACCTGCGGCTCGTGGCGTGGTCCCGGCTGCTCGCCGCCGAACTCGCCCGCGACGACGGCGACCGGGAGGCCGTCGCGCGTCACGGACGTGCCGCGGCCGACCTGTTCCACCGCCTGCGCTCCGAGGTCGGCATCTCCCGGGTCGGGGCGTTGCCGCTAAGCGACGCTAAGCCGTTGCGAAGGCCGGGTTCCTAGCGTCGGAGCCGAACAGCGCAGACGCGACAAGGAGTCATCATGACCACGGAACAAACACGCTCCGGTGCCCTCGGCGAGGCCACGCTGGGCGAGCTGGCGCAGGCCCTGCGGGGCGAGCTGATCCGCCCGGGCGACCCGAGTTACGACGAGGCCCGGTCGATCTGGAACGGCGCGCACGACCGGAGACCGGCCCTCATCGTCCGCTGCCACGGGGTGGCGGACGTGCTCAAGGTGGTGGAGTTCGCCCGCAGCGAGGGACTGCCGCTCGCGGTCCGCGGCGGCGCGCACAGCATCCCGGGCTTCTCGACGGTGGACAACGGCATCGTGCTCGACCTGGCGCCGATGAACGGTGTCCGCGTCGACCCCGGCCGGCGTACGGTCACGGCGCAGGGCGGATGCCTGTGGAGCGACGTCGACGCCGAGACGCAGGCGTTCGGCCTGGCGGTGACGGGCGGCCTGGTGTCCACGACGGGCATCGCGGGCTTCACGCTCGGCGGCGGCATCGGCTGGCTGGTCCGCCGGTGCGGCCTCACCTGCGACAACCTCGTCGGCGCGGACATCGTGACCGCGGACGGCCGCTACCTGCACGCGACCGAGGACGAGAACCCCGAGCTGCTGTGGGCGCTGCGCGGTGGCGGCGGCAACTTCGGGGTGGTCACCTCGTTCGAGTTGCGCGTCCACGACGTCGGCCCGACCGTCCACGCCGGGCTCGTCTTCTACCGCGGCGAGGACGTGGAACGCGTACTGCACGGCTTCCGCTCGGCCACTTCCGGCGCGCCGGACGAGCTGTCCATGGCGATGAACATGACCACCGCGCCGCCGGCACCGTTCCTGCCGGAGGAGGTGCACGGCAAGCCGATCGTGGCCGTCCTCGGCGTGTGGTCGGGCCGGCTCGAGGACGGCGACGCCGCCACCCGGCCGTTCCGCGAGCTGGCGCCGGTGGTGGTCGACCTGTTCGGCCCGATGCCGTACACCGCGATGCAGACCATCATCGACCCGCTGTATCCGCGCGGCATGTGGAACTACTTCCGGTCCGCGTTCTTCGACGACCTCGACGATGCGACGGCCGGCGCGCTCGCCGGCGCGTACGCCCGTGTGCCCAACCCGGTGTCCGAGCTGCACATCCACCACCTCGGTGGCGCGATGGGCCGGGTGCCCGCCGACGCGACGGCGTTCGGGACCCGCGACCGCGACTACATCCTGAACGTGGTGGCCAGGTCGATGGACGCCGACGGCTACCCCGCCGCGATCGACTGGGCGCGGGCGGCGACCGAGGCCCTGGGCCCGGATGCCGCGGCGTACGTGAACTTCACCGGCGAGGCGAGCGAGGACCGCGTCCGGGCCTCGTACCCGAAGGACACGTACGAGCGGCTGGTGGCGGTGAAGGACCGCTACGACCCGACGAACCTGTTCCGGCTCAACCAGAACATCCGGCCCTCGTCGACCCACTGAGCGAAACGGCGGGAGGGAAACCCCCTCCCGCCGTTCGAAAGCCGACCAGGATGGTCAGTCCGCTACCCGCCGGCGGCGGACCGCGACCATCAGCACGATGCCGAGCACGACCGCCGCGCCGCCGATCCCGGCGACCAGCGCCACCGGCGTACCGGTGATCGGCAGACTGCCACCGCCGCCCGAGCCACCCTCGTCGTCACCGTTGCCGGCTCCGGTTCCCGTGAACACGATGCGGGCCGTGTTGTTGGCCTTGTTGCTGTCGGTCGAGCCGACGCAGCAGGACTCGGCGGTGATCGTACCGTCGGTGCCGGGGGTCGATTTGATCTTCAGCTTGACCGTCGGCTTGATCCTGCCGTAGCCGGAGGCCACCGCCGGGTACTCGCTCTCGAAGTTGCAGCGCAACTTCTTCGACTCCGGCCGCTGCTCGTGCTCGGTGCCGTCGGTCCAGCACCACTCGGCGGGCAGCAGCACAGTGCCGCTCGGCGCGGTGATCAGGACGGACGGGCCGCCGCCGTCCGACGGGCCCTCGTTGACGATCTCGTAAGGGAGATCGACGGTCCTGCCGACCTTGCCGCTGATCGGCTTGGCCTCGACCCGCACGTCCAGCGTGTTCTTCCTGCTCCAGTAGCGGAACGACGCGTAGTTGTCGGACTCGTCGATCTCCCGCAGCGCGGAACTCCGCCGGGCCGACGTCGTACCCGCCAGCCTCTTGACCGCTGCGGCGAACGACGAACCGTCACCGGCGACCCGCCTCGCGCCCCTGGCAGCGCGCGCCTCGTCGGCGAACCCGGCCTCGAGGGTGCCGTCGTGTATCTCCGGGCCGGACAGGTTGCGGCCGAAGGTCAGGTTGAACAGCGAGACGCCGCTCTCCGGGTCGAACAGCGGCAGGCCCTCGCCCGGCTCCAGCTCCGGCAGCGGGCAGGTGACCTGGCTCGGGCCGTAGACGTACGCGCCGCCGATGTCGTTCGGGTAGTAGTCCACATACGTGCAGTCGCTGTACCGCTCGACCACGGTGGTGCCCGTCGACAGGTTCAGCGTCAGGGTGGCGCCGGTGGCCACGGTGTCGCCCTCGTTGGCGACCGCGCCGTGGAACGGCACCTTGTCACCCGGGCCGACCGGGTTCCTCGCGGTCGTCACGTCGTCCGCCTCGACGACCAGGTCGGGGCCGGAGGCGATCACGGTCACCGGGAACGTCGTGGTGTCGTCACCCGGGTTCGCATCATCCTCGGCGCCGTCGATGGTCACGGCGATCTCGCCGGCCGGGCCGACCGCGGCGCCGGTGCGGCTGGCCAGGGACAGCGGGGAGATGTCACCGATCTGGCCCGGCTCGATCCGGCCCACCGCGCACGTGACCTTGGTGCCCACGAGCTTGCACTGCTCGCTCCACTCGGGAACCGTCGCGACGACGGAGTCGCTGAGGTCGCTCAGGTCGAGGGTGAGGGTGACGGCCGAGGCGGGCGCCTCGCCGTTGTTGTACAGATATACGCCGACCGTCGCGCCGCTGTTGTCGACCTCGGCGACGGGATCGCGGTCGAAGGACACGGAGAGGTCGGGCAGGGAGTCCGCGGCATAGGCCGGCATCGGTACGCCGATCAGTGCGGCCGCCAGCACGGCGACCCCGGCTCCGACCCGGACCCGGACCCGGACAGCAGGGATGCGGTTCATGTGTACTCCGTCGAGAGGGTGAGCGCGGACTATAACGAAGATCGCCGATCCGCGCTGCCCCCGCCGGAGTTACGTGTCCGAGCTACGGACGCAACGGTCCACAAGCTGCCGGAGCGGTCGCCTCCATCGGCAGGCTGGGATCTAGATCGCTCTTGATCCGGCCGTCGTACGCCCCGCTGCCGTTGCGGTCGACACCGTGCACCACCAGCACGGCATTGTGGTCGGCGATCGCCGCGGCGGTGTGCGCGTCGACCGTGACGGTGCGCCGGTAGACCACCGATCCGTACGGCGCCATCGGGAATCGCTTGATCGCGAGCCCGCTGGCCGGGCTGGTGTCGCCGCGGGTGGTCAGCGAGGTCACGATGTGACCGTAGAAGGGATGCCCTTCGGTGACGCTGACGAAGCCGTCCCTGTTGGTGTCGGCCCGCCCGGTGGGGCAGCTGCCCTTGGTGCCGGCGTGGAAGTGCATCGCGTGCGGCGCGTTCCGCAGCAGGCCTGACACCACCACGGTCACCTCGGCCTTGGTGCCCTGCACGCGCACCGTCGCCACGCCGTGTGCACCGGACCGGTTGAGCTGCCTCAGAACGGCGGTGGCGACGATCGGCCGATGAGCGGCCGATGTGGTCGTACTGTCATGAGCCGATCCGCTGTCATGTGCCATGGCCGGCACCGCGCCCAGTGTCAGCAGTGCGGCGGTGGTCAAGGTCGCTAGAGCTGGTGTTCGCACGACAATCCCCCGATGATCCTGAACCGCTCGCCGATGAGCAGTCCTCCGAGGGCATTCGAAGAGCCGACCGGGTGCGGATGGGTCAACATTTCGGATTTTTGTGAAATGGTCGTTGCGGTTGCGGGGCGCCGGTCGAGGCGGGTAGAGATGCACCGATGAAGAGCATCGCGTGCGCGGCTGCGGCCGGCGGCCTGGCACTTGCCCTGGCCGCGTGCACCCCCGACGAGCACCCACCCCCGCCGAGAGCGACTGTGACGCCCTCGACGGGGGCCACGGCCGCGGTGCCGGCGCTGACCGCCACGACCCTGCACCCGCTCGCCGGCACCGACGTGGCACCGTTCGACCAGACCCGCCAATTGCAGGCACCGCCGGGCTGGACGGTCACCGTCTGGGCCCGGGTGCCCGGAGCCCGGCTTCTGGCCTGGACGCCGGACGGGCGGCTGCTCGTGTCGCGGCCCAAGTCGGGCGACGTCGTCGAACTGGCCCCCGCCCCGGGCGACGCCGCGCCGGCCCAGCGCACCCTGGTCAGCGGCCTGAACCAGCCGCACGGGCTGGCCTTCGCGGGCAGCACGCTCTACGTGGCCGAGAGCGACCAGGTCGACAGCTTCACGTACGCGAACGGCGCGGTGTCGGGCAAGCGGATCGTGGCCGACGGCCTGCCCGACGCGAAAAGCCCCGAGCTGGGCGGCAAATACGCACACGCGCTCAAAAGCGTGGCGGTCGGCAAGGACGGCGCGCTCTACGTCTCGGTCGGCTCGACCGGCAACGTGACGGCCGAGGACCGCACCGCGAACCCCGAGCGGGCCACCATCCTGCGGGTGCCACCCGGCGGCGGAAACCTCACGGTCTTCGCGCGCGGCGTCCGCAACGGCACCGGGCTGGCGGTCGACCCCGGCGGCGCCGTGTGGACCGCGGTCAACAACCGGGACAACATCGGTTACCCGTACGCCGGAGACGACCAGGGCGAGGTGCGTCAGACGTACGTCAACGACCACCCGCTGGAGCCGCTGGCCCGGCTGGAACAGGGACGGGACCTCGGGTGGCCGTACTGCAACCCGGATCCCGATCTGCAGCCGGGCAAGCCGGACTCGCCGATAAGCTACAGCGGGCGCCCGTTCGTACGGGACATCCAGACGAACCCGGACGACACGAAGCTCGACTGCGCGTCACTGCCCCCGGTCGAACAGGGCATGGGCGCGCACTCCGCCCCGCTCGGACTGGCCTTCGTCCCGGCACCGGGCCTGGCCGGCGGGTACGGACCGGGCGCCCTGGTCGGGGTGCACGGCTCGTGGAACCGCAAACCGCCACGACCGCCGGAGGTGTCGTTCTTCGCGTGGCGCGGGGGCACCCTCGGCGCACAGCAGACACTGCTGACCGGCTTCCAGGGCGAAAACGGCTCGCGCTGGGGCCGGCCGGTCATGGCGGTGCAGGGCCCCGACCACGCCCTGTACGTCAGCGACGACCTCGCGGGAGCCGTCTATCGCGTGACCGCGCCCTGAGCCGCGAAAGGGAGCCTAGTGCCCAAGAAGTTGCTGGTCGTCCTGCCGGACTCCGCCGAGGCCGTGCTCCAGGAGATCGTGAACTCCGACGAGCAGAGGCTGCACGACCGTCTGCGCCGTACCCCCGGCCTGCTTCCTCTTGAGGAACTGGAGCTGGAGGGCCCGATGCTGGTGGTCGGGCAGGAGACCAGCCTCGCCTCCGGACGCATCGACCTGGTGGGGTGACCCGCAGAATCCCGACTTCCGCAGCGCGCTCGCCCAGCTTCTGGACTACGGCTCGGATCTGGCAGGGCATCAAGGACTTCGCGCTGGGCGTCGACACCGCCAGCCTGGCGAGCCGGCCCTCCGTCTTCGCAGCGGTCGAGGGGTATGCCAACGCCGCCCTGAGAGTGTCCGGGGCGGTGCAGGCGCAGGCCAAGAACAAGCTCGCTGCGATCTTCGGGCCGGAAACGGTGGTCGCCGCCGAGGCGGAACTCACGGAGCTGGTCACCCAGCTTGGTCGCTGCGGTCAACGACCCCGCCGGCGCCGGTGGCTGAACCCGGATTGCAAACCGTACGTCCGTACTGTTTGATGGGGGCATGCCACTTCTTCCGGAGCCGGGGGCGATCCGGACGCTTGCCGCCGCGACGCTTGTCAACACGCTCGGTAGTGGACTGTGGATGGCCTCGAGCGCGCTGTTCCTCACCCGCTCGGTCGGGCTCTCGGTGGGCCGGACCGGCCTCGCACTCACTCTCGTCGGCCTGGTGAGCCTGCTGGTGAGCAGCCCGGTGGGCTACCTCGCCGACCGGCTCGGCCCGCGCGGGGTGGCGATCGGCGGGCTCACCGCCCTCGGGCTGCTCGAGGTGGCGATGGTCGAGGTGCGATCCATGGGCACGTTCCTGCTGGTCGCCGCGCCGATGGCGGTTGTCGAGGCGGCGCAGCGGGCGGCCCGGGGCGCCATCATCGGCGGCGCGGTGCCGCAGGAGCGACGGGTCTACACCCGTGCCTATCTGCGGGCGGTCACCAACGTGGGCATCACGGTCGGCGCCTCGGTCGCCGGTGTGGGGCTCACTGTGGACACGCGTACGGCGTACCTGTCCCTGATCCTCGCCGATGCCGCGACCTTCCTGGTCGCCGCCGCCGTGCTCACCCGGCTGGCGCCCGTTCCTCCCGTTCCGCGGCCGGAGTCCGGGCCGCGGCTGACCGCGCTGCGTGACCGGCCGTTCCTGGCCTTCGTCGTGCTGGACGGCCTGCTCGCCGTCAACTTCGGGCTGCTCGAGGTCGCGCTGCCGCTCTGGATCGCCGAGCGCACCGACGCGCCCCGCTGGATGATCTCGGTGGTCTTCGCGGTGAACACGGTGTCCGTGGTGCTTCTGCAGGTGCGGGCCGCCCGGGGCACCGACACGCTCGCCGGGGCGGCCCGGGCCTCCCGGCGGTCCGGCTTCCTGCTGCTCGCGGCCTGCCTGATCTTCCCGCTCACCGCCGGCACCCGGCACGTGACGACCGTCGTCCTGCTGGTCGTCGCCGCGCTGGTACATGTCTTCGCCGAGATGGCCTACTCGGCGGGCGGCTGGGGCATCTCGTTCGGACTGGCGCCGGACCACGCGCACGGGCAGTACCAGGGGACCTACTCGATGGGGCATCAGTTCGGCCAGATGATCGCTCCGGCGGCGGTCACCACCCTCACCCTGGGATGGGGTATGCCGGGCTGGGTGCTCCTGGGCGCCGGGTTCGCGGTGGTGGGCTGCCTGATCCCGCCGGTGGTACGCCGGGCCGTCGCGCAGCGCGCCGCGGCGAGCGAAGCCGTGACCGCAAGCCGTTAGAGCCCGAACTCATGCGCGCCTCACGCAGGGCCTGGCATGATCGCGACGTGCTGCGTCTCAGGCTGGCGGTGGGTGTCTTCGCCGTCGTGACGCTCGTGTACATGGTCGACTTCTACCGATATAAGCTGCCGTGGCACCTGGAGCCCTGGTACCCCTGCGACACTGACGTCAACGGAATGGCGTGCCGGATCTCGCGGAAGCTCCCGCTCACGGAGTTCCCCTGGTACTGCCTCCTGGTCGGGGTGACTGCGCTGGTCTTCCCGCTGATCGCGTTCTGGGTGCTGGCGCCCGTGCGGCGCCTCGTGCCGGTCGTCGATCAGCTCGGCCCGCAGAACCTGGGCTACCGGGTCCGCCCGGGCCGCCGCGGCCGCGACGAGATGAAGCGGCTCGGCCGTTCCCTCGACGACATGATGGACCGGATCGCCTCCGGCTACGAGGGGCAGCGCCGGTTCGCGGCGAACGCGTCCCACGAGCTGCGTACTCCCCTGGCGCTGCAGCGCACCCTGATCGAGGTCGGCATGGCGGAGCCGCTGACGCCCGAGCAGGCGGCGCTGCTCGCGGGCCAGTTGCTGGCCGCGAATGCCCGCAACGAGCGCCTGATCGAGGGCCTGCTCGTGCTCAGCCAGGCGGATCAGGGGCTCGCGGCGCGTACCCCGCAGCGGCTCGACCGGATCGCAGGGGAGGTGGTCGAGGCCCATGGCGCCACGGCCGCGGACGCTGACATCAAGATCATTGCAAACCTGGCTCCGCGTACGGTGGCGGGCGAATGGGTGCTGCTGGAACGGCTCGTCCGCAACCTCGTCCACAATGCGCTGAAGTACAACTATCCCGGCGGTTCCGTACGGGTCACCGTCGGCGCGTCGGCGGCCGCGGCCCTGATCGTGGAGAACACCGGGCCCGTGGTCGCGGCCGAGGACGTCGCCCGGCTGTTCGAGCCGTTCACGCGGCTCGCCTCCGACCGGATCGACCACAGCGGCGGCAGCGGGCTGGGGCTCGCGATCGCCCGCGCGATCGTGCAGGCGCACGACGGCACCATCACCGCGACGCCGGTGGAAGGCGGCGGGCTCCGCCTGTCCATCATGCTTCCGCGCGACTGAGGCGCCACCGGCGTGCTGCCGGTGGTTAGCATTGCCGCGTCACGCCAGAAGCTGCGGAAGCGAGGCGACATGCGGTTCTTCCGGTCCGGACCGGACAGGCGGCAGGTCCAGCACGACCCCGGCCGCCGGCAGGAGCTCCTCCTCGACCTCCGGCAGCGCTTCGGCGCCCACGCCCAGGGCCGCTTCGCCGAGCAGGCCGGCGCGATCGTCCCCCTGCTGGTGGACGACGACGGCCTGGCGGTCGCGGCCGCCGTCCTGCACGAGGTCGCCGACGCGGCCCACGCGCAACTCCTCGCCGACGTGGCGGAGCTGAACCGGCGCACCGGCCACGGACCGGTCGCCGACCGCCGGAACTACCGGCCGCTCTGGCAGGCCGCCGGGTCGCACCTGCGCTGGCCGCTGTTCGGCCTGCCCGGCGGGCTGCACCCGTACGTGCAGGTCACCGCGGCCGTCACCGCCCTCGGCACCCAGGCGCGCCGGACCGTCCGGGTGACCGACCCGCGCCCCGTGCTGGCTCACCTCTTCGAGGTTCTGGACCTCACGCTGACCGGGTGGGAGTTCGCCCGCGTCCGCGTGGACACCGACGCCGCGGCCCTGGCCGAGCGCCTCATCTCCGCCGCCCGGGACCTGCGCGCCGCCATGGGCGAGCCGCCCCCGCTGCCGCCGCCGGTCCGCGAATGGATGCGGCGCAACACCACCGTCGACGTGCACGACTCCGCCGCGAACCGGATCGTCGGCGCGTTCAACCCGGGCCGCACGATGCGGGAATCGCTGCTGGCCTGATCGGCCCCTTCAGTCAGTCCACTCCGGCGCCGCCGTGGCGCGCGGAGACGATGGTCGATGCCCGGGACCCGTTGACGAACCGGTCACAAGTCTGAAACCTTGTAGACCCCTCCTTGCAAAAAGTTTACTGCTATCGCGAAATTTCTGGGTAGCAAACCGCAAGGTATCGCGCATCCCCGAATCGAACAGGGGCAGCCATGGCATCCTCCAGACGTCGCTGGTTCGTCGCTCTCCTCGCTACCACCCTCGTCCTCACCGGTCTCGCTCCCGCTGCGGCCCACGCCGCCGGGACCAACCTGGCGCTCGGCAAGGCCGCCACGGCCAGCGGCGCGCTCGGCGAATACCCGGCTCGCAACGTCACCGACGGCAACGCCCAGTCGTACTGGGAGAGCCCGTCGAACGCGTTCCCGCAGTGGATCCAGATCGACCTCGGCAGCAGCGTCGCCGTCGACCAGGTCGTCCTCAAGCTGCCTCCCGCGACGGCGTGGGCGACCCGCACGCAGACCCTGAACGTGCAGGGCAGCACCGACGGCACCTCCTTCGGCGTCCTCTCGGCGTCGGCGGGGCGGGTATTCGACCCGGCCTCGGCCAACACGGTGACGATCGGCTTCACGGCGACGACCACCCGCTATGTGCGCGTGGTCATCACCGGCAACACGGGATGGCCCGCGGGTCAGCTGTCCGAGTTCGAGATCTATGGCGACCCCGGCGACCCGGGCGATCCGCCGACCGGCACGAACCTGGCAGCCGGCAAGCCGGTCGAGGCGTCGTCGTCCACGTTCACCTTCGTCGCCGCCAACGCCAACGACGGCAACACCGGCACGTACTGGGAGTCGGCGGGATTCCCGGCGACGCTGACCGTACGGCTCGGAGCCGACGCCGACGTGACCGGCGTGGTGCTCAAACTCAACCCGGATCCGGCCTGGGGCCCCCGTACGCAGAACCTGCAGATCCTCGGCAGAGGGCAGGCCGCGACCGGCTTCACCTCGCTGAAAGCGCGCGCCGACTACGCATTCCACCCGTCCACGAATCAGAACACGGTGACGATCCCGCTCACCGGCCGGGCCGCCGACGTGCAGATCCAGGTGTTCGGCAACACCGGCGCACCGGGCGGGCAGGTCGCCGAGCTCCAGGTGATCGGCCGGTTCGCGCCGAACCCCGACCTGGTCGTCACCGGCCTCACCTGGGCGCCGGACGCCCCGGACGAGTCGACACCGGTGACCGTCACCGCGACCGTGCAGAACCGCGGTACGGCCGCCGCCCCCGCGACCTCGGTCAACGTCAGCGTCGGCGGCGCGGTCGCCGGCACGGCACCGGTCGGCGCGCTCGCGGCCGGCGCCTCCACCACCGTGCCGGTCGACGTGGGGCGGCGCGGGCAGGGCAGCTACGCCGTCTCGGCGGTGGTCGACCCGTCTGGCACCGTCCCGGAGCAGAACAACGACAACAACAGCTTCGCCGCGCCCACCCAGCTGGTCGTCGCCCAGGCACCCGGCCCCGACCTGCGGGTCCTGGGTGTCACGACGAACCCGGCCAACCCGGCCGTCGGCGCCACCGTGACGTTCTCGGTGACGATCGACAACCGGGGCACCAGCGCGGCCGCCGCGTCGGTCACCCGGGTCAGCGTGGGTTCGACCACGCTCACGACGAACACGCCGCAGATCGCCGCGGGTGCCACCGCGACCGTCGCGATGTCCGGCAGCTGGACCGCCACCAGCGGCGGGGCGACGGTCACCGCCACCGCGGACGCGACCGGCGTGGTGGCCGAGACGAACGAGACCAACAACAGCCTGACCCGGTCCATCGTGGTCGGCCGCGGCGCCGCCCTGCCGTACGTCGAGTACGAGGCCGAGGCCGCCCGCTATCAGGGCACCCTGCTGACGGCGGACGCGCTGCGGACGTTCGGGCACACCAACTTCGGCACCGAGTCCTCCGGCCGCCAGTCGGTGCGGCTCGCCTCCACCGGCCAGTTCGTGGAGTTCACCTCGACGAATGCGGCCAACTCCATCGTCGTCCGCAACTCCGTACCGGACGCGCCGGCCGGCGGCGGGCAGGACGCCACCATCAGCCTCTACATCAACGACGCCTTCGTGCAGAAGCTGACGCTGTCGTCGCGCAACAGCTGGGTCTACGGCACCACCGACGACACCGAGGGGCTGTCCAACACGCCGTCGCCGGACGCCCGCCGGCTGTTCGACGAGTCGCACGCGTTGCTGAGCCGCTCCTGGCCGGTGGGCACCCGCTTCCGGCTGCAGCGCGACGCGAGCGACAGCGCCGCGTTCCAGATCATCGACCTCGTCGACCTGGAGCAGGTGGCGGAGCCGGCGAGACAGCCGGCGGGCTGCACGTCGATCACGGCGTACGGCGCGGCGCCCGACGACGGCAACGACGACACCGCCGCCATCCAGCGGGCCGTGACGGACGACGAGAACGGCGTCATCGGCTGCGTCTGGATCCCGGCCGGCCGGTGGCGGCAGGAGCAGAAGATCCTCTCGCCGGACTCCGCCCGCGGCCAGTACAACCAGAAGGGCATCCGCAACGTCACGATCCACGGCGCCGGCATGTGGCACACCCAGCTCTACTCCGACACCCAGCCGCAGAACGTGGTCGGCAACATCAACCATCCGCACGAGGGCAACGTCGGCTTCGACATCGACGACAACACCCAGATCTCCGACCTCGCCATCTTCGGCAACACCCAGAACCGGGCCAACCGTGGCCACGGCCTCAACGGGCGGTTCGGCCGGAACACGAAGATCAGCAACGTGTGGATCGAGCACGTCAACGTCGGCGCCTGGGTGGGCCGGGACTACTCGGACACGCCCGCGTACTGGAACCCGGCCGACGGACTCGAGTTCTCCGGCATGCGCATCCGCGACACTTACGCGGACGGCATCAACTTCAGCAACGGCACGCGCAACTCGCGGGTGTTCGACTCGTCGTTGCGTACCACCGGCGACGACGCGCTGGCGGTCTGGGCCAATCCGCGCGTCAAGGACCCGGCGGCCGACGTCGCGTCCCAGAACCACTTCGTCAACAACACGATCCAGCTGCCGTGGCGGGCCAACGGCGCCGCGATCTATGGCGGCTCCGGCAACTCGATCGAGAACAACCTGATCTCCGACACCATGAACTACCCCGGCATCATGCTGGCGACCGACCACGACCCGCTGCCGTTCGGCGGCACGACGCTGATCGCCAACAACGGGCTCTACCGGGCCGGCGGCGTCTTCTGGAACGAGGACCAGGAGTTCGGAGCGATCACCCTGTTCCCCGCGTCCAAGGACATCGTCGGCGTCACCGTCCGCGACACCGACGTCGTCGACTCCACGTACGACGGCATCCAGTTCAAGAACGGCGGCGGGGCCATGCCGAA
Organism: Actinoplanes sp. NPDC051475; assembly: GCF_040689425.1. Taxonomy (NCBI): domain Bacteria; kingdom Bacillati; phylum Actinomycetota; class Actinomycetes; order Micromonosporales; family Micromonosporaceae; genus Actinoplanes; species Actinoplanes sp. NPDC051475. Next base: position 49,292 of record NZ_JBFAZZ010000007.1, read on the forward strand.
CGTCGCGATCACCAACGTCAGGATCGACAAATCGAACAACGGCGCGGGGATCCTGGCCATGGGCGGCGCCCGGGGCAACGCGACGCTGTCCGGCGTGACGATCACGAACTCGGCGGACGGCGACATCGTGATCCAGCCCGGATCGCAGTTCACGATCGCGGGCCACTGACCGTCACCGGCCCCGGCCGCCTCGAGCGGCCGGGGCCGGTCCGGCTCAGTGCTGGATCTGCGCGACCCTGATCCTCGTCGGCAGGGCGGGCGGGCCGTCGACCGGCGCGGGATCCTCCGGCGTCGGGGTCACTCCCCCGGCCGCCACGAGGTCCAGCGTGTGGAGCCCGGCCGTCGTCGTGGTGCCGAAGATCGTGTAGTTCGGTCGCAGCGCCGAGTCGCCGTAGACCAGGAAGAACTGGCTGCCGTTGGTGTCCGGGCCGGCGTTGGCCATGGCCAACACGCCCCGCGCGTAGACCCGGCGGGCGCCGGTCGGATCGGTGGGCGCGGGCGGCAGGTCGGTCGGCAGTTCGTCCTTGTAGCGGTAGCCCGGTCCGCCCTCGCCCGTACCGGTCGGGTCGCCGCACTGCAATACCTTGAGCGTCGGGTACGCGGTGAGCCGGTGGCACGACGTGCGGTTGTAGAACCGGTACCGGACGAGGTGCAGGAAGCTCTGCACGGTGCAGGGCGCCTCGGCGCGGTCGAGCACCAGCGGGATCGGGCCCAGGTTGGTGCGCAGCAGCACGTCCACGGTGCCGCGGCTGGGCGTGTGCCGCGGGTCGGGCGGCAGCGGCACCGGACGGGCGGCCGGCTCCTCCGGGGTCGGGGTGTAGGCGCACGGTCCCGGGGTCGGCTCGGTGGGATCCACGCCGCCCGCCGCGGCCGGCGACGCCGCGGCGAGGCCGGAGCCGATCATGACCATGGTGACCACCACCCGGCCCAGTGAGGTGATGCCGCGACGCGGGGATGTGTGGACCACTTTGTCCTCCAGAGGCTCGACGGAATCGTCACCCCCGGGTCTAATCGACCTTCATGGATTGGTCAAGGTCCGCGTGGCCGCCACCGATCCGGCGGCCGCCGCCCATACTGGGGACATGACCCTCGGCCCGGTACCTGCAGCGATGCGGCGGTGCCCCCGGTGCGGCCACCTCACCCGCGCCGACCGCATGATCAAGGGGTACGGGCGCGACTGCGCGGCGCAACTGGGGCTGATCGGCCGCACGGTGGACACCGGGCACTCCGGACCGGACCTTCTCGATCTGCTCGGCGAGGAACCCGAGGACGAATGCGACGGCGGGGACCGGCCCGCGGATGGGCCGTAGTGCGCGTCACTTCACCCCGTACGGCAATTGCCGGAACTGCGGCCGCGAGATAGCGCGAAGCCCCGGGAAATACATCGTTCGCGCCGACCGTCAGTATGCCGACAGAAAAGGCTTTTCGAGATGCGTCCGTAACCCCGGCACACCGATACTGGCCCGCAGAGTCGGTAGGCGGAAACCGGGGCGGACGCATGATCGTGCAGGGGCAAACGGAAACGTCGTTCGGCGAAGAACTGCGGCGGCTGCGGGACGCGCGCGGAATGTCGCTGGCCGATCTGGCCCGCGAGGTGCACTTCGACCGCGGGCATCTCAGCAAGGTGGAGCGCGGCCTGCGCGGGCCGTCACCGGCGCTGGCCCGCGCCTGCGACTCGGTGCTCGACGCGGAGGGCCGGCTCGTCGAGCTGGCCGGAAGCCCGCAGCCCGCGGCCGTGCGTGCCGACGTTGCCGCGCCGTCCTGGAGCTTCGAGGACTCGCCGTACGCCCAGCAGTTCCATCGGATCGCCGCCTCCGCGGCACCCTTCACCAGCGACCACGAGCAGACGGTCGCCCAGGCGCGTGAGCTCTTCGAGACGCTGCGCGGGCACGGGCGCGCCGGAGCGCCGAGCTCGCTGCTGCCCATGCTGGCCGCCCAGTTCGGCCTGCTGCGCGCCGCGGCGAGCACCGCCCGCCGGCCGGTGCGGGACCGGCTGATCCTCCTCGCCGCGCACTACGCCGAGTACGCCGGCTGGATGATCCAGGAGTGCGGGGACGACGCGGGCGCTCTCGCGCTCACCCGGGTCGCGGCAACGCTGGCCGCGTCCGTGATCGACGGTGCCGAAGCCGGTGACGCTGCCGCGCTGCGGGCGTACACGAGTCTCCGCATGGCCGATGTCGCGCTGTACCGGGGAAACGGCAAGGCCGTGGTGACATTGGCCGAGCGCACGGAGTTCGTGGCCGACGCCACGCCGGCGGTCCGGACCCTCGCCGCTCAGCGTGCCGCGCAGGGATGGGCGCTGCTGGGCCGGTCGCGGGAGTGCCTGTCCGCGCTGGACCGGGCCGACGGCTACGCCACGCACACCGCGGCGGACGGCGACGGCATCCCGCTCGGCCCGCGCGGCGGTGGACAGTTTCGGGAGATCGTCCGCGGCTGGTGCTTCTTGGACCTGAGCCGGCCCGAGGATGCGGCCACCTACCTGGCCGCCGGGCTGGAGGCGGCTCCGATCGGCGCCCATCGGGCACGCGCCCTCTACGGCGTGCGACTGTCCATGTCGTATGCCACGACCGGTGACCTGGACGGCGTCTGCGAGACCGCCGGCACGGCGCTGGACGAGGCGCGGCGGGTGGACTCGGCGGCCGTCCGGCACGAGCTCCGGGCGTTGGGCGCCCTGCTGCGACGGCGCCGCAGCAATTGGTCCGTTGTGGACCTGCAGGCCAGGATCGACCGCGAATTGTTCAGGGAACACCATTCTTTGCGAGCCTGACTCACAATTTTCGGGGGAGCCGGGATCGGCCGGACAGGTATCGACAGCAGCGAAAGGTAACTGTAACGTCGCCGTTTGTCACCACAAGCGGCGAGCCGGTGTTGAGGACAAGCGCGCCCGATCGGTGGCAACGGGCAACACCTACCGATCTTGAAACACGGTCGCCGAGACTTCCCTCTCGGGTGCAATTCCGATCTTGTCTCATTCCTCGGCATCAGGAGCGGCTGGGCTAGTGGGTGGCGTTTTCCTCAATTACCGGACCGCGGATGCGGCCCTCGGCGCCGTCATGGTGGACGAGCGGCTGAGCGCCCGCTTCGGCCCGGACGCGGTCTTCCGCGACAACCGTTCGATCGCGCTGGCCACGAGGTTCGACACGGTCCTGTGGAAGCGCCTGAGGTCCGCCGACGTCGTCCTGGCCCTGATCGGGCCGCACTGGTTCGAGCCAGGCACCTCGGGCGAGCCCGCCATCAACGACCCTCAGGACTTCGTCCGCCGCGAGCTCGCCGAGGCATTGCGCCTGGCGATCGACGTCTGCCCGGTGCTGCTCGGCGAGGACACCCCGCTGCCGCGCGCCGACCAGCTGCCGCGCGGCCTGAAGACGCTGCCGAAGCATCAGTACGCCCGCATCCGGACCCGCGACCCCGGACCGGACATCGACGAGCTGGTACGCCGGCTCGCCGACCGCCCCGACCTGGGCGCGATCACTCCCCCGGCCCGGCGCCGCGCCACCGCCTCGCCCGAGGGACACGGCGTCACCGTGCTCGGACCGGTGCACGCCGGCCACGACGTCGTGTTCGGCGGCAAGACCGAGCACCATTACCACGACGGGACCCGCGGATGACGGCCGCGACGGAGCCGGCCCCCAGCGACCAGGAACTGGCCGACGCGCTGGTCGAAGTCGTCGGTGCCGAACACGCGGCGGGCGAGTTCGCCGGCGACGACTACGCGGAGCAGACCGGGCCGCGCGTGATGACCGGCGGCGCCCGCGTCGGCGAGGTCAAGGCCGGCGACGACGTGGTGTTCCGCGACAAGATCTCGCACAACTACTTCGGCGGCGGCACCGCGCGCGGCCGGGAGCCGGCACCGCTGAGCCTGGCCCGCGACACCCTCGACGACGTGCGCGAGGCGTTCGTGTCGCCGCCCGGCTTCGACGACCTCGACCTCGGTGACCGTCTGCTGATCGTCCGGATCTGCGGCGGCCGCGGCGGCGGTACGGCGGCCACCCGGCTGCTGCTGGACGCCGGGGCGGGCGCCGTCAAGGAACTGGCGCCCGACACCTCGCTGCGGCGGCTGACCGCCGAGCGCCTCGAGGACGGCACCGGATACCTGCTGCGCAACGCCGCTTCGGGGGTCCTCGACGAGCTCACCGAGTTCGAGATCGCCCGCCTCTGCGCCGCCCTCGGGGAACGGGCGAGCTGGCTGGTCCTGACCGTGGACCCGCGCGTACGGCTCGCCGAGGGACTGTTGGCCCGCTACATCGGCGAGCTGGGTGATCCGCCGCCCGCGCTCGACGTGCTGACCGCGCATCTGCGACGGCGGCTGCGGCAGCACGATCCGGACGGCGTCCGGGCGGCGGAGATCCTGGCCGAACCGTCGGTCGTCAAGCTGTTCGACGACTCGGCGGACCGCGAGGACCGCGTGGTGCGGGCCGCCTCCTTCGCCCGGATCCTCGCCGACGCGGCCCAGGCCGACGACTTCGATCTGGAGAAGATTCAGGCCCAGCTGAAGCGGCTCACCGACCGCAGCTTCGAGACCTGGTTCGACGCCCTTGACGCGGGCACGCGGTGTTTCGTGATCGCGCTCGCGACGCTGCCCGGGTACTCGTACGAGATCGTCTCGGACCTGGCCGGCGCCCTGGAGGCCGCGCTCATCCCGCAGGTGCCGCCGGCGCCGGGCGCGCCGGCCCCGGACCCTTTCCGGGTACGCCGTACGCAGCGTCTCGAAGCAGCCCTCGCCCGCGTCACCCAGCGGCCGATAACCACCCGGTACGGCACCACGCCGATGGAGGTCGTCCGGTTCATCGACCCGAGCCTGTCCCGGCAGGTGCTCGACCGGGTCTGGACCGAGTACGCCGACATCCGCGAGACCCTGCTGGCGTGGCTGCGGACCATGGCGGAGCACCCGGTCGGCCAGGTGCGCCACGGCGCCGCCCGGGCAGCCGGCGTCTTCGCCGTGCAGGCGTTCGACTACGTCCGGCGGTACGTCATCGGGCCGTGGGCGGCGAGCGACATCCCGGCGGCGCGGCAGACGGCGGCCATGTCGCTCGAGGTGCCGGGACGCGACCCGGCGGTGAGCCAGGCCACGCGGCGCATGCTGTACGAGTGGCATCTGGACGCCTCCCCGCCGTACCTGCGCAACACCGCGGCCCGGACGTACGGCGGCCTTCTGGGTCTCGTCGATCCCCGCCCGGCGCTCGACGCCTTCGCCCACCTGGCGACCGCCTCGACCTACGGCCTGCCGAGCGTCATCGCGAACAGCATCACCCGGCTGATCGTGCGCGGCGACGAGTCGGCGGCTCTCCAGGTCATGGAGCGCGTACGGACGTGGACGACCGGCGCCCCGGTGGAGCCGCCGGAGGGCTCGCGCCGGGCCGAGCGCGGCATGACCGTCGAGCAGGCCAAGGAGGACACCCGCGCGCGGACCTTCGTGGCGTACCTGTCGTTCCTGACCTGCGCCGTGGACGCCGTGCTGGTGAACCCGGTCGACGAGCGCGAGGACGCGGCCGCCTGGCACGGGCTGCTCTGGCTGGCGCACCGCAACGACGCCGTCGCCTCGGTCGTCGCGGACCTGTGGGGCAGCGCGCTGGTGCACCCGATCGCCCACCGGGCGGCCTCCAACGTCCTGACCGCCTGGGCGGAACGGGTCGACGGCGACCCCGTCGGCCGGCAGGCGCTCGCCGAGCTGCTGGTGGCGGCGGTCCGGGAGCCGCAGCGTACGCGTGCACGGGTCAGCCTCCGCAGGCTCGTCCGGACCTGGCAGGGCGGCCGGGAGTCCGCCGCCCCGCAGACCGCCGCCTCGGTCGCGACGGCACTGACCGCACTGGGAGAACCCGAATGACGAACGACGCCGTGCCCGTGATCCTGTCCGAGACCAAGGTGGCCCGTTTCAAGCCCTTCGGCCAGCGTGCCCTGCCCCGCGCCGGCGTCGTCCTCGTGGTCAAAACCAGCCGCGGGGACGTCAAGGTGATCCCCGATCAGCGCACCCTCGGCGAGTACGCGTTCGCGCCGAACGCCACCCAGTACGAGATCGACGTGGCGAAGCACGACTCCCGGTTCGAGTTCCCGCTCAAGAGCGCCGCCGAGGACTACGCCTTCCAGGCCGCGGTGGAGGTCACCTGGTACGTCCACGACCCGGCCCGGGCTCTGCAGGCGCGGCCCACCGACGCCACCGACGTCGTCCGCCGGCGGCTGCGTTCGCGGCTGTCCGAGCTCGGCCGCCGCCACGACGTCGAGGACGTGCAGGGGTTCGAGGAGGCGATCCGCTCGTACTTCGCCAACCCGCGGTCCCGGGTCCTCGACGAGTGGCTGCGCCTCGAGGAGATCACCGTCGAGGTGAGTCTCGACCAGGCCGGCACGGAGGTCCTGCGGCAGCGGCGCGAGACCCGGCGCAAACGCCGGCTCATCGAGGAGACCCACGAGACCGACCTGCTCGAGCAGGAGCACGCCGGACGGATCGCCGCCCGCGGCAAGCAGCAGGAGATCGAGCTCGAGCGCCGGCGCCGCGAGTTCGACCTGCAGATCAAGCAGCAGGAGGAGGAGCAGGCGGCCGAGCTGCGCCGGCGCGAGGCCCAGTGGGAGGCGGAGTTCCAGGCGAAGATGCACCGCCAGGAGAAGGAGTGGGAGGCGGACCTGAAGGCGCGGGAGGACCGCGTCCAGCTCGAGAACGAGCAGGCCCGCATGCGGCTCTTCCTCGAGGCGATGGAGAAGGGCGACGCCGCGGTCCTGGCGATGCACCTCGGCCGGCACCCGGACGACGCCAAGGAGATCATCCAATTGATCGTGCAGAACCAGGCGCTCAACGAGGAGCGCCAGGCGAAGCTTCTCGCCGACATGATCGACAAGGACATGATCATCGGCGCCGACCTCGAGGGCCTGAACCAGGACCTGATCCGCTCGGTGATGGGCCTGACCACCCGGCGTGCCGGCGGGGTCTTCTCGCTGAACACCACCATCGACATGTCGGTCGACGCCCTGGCGGACCGCGCCGCCGCAACGGTTGTGGAAGATGATTGAGGACGGTCTCGATCTGGTACGCCCGCTGCTCAGCGACCTCCCGCCGCAGTGGCAGACGGTCCTCGCCCTCCCCCTGCTCGTGCTGGCGTTCCTCGTGGTCGCGACCGTGGTGGCGAAGTGCGTGCCGGCCCTGGACCACGTCCTGCGTCCGGCCGTCGTGGCGGCCACCTCCGTGCTGGGGCTGATGCTGCTCCTGCCGGAGTACCTGGCCACCATCGCGATCCGGCGCGCCGGCCGGCGTCCACCGGCGGTGATCCACCTCTACGACGACGGGGTGGAGGGCCTCGTCGGGCTCGGCATGCGCGCCGGCCGTACGGGGTTGTCCGGATTGACCCGGGACCGACGGCTGCGCCGGTTCCTGATCGTCGTGGCCGTCGGCTCGACCCTGGTGGTGAGCAGCGGCAACAGCTGCGCGCAGGCGCCCGCGCCGACGTGCCGCAACCCGGTGGCGGCTTGGTGGGAGCAGACCACCCGGCTCGTCTCCGACGACGAGGCCCCCGCGGTCAAGCCGAAGCCGACCAAGAAGCCCAAGCCCACGAAGGCCACGGCAAAATAGCCCGCGTCAGCCTCCGCCAGCCTCCGTCAGCTGAAGCGGGGCAGGTGGTGGGCGATCTGGCTGCGCCACGACTCCCAGTCGTGGGGCACGTCGGGACCCCACAGATCCAGCTCGTGCCGGATGCCCTTGGCGGTGAGCAGCCCGCCCATCCGCCGGGTCGACGCCAGCGCGCCGGTGGTGTCCTCCCACCGGCCCTGGCCGCAGACCAGCAGCACCGACAGCCGCTGCCGCAGCCAGTCCAGGTGGTCGCCGTGCAGGTTGGCGACGTAGTCACCCGGACTGTTGAAGTAGACGGCGTCGCCCCGATCGCCCCAGCCGCGCCACGTGTCCGGGTCGTAGTTGCCGGAGAAGCCCAGCGCCAGCGGGAAGAGGTCGGCCCGCTTGAAGGCGAAGTTCAGGGCGTGGAAGGCGCCCAGCGAGCAGCCGGCCGTGACGATCTCCGCGGACTCCCCGGTGTCCGCGCGGATGTGGGGCACGACCGCGTCGAGCACCCACGCCTCGTACGCGGCGTGCCGCCAGGCGCGCTCCTCCAACGGCAGGTGGTGAGCCGACCACGTCTCGGCGTCGAAGGAGTCGACGCAGTACAGCTTGACCCGCCCGGCCTCGATCAGGTCCTCGACCGCACCGACCATGCCGTTGCGCGAGAACTCCCAGGCGTCACCGCCCTCGGTCGGGAAGACCAGCACGGGCCGGCCCCACTGTCCGTAGACGGCAACGGTCCCGGACCGCCCACCGGCGGGTACGGCGAGATCCACCGCATAGTGACGCACTCCCCCACGCTAGTCACCGGCCGCGCTGGATGCCGCGCGCTAGCGTGGCACCAATGCATGCTCGACTGGGATGGGCGTTGGCCGGGATCGTCGCTGTCACTGCCGGCGGCGCACTGACCGCCTGCTCCGACCGGCCGGCCGCCACCGCAACGGCAGCGTCCGCCCCCACTGCCGCGGCGCCGTCCGCCTCGCCGTCATCCGCCGGCTGCGTCTCCCGGACGCTCGCCGGAATGTCCGCCGAGGAGCGCGCCGGGCAGGTGCTCATGATCGGGGCGCCCGTGGACGACCCCCGGCGGCTCGAGGAGGCCATCGCCGAGCGGCATCTCGGCGGGGTGTTCCTAGCCGGGCGCAGCACCCGCCGGGCCACCGGCCTGCGGGCCGACATCGCCGCGCTGCGGCGGGCCGGGAAGATCACCCCGCTGGTCGCCCTCGATCAGGAGGGTGGCAGCGTGCAGACCCTGAAGGGGCCCGATTTCCCGCTCGTACCCTCGGCGCAGCGGCTCGGGCGCGGCTCGCAGGCGAAACTGCGGGACAGTGTTCGCGACAGCGCACAGCGGCTGGCGGACATCGGCGTCACCGTGAACCTGGCGCCGGTCGCCGACACCGTTCCGGCGGACGTCGGTGCCGCGAACCCGCCGATCGGCGCCTTCGGCCGGCAGTACGGCTCCGACCCCGGCAAGGTGGCGGCGGACATCCGCACCGTGGTGCCTGCGTCGCAGGGCGCGGGCGTGCTCACGATCCTCAAGCACTTCCCCGGGCTGGGCCGCGTACTGGCGAACACCGACGTCTCCCGGGACGCCGTCGACGCCCGGACGACGGCCGACGACCCGTACCTGAAGCCGTTCGAGGCCGGGATGCAGGCCGGGTCCGCCGGTGTGATGATCTCGTCGGCGCGGTATCCCCGGCTGGACCGCTCCACGATCGCCGCGTTCTCGAAGCCGATCGTCACCGGGCTGCTCCGCGAGCGGCTGGGCTACCAGGGCCTGGTCATGTCGGACGACCTCGGTGCCGCCGACGCGGCCGGGTTCGTGCCGGTGGGCGAGCGGGCGGTGCGGTTCGTGGCGGCCGGCGGTGACCTGGTCCTGTCGATCCGGCCGCAGGACGCGAAGCCGATGGAGGCCGCCCTGGTCGGCGAGGCACGCACGTCACCGGCCTTCGATGCGCGGCTGACCGACGCCGCCGGCCACGTCCTGCGCACCAAGGACCGGGCCGGGCTGCTGCCGTGCTCTGCCTGAGGGCTTGCCTTGACGTCGGCGGCAAGGCCTAGCGTGGGGTCATGCTGATCGGGGAGTTGGCCGAGCGGGCCGGCACCAGCGCCCGCACGCTGCGGTACTACGAGGAGCACGGGCTGGTCGAGCCCCGCCGCGACCGCAACGGCTACCGGCGCTACGACGAGGGCGAGCTGCGCGTGGTGCACGAGATCCGGGCGCTGCTCGCGGCCGGGTTCGGGCTCGACGACATCCGGCCCTTCGTGGCGTGCCTGCGGGCCGGGAACGTCGCGGGGCACGTATGCCCGGACTCCGTCGCCGTGCTGCGCCGCAAGCTCGCGGAGGTCGAGGAGTGCCTCGATCAGCTCGCCGCCGTACGGGACCAGCTGCGCGGGCAGCTCGCCCAGGCGATCGAGGAGCGGGAGACCCGATGCCTGAAGATTCGTTGATCACCCTCACCGACGACACGTTCGCCGACGTGGTGCTGGGCGCGCGTCTGCCCGTACTCGTGGATTTCTGGGCGGAATGGTGCCCGCCGTGCCGGCCCGTCGCGGTGACCCTCGCCGAGCTGGCCGGCGAATTCGCCGGGCGGATGCTGATCGCCAAGCTCAACGCGGACGAGAACCCGGAGAGCACCCGGGCCTACCGGGTCCTGTCGATGCCCACCCTGATGGTCTTCCGCTCCGGTGTCGTGGTGAACACCATCGTGGGGGCACGGCCGAAGCGGATGCTGAGGTCGGCGCTGACCGCGGCCGTGGAACCGTACGCGAATCGCTGACCGTGCTCAGCTGACCGGGATGCCGGTCTCGTGGACCGTGGCCGAGACCTTGAGCGTCCGGTGCGTCTGCTTCCCGCCGCCGACGGTGTAGAGGGCGTACGTGTGAGTCTCGGTCGAGCCCGCCGCGCCGGAGCAGGAGAAGTGGAATTCCTGCATGCCCTGCAGGGCGACCGGGCCATAGGTGCCAGGGGTGCCGGTCGGGTCGTCGACGGAGAGGGCGGCCGAGTGGGCGCCGGTGACCTTCCACTTGAGGATCAGCGGCACGGCGTCGGTGTGGGAGACGTCCGTGCCCGACGGGCAGCCCGGCTTCTGGAAGACGGTGAACGACACGATGCGCGGGCTCGGACGGCTCACCGTGGTGCCTTCGTGGGACGGCTCCGCTTTCGTCTTGGCCTCCTTCTTCGGCGCCGTCTTCGTCTTCGACGACGACGAAGACGAGGACGACGGCGATGGCGGTGGCGAGGCGGACTCGGCGGACGGGGACGCAAGGGTGACGGAGCAGCCGGTCAGGGCGGCGGTGGCGAGGGCCAGCATCACAGCGGCGGAGATTCTCGGAATCGACATGCCACTGAGCGTAGGAACTCCGTGATGCTAGGTAATCCCGGCTTCGTGCCGTCTACCCGGCGCAGGTCACGAGCCTGTTCAGCGGGCAAACGTGCCCACGGGGGTAGTAGTCGCCCATCACGGCGGCCGCCGTGCCCGGGCGCCCGTCCGGCGGCACGTGCGTCACGGCCGGCCCGAAGCCCGGCGCCGGCAGCATGTTGCGCAGCAGCACGAGGTGCCGAGTCTCCGGCTCCGCCAGCGAGAACGGCACGAACGTCACACCCGGCACGGCCTCGATGCGCGCGCGCTGCGCTTCCGTGCCCAGCACGAAGGTGTACCAGCCGTCGGTGTCGAGCGCGACCACGTCGTCGTGGCGGCAGCCCGGGTCGGTGCTTCCGTCCGGCAGATTGTTGACCACGACGGGGTAGAAGGGCGAGCGCAGGTTGGTGCAGAGCGACCAGTACCGCAGGTCGTCGCCGGGCCCGGGCCACGGGTGCGGGTGCGGCTCGTCCGGGCTCCGCGCCGCCTTGCCGCGGATCACCACGACCCGGTCCCGACCCGGCGGCGTCACCCAGGCGTTGAGGTATCCGCTGTCCGGATTCGGGAACAGCTCGTCATTGCCGAACGAGCGGGCGAAGTGCAGGTCACGACCCAGGGCAGGCTGCGGGATCCGGTGGCTGCCGGCGACGGTCACCGTACGTTCACAGGGCCGCAACGTCCGGCTCCGACCGCCGTCGGTGACCGTCAGGGTGGGCAGCAGCACCGGCGACGACGTGCCTCCGGTCGGCAGGTAGATGCGGTACACGAGATACCCGGTCTGGCCGTCCTCGGCATCCGGCGGCGCGAGCGGGAGCACGTTGGTCTCCCCCGGGGCAACGGTCATCCGCAGGTGCAGCGTGTACGCGCCGCCGGCCACGGCCGGCCGCTGCCACGGGTTGGCGCTGCCGGGGTCCGGGGCGATCTCGAAGTCGGGCCGCGACGAGAAGACGCCGTTGCTGGTGAAGGGACCGTGGAAGCCGTCGTAGACCGTGAAGGAGGCGTACCGGGTGTCGGGGAAGGCGCCGGTCACGGTGATCTCCCGGCCCGTACGCACCTGGAAGGGCATTACCCAGTAGCGGGCGTTGGAGTCCGGCAACGCGATGTTCGCCGCCTGGGCGCCGACCTCCGTCGGCCACGCGCATGCGGATGCGGCCGCGGACGCCGGGACGACGGGCACCAGGGTGGCCAGGGCCAGGATGGCGAGGACAGCTCCGACACGTCTCATCCGTGCAGCACAGCATGTCGATATAACGACGATGTTCAATATCATGAACAAAGTGATGTCGCCGCCCGCCCGTTGCCGGGCGGGCGGCGGGACACGTCCCCCTCGATCGTGTCCGACTAGAAGATCGCCGCGCGCGGGCCCCTGATACGCCGGGAACTGTCAACTGGCCGACCGGCACCGGGAGCCGTCTGCCATCATGGCCGGATGCTTGTGCCTGGTCGGATGGTTCGGGGTGTGCTCGCGATCGTCGCCGTCGCCGGTTTCGCCGGCTGCTCGTCGGACGACTCCCCCGAGCCGGACAAGAACCACATCTCCGCCGACGTCATGCGCAACGCGCTGCTCAAGCCCGCGGAGGTCGGCCCCACCTGGAAGACGCCCACCGAGTCGGCGGCGCCCGCGCAGCTGGTGAGCATCTGCGGCGCCGACACCGAGCCGGCGGCGATCCCCGGGCGGCCCACGGTCGTCTCGGCGCCGCTGTCCGACGAGGGCACCAAGGGCGTGCAGAGCCTCACCCAGCACGCCCTCGTCTACGAGGACGCCGTCTCGGCCGCGACCGCCCTCGCCACCCTGCAGACTCTGGCGAACGCCTGCCCGCCCAGCACGCAGCGACCGGCCAAGTCCGGCGACCGGGAAGAGCCCGCGTACACCGAGACCGCGACCACCTCGCCGCTGGAGGAGGGCGCCTGGGCCGGCTTCGTCACCGTACGCAACAAGCTCTACGACAAGGCACACCCGGCCACCGCGGACGTCGCCGTGGCCGCGCTGGCCCGGAACAATGTCGTGCTCGTCGACCAGTACGCGATCTACCGCCTGGGCCGCTCGGACGCGAGCGCCAACCCGCAGTTCGCGGCCGACTGGCGGAAGCTGGTCGGCACGACGCTGAAGCGGATCGGCTAGCTAACGGGCCTTACCCGCCGCGAGCAGGGCGATCGACTTCTCGATCCTGCGGGCGCGGGTCTCCGGCGTCTTCGCCCCGGTCACTTGCAGGACGTGCCAGCTCTGGTTGCTGTAGGACAGCGTGGCCCAGAACGACTTCGCCGCCGGGGACGATTCGAGGGCCGTGGCCAGGTCGGCCGGCACGTCGACCTCCCGGGGTGCGGTGTCCAGCTCGACGTCGACGTCCAGGACCTCGCCGGCGGCGATGCCGGCCTGAGCGCGGCGTTCCGCGCTGACGCCGAGCCAGTAGCTGCCGCCCATCCGGGCGATCGACCCCCGCCACGACTCGCCGTTCACCGTCACGACCACCTTGGGCCGGCCCCCGCCGCCCAGGTCGGCGACAAACTCGTCGCCGACCTGGAAGCCGGTCGTGGTACCACCCGTGGCCTGCAGTTCTGCCCGGAATCTCATGCGGGCGAGAATAGCCGCCGATCAGGGCACGGGGTCGAGATCCCGGCCGGGCGTGCCGGCCTCCGCCGGGACGACCGCGGGCTCGTCCCGCACCTGGGTCAGCTTGCTCGGCCACCACAGCCAACGGCCCAGGTCGAGGCCGAGCGCCGTGACGAGCACCGAGCGCACCACCAGTGTGTCGAGCAGGACGCCGAACGCCACCGCGAACCCGATCTCGGCGAAGGCCACCAGCGGGAGGCTGGCCAGCGCCGCGAACGTGCCGGCCAGCACGATGCCGGCCGAGGTGATCACGCCCCCGGTGGCGGCGAGGCCGACGAGCGCGCCGCGCCGGGTGCCTTGCTGCAGCGTCTCCTCGCGTACCCGGGTCATCAGGAAGATGTTGTAGTCGATGCCGAGGGCGACCAGGAAGACGAAGACGTACAGCGGGAACGAGGTGTCCTCGCCGGCGAAGCCGAACACGTGCTTGAACACGAGGGCGCTGACGCCCAGCGCCGCCACGAACGACAGCACCACGGTGGCGATGAGCACCAGCGGGGCGACGATCGCGCGCAGCAGGATGCCGAGGATCACGAGGACGACCAGCAGCACCAGCGGGATGATGATCCGGTTGTCGTGGTCGTTGGCCGTGTTGACGTCGAGGGTCATGGCGGTCATGCCGCCCACCTTGGCGTCGCCGACCCCGTGCACCGCGTCGCGGACCCGCTCGATGGTCGCCATCGCTTCGTCGCTGTCCGGGGCCGAGGTCAGCACCGCCTCGTAGAGCACCAGGTCGCCGTTGACGACCGGGTCGCCCACCGAGCTGATGCCCGCGGTGCCGGCGACCGTGGACCGGATCTGCGCCGCGGCCGAGTTCTGCCCGATGACCACGACGGGCTGACCCTGGCCGGCCGGGAAGTGCCGGGCCAGCGCCTCCTCGCCGGCCACCGACGACGGCCGGTCGACGAACTGGTCGGCCTGGGCGAGCCCGTTCGCGTCGAGCTGGAACAGGCCCAGCGACATCGCGCCGAGGACCAGCGCAGTGCCGATCCAGACGGTGCGGGGTCGCCGGGCGATGCGGACGCCGAGCCGGGCCCAGACGCCGGTCGCGGTCGGTTCGGCCGAGCCGGCCTTCGGGCGTACGGGCCAGAAGAGCCAGCGCCCGCAGATGACGAGCAGGGCCGGCAGCAGCGTGATCATGGCGAGCAGGCCGACGGCGACGCCGATGGCGGCGACCGGGCCCAGGCCGCTCGTGGAGTTGAGCTGGGCGAGGGTGAGGCAGGACATGCCGATTGCTACGGTGGCGGCGCTGGCGATGATCGCCGGCCCGGCCCGGTGCAGCGCGAGCGCCATGGCCTCGTGCCGGTCCTCGTGCCGGCGCAGTTCCTCCCGATAGCGCGCGACCAGCAGCAGCGCGTAGTCGGTGCCCGCGCCGAAGACCAGCACCGTGAGGATGCCCGCGCTCTGCGCGTTCACGACCAGCCCCGCGTGCTTGGCGAGCAGATAGATGACCGCCTGCGAGGCGGTCAGCGCCACGCCGGCGGAGAGGATGGGCAACAGCCAGAGAATCGGACTCCGGTACGTGATGAGCAGGATGATCGTCACGACGGCGAGCGTGGTGTAGAGCAGCGTGCCGTCGATGCCCTCGAACGCCTCCGCGGAGTCGGCCGCCGTGGCAGCCGGACCGGCGAGGTGGACGTCGAGGCCGGCCGCGGAGCCACCGGTGGCCGCCTTCACCTGGTCCACGACCTCGACGATGCGCTGCCAGCCGTCCTGGTCCACCTTGATCGGCACGATCGTCTGGAACGCCTTGCCGTCCTGCGCGGGCACCGGGCCGGCCACCTGACCGGCCACCCCGGCGATCTGCTGCAGCCGCGCCACGTCGGCGGTGGCCTTCTGCCGGTCGGCCGGGGTGACGCCGGCGCCGCGCTCGTACACGATCACGGCCGGCACGATGTCGTCCGGCCCGAACCGGCCCTGAAGATCGGCGACCTGGGTCGCCTCGGCGCCGCCGGGCAGCCACGCCGAGTTGTCGTTCTTCTCGACGCCGGTCAGCTTCCCGGCCAGCGGCCCGGCGACCGCGAGAACCACCACCCACAGGCCGAGGACCACCCACTTGGTCCATCGTCCACACACGAGCCAAGCCATGCCGTTACCCCCGATGTAGTCCGACAGCAGGCGAGCGTAGACCCGCCCGGCCGCCCGCCAGAAGCAGCGAGCCGACAGCTCAGGGGTTTTTTCAGGGACATCGATCACACCGGATGGGTTGATCGTCGACCCGGGGTCGGCGGTTCGGCGCAGGACCCCCCCACCTGAGGGGGGCCGGTCGGTCTAGGCGGCCGCCGCGGAGGCGGACTCGACGGCGGCGCGGATGCACTGGGCGAGGCCGATCGCCTGCACCACCGACAGCACCGGCGTACGCAGCTCGAATGCCAGGTTCTGCCCCAGGGCGAACAGGCCGCCGCGGGTGTGCAGCTCGGCGACCGGGGAGCCGGCCTCGTCGGTGATCGTGAACTCCCGTGCCGTCCAGTTCCCCTTGGTGGCCAGGCTGCGGCCGTCCGGCAGCGACACGACGCCGCGGCCCGAGGGGCCGGTCCACCCGCCGAACTTCAGCGACAGCAGGAACTCCGACTGCGGGCCCATGAGCTCGTACTTGTTGCCCCAGAACCCGGCCTGGGCGCCGGCGGCCAGCAGCGCCGTGCCGGTCGCGTCGAGGATCTCGAAGCGCCGGCGCGAACTCCACACCCGGCGGCGGATGGTGGCGACGGGCAGGCCGTCGTCCGTGGTGACGGTGGAGGTGGAGCCGAGGACGGGCGAGTCCGGCAGCAGCAGGACCCCGGTGAAGGGC
Source organism: Actinoplanes sp. NPDC051475 (assembly GCF_040689425.1). Taxonomy (NCBI): domain Bacteria; kingdom Bacillati; phylum Actinomycetota; class Actinomycetes; order Micromonosporales; family Micromonosporaceae; genus Actinoplanes; species Actinoplanes sp. NPDC051475. The sequence goes on from NZ_JBFAZZ010000007.1 coordinate 65,581, forward strand.
GTGTGCATCGCCCCATTCTGGCCTCCGCGCGCAACCACCGGAGTTCCTCAGGTACGGGCGTCCACCCAGCCGCAGTCCGAGCAGACGTCGAACCCGCGGAACCGGGCGATGCGGCGGCGACCGCTGGGCGAGTCGAGGAAAACGCCGCTGAGCTGGGGAAATGCGGAGCGGACCGGCGGGCCACGGGTACCTCGTTCGAGCTGACCGCGGCCCGCCGGCTTGACTAGAACCCGCCGGTGTAGAGCAGCCGGTTGGGCGAGCCGGAGCCCGGGCTGCCCACCACACCGGTGGTCGCCGCGGACACGACCGCCGAGTGCACGTCGGCCGCCGTGGCGGTGGGGTGCGTCGCCAGGTAGAGCGCGGCCGCGCCGGTCACGTGCGGGGTCGCCATCGACGTGCCGCTGATGGTGTTGGTGGCGGTGTCACCGGTCCCCCACGCCGAGGTGATGTTGATGCCGGGCGCGAAGAGGTCGACGCAGGTGCCGCGGTTGGCCCAGCTGGGCTTGCGGTCGCTGCTGTCCACGGCGGACACCGTGATGGCGGTCGGCACGCGCGCCGGCGACTGGGTGCAGGCGTCCAGGGCGAAGATGCCGAAGAGGCCGTTGCCCGCCGCGATGGAGTAGCTCACGCCGGAGGCGATCGACCGGGTCACCGCGCTGTCCAGCGCGGTGTCCGCGCCGCCGCCGAGGCTCATGTTGGCGACCGCGGGCTTCTGCGCGTTGGCGGTCACCCAGTCGATGCCCGCCACGACCTGTGCCGTGGTGCCGCTGCCCTGGCAGTTGAGGACGCGGACCGCGACGAGCTGCACGCCCTTCGCGACGCCGTACGAGGTGCCCCCGACCGTGCCCGAGACGTGCGTGCCGTGGCCGTTGCAGTCGTCGGCCGTACCGCCGTCGACGGCGTCGAAGCCGCTGGTCGCGCGCCCGCCGAAGTCCTGGTGGGTGATGCGGATCCCGGTGTCGATGATGTAAGCGTGCACGTTCGAGGCGCGCGTCGAGTACGTGTACGCCGAGTTCAGCGGCAGGTTGCGCTGGTCGATCCGGTCGAGGCCGTACGACGGCGGGTTGGTCTGGGTGTCGCTCGCCCGGTGGACGACGTCGGCCTGCACGTACGCGACGGCCGGGTCGGCGGCCATCCGGCGAGCCTGGCGGGCGGTCATCGTGGCCGCGAAGCCGCGCAGCGCATGCGAGTACGTCCGCCGCACCGTGCCGCCATGACGGCTCGCGAGGGTGCGCGCCTGCCCAGCGACCGCGGAACGGTTCTCCTTCAGGACGATCACGTAGCTGTCCGGGACGACCTCGGCGCCGGATGCGGCGAGGACTGCTTTCTCGGCGGGCGCCGCATCGGCGGCCGCCGGCACGCCTAGGGTGGTCAGGGCGACGGCCGCCGTTGCCGCGACCGCACATCTCATGGATCTCCGCATGAACGCCTCCCCCTGTGACGGGTTGACTCCGTGCGGTGAACGTAACAGTTTTATCGATTCATGAGAATGTCTCGGTTCATTCGCTGTCCGCGGGTCCTTCGAGACCCGCCTTTTCGTCGCGTTCCGCCCATTCCAGCAGCGGACGCAGGTCGTGCGCGGTGTCGTCGATGGTCGCGTGCAGATCCCCGAGCTCGGCGAACCGGGCCGGGACCGTCCGCAATGTGAAGTCGTCGGGCTCGACGTCGTCGATCTCGTCCCACCGGATCGGGGTCGACACCGTCCCCCGCTGGTTGCCCCGCACCGAGTACGCGCTCGCGATCGTGTGGTCGCGGGCGTTCTGGTTGTAGTCGACGAAGAGCTTGGCGGGATCCCGGTCCTTGCGCCACCAGGTAGTGGTGACGTCCGCGGCGGCGCGGCGCTCGACCTCGCGGGCGAAGGCAAGGGCGGCCCGGCGTACGTCACCGAAGCCGTGCTCCGGCTTGATGCGGACATAGACGTGCAACCCACGGCCGCCGGAGGTCTTCGGATAGCCGGCGATCCCGAGGTCGTCGAGGACCTCGTGGGCCACGTGCGCGACCCGGCGTACGGTCGCGAAGTCGCACTCGGGCATGGGGTCGAGGTCGATGCGCCACTCGTCCGGCTTCTCGGTGTCGGCGCGCCGCGAGTTCCACGGGTGGAACTCGACCGTCGACATCTGCACCGCCCAGACGACCTCGCCCAGCTGGGTCACGCACAGCTCGTCGGCGTGCCGGTTGTAACGGGGGAAGGTGACGCGCACGGTCTGCAGCCACGGCGGGGCGCCGTGCGGAACCCGCTTCTGGTGCACCTTCTCGCCGGCCAGGCCGTCGGGGAAGCGGTGCAGCATGCACGGTCGTTCGCGCAGCGCCCGGACGATGCCGTCGCCGACGCTCAGGTAGTAGTGGACGAGGTCGAGCTTGGTCAGGCCGAGCTCCGGGAAGTACACCCGGTCGGGGTTCGACACCCGTACCGTGTGCTCCCCCGCCTCGACCTCCACCGCGGGCGCCTTCGTGGCCATGGACCACAAACTAGCCGCTCAGTCCTCCGAGCGGTGGCGCCCCACGCGAATCAGCTCGCGCTGCTCCGGAATCGCAGCGCGGCGACCGCCGCCGAGGTGCTTGATGGCGTACATCGCGTGGTCCGCCGCACGCAGCGCCTGGCCGGGATCGTCCGAGGCGTTCGCGAGGTGGACGCCGACGCTCGCCCCGATGGTGATCTCGTTGCCGAGGACGTGGAACGCTCGCTCGACCGACAGCCGGACCCGGGTGCTCATCGCGTCGGCGTCCGCGCGGTTGGTCACGCCGGGCATGAGGACCACGAACTCGTCGCCGCCGACCCGGGACACAACGTCCTGCACGCGGACGCACCCGCTGAGCCGGTCGGCGACCTGGCGCAGCAGCTCGTCGCCGACCTCGTGGCCGTGGGCGTCGTTGACCGGCTTGAAGCCGTCCAGGTCGACGAAGAGCACCGCCACCGACTCCTGCTGCAACGAGGTGCCGAGCGCGTCCTGCATGCGGCGGCGGTTCGGCAGCCCGGTGAGCGGGTCGTGCTGCGCCTCGTAGGCCAGCCGCTCCTGGAACGCGCGGGTCTCGGAGACGTCGCGAGCGTTGATCACGATGCCGGTCAGGGCCGGGTTGTGCATCTGGTTCGACGCGGTGAACTCGAACCAGGTGGCCCGGCCGGCGGCGTTGAGGACCCGCGTCTGCAGGCGCAGCACGCTGTCGCGCTCGGCGAACAGCCGCCCGAAGGCCTCCATCATGCGGGGCCGGTCCTCGGGATGCACGAGGTCGAAGACGCTGCTGCCCTGCAGCGAACCCGGTGGGAAGTGCAGCACGGAAGCCGCGCTGGGGCTGGAGTACGCGAGCCGCCCGTCCGCGTCGAGCACGGCCACCATGTCGGGCGCGTGCTGGAACAGGGCCTGGAACTTCTCGTCGGCACGCCGCCGCTGCACCTGGGTGCGGTAGCCGAGGATCGAGATGCCGACCGCGCCGATCAGGAGCATGGCGAGCAGGGTCAGGTTGATCGTCTGGCTGCGCTTGTGGACCGCGCCGTCGAACGAGGCCGTCGTCTGCGTCCGGACGTAGTTCCAGCCGTCCGGCAGCACGTCGCCGGTGACGAGGATGGCGGTCATGGGCGTGTGGCCGACGTGGTACTCCACGAACGTGGATCCCTGCGGGTGTTCGCGCGCGGCGGCCACGACGGCGGGGTCGATCGTGGTGCCGATCCTCGTGCCGTCACTGCTGAACCCGACCGTACCGGCGCTGTCGACGATCATCGTCAGGTGCGCGTCGGACTTCAGCTTCGAGGTGTACGCCTGCAGGGTCGTGTCGGCGAACTTGTTGAAGCCGAGCAGCAGCCCCACCGGAGCCCCGGCGACCTTGATCGGCACCCCGACGGCCTCGACCGCCGTGCGCTTGCCGTCGGTGCCGTAGACCGACATGACCGAGGAGAACCCGGGCTTGCCGGCGAGCAACAGGCTCAGCATCACCTTGTAGCCCGGGTCGGTGGCGTCGGGCAGCGCGTTGGCCCGCGTGGCGTTGATGACGGTGCCGTTGAGGTCCGTGATCGCCGCCCCGTAGGGGAACAAAGGCGATTGGGCGACGTACTTCTCGAGGGCCTTGCGGTCGCCGGCCTGACCCGGCGCCAGGATGAACGGGCGGCTCTCGGCGAACTCGTTGAGCTCCTTGGCGGAGAGCAGCTGCATCTGTCCGGCCAGGGTGGCGTTGTTCACGGCCAACGCCTGTGAGTCAGCACGGTGAACCGTGTCGGCCGCGCGCAGCGCCGAACGGTTGACCAGTACGCCGACGATGCCGACGGCCACCAGCAACAACACGCTGACGGCCACGGCGATCCAGTTGCGCAGCCGCATGGAATGCCTCCCTCGCCCGGATTTATCGGGCGTGGCGGAGGGGACCTGAAGAAATCCGCGCGGAATCCGCGCCACAACCGTCCCGGCGGCACCATCCGCACCGCGGCATCAAGCCCGGCCGCTCCGCCACGGCGGGGGCTGGCCGTGCAGCCACCACTGGAGCGCTCCGGTGATCCGGGGCAGCACCAGATAGGCCATGAGCGGCGTCAGCACCAGCGTCGAGACGAGCGTGCGGATCACCACGTGCTGGCCCTCCAACAGGTGACCCAGCGTGACGGCCGACAGCAGGCTCACCGGGAAGAACCCCAGCCAGATCGTCACGGCCTGCTTCCACCGCGGCGGTGGCGCGGGGGCCGCGGTCAGTTCGTCGACCGACTGCTCACGCGGCGGGTCGAACCAGCCCTCGATGCCGGTGCGGCGCTCGACCCGAGTGTGTTCCACCATGCCCTGCGCGGACGACAGCCACCACTGGCGCTGCGGCGACTCCTCCCACGCGTGCAACGACTCGGCATCGGCGAAGCGGTAGAGCATGTGCCACTCGGTGGAGCCCAGCACCGGACGGACCCAGCCGACCCCGAGGAAGCCCGGGAAGTCCTCCGCCAGCGTCGCCCCGGCGCGCACCCAGGCGAGCATCTCCGCGTTGCGGGAGGGGTCGGCCTTACGGGTGATCGCCACCGTGACGGCGAGCTGCTGAGGTGCGGTCTCCATGCCCCCATCCTCGGCCGCCGGGATCACGGGCGGGCTGCGATCGGCGTTCTCCGCCCGTGTCCTCGCTCACCTTGGAGTAAGTTCCGGAGGCATGATTCGAAAGCTGTCGATGGCCGCGCTCGGCCTGGTCACCCTCGCCGCCACGAGCGGCTTCAGCTCCGGCGTCCCGGCACCGTCGTGGGAGCTCTCCGGCACGGGCGTGACGGCCCGCTTCCGCGGCCTGGCCCCGGTCAGCGACCGGATCGCCTGGGTGGCGGGTTCCGCCGGGACCATTCTGCGTACGGTCGACGGCGGGCGGGCCTGGCAGCGGGTGGATCCCCCGGGTACGGCGGACCTGCAGTTCCGTGACATCGAGGCCTTCGACGCGAACCACGCCGTCGCCCTGACCATCGGCGAGGGCGACCAGTCCCGCCTGTACGCGACCAGCGACGGCGGCGCCACCTGGACCGAGACGTTCCGCAACGACGACCCGGCCGCCTTCTACGACTGCGTCACGTTCCTGGACCGCCGCCACGGCCTGGCTCTGTCCGACCCGGTCGGCGGCAGGTTCCGCATCCTCGCGACGGCCGACGGCGGCCACAGCTGGCAGGTGCAGCCGACGGACGGCATGCCGGAGGCGCTGCCCGGCGAGTTCGCCTTCGCGGCCAGCGGCACCTGCCTGGTCACCGCGGACCACCTCGGCCGCGGCCACGCCTGGTTCGCCACCGGCGGGGGCGAGCGGGCCCGGACGTTCGCCACCACCGACGGCGGCCGCACCTGGCGCGTCACCGACAGCGGCATCCCGAGCGGCCCCAGCGCCGGCGTCTACAGCCTCGCGTTCCGCGACCCGTGGCACGGCATCGCGGTCGGCGGCGACTACGCCGTACCGGAGACGGCCCTGGATGCCGCGGCGACCACCCACGACGGCGGCCGCACCTGGAGGCCGGCCCGGACGGAGCCGGGCGAGTACCGCTCGGGAGCCGCCTGGATGCACGGCACGACGGCCCTGGCGGTCGGGCCGACCGGCAGCGACATCAGCCGCGACGGCGGCCGCACCTGGACGGAGTTCGACGGCGGCAGCTTCGACGCGGTGCGCTGCGCGGACGGCGCGTGCTGGGCCTCGGGCGAACAGGGCCGCGTGGCCAGGCTGACCTGGCGGCACTGACCGCGATCACCCGCCCAGGTAGGTCAGCACCGCCAGCACCCGCCGGTTGTCGTCGTCGGACGGTGGCAGGTCCAGCTTCGTGAAGATGTTGTTGATGTGCTTGCTGATGGCCTTCTCGGTGATGCAGAGCCGCGCCGCGATAGCCGCGTTCGAGCGGCCCTCCGCCATCTGACCGAGCACCTCGCGTTCCCGCGCGGTGAGGGCGGCGAGCGGTTCGCGGCGCGCGAGCAGCTGCGACACGACCTCGGGATCCATCGCGGTGCCACCGGCGGCGACCCGGCGGACCGCGTCGACGAACTGGGCGACATCGGAGACGCGGTCCTTGAGCAGGTAGCCGACGCCCCCGCTGCGGTCGGTGAGCAGCTCACGCGCGTACAGGGGCTCCACGTGCTGGGAAAGCACCAGGACGGGCAGGCCGGGAACCTCGGTGCGGGCCGCGATCGCGGCCTGCAGCCCCTCGTCCGTGAACGTCGGCGGCAGGCGGACGTCCACCACGGCCACGTCGGGGCGATGCCGCAGGAGGGCCGGCAGCAGCGCGGGACCGTTGTCGACCGCCTCGACAACCTCGAAGTCGAAGGCCTCCAGTATGCGGGTCAGCCCGTCCCGGAGAAGGGCGAGATCCTCGGCGATGACAACACGCACGGCAGCTCCATCGTGACGACGGTCGGGCCGCCCGGCGGGGACGACAGCGCCATGGTGCCATCGAAGGCGGCAAGGCGGCGCGAGATGCCCCGCAGGCCCGTGCCGGCCCGCGGATCCGCACCGCCGGCGCCGTCGTCGGAGACGACCATTGCGAGCCGGCCGCCGTCGTACACGATCGAAACCGCAGCGGTACGGGCAGAGCTGTGCCGGACGACGTTCGTCAGCGCCTCGGCGATCACGAAGTACGCCGCCGACTCGACCGGCGTCTCAGGCCGGCCCGGCAGGTCGACGTCGACGCTGATCGGCAGCGGGAGACTGAGCGCAACAGCGCGGACAGCGCCGTTGAGGCCACGCTCCGCAAGCACCGGCGGGTGGATGCCCTGCACGAGGAGCCGGAGCTCCACCAGTGCGGCAACGCTGGCCTCGCGCGCCTCGGCGAGCAGCTTCCGCGCGCGGGCCGGATCGCGGTCGAGCATCTCCTCGGCCAGCCCGATCGTCATGCCGAGCGAGACGAGCCGCGCCTGGGCGCCGTCGTGCAGGTCCCGCTCGATGCGGCGCAGCTCGGCAGCCTGGGCGTCGACCGTGTCGGCCCGGCTGACGGTCAGGTGCGCCACCCGCAGCCGCAGCTCGGCGGCCTTGGTCGGGGCGAGGAAGAGCTTGGCGAACCGGGCGTCGACCCGGCGCAGCCAGGGCGCGGCCGTGATGCCCGCCGCCAGGATCACCAGGCCCTGCGGCATCGACGAGAGTCCCTCGCCGACGCTCTCGATGGGCCAGAAGAGCCCGTATCCGTACCAGTCGGTGCCGAGGTAGAGCCAGAAGGGCAGCAGGACGATGCCCTCGACGCCGTAGATCGGCACGACCAGCGAGATCACGCCGAGTCCCAGGCTCACGATCGCGCCGGGCACGAGCCAGGCGACGTCCCGCCAGGTCGCCTGGTCGGTGAGGATCCAGTGATACCGCCGCCAACCACCCGGCATCGCCAGCGGCGGTCCCGGGGCGTACGGCCGGCCGATGACCACGCCGGCCCGGGCGGCGAGCTTGCGCTCCAGGTCGGCACGGGCCCGCAGCACCAGGGTCATGAACGGCAACGCGATCAGGCCGAGCCCCGCCACCGGGCTGAGGGCGAGGGCCACGATCCAGAGCACGAGCAACGGGATGTTCGTCACCGACAGCCCGACGGCGAAGATCCCGCCCGCGACGGCGCGCAGCCCGGTGCGCAGCCATGTCCGCGTCTCCATGGCGCCATTCTCCGTCCTCCCGCCGTGGTGGGGTTAACCCCACCAACCTCCGGGTGCTTCCACTCCTGACATCGAGCCCCGGCCCCGAGACCCTTGAACCATGACGACGATGGAACGGCCGAAAACCACCGCCGGCAGCGACTTCGCCGAACTCGGACGCCGGATATCCCAGGCGGGCCTGCTCGATCGCAGGCCCGGCTACTACGCCCTGCGGCTCGGCGTCGTGGGCGCCATGCTGGTGGGCGGCTGGAGCGCGTTCTTCATGGTGGGGTCGTCGTGGTGGACCCTGGCCGTGGCGGTCTTCCTCGCGGTCACCTTCGCCCAGGTGGCCCTGGTGGCACACGATCTCGCGCATCGTCAGGTCTTCCGCACCAACAGGCCGAGCTCCCGCGCCGGAATGATCGCCGGCAACCTCGGCATCGGGATGAGCTACGGCTACTGGATGGACAAGCACACCAAGCACCACGCCCACCCCAACCACGACGACCTCGACCCGGACGTCGCGCCGGGAGTGCTGGTGTGGTCGACGGAGGCGGCCGCCGGCCGCCGCGGGCGGTTCGGCCGCTGGCTCACCCGCAACCAGGCCTGGCTGTTCTTCCCCCTGCTCACCCTGCTCGGGCTGAGCCTGCGCAAGGACAGCGTCAGCGCGCTCCGCGCCGGATCGATCAAGCGCCGCGGTTTCGAGAGCGCCCTGCTTGCCACGCACATCATCGGCTACCTGGCGGCCCTGCTGCTCGTCCTGAACCCGTTCCAGGCGCTGGCGTTCTTCGTGGTGCACCAGGCCCTATTCGGGGTGTACCTGGGCATGACGTTCGCGCCGAACCACAAGGGCATGCCCCACCCGACGGGCGACGAGGACTTCCTCCGCAAGCAGGTGCTGACGTCCCGCAACGTGCGAGGAGGATGGCTGACGGACGCGGCGCTCGGCGGCCTCAACCACCAGATCGAGCACCACCTGTTCCCGGGCATGCCGACGCCGAACCTGCGCAGGGCCCAGCCGATCGTGCAGGCGTACTGCGCGGAGATCGGCGTCTCCTACGAGGTCACGGGCCTCGCCGAGTCGTACGGCATCGCCCTTCGCCACCTGCACGCGGTGGGCGCTCCCCTGCGCCCCTGAACCTGTGCGACCGTGCTCTTGGCGCACCTGGCGTGCCGCACGTATCGAACAGGAGGCGACGATGGATCTTCAGCTCACCGACAAGGTCGCGGTCATCACCGGTGGCAGCGTCGGTATCGGTCTCGCGGTCGCCCGCGGCCTGGCCGCCGAGGGGGTCCACCTCGCGTTGTGCGCCCGCGACGAGTCCCGCCTGCGGACCGTCGTGGACAGGATCAGAACCGATTTCCCGGTACGCGCCATAGCGGTCCCCGCCGACGTCGCGCACCCGGACGGCATAGCGGCCCTCGCCGACGCGGTCACCACAGAGTTCGGCGGCGCCGACATCCTGATCAACAACGCCGGCACCGGCAGCGAGGAAACCATCCTCGAAGCGCCCGACGAGCGCTGGCAGGCGTACTGGGAACTCCACGTCATGGCCGCGGTCCGCCTGGCCCGCGCCCTCGCCCCGGGCATGAAGGCCCGCGGCGGCGGGGTGATCCTGCACAACGCATCGATCTGCGCCACCCAGCCCCTGGGCTACGAACCGATCTACAACGTCACCAAGGCGGCGCTGGTGATGTTCTCGAAGTGCCTGGCCAACGAGCTGATCGGCGACGGCATTCGGGTCAACGCCGTCAATCCCGGTCTGGTGATGACGCCGGACTGGCAGAAGACAGCGAAGCAGCTGACGGCCGGGACGGACACATCGTGGGAGGCGTACCTGCAGAAAATCGCCGACGACAACGCGCCGATCGGCCGGTTCGCCGACCCGGAGGAGATCGCCGACCTGTTCGTGTTCTTGTGTTCGCCGCGGGCGAGCTACGCGGTCGGCTCGACGTACTACATCGACGGCGGCTGGCTGCGCACCACTACATGATCACCCGCTGTCGCAGGCCCCGGTGTCGAACCGGGCGGTCCGCCCTTATGAGGGGCGGGCGAGCAGCCAACGCTCCGCCTGCGTTTGTGGCAGGGATGGGATTTGAACCCACGACCTCGGGCTTATGAAACCCGCGAGCACTCCGAACTGCTCCACCCTGCTAGTGCGCCGCCGGGGACTCGAACCCCGAACAAACTGATTAAGAGTCAGTCGCTCTACCATTTGAGCTAGCGGCGCCCGCACCCCCCAGCAGGACTCGAACCTGCGGCCTCGACGTTCGTAGCGTCGCGCGCTCTCCATCTGCGCCATGGGGCATCGTTTTCGTGTCTTCGATCGGCATGGTGTCTTCGGTCGACTCTGTGTCTGGCTCGGCTTTGGCTTTTGGGCACGGCTTCGTCGTCAGGCATCCCTGTGCAGGTGCCTTCAACTTCAGCGCGGCTTTGTCTTCAGCCGCGCCTTTCTCTTCAGCCGCCGCTTTGTCTTCAGCCGCCGCTTGGCCTCGAGGGGGGCCTTGTTCCGAGGGGCGGCCTTGTTCCAATGGCAGCCCTAATCCCAGGGGCGGTGGGCCGTCGCGCGTTGGCGGGGTAGCGCAACTAATCCCTGCCAGCGAGCCCGGTGGTCTAGGTACCACCGCAGCCGGCCCGCGCGGGCCACCGCACCTCAAGAACCGCCGTCCCTCGCCTGGACCAGCTCCCCGGAAGAAAGAAAGCCGCCGTCGGCGAACCGGGCGGCGGCAGCAGAACGCGGTGATCAGCCGCGTCGCCGGCCCAGACCCGGGCGCATCATCCACAGTCCCCGCATTCGCTTCGCGGCGCTGCCGATCATCTCCACCCCCTCGAGTCCGTCCTGCCCGTGCTCCCCCGTTCGGAACCAGTCATACGTTAGGGCGCTGCTTGGTCGCCCTCAACACATTTACCGCGAGGCAGCCCCTCGCATTCGCCCGCTCGCCCTCAGGACGGTCCCATGCATCCGCTGCCCTCAGGGCGGTCCCTCGCACTAGGCTCCGTCGGGCTGTCCCTGGCACTCCTTGCCCTCAGCGCGATCCCTCGCACTCGCCGCCCTCAGGCGCGGCCGGCCTCAGCGCGGTCCCTGGCGTTCGCCCGCCTCAGCCCGGCCCCCTGGCGTTCGCCCGCCTCAGCGCGGTCCCTGACGGTCGCAGGCCTCAGCGCCGGTCCCTGGCGTTCGCAGCCGTCGGGTTAGCTCCCTGAGCGAGCGGCCCGAACTCTTTCCAGAGCGCATGCAGCGCGGCGGGAACGTTATGACCGTCACCCCTGGCCCGACGCGTTCGGCGAGCGTCCGGGCCGGGCGCTCCTCGTCGTCGTAGTGGAGCGCCGCAGGTCCTCCGTGATGGCGACAGGCTGACCCGGCATCCACGGTAGACAGCAAGCGGACCCGCCAGTCAGCAGGTGGACCGGCCCGTCAGTGGCCTTAGCCCGGCGCCCGGACATCGACCGTTGGCCATGAATAGACCGCACTACGCCCACCGCTCCTCGAAACCGCACGTGAGCGGCCGCTCGTACAGGACCGACGCCTCCACGATTCGCGCACTCATGGGTAACCCGCTCCAGCCTCGGGTTACAAAACGGACAAAAGTCGTTTCCGGAGTGATGGTCCGACCGTTGATCGGGGTTATGGTGCAACGCTCATCGCTGCAGGAGATCCGCGAGCGAACGTACAAGACCAGCGACGCGTGGTGGACGGTCCTGCTCGTCGACCCGGTAGCGGCCAGGCTGGTCCGGTTCGTCTCGCCGTACCGATGGATCACCCCTAACCTGCTGACCGTCCTGGCAACGGTCCTCGGCCTGGCCGCGGCAGCCTGCTTCGCGATGCAGGATCGCTGGTGGCTGGTCGCGGGCGCGCTCCTCTTCCACGTCAGCTTCATCGTTGACTGCATGGACGGCAAGATCGCCAGGCTCAACGGCACAGGGTCCATGTTCGGCGCCTGGTTCGACTTCATGTTCGACCGCCTCCGAGTCTTCATCTGCGCCGTCGCCCTGTTCGTCGGCCAGTACGCGCGAACCGGCTCCACGGCGTACCTATGGGCCTTGATCGGCGTGACGTTCCTGGACCTCTTCCGGTACGTGAACTCCCAGCAGATGGCGAAACTTCGCCAGAGCATGCGCGACCAGCTCTCGGAGGCTCGCGGCCCCGTCCCGCCGCCCGAGGCGCCGGACCCCGCCGTTCAGGTCATGCCGCACGGCCCCCGCGCCCGCCTGCGGCACATGCTGCTGTCCCGCCGCATCCGCACCCATCTGGTGAGCGGCATCGAGTTCGAGATGACGGTGTTCATCATCGGCCCCCTGACCGGTTGGGTGATTCAGACGTCGGTGGTGGCCGGCGCCCTTCTGCTGGGTTTCGAGCTGTGGTTGATCTTCCGCCTGTGGCAGGCGACCCGCGCCTTCCCGGTAGCCCTCGCCAAGGCCCATGCTTCAGCCGCGATGGAGCGAGCGAACCCGCACCTCCCCGTCCAGGATCCGGCTCGGGATCTCACGACGGCCGCGAAGGAGTAGCGACTCTCGAGCGGCCCCATTACCCCTCCAAATACCTGAGGACCGCTCGGACCCGCCGGTGATCGGTATCGCTGGCGGGTAGGTCGAGCTTCGAGAAGATATTGGTCACGTACTTCTCTACGGCGCTACCACTCACCCCGAGCGCCTCGGCGATGCCGGTGTTGGATCGAGCCTCGGCCATCAGCCGCAGGACGTCGAGCTCCCGCGGCGTCAGCCGGTCCCGCGGATCCTTACGCCTCCGGACCATCAACTGACTGACGACCTCGGGATCGAGCGCGGTGCCACCACTCCCGATGCGGCGCATGGCGTCGAGGAACTCGCCCACATGCGCGATCCGGTCCTTGAGCAGGTATCCGACCGACTCCGCGCCCATGGACAGCAGATCTGTCGCGTACCGCTCCTCCACGTACTGCGACAGGACCATGATCGCGATCTCGGGGTGGAGCCGGCGGATCGCCAGAGCCGCTCGGATGCCCTCGTCCGTGTACGTGGGCGGCATGCGCACGTCCACGACGACGCAGTCCGGCTCGTGCACATCGACGGCTCGCAGCAACTGCTCGGCGTCCCCGACAGCGGCCACCACCTCGAACCCTCCGTCGGTCAGCACCTTGGTGATACCGGGGCGGAGCAGTACCGAGTCATCAGCCAGAATCACGCGCACGGCAACTCCACGGTGAGGATCGTCGGTCCGCCGGGTGGACTTTGCAAGGTCATCGTGCCGTCTACCGATGTCGTGCGGCGAGCCAGACCGGTGAGCCCGCCATCGGGTGTCATGACGGCGCCACCGCAGCCATCATCGCTCACCGTCAGGTACAGCCGCTCGTCGCGCCGGATCACGACGACGTCGGCCCGCTCAGCTGAGGAATGCTTGACGACATTGGTCAACGCCTCCGAGACGATGAAGTAGGCGATGGCCTCCACCGTCGCCGCACAACGCGGTTGGACGTCAACTGAGACGTGGACGGGTATGGGTGCGCGCGCCGCGATTCCCGACAACGCGGCGTCCAATCCTCGATCATCGAGCACCGCCGGGTGCAGCCCGCGGACGAACTGCCGGAGCTCCGCAAGCGTCGCAACCGCTTCTTCATGGGCGGCGACGATGGCGTCTCTGGCCGGAGAAGGCTCGGTCAGTGCCTCCCTCGCCATCCCAAGATTCATGGCTAGCGACATGAGTCTCTGCTGAATTCCGTCGTGCAGGTCCCGCTCGATTCGCCTGCGTTCGGCGTCGGTCGCCGCAATGACGTCGGCCCGGCTCTGGGCCAGCGACTCCACCCGCCGAGCAAGCCGTTCGTAGCTGCCCGGGGCGAGCAGGTACCGAGCGACCATCACGTCGGCCTTCGCATAACGCCGCGCCGCCGGCGGCACTAGTACTAGAGCAACGGCTGGCACTCCTACGGTGAGGGCTATCAAGTGATAGGTGAGATAGCGGCCGGCGCTGTTCCACGTCAGTGTCGGTGTCGGGATGTCGATCCCGAACGACCAGCGAAAACGGTCTCGGTGGGCCTTGGCGAACTCACGCGCGAGCCAAAGAACAGCAGCGGGAAGAGCGAGCGCAGCCGACGCGTAGGTGACGACCAGGGTCGTTCCGCTCGTTGAACTACCGAAGAGACTGAAGACGGCCGCAAGCCAGACAACAGCCATGACGGTCAGCAGACTGCCGGCCAGGGTCCCCAGAGCGGCACCGGCAACGAGGTGCCGCACGGACCGGGAGGTCGTGAACGGGGTTTCCTGCCCTGATGGATTGGTCACGGCTTCGACCGTAGGCAGTGAGGCAAGTACCGGCCATCCGGCGATCCTGCTGTTGAGGGTGGGGATAACCCCACCCTCAAGGGAGCGCACACCCCAATGACGGCGCGGCCCATCCAGGGAAGCCTGGGAGCCGACCACGAAGGGGGCACAACATGATCCCGATCAAACGAATGACCATCATGAGCATCGCGACGCTCGGCCTGGTGGCGGCAGCGATACCGGTCGCATCAGCAGCAACGTCGACGGCGCCGCCCGCGAAGGCTACCGCTGCGGACGATCCCGTGGGTTCGATTGCATGGCATCCGTGCGCCTCAAGCCCGCAGGACGAGGAAGGGAAGGAGCTGGACGAGGCCGGGGTGGAGTGCGGCGACGTCACGGTTCCCGTGAACTACGCCAAGCCACGCGGTCGGACCATGACGGTGGCCATCGCCCGTAGCCGTGCCACCGATCCGAGCCGGCGCATCGGCCCTCTGATCATCAACCTTGGCGGCCCGGCGTCGCCGGTGCTGAGCGTTGTGCCGTTGGCGCGTGAAGCGATGGGTCAGGCAGGTTCCCGGTTCGACCTGATCGGCATGGATCCCCGGTTCGCGGGACGCAGCACCCCACTCGACTGCGGGTGGCCGGGGAGTTGGCTGCCGCGCTCCGCGGGAGCAGACCGCGAAAGCTTCGACCGCATGGTGGCGCTTTCCAGAGACCTCGCGAAGCGATGCGGGCAGACGCATGCCGCCGACATCCCGTACGCATCCACCGCCAACACGGCTCGCGACATCGACACGATCCGCGCGGCGCTCGGTGAGCAAAAGCTGTCTTACCTCGGCTACTCGCAAGGCACATTCCTCGGTGCCGTGTACGCGCAACTCTTCCCGAAGCGCGTCGATCGGCTCGTGCTCGACAGCGCGGTGAACCCCACCCTGCGCGGGACGTACCTTCTTCGCGACGGGGCGACCGGCAGGCAGGCCGCACTCGCCGAATGGGCGAACTGGGCAGCCGCCCGCAACGGCGAGTTCGGCCTGGGGTCCACCGCCAAGGAGGTCCTGGCCACTGTCAACAAGGTCTACGCAGTGTCGGCCCGCAAGCCACTGAGGATCGGCGGCTACGCGATCGATGACACCGTGGTGCCCGCCATCATCACCCGGTCTCTCAGCGATGACGCTACGAATGCCGAACTGGCGGAGACGGTGGCGTCTCTGGCCGCTGTCGCCAAAGGCGGAACGGCGGAGCTCACCGAGTCGTTGGCTGACGTACTGGCAAGCGTCCTGACCGGCGCCGAATCAGGCCTGCACAGCCCGCAGACGGCCATCATGTGTGGCGACGCTGCGGCTCCGCGCAACCCGCAGTGGTACTGGCGGGACATCCAGACCCATCGCGCCGAGTCGCCGATCTTCTCGCCGATGAGCCGGACGATCACGCCGTGCGCGTTCTGGCCCAACTCGCCGATCGAGCGCCCGGTGCAAATCGGCAATGCCGTGCCCGCCTTGATCGTGCAGGCGGAGAAGGACATCAACTCGCAGCTTCCAGGAGCGCAGAAGATGCACCGGGCGCTCACCGGCTCCCGGATGGTGACCCTGCAGGGAGCCCGCACCCACGGCGTATACGGGTTCCGAGGTGCGAGCTGCGTGGATGAGTCGGTCAACGCCTACCTGCAGAGCGGATCCCTCCCCCGGGCAGACGTGACCTGCACGGAATAGCGCCATGCTCGGCACCTGCCACCCCCGCTCGGGGGTGGCGGGCGCCATCCGCCAGGCGCAGGCTGGTCGAGGATCAGCAACAAGGTCGACCTGGAACCGGAAGCGGGCATACGCAGGAGCAGCAGCAGGCACAGTGAATAGCCGAAACTAGATCCATACCGTTCGGATTCGGCTTAGTACCTCTTTGAAGATCACCAGCCGACCAGCCTTGGCTGTGAAGGTTCGATTTCGTTGTGGCAGAGTCAACAGCCCTCCGATGGGCGGCAAGTAGGACTACGAGGAGGAGATGTGGCGACGACGGACGGCACGGAGACATTCCGTGCGGCGCGGGATTTCCTCTTGGAACACCGTGAGGACTACGACCGCGCCTTCGCTGACTTCACATGGCCTCAGCTCAGTCAGTTCAACTGGGCACTCGACTGGTTCGACGTGATCGCGGCCGGCAATGACAACCCGGCGCTCTGGATCGTCGAGGCGGACGGGACGGAGCAGCGGTTCTCGTTCGCAGAGATGGCTCAGCGGTCAAGTCAGGTGGCCAATTGGCTCCGCGCCCGTGGTGTCGGCCGCGGAGACCGGGTCGTCCTGATGCTCGGCAACCAGGTAGAGCTGTGGGAGACCATTCTCGCGGTCATGAAGCTGGGCGCCGTCATCATTCCCGCGACGCCATTGCTGGGTGCCGCTGATGCTCGAGACCGGGTGTCCCGTGGCGGTGCTCAGCACGTGATCGCCCAGTCCTCGGCGATGGAGCGGTTCACCGAGATCGACACGGCGGTCACCCGCATCGCTGTGGGCGCGCCTGTCGACGGCTGGCATGCGTTCCATGACGCGTACGAGGCGAGCTCCGAGTTCACGCCCGACGGTCCGACCCGGGCCAGCGACACGCTCCTGCTGTACTTCACGTCGGGCACGACGGCTCGGCCGAAACTTGTCGAGCACACGCATGCGTCCTACCCCGTCGGACACCTGTCGACCATGTACTGGATCGGCCTGCGACCCGGCGACATCCACCTCAACATCTCGTCGCCGGGGTGGGCAAAGCACGCGTGGAGCAACGTCTTCGCGCCGTGGAACGCTGAGGCGTGCGTGTTCATTCACAACTATTCGCGATTCGACGGGCCGCGCCTGCTGAGCGAGATGCAACGGTGCGGGGTGACGAGCTTCTGCGCTCCCCCGACCGTGTGGCGCATGCTCATCCAGTCCGACCTGAGCACGCTGACCGATCCGCCCCGCGTGGTGGTGGGCGCCGGGGAGCCGCTCAATCCCGAGGTCATCGACCAGGTGCAGAAGGCTTGGGGCGTGACGATCCGCGACGGGTTCGGCCAGACCGAGACGACCGTCCAGATCGCCAACTCGCCGGGACAGGCCGTGCGACCCGGTTCGATGGGGCGGCCGGTGCCCGGCTACCGAGTCGCGCTCCTCGACCCGGCGACGGGTGAGCCGGCGGATGAGGGCGAGATCTGCCTGCAACTGGAGCCGCGACCGCTCGGCCTCATGGTCGGATACCACGGCGACGCGGAATTGACGGCCGAGGCAATGGCCGGCGGCTTCTACCACACCGGCGACATCGGATCTCGGGACGCGGACGGCTACATCACCTATGTAGGCCGCACCGACGACGTGTTCAAAGCCTCCGACTACCGGATCTCGCCGTTCGAACTGGAGAGCGTCCTCATCGAACACGAGGCCGTGGTCGAAGCCGCGGTGGTGCCGTCGCCCGATCCGCTGCGACTCAACGTGCCCAAGGCGTACATCGTGCTCGCTGACGGCTGGGCCGCCGACGAGACGACGGCCGACTCGATCTTCACGCATTGCCGGGCTCACTTGTCGCCCTATCAGCGGGTGAGGCGTATCGAGTTCTCCGAGCTCCCGAAGACGATCTCGGGCAAGATCCGGCGAGTTCAGCTCCGTGACGCCGAGCGCACCAAATACGTCTCTCCGGACGCCGTTCCGCCGGGCGAATACCGCGACGGGGGGTGATTGCGGCTCGGGTGAGCGGTCGGCCTCGAGGCAACTGCCTTCCGAGCGAGTGAGGTCGTTCGCATCGTGGCCGCTGCACGAGCGAAGGCGTCCCTGGGAGACGGGCCCATGCGCGGGCAGCGGGACCGGGTGCGGGCGGCGGGACGGTGAGCCGGCTTAGCCGGCACGGCCAGGACAAGCGACGGGCGCGCGGCCGACGCAGGCGGCACGGGGGTGCGCAGCACGGGGATGCGCAGCACGGGGATGCGCAGCACGGGGATGCGCAGCACGGGGATGCGCAGCACGCCGTGCGGACAAGCGCGGGTCGCGCGGACAGCGCGACAGCCGGTCAAGCGCACATAACCGCAGGACCGCCCGAATCAACCGACGATCGGGCCCGCCCCGACACCACAAGGACGGACCCGACCATCACTCACCCGGAACAGTCACTCAACAGCGCCCGAGGTCTTCCCACTGTTGGGTCCAGCCCGGTTCTGAGCCCTGAGTCCAGTACCGGGCTCGCCACAGGTGCTTGCCTTCTCCGGAGGGCGGCCCGCTCGGGTCGCCGTACTTGCTCTTCTCGTGCTTCACCGTCTGTCCGCCCGTGTACACCGACGAGAACGACCATTCCGGGGCCGATGAGCAATCCCCTGCCGGCGGCGGGCCGGACGGCGGTGTCGAGGGCGGCGTGGACGGTGGGGTCGATGGCGGCGTCGACGAGTCGGTGCATCCTCCGCCCGTCGTCTCCACCGTGTCCGTGAACGTCGTGCCGGCGCTGCGGTAGCCGGCGGCGCGCGAGTTCACCTGGGCCGGGGTCAGTGCCTGGTTTTTGGCGAACAGGACCCAGTCGACCTGCTCGATGTACGTGGACAGGCCGCCCGTGTGGGCCGCCGTGTCGATGAACCACAGGTTCCAGTTGATCGTCATCGTCTGGCGGGGGTAGAACTTGCCCGAGTGGTCGCCGACCTGGACGCCGTCGATGTAGTAGATGACGTGGCCGTTGGCGACTGTTGCGACGAGGTCGTGCCAGCCGTTGAGGGAGTTGCGCTGGGACGAATGCACGTTGTCCGCGTACCAGGGGTCGTTTCGGTACGTGTACCAGGTCGTCTGGTAGTTGATCGGTCCCGTCTCGCCCCAGCCTCCGTTGGGCAGGTACTCCGATATGTCCAGCTCGCTGTACGTGGGGTCGAGGTCGCCGTTGAGGGGGCTGATCGTGAAGAACGTCTCGTTGATGTGGTCGCCGTCGGCGCCGGTCGTCGGGGTGTCGGTGAAGCGGATGCGGCTGGCGTACGTGCCTTCGAAGTAGCGCTTCTGGGTGCTGTACAGCTCGGCGTGGTTGGTGCCGCCACCCGTGCCGTCCGTCGATGCGGTGAGCTGCATGACCTTCTGCCCGTCCGCGGTCGGGAAGGTGATGCTGTTCGGTGACCAGGTGGCGCCCGGCACGCCCGGTCCGCCTGCGTAACTGCGGGGTGTCCAGCCGTGCGAGGAAAGGCCCGAGTCGCTGGACGAGCTGTAGTGGAAGTCGTCGAACAGGTAGCCGCAGTCGGCGGCTGATGCGCTGGGAGCGTTCGCCACCACGGCGAACACCCCCGCCAGGGCGGCCACCCCGGCAACAGCGAAAGGTTTGATAGACATGGCTCAATTCCTCCAAGGGGGACGAGGAAGGGAACGAAAGGGACGCAAAGAGGGGACGGAAAGAGGGGGACGGGGAGCGGGGACGGGGAAGGGAGTTACTTGACAGCGCCGGCGGTCATTCCGGCGCGGATGTGTCGTTGGAACGCGACGTAGGCGATCAGCACCGGCAGCATTGCGATGGTCAAGCCGGCGAACAGACCGCTCCAGTCACTGCGGTACCCCTGGCTGACCGACAGGGCGGCCAGACCCTGTGCCAGGACGTACCGGTCCGGATCCGGGTTGAGGACCAGTGGGAGCAGGTACTGGTTCCAGAGCCCCAGGAAATTGAAGATCCCGACGGCGACCAGTCCCGGCCGGGCCATCGGCAGCATGACGCGAAAGAACACCGCCCCGTGCGAGCAGCCGTCCATGAAGGCCGCCTCCGCGACCTCCCCCGGCAGCGTGCGGAAGAACGCGTGCAGGAAGAAGACCGTGAACGGTACGGCGTAAGCCGCATACACCAGCACCAGCCCCTGGTACGTGCCCAGCAGACCGAGCTGCTGCACCACGAAGAACAACGGCACCAGCGCGAGGAACACCGGAAAGAACATCGCAGCGACGAACGTGTAGTACACGATTCGGTTGCCGCGGAATTCGTAGCGGGCGAGGGCGTACGCCACCAGCGATCCGAGCAGCATCGTCAGCAGCAGGGCCCCGCCGACGACGATGAGGCTGTTGAGGAAGTACCGCCCGATGCTGGCCTCGTTCCAGGCTCGTGCCCAGTTGCCGGGTTGTGGGGTGGCCGGCAGCGACCACGGGTCGTTGAGGATCTCCTCGTCCGTCTTGAACGAGCTCACCACCGCCCACAGCAGCGGCAACGCCGTGACGACCGCCCACGCCAGCATCGCCAGGTGGACCGGTGCGGATCGCAGCGAGCGGGGCCACGACGATGCCCGTCGCGGCCGCCGTCCGGCCGGATCGTGATCGTCGACGTTGTCGGTCCGGCGGGCACGGCTCGTGGAAAGTGACAGTGTCATGCCGGCCCCGCGGTTGATTTGCGGCTGCCGCGCAGGGCGAGCACGGCGAGGGTCAGGGTGGCGAAGAACAGGGCGACCCCCATCGCCGAGGCGTAGCCGAACTTCCCGTACTGGAACGCGTTGCGATACAGCGACAGGCCGATGACCTCGGTTGCGCCGTCCGGGCCGCCGGGGCCGACCGTCATCACCTGCACCACCGCGAACGCGTCGAGCGCCGCGATGCCCAGGTAGACGAAGGCGACCTGCACGGTGTCGCGTACGAGCGGCAGTGTCACCTTCGAGAACGTCGTCCAGCCGCCTGCCCCGTCGATCACCGCCGCCTCGAAGAGTTCTCGCGGGATGCCGTCGATCGCCGCGCTGAACAGGACCACGTAGAAGCCGACCGACGACCAGACCAGCACCGCCATCACTGCCGGGAGGGCGAGGCTCGGCGATGCCAGCCAGGAGGCACCGTTGAGTCCTACCGCTCGCAGGGCTCCGTTGAGCAGGCCGGTGTTGGGGTTGTAGACGAAGCTCCACAGCACCGCCACCACGACCAGGGACAGCAACTGCGGAAAGAAATAGATGATCTGGTACGCCCCTGAGCCGGCGATTCCTCGTCGGCCGCCGCGTCCGCCCAGGTGCAGCATGCTGGCCAGGAACAGGCCGATTCCGACCGTAACCAGCGGCACCAGGACGAGCATCAGTGCGTTGTTGCGGACGGCGTCCAGGAACAGCGAGTCGCCGCCGAGGCGGGTGTAGTTGGCCGCGCCGACGAAGTGGGCAACGCCTGCGACGCCGGTCCAGTCGGTCAGCGACAGGTAGAAGGCCTGCGCGTACGGCGACAGCACGAAGACGACGTGCAGCACCAGCGCGGGGATCAGGGCCCCGGCCAGGAACCGCCACCGGCCGTGTCTCATCAGCGGGTGTATTTCTTGACCGACGAGTCCTTGGCGAGCGCGTCGGCCGCCTTCTGGAGCCGTTCCGACCACTGCGCGGCGGTGCTGCGCTTGTTCACGAGCTCACCGGTCGCGTCGTCCACCGCCTTCGCCAGCGGGGCGTACCACGTACGGAATCGGTAGGTGAAGGTCTCCGATCCCGCGGCCGTCACCGCGTCGCGGACGGAGCCCAGCCCGCTGCTCAGCGTCAGGCCGTCGGTGGCGCCGGCGACGGCGGGTAGTGTGCCCGCGGTCTCGGCGAACGCTTTCGCCGATTGCTTCGAGAAGAGGATTCGCAGGTATTCCATGCCGCCGGCCGGGTTCTTCGCCTTGGCCGGGACGAGGAACGACTCGCTGCTCGCGGCCTGCACCGCCGTCTGCTTGAGCTGGTCCGAGGCGGTACGCGCCGGCACCGGGCCCATGACCATGTCGAAGCCGTCCGGGGTGACGCCCTTCTGCTCGCTCTCCAGCCACGAGCCGCACGGGATGAACGCGGCCTTGCCCTGGCACCACGCGGCCTGCGCCTCGGTGTGCGACAGGGCCTCGGAGCCCGCCATGAGGTAGCCCTTGCCGGCCAGTTCCGCGAAGGCTTCCGCGGCGGCGAGCAGGCCGGGCGCTTTCCACGCGTTCGGCTCGAGGTTGTCGACCGCCTTCACCAGCGCCGGCCCGCCGGTCTTCGCTGCCATGCTCAGCAGCGGGTCGTTGATGTACTCCGGGTACTTGCCCTGGTAGGTCCAGGGTGCGATGCCGGCGGCCTTGATGGTCGCGCAGAGCGAGAGCATCTCGTCCCAGGTCTTCGGGTACGCCCAGCCCCTGGCGGTGAAGAGCTTCTTCGAGTACCAGACACCCCACACCGTGTACGTGAAGTTGAGCGTCTGCGCGACCCCGTCGAAGGTGCCGTCGTCCACCACGCCGGGCAGCAGCGTCTCGCGGACCTTCTTCGCCGGATCGTCGAACGCCGGGGCGTCGAGCAGCGCGGTCAGGTCGGCTACCTGTTTGGCCGAGACGAGGGTGGCGATGTCGAGGCGGCCCGCGCCCGTGTTGTCCACCACGTCCGGGGGCGTGTTCGCGACGAACCTCGGCTGCAGCGCCTCGCCGACCTTCTGCAGGCCTTTGTGGTCGATCTTCGCGCCGGCGTATTTCTGCGTGTACAGGTTTTCGGCGCTCTTGGCGTACTCGTCGCCGTATCCGCCTTTGAAGATCACGACCTCGAGCGGGGCGTCGGCCTTGACCCCTAGCGGGTTGTCGGCGCTCTTGGCGCCGGTGTTGCCGGCGGCGGGATCGTCGTCGTCACCGCCGCCGGTGACGCAGGCGGAGAGGAATGGCAGCGCCGCGGCGCTGAGAAGTAGGTTTCTTCTGGTCGCGGACATGGACCCTCCCTATGCGGTACGCCGGATACGCCCGGCATAGCGCGCCTCGAGCTGTCGGTTGTGTTCGCGCCCGCCCGGCACGTTGTCGGACAGGTAGACCGGAGGCGTGACGCCGAGCGCCAGCAGCCGCGCCACCACCTCGACGACGATCTGCTGGGCGAGCAGCGCTGCGGTGATCGACGAGACCGCGCCGACGGCACCGTCGCCGTAGGACAGGGCCGCGTCGCCGTAGGGTGCGCCGTTGTCGAGGACGACGTCGGCGAGGTCGGTGAGTTTGAGCCCGCTGGCGTGCCGGGACTCGACCCGGGCCGAGTGGGCCAGCGAGGTGATCGCGACCAGTGCGTGGCCGCGCTGCTTGACGAGCAGGGCCATCTCCACCACGGCGCCGTTGACGCCGGAGTTGCTGGCGATGACGAACGCGTCGTCGGGCTTGATCGGGGCCAGCTCGTAGAGGCGGTGCGCCACCCGGGGCGTGCGTTCGAGCTGGGGGTCGGCGAGGACCTCGGGCGGCTCGCCCCCGTACAGGACGATGTCGCGCAGCGCGATCCGGTTGGTGGGCACCAGGCCGCCGGCCCGGCCGGCGATCTCCATGGCGAGCGCCTCGGAGTGGCCGCAGCCGAACGCCTGGATCACTCCGCCCGCCTGCAGCGTCTCGGTGAACAGGCCGGCGGCCCGAGTCACCTCGTCGCGCTGGGTGGTGCCGGCGCGGTCGATCGCGTCCCGGATCGCCTCGACGTAGTCGGCGCTCGTGATGGTCACAGCGGCTTGTCCCTCCGTACTCGCTTGCGGTTGGCGGGGGTGTCCGGCAGGCGGTGCGCGTCCACGGCACGCACGGTCAGCTCCAGGGCTTCGGCGGTCCGCTCGTACGTGAGCTGCGCGACCGCCACGTAGATCAGGTCGAGGATCAGCAGCTGGGAGTGCAGGGCGGAGAGCGCGGCCAGCCGGAACGTGGTCTCGTGCACCGAGGTGGTGAAGACGACGTCGGCGACCTCGGCGAGCGGCGAGCGGGCGAAGCTCGTCACCGCCACGGTCTGCGCGCCGTGGTCCGCGGCCTCGGCGAGCATCTCGATGGCCTCGCGGGTACGCCCCGAGTGGGACAGGGCGATCGCCACGTCGCCGGGCCCGAGCAGTGCTGCGTTCGTCAGGGCGGTGTGGGTGTCCGCCCGGTACCGCACGGGGATGCGGATGCGCTCCAGCCGGAAGGCCATCTCGCTGCCCGCCGTACCGCTGCTGCCCAGGCCGAAGATCTCCACCCGGCCGGCGCCGGCGATGGCGGCCGCGACCCGCTCGATCGCGTCGGTGTCCAGCGCGGAGGCGGTGGCCTGGATCGCGCGGGTGTCCGCGGCGGTGATGATGTCGAGGACCTTCTCGGTCTGGTCGCCGGGGTTGATGTCGCCGCTGATGTCGGTCTCCCACCGGGCCTGCTCGGCGCGGCCGGTCTCGGTGGCGACGGCGACGCGCAGGTTCGCGTACCCCTTGAAGCCCAGCGCCCGGGAGAAGCGGGTGACCGTCGCGGTCGAGGTCCGGGACCGCTCGGCCAGGTCGACGATGCTGGCGTGCGCGGCCGTCTCCGGGTCGGCCAGGATCGTCTCGGCGATCTTCGCCAGCGCCTCCGGCATGGTCGGTCCCTCGATGCGCAGCCGCCCCAGCAGCCCGCCGCTCTCACCTGTCACCGTGGTCGTCCTTTTCATCGATGAACTATGTCGATGAAAATTACGACCACTTTGCCTTCTGGTCAATAACAACTTTCTATGTTTCGATCGGCGCCATGAAACTGGTGGTGGGGGTGGACGCCGGAGGGACGGCGTCCCGGGCGGTCGTGGCCACCGCTTCCGGCGAGATCGTCGGCCGGGGATCGGCCGGGCCCGGCAACCCCACGTCCGCGGGGGTCGCTGCCGTCCGAGCCATCGGTACGGCGGTCCGCACGGCCCTGGCCGGCCACGACCCCGGCACGGTGAGCGGGGGCGTCGCCGGGATCGCGGGCGTCGCCGTGCTCACCGAACCGGCGATCGCCGCCGCCTTCGAGCAGGAGTGGGCGGCCCTGGGCCTGAGCTGCCCGATCGAGGTCACCGGCGACGCGGTCACCGCGTTCGCCTCCGGCGTCCCGGCCTCCCGCGGCGCCGTCCTCATCGCCGGCACCGGAGCCGTGGCCGCGCGCATCGACGACTGGCAGATCACCCGTACCGCAGACGGGCTGGGCTGGCTGCTCGGCGACGAGGGCTCCGGGCTCTGGCTGGGTCTGCAGGCGGTCCGCTCGGTCGCCCGCTCCTGGACGTCCACACCGGAGGGACTGGCCGCGAAGGTCGCCGCCCACGCCGGCGCGGGTACGTGCGACGAGCTCGTGCACTGGGCCGGCCGGCAGCACCCCGCCGCCTTCGCCGCGCTCGCGCCGCTGGTGTGCGCCTCGGACGATCCGCTGGCGGCCCGCCTGACCGCGGACGCGGCGTTCCGCCTGCTCGCGACGCTGGGCGAGCTCGGTCCGCCGGACGGCCCGGTGGTGCTCGCCGGCGGACTGCTGACCGAACCGACCCCGGTCCGCGCGGCGGTCCTCGCCGCCCTGCCCGAGCCGGTGGCGACCGCCCGCGACCCGGCAACGGGTGCCGCCTGGCTGGCGCTGCGCCGCGCGCTGGACCTCGACCCGGAGGAGGCGGCCGAGCTGCACCGGCGCATGCTTTCGTGATGGGTACTGACGTTCGCCGCCTGTGGCAGCTGTACGAGCCGCTGCACGCGGTCACCTACTTCGCGCCCGAGGCCCGGGCCGCCTTCGAGGCCGCCGGGCTGCGGGGATTCTGGCGGGGCTACTTCGCCGGCCGGGCGGCCCCGCTCGGGGCGGTGGCGGCGGCACCGGTCAGCGCGTTGTTCTTCTCCTTCGCCCCGGCCATGGTGGCCCGTGCACTGCCCGACGTCTGGCTGCGCGTGTCGCCGGAGCAGGCGCTGGCGGCTCGGCTCGACGGCGCGGTGGCCGCGCTGCGGGCAGTCCTGCCCGACGACCCGGCGCGGTGGGCGGCGGCCGCCGACCTC
Source organism: Actinoplanes sp. NPDC051475 (assembly GCF_040689425.1). Taxonomy (NCBI): domain Bacteria; kingdom Bacillati; phylum Actinomycetota; class Actinomycetes; order Micromonosporales; family Micromonosporaceae; genus Actinoplanes; species Actinoplanes sp. NPDC051475. Next base: position 91,458 of record NZ_JBFAZZ010000007.1, read on the forward strand.
CTCGAGGTCGCGGCGCAGGCAGCCGTGACGGCGGGCCGCGCACTCGGCGCGGCCAATGCCGCGCTGCCACGCCCGGCCGACCCGCTCGCCCGGCTGTGGCATGCCGCTACGGTGCTGCGTGAGCACCGGGGCGACGGGCACATCGTCGCGTTGGTCGACGCCGAGCTGAACGGCTGCCAGGCGCTCGTGCTGCGGGATGCGCTGTACGGCGGCAGGGACCAGCTGCAACCCAACCGCGGCTGGACCGACGGCGAATGGGACACCGCGGCCCGGGAACTGGCGGAGCGGGGCCGGCTGGAGAGCGACGGCCGGGCCACCGCCGAGGCGGCGGAGGTCCACCGCGCCGTTGAGGACCGTACGGATCGGCTGGCCGCTCAGCCGTGGTCCGCACTCGAGCCCGCTGATCAGGCCTGGCTCGCCGAGCTGCTGGCGCCGTTGGCCACCGCTGTCGGCGTCGTCATGCCGTACCCCAATCCGATGGGCGTCCCCCGCGTTTAGACGGCGGGGGCCCAGCGGCGTACCGCGGCGGCCGCCGCCAGCGTCGTCCCGGCCAGCAACCCCCACAGCAGCCCGGGACCGATCGACAGCAGTGCCGTCAGTACGGCCGGGGCCGCGGCGTTGCCCACCCCGGTGGAGAGCTGCCAGCGGGCCAGAGCACGGCCCAGCCCCTCGGGCGGTGCGGCGGCGGCGACGAGGGCGGTGCCGCTGCCCGCGTACAGGATCTCGCCGAGGGTGTAGGGCACCGCGACCAGCGCGACCATTGCCGGGCCGGCCGGCGCCGCCACCCAGAACCCCAGGTAGGAGGCGGCGAGGACCACGCCCGCGGCGGCCAGGACGCTGCGGCGGGGCAGGTGGCGCAGCCGTACGACCAGCACCACCTGCACCGCGACGACGAGCACGGTGTTGCCCGCGAACAATGCCGCCGACCAGGCCGGCGGGGCGTCCATCCGGGTGATCAGCAGCGCCGGCAGGGCGACCTCCAGCACGCCGAAGCACAGCGCGTACGGCAGGTTTGCCCAGGCCAGCGGCCCGATCCCGGCGCTGCCGCCGGCCGTGACCGGCGCCCGCGCCAGGCGAGGGCGCGGCAGGGAGAGGATCAACGCGCCGGCGAGGAGATAGCCGACTCCGTTGACGGCGGCGAGCAGGCGCAAGGAATCCGCGGCGACGACGGCGACGAGAGCCCCCAGTCCCAGGCCGGCGTTGCGGATCGTCCGGGCGGTCGCAAGCGCCCGGTCCGCGGGGCCGTCGACCATGGTGGTGACCAGCGCCGCCTGCGCGGCCGGCAGCGACTGGTTCCCCGCGCCGAGCAGCAGCGCCGCCGCCAGGTAGCCCGGCAAGCCGTGGCCGAGCAGCAGCACCACGATGCCCGCGACCCGGACCAGCATCGTCGCCGCCATCGGCGCCCGGCGGCCTCCGGCGTCGATCCATCGTCCGAGCAGCGGGATGCCGGTCAGCCCCGCGAGCAGGCCCGCCGTCAGCGCCAGCCCCGCGGCGCTCGCCGAAAGGTGCAGCACGCTGAGGCCGTACAGGAGGAGGAAGGGGCGCAGGAGGCCGGAACCGAGGGCGTCCACCGCGAGGGCGACCGCGAAACGATGCGAGAGCATGCCGCCGACCGTCCGCCCTCGCGGCCCGGAACAGCCCGCCAATTGACGGTACGCGTCAACCGTCGCGGGCGTACGGCCCCAGCGCGCCACAATGGCGGCGTGTCCCTGACGATCGACATCACCGGTCTCCCCCCGGAACGCTGCCTCTTCGCCCCGTCGCCGCTGGCCGAGCTGGGCGCGATGCTGCACGTGCTGGTCGCACCCGCCCACCATCCGGCGCTGCAACCGTGGGCGGCCGGTGTGCTGGCAGGATGCAAGCCGTCGTTCACCGACCGGCTGCTGGAGGCCGAGTTCCTGTGGCACTCGTCGCGCGCCGACTTCCTGGTGCCCGCCCATCCCCGCGCCACCCTCGCCGAGGAACTCGACGACGTCGACGCGATCAGCGACGAGACCTACGCGGCGGCGGCGCTCGTCACCACCTGTGGTTCCTCGCGGTTGTCGTTCCGCCGTACCGCTCCGGACCGGCTCAAGGATCTTGCGCGGGCCCGCGGCCCGGTCCAGGCCGCCTTCGCCGAACAGCTCCTCGCCGATCCCGGCCCGGTCCGGGTACGCGTCCGGCGCCTGCTCGAGGACTGCGTCGACGAGTTCTTCGGCGAGGCCTGGCGGCGGACGGCGTTCGCCCTCGCGGCCGACGCGCGGCGCATGGCCGACCTGCACGAACGCCAGGGCCTGGGGGCGGCGCTGGCGGCGATGTCCCCGGCCATGACGCTCTCGGGCACCCGGATCGTGCTCGACAAGGTGCAGGACAACTGGACCAGCGCCGAGGACGGACTGACCTTCATCCCCACCGCTTTCGGCCGTCCCCACCTGGTCACGGTGCACGCACCCGGCTACCGGCCGGTCGTGCAGTACCCCACGGCGGCCGAGCAACCGGTGCCGCTCGACGTGGTGCAGCGGCGGATCGACGCGCTGGCCCATCCCGTACGGCTCCGGCTTTGCCGGACCCTCGCCCGGGGACCGAGCACCACGAGCGAACTCGCCGAGGCGTGGCAGTTGAGCGCGCCGGAGGTGTCCCGGCACCTGGCGGTCCTCAAGAAGGCCGGCCTCACCGTGACCACCCGGCGCGGCCGCTACGTCAGCTACCAGCTGGACCTGTCGGCCACGGCGGCGCTGGGAGCCGACCTGATCGCCGTCCTGCTGCGCTGACAGCTCAGCGCAGGGCGGCCGGGTCGGGGGCGACGAGCACCTTGAGGTGGCTGCCGCTCTCCGCGTCCGAGAACGCCGCTGCGGCCTCGGTCAGCGGGTGGATCGCCGTCACGAAGTCGGTGGCTGACACCACGCCGTCGCGCAGGAGCACCATCGCCTCGGCGTAGTCGGCCGGCAGGTATGTGGCGCTGCCCTGGATCCGGAGCTGGCTGTCCTGCACCAGGGCGAGCGGCACGCTGACGTCGCCGGGTGGCACGCCGACGACCACCACCGTGCCGCCCTTGTTCGCCATGGCCAGCGCCTGGCGCAGAGTTGACTCCTCGGCGACGCAGTCGAAGACCACGTCGGCGCTCTCCCCCAGCACCGCCCGTACCTGGTCGGCGGCGTCCGGTGCGGTGGCGTCCACGACCGCGTCCGCGCCGAACGCCGTTGCGCGCTCGCGGCTGTGCGGGGATCGGGCCGTCATCACGATGCGGCGCGCGCCGCGGAGGCGGGCCACCCGGAGTGTCAGCAGGGCGATCGTGCCGGCGCCCAGGATGGCCACCGCCCGGCCGTCGAGCGGGCCGGCCAGGCGGGTGGCGTGCACCGGGGTCGCCAGCGGCTCGATCAGCGCGGCCGTCGTGTCGTCGAGCTCGTCCGGCACGGCGTGCAGGCGGCGGGCGTCGATGGTGAAGAGGTCCGCCATCCCGCCCTGGTCGGAGCCGCAGCCGAAGAAACCGAGGTGTTCGCAGAGGTTCTCCCGGCCCGCGCGGCACTGCTTGCACGTCCAGCACGGGAGGTCCGGTTCCACGGTCACGCGGGTGCCGGGCCGGACGTCGGTCACGCCGGCGCCGGCCGCCAGTACGACCCCGACGACTTCGTGGCCCGGCGCGTACGGCGGGGTCACGTGGGGGTGGCGGCCGCGCAGGGCGTGGGTGTCCGAGCCGCAGACGCCGGAGACCGCGGTCCGCACCAGCGCCTCGCCCGGACCGGGTACCGGCTCGACGGCCGGCACCACCTGGACACCGTCGGGGGTGACGACCACCTTGCGCATCATGGTCGGAGGATAATCGCCGGGGTGCCGATCCGGATCGCTCAGCCCGAGGACGCCGCCGCCGTGGTGGCGTTGCGCGCGGTCGTCTACCCGTACCTCGTGAGGGGGGTCGAGGCGACACGGCGGGCCATCACCGGCTCGCAGTGGGTGGCCGTGGAGGGCGGCGAGATCGTCGGCTGGGTCGCGGCGCACGGGCAGACCATCTCGCTGCTGCACGTCCACCCGGCCCACCGCGGCCGGGGCATCGGGAGCGAGTTGCTGGCGGTGGCGCGCCGGCACGTGGCGGAGCCGGCTCGGGTCTTCGCCCTGCCGGAGTTCGTGCCGTTCGCCCGCCGGCACGGGTTCACGCCGAGCCGCGAGATCCGATACTCCGCCGTCGATCTGGCGGACTTCCCGCGGGCCCCCAGCGACCTGCCCCGGCTGCGCGACGTCGATCCCGGCGAGCTGCACCGCACGTACGCCGAGGCGACCGCCGACGAGCCGGGCGACGTCCCGCCGGAGCCGGTGCCGTACGACCGGTGGCGGGCGGAGTTCTGGGACAACCCCGACGCGGACGCCGAGGCGGGCACGGTGGCGGTACGCGACGGCCGCCCGGTGGCCTTCGCGCTCATGCTGCGGGACGGGGACCGGGCGTGGTCCGACATGACCGCGACGCTGCCCGCGTACCGGGGACGGGGTCTGGCCTACACCGTCAAGCGGGCGGCTCTGGGGCGGTGTCGCGCGCGGATCGCGTACACGTCGAACGACGCGGCCAACCGTCCGATGCTGGCGGTCAATGCGCGGCTGGGTTACCGGCCGGTCGCCGCCCAGTGGAGCTGCGTCGGCGACGCACTACGGTAGGAGCGTGCGCGCAGCGACGATGGCCGACATCGCCCGGCGCGCCGGTGTGTCCCGCATCGCCGTCTCGTACGCGTTGAACGGCCGTCCCGGCGTGTCGGCCGATCTGCGCGAGCGGATCCTGGGCATCGCCCGGGAACTGGGCTACCGCGCGCACGGGCCGGCGCTGGCGCTGCACGGGGCCGCGGCCCGGGCCGTCGGGCTGGTCCTGCTGCGCTCGTCCGCCGCCCTGACCGTCGAGGTGTTCCGGCGGCAGCTCATCGCCGGCATCCAGGCCGAGCTGTCCGGGCACGGCTTCGGGCTGGCCCTGCAGATGGTCGCGGGCCTCGACGAGGAGGCGCAGGTGCACCGCCGGTGGAGCGCCGAGCGGCGGGTCGACGGGGTGCTGATCTGCGATCCCCGCGTCGACGATCCGCGGATCACGGCGGTACGCGAGCTGGGCCTGCCCGCCGCGCTGGTCGGCAGCACGTACGACGACCGGTTGCCCGGCGCGTGGTGCGACGACCGTGACTGGTCCCGCGAGGTGGCCGCGCACCTGGCGGGGCTGGGGCACCGGCACGTCGCCCGGGTCAGCGGGCCGGCGGGCATGCTGCACACGGCGATCCGCGACGAGGCGCTGCGCTCGGCGGCCGACGAACGCGGCATGCGCACGACGATCGTGCGGGGCGATTACACGGGCAACTCCGGCGCGCGGGTGACCCGTGAGCTGCTCGGGCGGGCGGACCGGCCCACGGCCGTCGTCTACGACAACGACGTCATGGCGATCGCCGGCCTGGGGACGGCCGGCGAGCTGGGCCTGGCAGTGCCGGCGGAGTTGTCGATCGTGGCGTGCGAGGACTCGCCGCTGTGCGAGGTGGTCGGGCCCCCGCTGACCGCGGTGCACCGCGACATCGCCGGGTACGGCGCGCTGGCGGCGGCCCGCCTGCTGGCCGCCATCGAGGGTGAGTCCGGTCCCCCGGTCCAGGCCTCCGGCGGCCGGTTGAAGATCCGCGGCAGCACCGGACCGGCCTGAGTCACGCCGCCGGCGGGGCGGTGCTGCCGCGCACGAGCAGCCGGGCGGGCTCGTCGAGGCGGGCACCGACCCGCTCCCCCGCGATCACCGCCAGCAGCAGGCGGGCCGCGTGCTCGCCGTACGCGGAGATGTCCCGGGTCAGCGCGGTCAACGGCGGATGCACGAGCCCGCACATCGGCGAATCGTCCCAGGCCACGATGGACAACTCCGCCGGCACGGCCAGGCCCAGCTCGCGTGCCACGGACAGCCCCGCGATCGCCATGACGTCGTTGTCGTAGACGATCGCGGTGGGCGGGGCGTCGCGCATGAGCAGGTCCCGGGTGGCACGCGCGCCGGCCGGCCCGCTGTAGTCGGTGAAGACGGTCATCTCCTCGGACATCCCCAACTCCGCGAAGGCCCGGGTCCGGGCGGCGGTGTGCGCCAGCCCCGGCAGTCCGGCGACCCGGGCGATGCGGCGGTGTCCCAGCGCGGTCAGATGCTCGACCGCGCTGCCCACGGAAACGGCGTCGTCGGACCACAGACTGGCCAGGTCACCCTCGGCGGGGGGTGGCCCGACCACGACCGCCGGTACGCCGATCCGCTCGACCGCCGGCACCCGCGGATCGTCGGCGCGCAGGTCACAGAGCAGCACCCCGTCGACGCGTCCCTCGATCCACCACTGCCGGTACACCTCGATCTCGGCCTCCGCGTCGTCCTCCGGAACCATCTGCAGCAGCAGCGCGTACGAGCGGGTGGACAGCTCGGCCTCGAGCCCGCTGATCAGCTCCATGAAGAACGGCTCGACGCCCAGCAGGCTGGCCGGGCGGCGCAAGGCGAGTCCCACGACGTGCGCCGGCGCGCCGGCCAGCGCGCGGGCGGCGGCACTGGCCCGGAAGCCCATCCGGTCGGCGATCGCCAGGATCCGGGCCCGGGTCTCGGCCGAGACGCCGGGGCGGTCGTTGAGGGCGTACGAGACCGCGCCCTTGGACACGCCCGCCTCGCGAGCTATATCGGCGATCGTCGGTCTCTTCACGGTGGGGACCTTAGGGCAGGAAGCCGAGCCGGCGCGCGGTCACCACGGTCTCCACGCGACCGTGCGTGCCGAGTTTGCGCATGGCGTTGCGCAGATAGCTCTTCACCGTCTCGGGTAGGAGTCCCAGCCGCCGGGCGGCCTCGGCGTTGCTGCAGCCCAGCGCCACGGTCGCCAGGACGTCCAGCTCGCGCGGGGACAGCGGGTTGGCCGTACGCGGATCGCCGCCCGACCGGCCGAGCAGCGCGCACACCTGCCGCAGGCGCGTACGCAGGTCAGGATCGGTCACCTCGTGAACGATCGCGCGCAGGTCGGCGTGCGCCTGCCGGACCTCCTCCCACTGCGCCCCTCGGGAGACCGCGGCCGCCGCTTCGATCTCGTCGAGGCGGCGCTGCACTTCCCGGCGTACCGTCAGCTCCGTCGCGATCCGGGCCGCCACCTGGCCCATCGCGTCGAGCGCCCGCGCGCCCACCGCCAGGGGTTCGCGCGTGCCCGCATAGAGGACGGCGAGCACGGATGCGCCCGTCGTGACCGGCACCGCGGCGATCGCGCGCAGGCCCTCGGCGATCACCGGCTTGTCGTATTCGTGGCTGATCCGCGGGTCGGCGGCGTAGTCCTCGACCCGCGCCGGGCGGCCCGTGGTCACGACCCGGCCGCCGAGCCCGCTGCCCGCGCCGACCACCAGGCCGTGCAGCGCGGGCGTGGTCGTGCCCGCGAAATCGGTCAGCCGCATGGCCCGGCCGTCGGCGGCGACCGCGCCGCCGAACGCGACCGGCAGCCCGGTGACGCGCCGGATCCGGCCGAGCGCGGCGGTCAGGTCGGCTGTTTCGAGCACGCTCCCAGCATGTCGCGCCCGCAGGCCGGGGTCCACCCCTGTACGGGGGTGGTGCCCGCACGCCGCCCGGCTCATGCTGCAGAAATGGTCTCCTATGCCTCCGGGCCCTCCGACGTGCCACTGCTCGGCGAGACGATCGGTGCCAACCTCGCCCGTACGGTGGCGACCTTCGGCGACCGTGAGGCGCTCGTCGACGTGTCCTCCGGGCGGCGGTGGACGTACACGCAATTCGACGCCGCCGTGGACGACGTTGCGCGCGGCCTGCTCGCCCGCGGAATCGCCAAGGGCGACCGGGTCGGCATCTGGGCACCCAACTGCGCCGAGTGGGTGATCGTCCAGTACGCCACCGCGCGCATCGGGGCGATCCTGGTCAACGTGAACCCGGCCTACCGGACGCACGAGCTGGACTACGTGGTCCGGCAGTCGGGGATGCGGCTGCTTGTCAGCGCGGTCACCTTCAAGACCAGCGACTACCGGTCGATGATCGCCGAGATCGGGTTCCGCGAGACGGTCTTCATCGGCACCCCGGACTGGGATTCACTGATCGCCGACGGCGGCGGGCAGGATCTCGGCACGCGAGACGCGACGCTGTCCTTCGACGACCCCATCAACATCCAGTACACGTCCGGGACCACCGGGTTCCCGAAGGGCGCGACGCTGTCGCACCACAACATCCTCAACAACGGCTACTTCGTGGGCGAGCTGGTGGGCTACACCGAGCAGGACCGCATCTGCATCCCGGTGCCGCTCTACCACTGCTTCGGCATGGTGATGGGCAACCTGGCGGCGACCTCGCACGGCGCCACGATGGTGCTGCCGGCGCCGGGTTTCGACCCCGCGGCGACGCTGCGGGCCGTCGCTGACGAGCGCTGCACCTCCCTGTACGGCGTGCCGACCATGTTCATCGCCGAGCTGGGCCTGCCCGACTTCGGCGCGTACGACCTGACGAGCCTGCGCACCGGGATCATGGCCGGCTCGCCGTGCCCGGTCGAGGTGATGAAGCGAGTGGTGGCCGAGATGAACATGAGCGAGGTGGCGATCTGCTACGGCATGACCGAGACGTCACCGGTGTCCACTATGACCCGCCGCGACGACGGGCTGGAACGGCGTACCGGAACGGTCGGCCGCGTACTGCCCCACCTCGAGTCGAAGGTCGTGGACCCGGCCACCGGCCTGGTCGCGGAGCACGGCGAGCCGGGCGAGCTCTGCACCCGCGGGTATTCGGTGATGCTCGGCTACTGGGACCAGCCGGAGGCGACGGCCGAGGCGATCGATGCGGCGCGCTGGATGCACACGGGCGATCTGGCCACGATGGACGCCGACGGCTACGTGAACATCGTCGGCCGGATCAAGGACCTCGTCATCCGCGGCGGCGAGAACGTCTATCCCCGCGAGGTCGAGGAGTTCCTCTACACGCACCCGGACGTCGTGGACGTCCAGGTGATCGGGGTGCCGGACGAGAAGTACGGCGAGGAGCTGATGGCGTGGGTCGTGCTGCGGCCGGGCGCGGAGCCGCTGACGGCGCAGAGGGTACGGGAGTTCTGCGCGGGCCGGCTGGCCCATTTCAAGGTGCCCCGCTACGTGCACGTGGTCGACGGCTTCCCGATGACTGTGACCGGCAAGGTCCGCAAGGTCGAGATGCGCGAGCAGGCGGTCGACATCCTCAAGAACGCGTGACAAAGTTGCCTCTGGTGTAACACCCCCGCGGCGTGGTGGAGTGTCACCCATGACGGACTACGACATCGTCGTCGTGGGCAGCGGGTTCGGGGGCAGCGTCACGGCGCTGCGGCTGGCCGAGAAGGGCTACCGCGTCGGCGTGCTCGAGGCGGGCCGGCGCTACACCCCCGAGACGCTGCCGAAGACTTCGTGGGACCTGCGGGCGTTCCTCTGGGCGCCGGCCCTCGGGCTGCGCGGCATTCAGCGGATCACCCTGCTCAAGGACATCATGGTGCTCTCCGCCGCGGGCGTGGGCGGCGGCTCGCTCGTGTACGCGAACACCCTCTACCAGCCACCGGCCCGCTTCTTCGCCGACGAGCACTGGTCCGGGATCACCGACTGGGCGAGGGAGCTGGAGCCGCACTACGACCAGGCGTCCCGGATGCTCGGCGTGACCGTCCAGCCGTCGATGACGCCGTCGGACCGGGTCGTCGAGTCGGTCGCCAAGGAGATGGGCGTGGGCGGGACGTTCCGCCGTACGCCGGTCGGGGTGTTCTTCGGCGAGCCGGGCAAGACGGTGCCGGACCCGTACTTCGGGGGCGCCGGACCGGACCGCACCGGATGCACCGAGTGCGGCGACTGCATGATCGGCTGCCGGCTGGGCGCCAAGAACCGTCTCGACCTGAACTACCTGTACCTGGCCGAGAAGCTGGGCGCGACCGTGCACCCGGACACCGAGGTGACCGCGCTGCGGCCCGTGAACGGCGGCTGGCGGGTGGAGACCCGCCGGCGCGTGTTCACCGCGAAACAGGTGGTGCTCTCTGCGGGAGCGCTCGGCACCCAGCGGCTGCTGCATGCGATGAAGGACACCGGTGTGCTGCCCGCTCTCTCGCCGCGGCTGGGGTCGTTGACGCGCACGAATTCCGAGGCTGTGCTGGGCGCGCAGGCTCCCCGCGTACCTGCGGAGCCGTTCTCCCGGGGCGTCGCGATCACCTCGTCCTTCCACCCGGACGCCGACACCCACATCGAACCGGTACGGTACGGGCCCGGCAGCAACGCGATGGGCCTGCTCACCACCCTGCTGGTGGACGGCGGCGGGCGGGTGCCGCGGCCGGTGAAATTCCTCGGGCAGGCACTGCGGCATCCGATCCTGCTGCTGCGCACGCTCTCCAACCGCCGGTGGAGCGACCGCACGATCATCGCGCTGGTCATGCAGACCCTGGACAATTCGCTGACGGTACGCCGGACCCGCCGCGGCCGCCTCACCACTGGTCCCGGGCACGGCCCCAGCAATCCGACCTGGATCCCGGCCGGCCACGAGGCGGTACGCAGGATCGCGACGGCCATCGGCGGGCACCCGGGCGGCCCGATCGGCGACGTGTTCGACATCCCGATGACCGCGCACATCCTCGGCGGGGTGACGATCGGCGACTCGCCGGAGACCGGGGTGGTGGACGCGTACCAGCGGGTCTACGGCTATCCGGGCCTGCACGTCGCGGACGGGTCGGTGATCCCGGCCAATCTGGGGGTGAACCCGTCGCTGACCATCACGGCGCTGGCCGAGCGGGCGATGTCGTTCTGGCCCAACAACGGCGATCCGGATCCGCGGCCGGCGCCCGGGGCGGCGTACGAGCGGGTCGAGCGGGTCGCCCCGCGCTCGCCGGCGGTGCCGGCAAACGCCCCGGCGGCGTTGCGCCTGATTCCGATCACGCCGGCCGCCCCGCCGCCGGGCTGATCGGCGACGGGGCGGGGCTTGGTGGGGCTGTTCGCGCCTGCCGGTCAGGCCTTTGCGCAGGCGGATCCGTTGAGAGTGAAGGCCGACGGGGCGGAGTAGCCGCCACTGAGCGTCCCCTGGAAGCCGAACGACGCGCTGCCGCCCGCCGGCAGGCTCCCGTTGTAACTCACGTTGCGGGCGGTGATCGCGCCGCTCGCACCGGTCAGGCCGGCGTTCCACGAGTTGGTGACGCTCTGGCCGGCGGGCAGCGTGAAGCCCAGCGCCCATCCGTTGATCGGGCCGCTGCCGCTGCCGGTGTTGGTGACGGTCACGGTGGCCACGAAGCCGTTGTTCCAGCTGTCCGCGGCGTAGGCCACCCGGCAGGAGGCGGACGGCGGCGGAGTGGTCGGGTCCGACGGTGGCGGGGTGCTGCCGCTGTTGACCGCGGCGGAGAAGTCGCTGACCGCCAGTCCGGCGCCGCCGATCCACGGTTCGAAGCCGGCCTGGATGCTGGTCAGATACCACGCGCTCGTGACCGCGCCCCGTTTCTTCGTGTCGTTGATGAAGTCGAGGGCGCTGAATCTCCAGCTGGGGACCGGCGACGGCGCCACGTACGAGATGACGTTGTTCGAGCCGTTGTTGCCGCGCCAGACCTCCCAGCTGCGCCCGCCGATGGTGGTGGTGCCCACCGGTGAGCCGATCGGCTGGATCGAGCCCTGCCGGTTGAACCAGATCATGATCTCCATGGCGTTGACCCCGTCGCGTTTCGGCGTCGGGTCGAGCCAGATATCGTACGCGGCGTCGTACGTCGCACCGCTCACGTAGTGATACGTGATGCTGCTGGTCACGCCGCTGATCGCGCTCAGTTGCAGAGGCAGATTCGTGCCCGGGGAACAGTTCGTGTAATGGCACCCGTAGTAGACGGCCGGGTACGACACCGGCGCCCCACTCGTGCTGCCGACGCCTTGCTGGCTCGTGATGGCGAATCCGGTGCCGGTGACATTGATGCACTGCTCGGCGGCGGTGCCCCAGCGGTTGTTCATCACCACGTATCGGCCGCCGATCGTCGTGGATCCGTACTGCTCGCAAATCTGCGTGTCGGCGTGTGCGGGACCGGCCAGGACGAATGTCGTCATGCCGCCCGCGGCCAACAGGACGGCCGCGGCGACGGCGCGGATGGCGCGTCTCATGAAAGCTCCTTCGTGGGGGATGCCCCGGGGGGACGGGGTTTTTGGGAGCGCTCCCAGGTAACGTACAACACATCGACACATCTGAGAAGTGTTGCCGCGAAGTTTCCAGAAGTTGTCCTGGTCGAGCGGCACCGGGACGCGCGCCGCATCGCTTTTCCGACACTTCCGCGGGCGCCGGCGCGGGCGATTTCACCGGATCCGTTCGCGACATGCGCGGGCGACAATTTGCCTCGGCACCGGCGGACCGCCAGAATGAATAGGCGCAATTCTGAGACAGACATTGGCACCGCTGTAGGAGCGACCACATCATGGCCAAGCAGGTAATCACCCTTCTGACCGACGACCTCGACGGCGGCGAGGCCGATCGCACGGTCGAATTCGGACTGGACGGGGTGAACTACACGATCGACCTGTCGGAGAAGAACGCCGGCAAGCTGCGGAAGGCCCTCGATCCGTATCTTTCGGTCGCCACTCGCGTCGGGCGCAGCGGCACCGAGGCCCGTCCGGCCCGGCGCGGCACCGCACCGGCGAGCACCGGCCGGGCCACCCGGGACCAGAATCAGGCCATTCGCGAGTGGGCGGGCAAGAACGGATACGAGGTGTCCGAGCGCGGCCGCATCCCGAGCTCCATCGTGGAGGCGTACCACAGCAGGCGATAGATTCTCCCTCGACCGCGAAACGGCGTCGCCGGCCGGCGACGCCGTTTGTCGTATCCGCAGGAGGACCATTGCGCGTCGTCATCGTGACCGGAGCATCCAGCGGAATCGGCCGCGCGACCGCCCTGCGGCTCGGCCGCCCGGGCACCACCGTCGTACTCGCCGCCCGCCGCGCCGAGGAGCTCACCGCTGTTGCCGCCGAGATCGCGGCGAACGGCGGGGGCGCCGTGGCCGTCCCCACCGACCTGCGGGAACCGGCCGCCGTCGAGGCGCTGGTCGCCGCCGCCCGCGACGTCACCGGCACGATCGACGTCCTGATCAACAACGCCGGGCTGAGCGGTCCGGACACGGTCCTGATCGACGACGCGACGCTGACCGCGATGGTGGACGTCAACCTGCTGGCCCCGATCCGCCTCATGCGGGCGGTGGTGCCGGGGATGCGGGCGGCCGGGGCGGGCGCCATCGTCAACATCGGGTCGGTCGCCGGCGAGGTCGGCATCGGGGGCGCGTACTCGGCGACCAAGTTCGCCCTGCGCGGCATGACCGACTCCGTCCGGCGCGAGCTGGCCGGCACCGGGATCGGTGTATCGCTGATCGAGCCGGGGCGCATCGGCACCGAGCTGAACGCCAAGCACGCCGACCGCCTGCCCGGGCCGGAGATCGTCGTGGACGCCGTCGAACGCGCCCTCCGCCGGCCGCGGCGGCGCATCGTCGTGCCCGGGCGCTACCGCGCCTCGATGCTCGCCGCCGCCGCCCTTCCCGGGGTCACCGACCGGATGTACGCGGGAAAGGCAGCCCTATAGGTACGGCAAGAGCTTGTCGAGGCGTACCGGGAAGTCGCGGATCCGGACACCGGTGGCGTGCCAGACCGCGTTGACGATCGCGGCCGGGGAGCCGACGATGCCGATCTCCCCGATGCCCTTGCTGCCCATGGGGTTGATGGCGTCGTCCCGCTCGTCCAGCCAGGCGGCGTCGATCCACTCCACGTCCGCGTGCGCCGGCACGTGATACTCGGCGAGGTCGTGGTTGACCCAGTCGCCCGTCGCGGGGTCGAGCACGCCCTCCTCGTGCAGCGCCATGCCCATGCCCATCGTCATGCCGCCGATGAACTGGCTGCGGGCAGTACGGGGGTTGAGGACGCGGCCGACCGCGTACATGCCGAACAGGCGGGAGACCCGGACCTCACCCGTGTCGGCGTCGACGCGGACCTCGGCGAAGTGCGCCCCGTACGCGTGCTTGCCCTCCTTCTCCTGGCGCTGGACCAGGTCCGTGCTGTCGAAGGTCACGTCGTCGCGGCCGGAGTCGCGCAGCTCGCGGCACGCTCCGGTGACCGCCCAGCCCCACGAGGCGCTGCCCGACGAGCCGCCCGCCACCGAGGCCTTCGGGAGCGTGCTGTCGCCGATGCGCACGCGTACCCGTTCGACCGGCAGGCCGAGCTCGTCGGCCGCGATCTGGGTGAGGATGGTCCGAGCGCCGGTGCCGATGTCCGCGGCCGCGATCGCCACCTCGGCCGTCCCGTCCGGCTGCAGGCGTACGCGTGCCACGGACGGCTGGACCATCGCCGGATAGGTGGCGCCGGCGACGCCCGTACCGATCCACCAGGAGCCCTCGCGCCGGCGCCGGGGCAGCGGGTCGCGATCCGCCCAGCCGAAGCGCCGCGCGCCCTCGCGCAGGCAGGCGAGGTAGTTGCGGCTGGTGAACGGCACGCCGCTCTCCGGTTCGGCGCGCGGCTCGTTGCGGACCCGCAGCTCGATCGGGTCCAAGCCGAGCTCGGTGGCGAGCTCGTCCAGCGCGCACTCGAGGGCGGCCATTCCGGGTGCCTCGCCGGGTGCCCGCATCCAGCGCGGGGTCGGCACATCGAGGCGTACCAGGCGGTGGCCGGTGCGGCGGTTCGCCGCGGCGTACATGTGCCGGGTCGTGACCGTGGTCTGCTCCCCGTACTCATAGATCCGCGATGTCTGCTCCACCGCCTGGTGGTCGATCGCGGTGAGCGTGCCGTCCCGCTCCGCGCCCAGGCGGATGCGCTGCAGCGTCGGCGTCCGGTAGCCGACCATGCTGAACAGCGCCTGCCGGGGCAGCGCCAGCTTGACCGGGCGGCCGACGACCCGGGCGGCCATGGCGGCGAGCACGGCGTTGGGCCGGGCGGAGCCCTTCGACCCGAAGCCGCCACCGACGTGCTCGGTGATGACGTGGACACGCTCGGCGGGCAGGCCGAAGACCGCGCCGACGTCCCCCGCGACGCCCGCCGGGTGCTGGTTGGAGTCGTACAGGATGAGGTCGTCGCCCTCCCAGAGCGCGGTCGTCGCGTGCGGCTCCATGGGGTTGTTGTGCAACGCCGGCGTCGAGTAACGGACGTCCACAGTGATCGGTGCGGCCGCGAACGCCGCGTCCACATCGCCCGAATCGGTGACCGCGGGAAAGGCCGGGTTGACCGTCTCCGGGGTGTAGAGCTCCGGATGGTCCTCGCGCAGCAGGGCGTCGTGCGGCTCCTCGGCGATCTCCAGGCGGACGACCTGCGCGACGCGGCGGGCGGCCTCCAGAGTGCGGGCCACCACGAGCGCGATCGCCTGGCCGCGGTAGCTGATTCGCTCGGACTGCAGGACGGCCAGCTCGGGGTCCTCCGGCTCGGCCAGGCGCGGGGCGTTGCCGGGCCAGAGGACGGCGAGCATGTCGTCCGCCTCGGCCATGGGGTCGACGACCACCGAGGACAGCGTGCCGCGGGCGACCGGTGACTGCACGACCCACGCGTACGCGACGTCCTCGACCGGATATTCGGCGGCGTAGCGGGCGGCCCCGGTGACCTTGGCGAGTCCCTCGATCCGGCCGATCGGCCGCCCCACCGCGCTCTGCACCGTCTCGGTCATGAGGGCTCCCCCGTCAGCCGCGCCAGCGTGGCCGCGACCAGATTGCGGATCAAAGGAATCTTGTACGCGTTGTCCCGCAACGGCACCGCGGCGGCGAGCTCCACGTCGGCGGCCGCGAGGAAGGAGTCGCGGGTGGCCGGCTGTCCGCGAAGTGCCTGCTCCGCCGCGTACGCCCGCCACGGCTTGTGGGCGACTGCCCCGAACGCCAGCCGGACGTCCCGCACGACACCGCCCTCGGCGTGCACCGCCGCCGCGACCGAACCCACGGCGAAGGCATAAGAAGCCCGGTCCCGCGCTTTCCGGTACGCCGACACGCGCGCGAACCCCAGCGCCGGCAGATCCACGGCGACGATGAGCTCACCGGGACGCAGCACCGTGTCCACCTCCGGGGTGTCGCCGGGCAGCCGGTGCAGCTCGGTCACCGGCACTTCCCGTTCCCCGTCCGGCCCACTCACCCGGACGGTGGCGTCGAGCGCGGCCAGCGCGACCGCCATGTCGGAGGGATGCGTGGCGATGCAGTGCTCCGAGGCACCGAGCACGGCCAGATTGCGGTGGTCGCCGTCGCGGGCCGGGCAGCCGCTGCCCGGCGCGTGCTTGTTGCACGGCTTGCTCATGTCCATGAAGTATCGGCACCGGGTGCGCTGCAGCAGATTGCCGCCGGTGGTTGCCATGTTGCGCAGCTGCCCCGACGCCCCCGCCAGCAGCGCCTGGCTCAGGACCGGATACTCGCGCCGCACTGTCGGATGGGCGGCCAGATCGCTGTTGCGGACGCCGGCGCCGATCCGCAACCCGCCGCCCGGCAGCTCGGTGACGTCGTGCAGCGGAAGCCGGTTGATGTCGACGAGCTCGCCGGGGGTGGCGACGCCGAGCTTCATGAGGTCGACGAGGTTCGTGCCGCCCGCCAGGACCGTGGCGCCCAGGGCGGAGGCGGCCACCGCGGCAGCGACATCCGTCGCGGCGGTGTACGTGAACGTCTTCACCGGCCGGCCGCCTCGGCGATCGCCGGGACGATGTTCGCGTACGCCCCGCACCGGCACAGGTTCCCGCTCATCCGCTCGCGGATCTCCGCGTCGTCGAGCACCACCTCGCCGTCGCCCGTGACGGCGCTCGGCCAGCCGCGCGCCACCTCGTCCAGCATCCCGGCCGCGGAGCAGATCTGCCCGGGCGTGCAGTACCCGCACTGGAGGCCGTCGTGATCGACGAAGGCCTGCTGCAACGGGTGCGGCTCCGCCTCGGTCCCGAGCCCTTCGATCGTGGTGACCTGCGCGTCCTGCTGACTGATGGCGAGCACCAGGCAACTGTTCACCCGGCGCCCGTCGAGCAGTACCGTGCAGGTCCCGCATTGCCCGTGGTCACAGCCCTTCTTGGCGCCGGTGAGCCCCAGATGCTCGCGCAAGGCGTCCAGCAGCGTGGTCCGCGGGTCGATGTCCAGGGCGTGCCCCACACCGTTGACGACGAGATCCATGACCGTTTTGCTACCCCCAGCTCTCAGGTTCAACCTCGGGTCCTTCGGGTACGCCTGAAGCATGCGAGTGGTGATCGTCGGAGCGACCGGTAACGCCGGCACGGCCCTGCTGCGCCGACTGCGCAACGAACCGGACATGGACCTCGCCGGGGTCGTACGGCGGCTGCCCGGCACGGACGCCGCGCCCTACGACGCGGTCGAGTGGCATTCCTGCGACATCGGCGCACCGGACGCCGCCCGGGACCTGACCGAGGTGTTCCGCGGCGCCGACGCCGTCGTGCACCTGGCGTGGCAGATCCAGCCGAGCCACGACCAGCGCCTGCTCCACCGTACGAACGTGCTCGGCAGCCGGGCCGTCGCCGAGGGCGTGCTGCGGGCGGGCGTACCGGCGCTGGTGTACGCGTCCTCGGTGGGCGTCTACGCGCCCGGCCCCAAGAACGCGTACGTGACCGAGGCGTACCCGAAGACCGGAGTGCGGGGCTCCTCCTACAGCCGGCACAAGGCGCTGGTCGAGGCAATGCTGGACCGGGTCGAGTCCGACCACCCGACCCTGCGCATCGTCCGCCTGCGCCCGGGCCTGATCTTCCAGCGCGACGTCGGCACCGAGATCGGCCGCTACTTCGCCGGCCCCCTGCTCCCGGCCCGCCTCCTGCGGTACGGCCGCATCCCGCTCATCCCGTCCCACTCGGGCCTGCGGGTCCAGGCGGTGCACGCCGACGACGTGGCCGACGCGTACGCCCGGGCCCTGCGAGCCGACGTACGCGGCGCGTTCAACGTGGCCGCCGGCCCGGTACTCGACCCGTCGGTAGCCGCGCAGACCTTCCACGGCCGGGAGGTTCCCGTACCGGGGTTCCTGCTGCGCGGGGCCGCGGACCTGAGCTGGCGCCTGCACCTGCAGCCGGTCGACGTGGGCTGGGTGAGACTCGGCCTCAAGGCACCGCTGATGTCCTGCGACCGGATCGCGGCGGAGCTCGGCTGGCGCCCGCTCACCGGCGCCGTCCATGCCCTGAAGGAGCTGGTCACGGGAATGGCCGAGCGGGCACATACGGACAGCCCGCCGCTCTCCGGGCGAGCGGACCTCCCGGGCCGCCTGGGCGGTGTCCTGCGCGGCCGCCTGCCCGGCTCGGGAAACCCCTACTAGGCGGTGAACCGGACGATGTCAAAACAGGATTCGTCATCGATCCACTCCTTCCGGTAGTCCAGCCGGATCCTGGTCGGATGGCCGTCGGCGTCATCGAAGCTGATGTCCGCCACGTCCGCACCCTTGTCCCTGGCCTTCTGGTACTGCTCGTAGAGGTCGCCGAGGGTCGGGAGATACTCGGGCTTCAGCTTCCTGACCCGCATGACCTCCTGGCTGAAAGCATTGTCGGCCACGACCTTGGCGACCTTGCCGTCGGCCACCGTCAGCGTGTACTGCCCCGGCGGAAACTCCATGCCGCAGCGAAACCGCACCGAGTATTCGTAGGCCGGCGGCTCGACCCACGTGGGGGGCTTGCTGGCGGCGATGCCCCAGAACACCGCCGCAAGCATGACTGCCCCGGTCGCAATCACGATCCTCTTCGTCACGCCGGATCCGACGCCCGGTCCGCCGCCGCCGTTCCCGGCCGGTCAGGTGGCAGAACGTTCGGCCAGGGCGGCGAGCCGATCGAGGGAAGCCCGCAAGCTCTCCGTCGTCGTCGCCCGCGCACGCGGGAATCGGCGCTCATCGGTCAGCCGCGTCCAGTCATAGGTGTGCGTGACACGCGTCTGCGCCGAATCGATCGGCTCAAGGTCCCATCGCCACAGGTGGCCGGGAGCATCCTGGCCCGGCTCGGCGGGTTTCCACGCTATGCACCGGCCCTCGACGAACTCGACCACATGGTTCTCCCGGACATTGCCCTTCGTGGTCGTCATGAGGAAGACATCCCCGACGGCGTGGACCCGCTGGTTCACGGGCGCCTCGGACAGGTTGTCGTTGCCGTCCCAGCTGGGCTGCAACGACGGGTCGGCGATGAGCTCGAAGATCCGGTCCGCCGCGGCCGCGATGTCGCGGCCGGCGACGACGACCCGGTCGGAGTCAGTGCTACTGGTCATCGGTACATGTTGACATGCGGCGATCTCTTATCGATAGTCGATATCTCGACGCGGTCGTCTGGCTCGTGATAGCCGTCCTGGCCCGCCGGATCGTCACCTCGGCCCTCCACGGGAATCCGTTCACCGTCGCCACGTCCGACCGGAACCGCCGGCTGAGCATCGTCATCCTCGTCGGCGGGGGCCTGACCGAACTCATCCGGATAGGCGCGGCGTACGCGCTGTTCCACTCCGTGTTCCCCTCCTCCACCTACATCGGACTCATCCAAGAGACGTTCAGTTTCTGGTAGCTGCCGTTGGGCTTCGCCGTGCTGGCATTCGCCGCGGCGGTCCGGCAGGACTGCGCACTGCGCGCCGAGCTGGACGAGGTGATCTGATGCCGCCCGGGGAGGAGCACCGCATCGACATCCACATCGACCGGCTGCTGGCCGCCCACGGCCGATTGTCGTTCGCGGATGGACGACGAGAAGAAGACAGTGATCTCATTCCTCGCTGCTCGGCTTGTAGGGGCGCAGGCCGGCTAGGCGTACGAAGATCTCGCGGCGTTCCTTCGCCGCGCCGGATCGGCTCAGCGAGTAACCCGCCAGCCAGCCCCAGCCGTCGTAGGTCGGCCGCCGGCTCGTCGAAACACGCAGAAGACCAGGCGGGACTGGCCGGCGAACTGCACAGACGCCGCATTGTCCACGACCAGGACGTCACCGGGCTGTGGGACCATGCGTCCTCCCCGAATGGAAGGGCACCGGAACGGGCGGGCATAGGGATCACCAGCACCCGCCCCGGCGCCGTCTCAGGAGCCCGTCCCCGCATTTGGCCTCGGGCATGCGATTCAGGTTGTAGTCAGATCCGGCCTGGAACCCGGAAAATCATTCCGAGGTCGACTATCTCGATCGGGGGATGCTCAGCGCATGCGCGGAATGATGACGAAGCTGACCATCGGCGAGCGGGTCGCCTGGTACCGCCGGCGGCGCGGCATGTCTCAGGAAGTCCTCGCAGGACTTGTCGGCCGGACGCCTGACTGGCTGGGCAAGATCGAGAACAACCGGATCGAGTTGGACCGGCTCTCCGTCATCAAGTCTCTGGCCGATGTTCTGGACGTTGCGCTCAGCGATCTGCTGGCCGAGCCATCGCTGCTGGACTGGACCAGCGAAACCGGCTTGGAGACCGTCCCGGCGTTGCGGGCAGCGCTCATGGACTACCGCGGCATCACTGCGCTCGGCGGTGGCGACATGGATGTGGAGCCGCCCAACCTGTCCGAGCTGCGCAGTGAAACCAGCGGACTGTGGGAGGCGTACCAGGGATCGCGTTTCGGGCTGGTGACCCATCGGCTTCCCGCCCTTCTGAAGCACGCCCAAGCCGCCGTATTCGAGTGTGAAGGCAAGGATCGGGACGAAGCTCGACATCTGCTCGGCCTGACGTACCAGCTTGCCGCGACTCAGCTCACCAAGCTCGGCGAGACCGATTTGGCGTGGGTCGCCGCTGAACGAGGACTATCCGCCGTCCGGCCAACCGGAGATCCGGTGATCGCCGGGTCCCTCTTCCGGTCGGTCAGCCACGCCCTGAACTCCACCGGCCGCTACGCGGACGCAGTGCGGCTCACCAACGACGCGGCCGGCTACCTCGACCACTACATGAGCGACGCGACACCAGAGCTGTTATCGGTATACGGGACGCTTCTACTCGCTGGGTCGGTCGCCGCCGCTCGCGGGCGATGCCGAAACAACTCGCACGTTCCTCGCTGCCGCCGAGGACGCGGCACTCAAGTTGGGTCGCGATGCCAATCATCTGTGGACTGCGTTCGGTCCGACCAACGTCGCCATTCACCGGGTCGCAGCGGCCGGCGAGCTCGGCGACATCCAGGTCGCCATCGACCTCGGCCCGCGCGTCGACACGGCCGCGATGCCGATGGAGCGGCGAGTCCGGCATGCGCTGGAGGTGTCGCGGGCGTACAGCGCATGGAACCGGCAGGAGGAAGCGCTGTCCACCCTCCTGCACGCCGAACAGATGGCGCCGGAGCAGGTTCGCCACCACTACCTCGGACGCCAGCTCGTGCTCATATGGATCCGCCAGCAGCGCACCGAGCCATCCGTCGCGCTTGTCGGTCTTGCACGTCGCCTTCAAGTGCTCGACTGATCCGCTCGCTCTAGGCTGCCCGATGTGACACCCGAGACCCCCATGGCCACTCCCCGCGTCGCCGCCGGCGCCCTCTTCTTCGACGAAGAGGGCCGCATCCTGCTCGTCAAGCCCGGTTACAAAGACGGCTGGGAGATCCCGGGCGGATACGTCGAGCCTGGTGAGTCACCGCGAGCAGCCTGCCACCGCGAGATTGCGGAAGAGCTCGGAATCCCCGCATCCGTGGGTGTCCACCTGGTCGTTGACTGGGCGCCGATCGACGCGGAAGGTGACAAGATCCTCTTCCTCTTCGATGGAGGAATGCTCAGCGACCAAGACCTCGCTGCCATCATATTTTCGGATGGCGAGCTGACCGAGTGGCGATTCGCCCATGCCGACGACCTCGACAGGCTCATGCCTGCACGGCTGGTCCGCCGAATCCGTACCGCCATCGAAGCCAAGAACCGCGGAACAGCGGCCTACGCGGAACACGGCGTCGAGCCGCACTTTCGGCCCTGACGCGTTGGTTGTGCGCAGCCGATCTGCGCTCCAGCCGACGAGGCTTGCGAAGCGAAGAGGTGGCGACACAGGGGTGGCCCCGGTCGGAGCCACCCCTGCCTGGTCCTACAGCGTTGTTACTTCTTCGGCGGGACCGTACAGAGCACTGCGGCCGAGGTGTTGTGCGCGTCGTCGACGCCGACGATGCTGGCGTCACCCTTCAGCGTGACCTTGTAGTCCACCGTTCCGCTGCCCGGCTTGACGTTCGGGGTGGCGCCGGGTGCCTGGACCAGCTTGATCCGCGTACCGCTCGGGTACGGGCCGAACACGGCCGAGCTGGCGGTGTCCCGGATGAACACGTCCACGGCGGTGTCGATCAGGTCGGTCGCGCCGATCGTGTAGAAGCCGTCCGGGTTGCTGGAGGCGGGCGTGTTGCCGGCCGGGTTGGTGCCCGGGACGCAGCCGGCGACCGGCGGGGTGGTGTCGTTCACCTTGATCGAGACGTGCTGGACGAAGGCGTCTCCGGCCGGGGCACCGTTGAGCAGGAAGGTCACCGTGCAGTGCAGGGTGGCGCCCTGGGTGGCTCCGGCGGACACCGTCAGGGTCTCGGCGAAGGTGGCGTCGGTGCCGCTGGGCAGGGTGATCTCCGCCTTGTCGAACGTCGCCGTCAGGCCGCCGTCGCACACGGCCTGGTGGGTGACCGTGACGTCCAGGTCGTGCAGGCCGGCGAGAATGGCCGCGCTCACGCCGTCGGAGCTGACCGGCACCAGGGAACCGCCGGTCGCGTTCACCACCGCGGTGGCCTGCCCGTCCGCGTCGAGCGCGCCGACGTTCACCGCAACCACGCGCGCGTTGTCGGCGGTCAGGTCGGCGATGGCTTCGGTGAGAGTGTGCCCGGCGCTCGGGTCGTGGCTGGGCGCGTCGCCGACCACGACCACGATCCGGCTGCTGCCGGTGCGGTAGTCGATCGCTCCCGTGCTGACCTGGACGAGGCCGTTCAGCCAGGCCTCGGGGAGGTCGCCGCCGCCGCCGGCGACGAGGGAGTCGACCCCGGCCTGCACGTCGGCCTCGCTGGCGGTCATGTTCTGCCGCACCTGGAACAGTTCGGCGCCGTCGGTTTCGTCGCGGTACGACGCCACGGCGAACTCGGCCGACGGCTGGCTGGCCCGTACGTTGGTGATGACCGCGTGCAGGTTGTCCCGTACGTTCGCGATCGCCCCGCCCATGGAGCCGGTGGTGTCCACGAGGAGGACGACGTCCGGCTTCGGGGGGATGGCCGGCGTGTGCACCGTTTTGTTGAGCACGAGCGCGGTGCCCGCGTTCATGGCCTGGGTGACGACGGCCGGCTCGACTCCGGGATCGGCTGCGGCAGCCGGTGCGGCGAGCGCTGTCACCAGGGCGACGGCGGCGCCGAGCGCTAGCGCGCTTCGACGGGCGACAATGTTCAAGATTTGCTCCTACATGGACGATATCGCGATCGCGACGGCGTCATCGTAGGGGGGGAAAAAGCTTCAAAATGGACGAACAGGGCGCGAGGCGCCGAACCATCCGAACAGCCGACCCCGGCGAGGGGAAGCCGTTCGGCCGTCGTACCGCGCCGTTCGGCGCCCTCGGGGCCGGCTCGGCGGCGTCAGGGCAGATTGCCCAGGACCACGCGTTCGGAGGTCAGCAAATACTCGCGCAGCAGCTCCGATGCCCGCGCCGCCTCCCCCGCCTCGTACATCGCCGTGATGTCCTCGTTCATCGCCACGAACGGGCGGTGCAGGGCCTCGGGATCCGGCGCCGCGACGAAGGCCAGCCGCAGCTCCGCGGTGAGCTGCCGCATCCAGCCGTCCAACCGCGGACTGCCAGCGAGCGCCACGATCTGCTCATGGAAATGCATGTTCGCCGTTCCCACGCCTCGCCAGTCGGCGGCTTCAGCGGCACGCCGCGCATCGGTGACCGCGGCCCGCATGCCCCGGGCGCGCGGCGGATCGACCGGCGCCTGGGCGAGCGCCGAGCATTCGAGCAGCGCGCGTACGCGGTAGATGTCGGCGATCTGCGCCGGGCTGAGCGTCGCCACGAAAACGCCGCGGTGCGGACGGCGCACCAGCAGGCCCTCCTCGATCAACGTGGAGAACGCCTCGCGGAGGGTGTTGCGGGAGACGCCGAGGGGGCCGGTCAGCGACGCCTCGGCGAGGCGGGTCCCCGGCGCCAGCTCGCCGTTGATCATCGAGTTGCGCAGCTGCTCCACCGCGCGTGCGGCGGAGCCCGGCTTCTCCATGGTCGTCACGGCCTCAGTCAACCAGCCAGGTCCGCGTGCCGGTCAGCCGGGCGCGCGCGTGAAGCGGATCCGGGCGCCCGGTCGGAGCTGGGCCGCGCGGTCCGCCGCCTGCGGGGTGAGGACCGCGATCACCGGGTAGCCGCCGGTCACCGGGTGGTCGGCCTGGAAGACGATCGGCCGGCCGTCCGGCGGCACCTGCACCGCGCCGCGGACCACGCCCTCGCTGGGGAGTTCCTCGGGGCGGGAGCGGGTCAGGGCCGGGCCGTCCAGGCGCAGCCCGACCGAGTTGCTCGCCGGCGAGACGGTGTACTCGGCACTGAGGAAGGTCTCGATCGCCGAGGCGGTGAACCAGTCGTCGCGCGGACCGAGGTCCACCTCGAATGATTCCTGAGGGTCGGGCGTGCTTGGGGAGACAGAGGAGACGGAGGAGACGGGCAGGCCACCGATCGGCAGGACGTCGCCGGGCACGGGCCGGGGCGGGCCAACCCCGGCGAGCTGGTCGGTGGAGCGCGAGCCCAGCACCGGCGGGACGTCGATCCCACCGCCCACAGCGAGGTAGCTGCGCAGACCCCGCTTGGGCATGGTGACCGCGACGGTGCCTTCCGCCGGCACGTGCACCACCTCCTCGACGCCCGCCGCGACGCCGTCCACAGTGAGCACCGCGTCCGTGCCGGTCAGCGCGAGCACGGCCGGTTCGTCGAAGGACACTCGTAGCCCACCGAGCGTGCATTCCAGGACCGCGGTGCCGGGCGGGTTGCCGACGAGGGCGTTGGCTCTCCCGTACGCGCCCCGGTCCACCGCACCGGACGGCGCGACCCCCTGGTGCGCATGGCCGGGGCGCCCCGCATCCTTGAGCACCGTCAACGGCCCGGTACGCAGCACCGTCATCCTCATCCCCGCACCGCCTTGAACACGACCCGTACGCCGGGGACGAGCAGGGCCGGCTCCGGCCGCGACAGGTCCCACATGCGTTCCGTGGTGCTGCCGATCAGCTGCCAGCCACCGGGGCTGTCGGCCGGGTACACGCCCGAGAAGCGGCCCGCGAGCCCCACCGAGCCCGCCGGTATCCGCGTCCGCGGCGTGCTGCGTCGGGGTACGTCCAGCGTCGAATCATCGCCGGTCAGGTAGCCGAACCCGGGGGCGAACCCGGCGAACGCGACGGTCCACCGGGCTCCCGTGTGCCGGGACACCACCTCGTCCTCGGTGATGCCGAGGCGCCCGGCCACCTCGGCGAGGTCGGGGCCGTCGTAGACCACGGGTATCTCGACCGTGCCGGCGCCGGCGCGCCCCGGGCCACCGGGCTCCAGCGCGGCCGTGGCCTCGCGGACGGCGGCCGGGGAGGTCACCGCCGGGTCCAGCCGGATCAGCACGGTGCGGGCCGCCGGGACCAGGTCGACGATGCCGGGCAGCCCGGCGTCGCGCAGAGCGGTGTACAGGGCGAGGGCCGCGTCGAGGTCGTCCACCTCGGCGAGCACGGCCTCCCGTCCGCAGCGCAGAAACCGGAGGTTCAATGCCCGGCTCCGGCGAAGGCGGTGATCCGTACGCCGGCCGCCGTGAGCTCGTCGTGCACCGCCCGGGCCATCCCGACGGCGCCCGGTGAGTCGCCGTGCACGCAGATGGAGTCGGCCTCGATCTTGATCACGGAGCCGTCGACGGCGACCAGGGTGCGGTCGGTGGCCAGCCGGACCATCCGCCGCGCCACCTCGGCCGGGTCGTCCAGCAGGGCGCCGGGCTCGCGGCGGGAGACCAGGGTGCCGTCCGCGTTGTACCCACGGTCGGCGAAGGCTTCGCGTACGGTCCGGAGCCCGGCGTCCTCGGCCAGCCGCAGGAAGGCGGAGCCGGGCAGGCCCAGCACCGGCAGGTCGGGGTCGTACCGGCGGACCGCGTCCACCACGGCGGCGGCCTGCTGCTCGTGGTGCACGACGGCGTTGTAGAGCGCGCCGTGCGGCTTGACGTAGAGGACCCGGTCACCGGCGGCGCGGGCGAGCCCGTCCAGCGCGCCGATCTGGTAGATCAGGTCCGCGACCAGTTCCCCGGTCTCGTAGTCGATGAACCGGCGGCCGAAGCCGGCCAGGTCGCGGTAGCTCACCTGGGCGCCGATGACCACGCCCCGGGCCACCGCCCGTTCGCAGGTGGCCAGCAGCGTACGCGGATCGCCGGCGTGGAACCCGCAGGCCACGTTCGCGCTGCTGACGATCTCGAGCATCGCCGGGTCGTCGCCGAGGCGCCAGGTGCCGAAGCTCTCGCCGAGGTCACTGTTGAGGTCCATGACGTTCCCTTCTCAGCCGGCCAGGTAGTCGAAGATCGTGCGGGCCGAGGTGATGCCCATGTACCACGTGAGGGCGGCGGCCAGTACGCCGAGGATGAGCAGCCAGGCGGGGTAGGCGTACCCCTTCAGCAGCTCGCGGCGCCGCCAGGCCGCGTACAGCAGGATGGTGAACCCGATCGGGAGGATCAGCCCGTTGAAACCGCCGGCGAAGACCAGCAGTGCCGACGGCGCGGTGCCGATCAGCAGGTAGATCACCGTCGAGACGGCGATGAACGCCACCGTCGCCCACGAGCGGGGGCGGCCCTCGCCGAGGGCGGGCGAGAAGGCGGTGAAGAACGACACGGAGGTGAACGCCGCGCCGACCACCGAGGTGATGGCCGCCGCCCAGAGCACGACGCCGAACGCCCGCTGCCCGAACTCGCCGGCGGCTGACTCGAACGCCTGCGCCGTGGCGTTGCCACTGGTGTCGAGAACGACGCCGCCGGCGACCACGCCGAGGATGGCCAGGAAGAGCAGGAAGCGCATCAGGCCGGTGACCGCGATGCCGGTGAGGGCCCCGCGGGTCACCTCCCGGATGTGCTCGGGGCCGGTCGTCCCGCTGTCCAGCAGCCGGTGGGCGCCGGAGTACGTGATGTAGCCGCCGACCGTACCGCCGATGATCGTGGTGATGGCCGCGAAGTCGACCTCGTCCGGCAGGACGGTCTGGCGCAGGGCGTCCCCGACCGGGGGTTGCGAGACGATGCTGACATAGAGGGTCAGCACGATCATGACCACGCCGAGCACGATGAGCAGCCGGTCCATGGCGACGCCCGCGCGTCTCACGGTGAAGACGACGATCGCGAGCAGCGCGCTGAGGGCGCCGCCGAGCTTGGGATCGAGCCCCAGCGCGGCGTTGAGGCCGAGCCCGGACCCGGCCACGTTGCCGATGTTGAAGACGAGGCCGCCGAGGATCACGAGGGCGGCGAGCAGGTGACCGGCGCCGGGGACGACTGCGTTGGCGACCTCGTGGGCGCGCCTGCCGCTGACCGAGATGATGCGCCAGATGTTCATCTGGACCACGAAGTCCACCACGATCGACATCAGGATGCCGAAGGCGAACGCGGCGCCCAGCTTCGCCGTGAAGGTGGTGGTCTGGGTGATGAAGCCGGGGCCGATGGCGCTGGTGGCCATGAGGAAGATCGCCCCGACGAGGGCGGTCCGGCGGGTTCGGGTGCGCGCGGTGGTGTCCGTCGGCATGAGCACTCCTGGATCGGTCGGATTCGATGGAGGCACCGTCGACGCTAGGGATTGTTCAACGATCACACAAGGGTTGTTCAACAATTAAGGACATGCCAGACGCTGGTACGCCGGACCGGCACGCTCTCCAGCGCCTCACTGACCGGCACGTCGTAGGTCGCACGCCGGACCATCCCGTCAGTCGGCAGGTACGCCCGTCCCGGGTCCCCCACCAGCACCAATGCGCCCCGGGCCGCGGCGCGGCGCAGGAAGGGCAGGACCCGACCGGCCATCTCGCGGCTGTAGAAGACGTCGCCGGCCAGCACCACCGCGGCCTCGTCGTATCCGCCGGCGAGCAGGTCGCCCTCGACGAGCTCGACGCGTACGCCGTTGGCCGCCGCGTTCGCCTCCGCCGCGGCGAGCGAGAGGGGGTCGATGTCGTTCGCCGTCACCGGCCGGCCACCCGCCCGGGCCGCGGCCACCGCCACCAGCCCGGAGCCGGTCGCGAGGTCGAGGACGGCGCGCCCGGCGACCAGCTCCGGGTCGTCCAGCACGTGGCGGGCGAGCGCCTGCCCGCCGGCCCAGGCGAAGGCCCAGAACGGCGGCGGCTGCTCCGCACCGCCGGCCTCGGTGCGTTCCCAGAGCTCGATCGGCTCCTCGGCCTGGTGCAGCACCAGCTCGGGCAGGAAGGGTACGGAGGCGAGCCGGGTGTTGGCCCGCACGAAGTCGGTAGCGGTGGACACCCCGCGATTCTGCTCAGCTGAGCCGCCGGGGTACCGATCAGGGTGCCAGTGCGGCCCGATGAACCCGGGAAGGGGAGGAGCATGCCGACACGGCTGGCAGCTGCCCTCTTCTGCGCCGCGATGACCGGCCTCGGCGTCCTCTTCGCCGCGGCTCCGGACTGGCGCACCCCCGTACGGCTGACCGCCGGCGTCTGCACCGTCCTGGCCCTGACCTGGGGCATCCGCCGGCACCGCCCCGAGCACCAGGGTCCCTGGCAGCTTCTCGGCGTAGCCGTCGCGCTGTCCGCGACCGGCTCGGCCGCGTACGGCGCCGGGCCCGGCCTGGCCGAGAAGCTCCCGTGGCTTCACCACCTCGGCATCGCCGTGCTGCTGACCTTCTATCCGGTCCTCGCCCTGGCGCTGTTCCAGTTCATCCGCCACCGCACCGACGGGCGGCGCGACCGCGGCGGCCTGCTCGACGCCCTCACCCTCACCTGCGGGGTGGGGCTGCTCTCGTGGACATTCGTCATCGGCCCGCAGGTCCGCGACACCGCCCTGTCCGCCAATGACCGCTGGATCGCCGTCGCCTTCCCCGTCGGCGGCCTGCTCTGCCTCGGCCTGCTGACCCGCCTGCTGACCGCCTCCGGCCGCCGGCTGATCGCGGCCGGTGTGCTCGCCGCGGGCATGCTCTCGATGCTCCTCGCCGACGTCGTCGCCAACCTCGCGACGCGGCACGACGACCTCAGCTACGTGGGCGTGTTCGGCCGGATCCCGCTCTACGCGGGCGTCGGCCTCGCCGCCATGCTGCCCTCGATGACCCAGCTGACCCGTACCGCCCCGCGGACCTCGACCGAACTGGGCCGGGTCCGGCTGGCGCTGCTGGCGCTCGCCTCGCTGGTCGCACCGACGGTGCTGGTCTTCCAGATGGGCGTCGACGGGCGCGTACCCGATCTCGAGATGATCGCCGCTCTCAGCGCGTGCACCTTCCTGCTGGTGCTGGCCCGGATGGCCGGCATCATGGCGAGTCACCGAATGGCCATGGCCCGCGAGCGCGGACTGCGGGAGGCCTCCGCGGCGCTGGTCTCGGCGAAGGACGCCGAGGAGGTCGCCGACGCCGTGCGCAAGGCCGTGGCGCAGCTGCTGCCCGACGACGTGCCGCACCGGGTCGTGCTGGCCATGGCGTACACCGAGCCCGGGCAACCCATCTCGGCCGAGGCCGCGGCCCAGTCGGCGCAGGACCGCGCCGCCGGGACCGCCGTGCGCCTGGTCGCCACCCGCGACGTCGACTGGGCGGTGGCCGTCCGGCTCACCCAGTTCAACATGGTGCTGCGCTGCCCGCTGGTGCTCGCCGACCGCCCGAACGGCGACCCGCTCGTCGGCGTCCTGCACGTCGGCGGCCCGACGTGGGCGCTGCAAGGCCTGGAGCGCGCCCTCGAGGTGCTCGCCACCCAGGTCGCCCTGGCGCTCGAGCGGATCGCGCTGAGCGTGGAGGTCATCCGCCGCAACAGCGAGGCGTACTTCCGCACGCTGGTGCTCAACACCTCGGACGTCATCCTGATCGTCGACGACGAGGACCGCGTCCGGTACTCCAGCCCGTCCGCCGTCACCGTGCTCGGCGGCGACCCGGTGGGCGCGACGCTGCCCGACATCATCCATCCGGGTGACCGCCCCCGGCTGGCCGAGGTGCTCGCCGCGGTTCGCGCCGGCGAGGTCGTGCAGAACGGCATCGACTTCCGCGCGGTCGGGCGCCGCCGTACCGAAGTCATGCTCGAGATGCACTGCCGCGACCTGCGCACGGACCAGACCGTCGCCGGCCTGGTGGTGACCCTGCGCGACGTGACCGAGCGCCGTCAGCTCGAGCGCGAGCTCACCCACCAGGCCTTCCACGACGCGCTCACCGGCCTGGCCAACCGCGTGCTCTTCGCCGACCGCCTGCAGCACGCCCTGGCCCGCGGCGCCCGCGACGGCTCGGTGGTCGGCGTGCTCTTCATCGACCTCGACGATTTCAAGATCGTCAACGACACCCTGGGCCACGCCGTCGGCGACCAGATGCTCGTCGCGGTCGCCGCCCGCATCGCCGGTGCCCTGCGCAGCGACGACACCGCCGCCCGCCTCGGCGGCGACGAGTTCGCCGCCCTGGTCGAGAACGTCCAGGACCCCGGCGCCGTCGAGGAGACCGCCAGCCGCATCCTGGCCGCGCTCGCCGAACCGATCATTGTGGACGGCGAAGCGCTGCAGGCCGTGGCCAGCATCGGCATCACCACCACCCCGGAGGCGGACAACGCCGACGAGCTGCTGCGCCAGGCCGACCTCGCTCTCTACGTCGCCAAGGGCGCCGGCAAGAACCAGTGGCGGCGCTACCAGAGCCACCTGCACGGCGCGATGGTGGAACGCCTCGAGCTGCGCTCGGCGCTGGACCACGCGGTCAACGAGGGCCACTTCCTGCTGCAGTACCAGCCGATCGTGAGCCTGGCCAGCGACGAGGCGGCCGGCTTCGAGGCGCTGGTGCGCTGGCACCACCCGACCCGCGGCCTGATCGCGCCGGACGAGTTCATCGAGGTCGCCGAGGAGAGCGGGCTCATCGTGCCGATGGGCCGCTGGGTGCTCGACCAGGCGCTGCACACCGTCGCGCAGTGGCGGCGCACCCTGCCCCGCACCCGCCAGCCGTACGTGAGCGTGAACGTCTCGGTGCGCCAGTTCCGCGAGGCCGGCTTCGTCGACCAGGTACGGGCGTCGCTGGAGTTCGCGGGCGTACCGCCGCAGGCCCTGATGCTGGAGATCACCGAGACCCTGCTCATCAGCGACGACGAGCAGATCTGGTCCGACCTGGAGATCCTGCGCGACCTCGGCGTCCGCATCGCCATCGACGACTTCGGCACCGGCTACTCGTCCCTGGGCTACCTGCGCCAGCGGCCGATCGACGTGCTGAAGATCGACAAGATGTTCATCGACGACATGGTCAACAACGACCAGCAGTTCGCCCTGGTACGCGGCATCCTCAGCCTGGCGCAGACGCTGAACCTGACCGTGGTGGCCGAGGGCATCGAGGACGCCACCCACCGCGAGATCCTGGCGCAGCTCGGCTGCCCGCTCGGCCAGGGCTACTACTACTCGTCCCCGCTGGACGCGACCGAGGCGTTGTCCTGGCTCCGCAATCCGCAGCCCATCGCCGCCTGACGGGGCCGCCCGTATAGTGGCGCCGTGACCACCACGGTGACCCGCAGGCTGAGGCCACCGGACGGCTATCACTTCTCCCGCACGGTGCGGTCCCTGCTGGTCGTCCGCCACGACCCGTGCGGCAGGCTCGCCGACGGAGAATTCTGGCTCTCCGCGCGTACCCCGGAAGGGCCGGCATCCCTGCAGCTCACCCGGACCGGCGCGGAACTGACCGCGACCGGACACGGGCCCGGCGCCGGCTGGATCGTCGAGCGGGCGGACGCGATCGCCGGGCTGCGCGACGATCTCGGCGACTTCCCCGCGCTCGCCGCCTGCCATCCGCTGGTCGCCCGCCTGGCCAAAACCTTTGCGGGCGTACGCTTCCCCGCCACCGGCCTGGTGTTCCACCGGCTGATCCGGGCCGTCCTGGAGCAGAAGGTCACCGGGATCGAGGCGCATCGGGCGTACCGGGCGATGGTCAAGCACTTCGGGGAGCCGGCTCCCGGGCCGGCCGGCCTGCTGCTGCCACCCGATCCGGAGGCGGTCGCGGCGACCCCGTACTGGATCTTCCATCCCTTCGGCGTCGAGCAGCGCCGCACCCAGGCCCTGCTGCGCTGCGCCGTCGCGGCGATGCGGCTCGAGCGCTGCGGGGACAGTGCCGAGGCGACGCGCCGGCTGGTCGCCATCCCGGGCATCGGCCCGTGGACCGCGGCGGAGGTGGTACGGACCGCGTACGGCGACCCGGACGCGGTCAGCGTCGGCGATTTCCACATCCCGAACACGGTGGCGTGGGCGC
This sequence comes from Actinoplanes sp. NPDC051475, assembly GCF_040689425.1. Lineage (NCBI taxonomy): Bacteria > Bacillati > Actinomycetota > Actinomycetes > Micromonosporales > Micromonosporaceae > Actinoplanes > Actinoplanes sp. NPDC051475. The sequence continues at coordinate 123,577 of NZ_JBFAZZ010000007.1, forward strand.
TGGCCGGCGAGGCGCGCGGCACCGACGCCCGGATGCTGGAACTGCTCGAGCCGTTCGCCGGGCACCGAGGACGCGTCTGCGAGCTGCTCGCCGCCGGGGGCATCGCGGCGCCCAAGTTCGGGCCGCGCATGCCGATCCGGTCCTTCGCGCGCTTCTGATTTCCGGATGATTCGAGCGCTTCCGATTTCCGGATGAAATGTCACACTGCACGGGTGGCTTTCACGTTGACGATCGACTGTGGCGGCGGCGGCATCAAGGGGTCCGTGCTCGACGAGGCCGGGACGATGCGGGCGCAGCCGTTACGGGTGCCCACGCCGTACCCGTTGCCTCCGGACCTGTTCGTCAAGACGCTGCTCGCCCTCGGTGAGCGGCTGCCGACCGCCGACAGGGTGACCGTGGGCATGCCCGGCATGCTGCGGCACGGCGTCGTCGTGGCGACGCCGCACTACGTCACCCGCAGCGGGCCGCGCACGAAGGTCGACCCGGAACTGGTCGAGGCATGGTTCGGCTTCGACGCGCGGACCGCGCTGGCCGAGGCGTTCGGCCTGCCCACGCTGGTCCTCAACGACGCCGAGGTGCACGGCGCCGGGGTCGTCGCGGGAACCGGCTGCGAACTGGTCCTCACCCTGGGCACCGGCCTGGGGTGCGCACTCTTCGACGGCGGCGCCCTCGCCCCGCACCTGGAGATGTCGCAGGCGCCGGTGCGCTGGGGAATGAGCTACGACACCTACATCGGCGAGCACGAGCGGCGGCGGCTCGGCGACGCGCTCTGGTCCCGCCGGGTCCGCAACGTCATCGATGGGCTGCGCCCGGTCTTCCTCTGGGACCGCCTCTATCTCGGCGGCGGCAACTCCCGGCTGATCACGCCGGCGCAGCTGGCCCGGATGGGCGACGACGTGGTGGTGGTCCCCAACACGGCCGGCATCGTCGGCGGCGTCCGCGCCTGGACCCTCAACGCCCGCTGATGCTGCCTTCCCCCGTCGCTCTGCTCTTGGACTTCGGCGGCGTGCTGGCCGAGGCCGCCCGCCACGATCCCGCGCCGCCCGAGCTCGTGCTGCGGCTCTACAACCTCACCGGCGGCGCCCTGTCCCCCGGCGATATCAACCGGTCACTGATCGCGGGCGCCGGGGCGTACGCCGCCTGGCGCGACCTCGACGAGCCGGACGAACTCCCCCAGGCGGAGGTCTGGCGCCGCTTCTTCACCCCGGACTGGCCGCAGCGCGCGCAGGAAGCCGTACGCGTCAACGCCGCCAAGCTCAGCTACGACTGGACCTGGCGCAACACCTGGGCCCTGCGCCCCGGCATCCCGGAGGCGCTGCGAGCGGCCCGCGCGGCCGGCCTGCCGATGGCCGTGGTCAGCAACACCCTGTGCGGCGCGGCCCCCCGCGATTTCCTGGCGAAGGCGGGCGTCGGCGGCCTCTTCGCGGCGCAGGTCTACAGCGACGAGGTGGGCGTCCGCAAACCCAACCCCGAGATGATCTGGCATGCCACGCGGGCGCTGGGCGTACCGACGGAGGACTGCTGGTACGTCGGCGACAGCTACCAACGCGACATGGTGTGCGCGCGGCGTGCCGAGACCGGGGTGGCGATCCTCATGCGCTCCCGGCGTACGGCGGCCGAGGATCCGGGGGCCCACGCCGTGCCGGACGTGACCGTGGACGACGGGTTCGGCCTGCGCGACCTGCTGCCCATCTGAGAGCCCTATGGCGCCGCTACAGCTTCGGCTGTTCGGCGCGGCCCGCTGCTGCTTCGTACACCTGCACGGCCACCGCGAGGTCTTGCCATGCCATTCCTACGCTCTTGAACAGCCGGGGCCGGTCGGGCGCTATCACGACACGCTTCGCGACGAGATCGGCGATGGTGCCCCGGACCCCGTCCAAGGCATCGTTCAGGAGTAGATCACCAGCCTCGCGTGCCGCGGCAGCACGTCCGTCGACGACGACTGTTGATCGCCGGACCATCACCTCGTCGACCTCTCGCGCCGACGCGTCGTGGGAGCCGATCGCGACGATCGTCGTGTGCGACTTCGGCAACGCTCCGTCGCATAGCGGCTCGCGGGCGGTGGTGCAACAGGCGATGATGTCCGCCTCGGCGACGTCGCTCGGCCGGCCCGCCTGTGCATCGAGTCCCGGCAGACGGCGGCATCGGTCGAGGAAGTGCGAGAGCCGGGCCGCATCCCGTCCGACAACGCGAACTTCGTCGATGTCCCGTACCTCACGGAGGGCCGCCACGTGGGCCCAGGCCTGGACCCCGGTCCCGAACACGACCAGCCTGCGGGCTTCGGGGTGCGCCAAGCGAGCGACCGCCAACGCCGACAAAGCAGGCGTCCGCAACGCGGTCAAGGCCGCAGAGTCGAGCGTTGCCAGCGGAGTCAGCGTTCGTGCGTCGAAGAGCACGAGCACGCCCCCGACCCGGACGGATGCCCCCGGAGGAGCTACTTCATCGCCACGTTCCAAAGGCTCCTCCCGGATGCGTCGATCCTCGTGACCGGTGTCGAAGATCCATACAGCAACATCCACGGCCCGAACGAGAGCCTTCACCTCGAAGAGTTCGCCAGGGTGTGCCTGGCGGAGGCACTTCTCCTCGGCATGCTCGCCGACACATGGGCCTCCAGTGGGTCGTCCGCGTAGAGGAACGACCCCAACGAACCAACTCCGGGCGACGTGTCACCACTGCACCACGCGATGGTTGTCCAGCAATGAATGGCGGACGTCGCGTCGCCCGGAGACGGCCCTACCCGCTGATCGTTGCGGGACGCCGCTCAGGACGGCGACCCTGACCCGGTGTGCGGGCAGAATGAGAGGCGATGACGACAGCGCCGAGCAGAAGACCACCGCCTAGAACAACCGGTAGTGAGACCTCCTCACCGAGCACGACGACGGCGAATATCGCCGCGGTCAACGGCTCCAGCAACGTCAGGACAACGGCAACGCTGCCTGTCGTGGTGCGTAGTCCCATGTAGAAAAGCGCGTATGCCACCGCGGTGGCGACGATCCCCAGGTATGCGACCATCCAGGTGGCAGCCGACATTCCCGGAAGCACCAAGCCGCCGCTCAGCCATGCGAACGGCAGGAGCGTCAAGGCGCCGATGGCCGTACTGGCCGCAGTCAGGGTCAACGGCCGCACATGCCGGCTGATATCTCGGCTCAGGACCGTGGTGGCAGCGTAACCAAGACCGGAGCCCAGCGCTGCTAGCAGTCCGAGCAGTGGTCGCGGTGCAGCACCGGTGGGCGACACCGTGAAACCGGTGATCAGCGTCAAGCCGATGACTGCCCCGCTGATACTGCACAGCGCGGCCCGGCTCGGCCTGCGATGAGATCGGGCGGCTTCCCAGCCGGTGATGAGGACGGGCGCCAGCCCGAGACTCACCACGGTAGCGATGGCAACACCGCCCCATGCCACCGCAATGAAGTACAGCGCCTGGTATGCGCCCAGACCGGCCCCGACCAATAGGAGCTGCCACCATCGTGTGCGCAGTACAAAGACCGCCGGCCTTAGCTGTCGCACGATGAACAACAGCAAGGCGAGCGCCGCTATAGCTAAGCGATAGAAGCCGATGCCCACCGGGCTGAGGTCGGCCGACTGGCGGATCAACTGCACGACAACGCCCGTCGTGCCCCAGAGAATTCCCGCGACGACGATGGCGATGAGGCCGCTGCGCGCGCCGCCGACCGGCGGCCCGGCATGAGCAGACGTTTCCGATGACATGAACGACTGAGACATTTACTCGCTCCGGATCGTGCGGCGTTGAGGACAACGTCAGCGGAGCGAAAATGTGAAGTAACCGACCGGGTCTACCCGGACGGCTGTCAGCTCATCGCTCCCTCAGGAGCGCGGAGGGGGCAGAACGCCCACGAAAAGCTTCACTCCCCGAAGGTAGCGGATCGCGGTCACACGTGGCCATCGGCATTGCTTGCTCAGTGCCGGAAACCTGCGGCGGCCGGGCCGGGCATGCCGATGGCCCTGACCGCGCTCCCGGTCAGGGCCATCGGGGAGGGTGGGCGGGAACCCGAGTCGGTCCGCGTCACCCGGTGGCGGAGCAGGTAACTCGGCTCGAGTGGGGTCCGCCTCCTTTCGTCAGCCGATTCCTTGCTCGAGCCGCCTGCCGCGGGTGCCGTCCTCAGGGGGGTGGACGGCGGCCGGTCTCCGACGGGGGGTCCCCGGCGGGGCTGCGCCATCGATGTGGCGCGGCCCCGCGGGGTTCGGTTTCCGGATGCGGCAGGGCTCCGTACCTAGTTGTTGTTGTTCCGGTCGTCGTTGTTGTTCTGACCATCCTGCTGCTGACCGTCCTGCTGCTGACCGTCCTGCTGCTGACCGTCCTGCTGCTGACCGTCCTGCTGCTGGCCGCCCTGCTGCTGGCCGCCCTGCTGCTGGCCACCGTTCTGCTGGTCGCCGTTCTGCTGCTGGCCACCGTTCTGCTGGTCGCCGTTCTGCTGCTGGTCACCCTGGTTCTGGTCGTTGCCGCCGCCGACCTCGATGCGGACCGCGTCGAACGCCGGGGTCTGGTTGGCGCGCTGCATCATCGGGATGCGGTGCGAGCCGTCACCGGCCCACGAGGCGCACTGGGCGAGACCGTCGTCCGGCAGGCCCGGAACCTGGATGGTCACCGTGTCGGGGGCCCGGCCACCCTGCTTGTCCTCGGTGGCGACGAAGAAGGCCGGGGCGGGAGCCGGGTCCGGTGCCTCGTTGGTGCTGTTCAGCATGCGGCAGGCGGTGTGGAAGTGGCCGCGCACGATGCCGTCCTGCAGCACCGACGACTCCACGTAGTAGCCGCCCTGGCCGGCCGCGAGGAACCGGTCACGGATCAGGTTGCGGGTGCTGACCTTCAGCGTGAACGGCTGGTTCCGCTGCACCTGCTGGGGCGCCTCGGTGATCAGCAGCGACGGGTTGTTCTGCTGGTCGCCGACCTCACCGAACTCGGTGGAGACGCAGCGGTTGCCGTTCTGGAAGCCGTCGTGCGGCTGCAGCTGGCTCGTCTGGCACGTGTTGGTCAGGATGCCGAGACCGGCGCCGGGCGGCGGCTGCTGCTGTTGGCCGCCGTTCTGCTGGCCGCCGTTCTGCTGCTGGCCACCGTTCTGCTGCTGGCCGCCGTTCTGCTGCTGGCCACCGTTCTGCTGCTGGTCACCGCCGGCGTTGGTGTTGTTCGACGCGGCCGGGCTCGCGCCGCCGCCGCCTTGGTTGTTGCCGGCGTTCTGCATCATCCACTGACGGCAGCGGGCGCGCATCTGCTCGGTGGTCGGCACGTTGCTCGCGCCGTCGTCGGAGTGCTGGGTGACGCGGCCCTTGTTGGTGGTGTACGTGCCCTGACGGGTCTCGGTGGAAAGCCGGGTCCGCTTCGGTGCCTGGAGGTTGTTGCAAGCGGCCAGAGCGCGCTGGGTCGAACGCTTCGTGCTCGCGTCGGACACCTGCGTGACGGTGACGATGCCGCCGAAGGCAACCAGGGTGGCTACCGCGGCGATGATCCGGCGCCGACCGGTGAACCACTTGGAATACTTGGATTCGCGCCGGTACTGCGACCTTCGCATTGCTGACACCTTTCTCTGTCCACACGTGGCGGGCGGTGGAGCCGCCTGGGGTGAAGCTGTTCGGCCTGGTCGGCTGGCCAGGTCGGATCCGTCAGCGAGCTACCGCGTCCGGAAGATGCGCATAGTGGTGACCACGCCGGCCACGAGGGCGACGGCGAGAACGAGCAGGATCACGGAGGTGTTGACCCCGGGGACGCCGCTCGAGCTGCTGGCCGCGGCGACCATCGCGTTGTCGACCGGGACCGGGCCCTTGTTGGCTGCCGCGGGCGGGGGCGCCGTCGGCAGCGAGCCGTAGTCGACGATGCCGCTGCTCTCCAGCAGCGTCATGTGCGTCATCACGAACTGGTTCGCCTGCTGGGCCAGCTTGCGGACCGAGTCGTTGCGGGTGCTGGCCCGGATCGTCGCGATGGCCGGGAAGATCTTGCCGTGCGCCGCCCGGAGCCGGTCGACGTAGATCTGGTTGAACTGCTGCGGCGAGGACGCGTTGCGCATCTCGTTGAGCCAGCCGGCCTGCTGCGTATTGGGCAGGTTCGGCAGCTCGACGCCGAGCTTCTTGGCGACCGCGATGTCCAGCTTGTCGAGCACGACGTGCTGGCCCGCGATCGTCCTGCCGATCTCCTGGATCCGCGGATCGTCGGACTTCTCCGCGGCCATGTTGCCGGCCGGGATCTCCCAGAGCCCGGCCAGCCGGACCTTGACGACGAAGTCCCGGTCGGACATCGCCACGACGCCGGTCCCCCGGTCGGTCAGGCCGGTGTTCGGCGGAATCGGCACTGGCGGGGAGTCGGCCGCCCGGGCGGTGCCGGCGGGAGCCAGCAGGAACGCCAGGGCGGTGGCCAGGACGCCTACCAGCCAGCGCGACGGCCGGCGAGCAGAGCGAGCGGCGATCATCTTTCGCACCTCCGACGACGCGGGTAAATCGATTGGCGAAACGCTAGGAGCAGCTGTTGCGGTGTCGCAATGGAAAACGAACTTCTTACGCCCGACTTAATGAAGACTTATGGGCGGGAATTCGCGGCATCCGGCGGCCGGGCGACGCCGGTGAATAGGCACCGACCGGCCGTTGTGCCGCTCAGTAGCTGTAGTCGGACCCGCCGCTGTCGGAACCGGCGTCGCCGCCGCTGTCCTCGTCGCCCTGCGCGTCGTCGTCCGCCGGCGGCGCGACGGGCTTCGACACGGCGGGCAGGCAGGTGAGGTTCTTCTTGCCCTCCGGCGTGACCACGAACCAGGTGGCGGCCACGTTCTGGCCCTTCCACTGGCCGCGCTCCTTGTCACCGATGTAGGTGTAGAGCGGCCACTTGTCGAGGGTCAGCTGCAGGGTGCCGTCCTCACGCTCGACGGTGCCGACCAGCTCCGAGTCCACGCCCTCGAGCTTCGGCTTCTCGCCCTTGTTGATCAGCGCGGGCGGCCAGATCTTGGCGCAGTCGCCGTTGCAGTTGGAGGCAACCTCCGGCTTCACCTTGTCCTTGTCGAAGCGGTAGAGCACCCTGCCGTCCTGGTTCTGGACGGTCTCGCCCATGCGCTTCACCTTGGTGGCGTTGAGCTCGGTGGTGACCTCGTCGTCGCTGAGCTCGGGCGCGTCCGCACCCTCGTCCGCGCCGTCCTCGGTCTCCGCACCCGGGGTGGCACCCGGCGTCGCGCCCTCGGTGGGCTCGGCGCCCGGCGTGGCGGCGACGTCGTTGGACGCCGGCTGCGCGCCGTAGTCACTGCTGCTGTATCCGGCGGGGGCGCAACCGGGCAGCGCGAACGCCGCAGCGATCGCGGCGCCGACGACGATCAACTTCCGCTTCTCCGGTACCACGAGAGCCCTCCCACTGTTTCCGTCCATCTTCGTGTTCCGGGCTGTAGTACGCAGCGGACGGGTGCGGAGGTTGAAGAATCGGCTCAATCAATTTCTCGAAATTTATTTGAACCGTTCGGACGCGGCGTCCGTGAATGAAAGGCCTTGCGCGCGACACGACTGCGCGCGGTGAGGGCGACTTATGCGTACGGTGAAAAGCATCGAGCCCGGCCGCACAATGGCGACCGGGCTCGAGACCGTTTCGTATCCGTCAGGGGACGCGGACGAGTGTCTCCGTACTCCCCTTGGCGTCGATCGACTGCACCTGGACGTGGGCGATGTCCTTGCGGGGCAGAGCCGTCGCGGCCACCAGGAGCAGGGGCTCCGGTTGGGCGGCCGTGCCCCATCCCTTGTCCCCCACGGTCCAGGTCGACAGGACCTCGGAGTTGCCGTCGGTGCGGACCGCCACCAGCCGGCAGGTCAGCGGGCCCTTGATGTTCGAGACCGCGAAGGACACCTGCGTGCCCCAGTCCTTGGGCTCGAAGCCGACGGCCGCCGAGACGCCGCTGCGACTGTCGGTGGTGGAGAACGTCTCGCCGGGGAGCGCCGTACCGCCGAAGCCACCGCCGCCCTGGGCCAGCGGCAGCGGGTCGAGCACCTTGCTCGAACGCTGGGCCGGCTGCTGGGAGCCCTGGTCCGGGGCGAGCCATTGGGCGCCGGCGAAGAGGGCGCCGATCGACAGCATGGCGAAGACCACGACCGCCGCGGCCAGCGAGTACAGCCGCCGGCTGTTCGCCCGGCGCCGCTCCCGCTTCACCTCGCCGATCATCTTCTTGAGCACGACCCCGTCACGGCGCGACTGCTCGGTCGCCACGAGGGCGTCCGCGTCGACGTCCGACAGGATGTCCACCACCGGCAGCAGCGATTCCAGCTCGATCGCGCACGCCGGGCAGTCGATCAGATGGTCCTCGAAGCGGGCGGCATCGCGCTCGTCGAGCACGCCCAAGGCGTACGCGGCGACGTCGAAGTGCTGTTCCTGCGTCATTACTCTGTCACCCCCCGCTGCTGCAGGGCCGTCCGCAGGGCCCGCAGGGCGTAGTACACGCGCGATTTGGCCGTACCCAGAGGCAGGCCGAGCACCTCCGCGGCTTCCGGAACGGTCCGGCCACGGAAGTACGTCTCAACGAGGATCTCCCGGTGCGACTGGCTCAGCGTACGCAGGGCATCCGTGACCGTCATCAGCTGGAGGACCCGATCCGTGTCGTCGGCCGTACTGGGAAAGCTCTCGAGCTCCCGGTCGTACGTCTCCGGCGGGCGGGCGCTGGTGCTGCGGTGGTCGTCGATCGCGATCCGCCGGGCCACCGTGACCAGCCAGGGCCGCAGCGACTGCTGACCCTGGGCGCCCAGGCGGTGCGCGTTGCGCCACGCCCGCAGCAGCGTCTCCTGAACGATGTCCTCGGCGCGCTGCCGGTCGCCGCCGGTGAGGCGGAGCACGAACATCAGCAGCGGTCCCGCATGCTCCTCGTAGAGCATCCGGACGAGCGTGTCCTCGTGATTCGCGGTCGCCGACCCGGCCTCATGGCGGGCCTGCCGCGGCATCACGGCGTCATCATTGTCCGCACCACGGCCTCCGTCGAGAGCCTGCCACCGGCCTCCGGAACGCTGCTGCGTCATGACGCGCACCCCGTCCGGCGTGAGCCGCTCCATGACCATCGCATGCATCGATTCCTCCTGCCGGTGCTTTCCCCGTCGCCTGTCATACGGCCGGGGTGCCCCGCCGGGATCAAAGCGACCGGGAAATTTTCCGGACCCCGGACAGGAGGGGCGGCATCGACGCGCAGTCGCAAGAGGTTCCTCCGGTTCCAAGCGCGTAGGGCACGCTCCGCCACCCGCGGAAACGGGAGGGCCGGGCGCGCGTGGGGGGCGCAACATTCATCCATAGGCGCCGATATGCGCCCAGGGGCACGCGAATAATACTCAGCAGGGCGGCGGAGTCGACAGACGTGCAGTGCGGCCTTCGCGGCCTCCCCGAAGGCGTTTTCGGCGCACCGTCACGCCATCCTTACCGCGAGTCGCAAAACGCCCATCCCGGATGCGCGTTGAGTAGCGTGACGGCAACGGTGAGCAGCTCCGCCACGAAACGCCGAAAGGTACGAATCGGACTCAGCGGGGCCACCGACCGTCGGCGAGGCCCGGCGAGGCGCCAGAAGGTGGGCAGGGCAGGTCCACCCGGCCGACCCACCGGCCGACCTATCGGCCGCATTTCCTCCCGAGGGACCGCGGGGCCGTCACCGGGTGCGGGCGGTGGCCATCGTCAGCGCGCGGTGCAGCACCCGCGAGTCCCCCAGCATTCCGCGCAACCGCCGCTCCAGCCCGGCGATCGGCACCAGGTTCTGCGGCGCCCGGGGATCCTTGTACGCCGACGACGCGAACCGCGGCAGCGTCGCCCCCGACAGCTCGGCAAGCTCGATCGCCTGCTCGGGGGTCAGATCCGGCGAGCACTCCACGCGCACGATCCCCGACCACGGCGCCCCCGAGGCTCCGGGCAGGCGCAGATACCAGGACCAGCCGCCCCAAACCGTACCGAGGGCGAAGACCGGCGTCCGCTGACCCGGCCGCAGCGCGGTCACCACCTGGGTGAGCTGCGCCGGCAGATACTGCTTCTGCTGCGTCTTCACGTAGCCGATCGTGCGCGGCAACTGGCGGCGGTTGCGCAGCGGCCCGTCCACGACCAGCAGGTCCGCGCCGTCCGAGCCGTGGTCGCGGGCCTCGCCGGAGATCTCGATCTCGAGGGCGGTCAGCGGGCCCTGGACGGCCGCCGGGAGCTTGCTGGCCTCGCCCGTGCCGCTGACCCGGTGGACGGCGTAGCGCACCGACCCCGCCTGCACGTCCTCGGCCGACGGGCTGGCGGTGAACAGGCCCCGGCCCACCCTTGCGCCGGCCAGCTCGGCCACCCCCCGGCGCAGGTCGCACCGGACGACCCCGGCCGCGTACGAAGCGGCGAGACCCGCGTACGACTGGCCGTCCTCCTCGGCGGTCCAGAGGCCGGCGTCGTTGCGGCGTACGCCGTCGACCAGGAGCACCACGTCCGGGCAGCGCACCCCGGCCGACACGTCGATCGGGGCCCACTGCGCCGCGGGCACCTCGACGTCCGTGTCGACCTGGGCGCTGCTCGGCGAGGCCGGCCCGTCCGAGGCGCCGCCCTCGAAGGACGCCCCGTACGCCGGGTCCCACGCGTCGACGAACATCCTCGTCACAGGCCGACCCTCTCCACGTGCGCCGTACGCGCGTCCTTGTGCACCTCGAACCGCACCGGCACCCGCTCGGCCAGGGCGTGCACGTGGGTGACGACGCCGACCATCCGGTCGCCCCGGGCGGCCAGGTTCTCCAGGGTCGCGGCGACCACGTCCAGCGTCGCCGCGTCGAGGGTGCCGAAGCCTTCGTCGAGCACGATCGACTCCAGGCTCGCCGCGGTGGTCGACATCCCGGCCAGCTGCTCCGACAGGGCGAGCGCGAGGGCCAGCGAGGCCTGGAACGTCTCGCCGCCGGACAGCGTGCGGACGCCCCGGGTCAGGCCGGCGTCGTAGTGGTCGACCACGAAGAACTCGCCCTTGTCGTGGATCAGGTCGTACTGACCGCCGGTGAGCTCGCGCAGGATCCGGGAGGCGCCGTCGACCAGCAGGTCCAGCGCCTCCTCGAGCAGCCAGCGCTCGAAGTTGTTGGCGCGCAGGTGACCGGCGAGGGACTTCGCCACCCGGCCGTCGCGCACCAGGGTGGCGCGCTGCTCGGCATATGCCCTGGCTTCCTCGCGGCGATCGGCGAGGCGCTGCCACGCCGCCTCGGCCCGCTCGGCCGCGACCGCCGCCGCCCGGATCAGGTCGGCGTCGGCGCCGCCCGCCGGGGCGGGCAGGCCGCGGTCGGCGAAGAGGCCGGCGACGGCGGCGCGGGTGCGCTGCGTCTCCGCATGGGCGGCCTCCACCGCGGCCGTCGCCTCGTCACGGTCGGCCTGCCGGCGACGGGCCGAATCCTGCGCCCACTCCACCAGGGTCGACCAGGCTCCGGCGAGGTCGTCCCGGTCGGCCGGAGGGGGCGCGAAGCGGGCGACGGCGTCGCGGATCGCGTCGAACGACCGCCACGCCGCACGCTGCTGCTCCTCGGCGGCCGCGACCGCGGCCTGCGCCTTGCGCTGCGCCTCGCGGGCTCCGCGCACCTCCGCGCCGGCCTCGTCGAGCTTGCGCTGCAGCCGGGTCAGCTCGGCCAGCCGGGTGCGCAGCGCCTCGACGCCGGGTGAGTCGGCGAGCCCCGCCTTCACCTCGGCGAGCCGCGCCTTGTGCTGTTCGAACTGCGCGCGCTTGCGGTCCAGGCCGCGTTCCAGCTCCCGGGCGACGGCGTCGCGCTGCTTCCACGCCGTCGACGCCACGTCCGCGGCGGACCGGGCGGCCTTGCCCTGGCGTTCGGCGGCCTGCACCGCCGAGCCCTCGGGCATGGGCGGCACGGTGGTCACCGTCTGCTCGCACACCGGGCAGTCGTGGCCGGCGGTCAGGTGCGCGCGGAGCGCGGCGGCGCGGTCGAGGGTCTGCGCCTCGGCATAGTCGAGGCGGGCCTGCTCGAGGAGCTGTTCGGCGCCGAGCTGCGCGGACCGGGCCAGCTCCGCGGCGGCGACGGCGTCCTTGTACTCGACCTCGGCGACCGAGACCTCGCCCGCGAACCACTCGGCCTGGCCGGTCAGCCGCTCGCACTCGACGTGCCGATCCAGCAGCAAGCCGAGCGAGCCCGCGTCACCGGCGGCGGCCAGCTCACCCCGTACCTTCTCTTCGTGCTCCTCGGCGGTGCGCACGCCGGCGGCCGCCTCGGCGAGCGCGGCCTGCGTGGTGGCCGCGGCCTCGGCGACCCGCACACTGCCGGCCGGTGCCTCGACCCGGGCCAGTGCCGCGAGCTCCCCGGCGATGGCGTCGCGCGCGGCGGCCAGCTCGGTCTCTTTCTCCCGTACGGTACGCAGCCGCGGCATGGCCTCCTCGACCGCCGACGTCAGCTCACGCATCGCGGCGAGCCGGGCGGCGGCCGCCTCCACCGCCTCGTCGTGGGCGTCGGCGAGCCCGGCCAGCGCCTGGTCGACGACCGTCAGCTGGGCCTCCGCCTTGGTCGCCCGGTTGGCGGCGCGGGTCTGCACCTCCTCGTAGACGTGCAGGCCGAGCAGGTTGACCAGGATCTGCTGCCGGGTCGCGGGCTTGGCGTGCAGGAAGTCGGCGAACTGGCCCTGCGGCAGCACGACACAGCTGGTGAACTGCTCGTAAGGCAGCCCGACCGCCTCCACGATCGCGCGGTCCATCTCGGCCGGGGTGCCCGCGAGCACATCGCCGAGATCCTCCAGGCTCATGCCGGTGTCGAGCCGGGTGACGTCGAAGCCCGGCGGCATGAGCTGCAGCCCCGCCCCGGCGGTCTTGACGTTGCCCCGGCCGTCGCGGCGCACCACCCGGGTCGCGACGTAGCGGGAGCCGGCCGACTCGAAGACCAGGCGCACCCGGGCCTCGGTCGCCGACGGCGCCAGCGCGTTGCCGATGCCCCGGGTGCCACCCCACCGCGGCACGGTGCCGTACAGGGCGAAGCAGATGCCGTCGAGCACGGTGGACTTGCCGGAGCCGGTCGGGCCGACCAGGGCGAAGTAGTCGGCGTCGGTGAAGTCCACGGTGGTCTCGTCGCGGAACACCGTGAACCCGGCCATGTCGAGCCGCAGGGGCCTCATTGCGGGGTGCTCATCTCGTCATACAGCTCGTCGAAGAGTTCGCGGACGCCTTCCTCGGCGTTGCCGCGGTTGTCCAGGTAGTCGCCGAAGAGCTCGCGCGGCGACCGGCCCGCGCGCTGCGCCATGCGTTCGCCGGCCTTGTCGGGCACCATGTCCGGGTCGATGCGCACCTCGAGCGCGTTGGGCAGGAGCTCCTGCACGTCCTCGCGCAGCCCCACCCGCGGCGTCTCACGGACGAAGACACGCAGCCACGCGTCCGGAAGGTTCACCGTGGCGAGCTGCTCGAGGCTGCCCCGGACGGTACGCAGAGTGCGCGCCGAGGTCAGCGGCACGTCCCGCACCTGGGCCGCCTTCTCGGTGGAGACGTCGACGATCGCCACCGAGCAGACGTTCTCCTCCTCGCCGAAGTCCACCGCGAGGGGGCTCCCGCTGTAGCGCACCGGGCAGGGACCGATGACCCGCTGGGCGCGGTGCAGGTGGCCGAGGGCGACATAGTGCGCGTTCGACGGGAAGACGGTGGCGGGCACCGCGTACCCCATCACCGTGTGGGCCTCGCGCTCGCCGCCGCCCGTGCTGGCGCCCACCACGGTCAGGTGGGCGGTGAGCAGGTTGACCACGCCCGGCTCGGCGAAACCCTCGGCGAGGCGGGCGATGAGGCGGGCGACGTGGTCGGCATACGTCTGGGTGGCCTCGGCGGCGGTCAGCTCGTACATCTCCACGGCCCGGACGGCGTAGCGCTGGGACAGGAACGGCAGCGCCGCCAGCTGCCAGCGCTCCCCGTTCGCAGTCTCGCCCCGGAGGATGAGGTCGTCCGGTTTGTCGCGGACCGAGCCGCGCAGCTCGATGCCGGCCGCGTCGGCCCAGGGCCGCAGCGCATCCAGCCCCTGCCCGTTGTCGTGGTTGCCGCCGATGGCCACCACCCGGGCACCGGTCTGGCGCAGCGCCGACAGGGCCCGGGTCACCACCCGGGTCGAGTCCGGCGAGGGCGCAGCCGTGTCGTAGAGGTCGCCGGCCACGATCACCAGGTCCGGCCGCTCCGCGCGCGCGACCTCGACGACCTGGCCGAGCACCCGGATGTGCTCGTCATGCCGGGTGCGTCCCTTCAGGACTTTTCCGACATGCCAGTCGGACGTGTGCAGGATGCGCATTGCCTTTACTTTCGCCGTTTTTGGTCTTGATCTGCGCCGAAGGCGCCTTGGCAGGCTAGAACGGAATGTCGTCGTCCGGCGAACCGCCGCGTCCGCCGACGACCGCGAACGGGTCGACACCCTGCACGATCGAGCGCTGGGTGCCGATCGGCGGCGGCCCGGACTCCGACTTCCGGGTGGCCCAGGCCGGGAACGGGAACTCCACGCAGAGCGGCACCGGGATGTCGGGCTGGTTGACGAACATCGTGCCCGGCCGGGCCAGCAGGGCCCGCTGGCGCATGGCCGGGGGCAGGAAGCCGTATTCCGGGCGGGAGGCCTCGGCCGGGTCGAGGCGGCCGACGACCCGGATCGCCGAGTTGGTCACGATGCGGCGCTCGACCTCGCTCGCGGTCTGCTGCGCCCCGATCAGGATCACGCCCAGGGAGCGGCCGCGCTCGGCGATGTCGAGCAGGACTTCCTTGATCGGCGACGAGCCCTCGCGCGGGGCGTACTTGTTGAGCTCGTCGAGGACCACGAAGAGCAGGGGCCGGCCGGTGCCGGACTTCTCCTTGTCGTCGAACTCGGTCTTGAGCGTCACGCCGACCACGAAGCGCTGCGCCCGGTCCGGCAGGTTGTGCAGGTCGACGACGGTGACCTGGGCGCTCTCCGCGGTCTTGATCTGGTGCGGGCGGCGGGCCGCGAGGTCGCCGCGGATCAGCCGGGCAAGGTCGCGCTTGCTGCCGATCAGGCGCCGGGCGAAGGCGTTGACCGTGCCCATGTTGACCGCGCTGCCTGCCCACGTCGACCGGGTCTCGTCGTCGGTGAGCTGGTCGACGATGTGGTCGACGAGGTCACCGTACGACCCCAGGCGGCGGCCGTCGATGCTGATGCCGCCCTCGGCCGCGACGGCGTGCCGGTGCAGGTGCGCGGTGACCGAGTGCACCACCATCGTGTACTGCTGGCGCTCGTCGTCGGCGTCGGCGAACACGTACGGCAGGAGCCGGTTGGCGCAGAACTCGTCGAGCGTCCAGTAGAAGCTGTCGACCCCGGTGAGCCGGCTGTTCACGTCGGGCGCGCCGGACGAGTCGCCGGCCCGTGGCGGCGCGTAGACCCGCACGTCCGGGAACGCCGAGGCCGGCAGCCCGAGCAGCTTGTAGCCGGCCATGGTCGAGTCGTCCAGCTTGGTGTTCTCGTGGTCGAGGAAGAGCAGGTCCTCACCCTTGACGTTGAAGATCAGCGCCCGGGCGTTGGTGCCGTCGGCGCCCAGCGCGCCCGAACGGAACACCGAGAAGAGCAGGAACGTCGCGAAACTCGTCTTGGTGGCGACGCCCGAGATTCCGGAGATCGAGACGTGGGCGCCGCGGGTGCCGTCGAGGAAGTCGGCGTTGAGGAAGACCGGGACGCCGTCGCGGCCGGTGCCCATCGGGACCCGGCGCTCCATCCGGTCGAAGTGCAGCGCCGCGTCGCGGGCCGCGCCGGTAGCCCGGTGCACGACCGCGCCCGGGGCCGGCGGCACGTAGAGCTCGGGGTCGACGCGGGTGGTGGTGACCTCGGCCGCCTCCTGCACCAGCGCGGGCAGCGTGCCCTCGGCGATGGCGAACACGTCGGAGTCGAACTGTGCGCCCTCGTGCCGCGCGCGGACCTGAGTGACCACGCCAGCGATCTTGACCGGCTCGCGGTCGGGCAGCTCACGGCTGGTCACGACCACGTCGTCGAGCTGGAGGTAGCTGCCCGGCGTCACCGCCGTCCAGAACTGCAACGGGGTGGCGTCGGCGGTGCCGAGGACACGCCCGACCGGTTCGCTTGCTTCGACTGCTTCTTCAGACACGCCGATCATGTTGCACCAGAGGTACGACAGTTGTCGGACGCCGCGTCGGTTGGCACGCGTTGTCCACAACTTCTAGGGGTCGTCCACAGGGTTGTCCACAACTTCTAGCTTCTGCGGGCGTACCGGAGGAAGAGCATGTCGTCCTCGGCCAGGACGCTGCGCAGCGCCATCCGCCGTGGCGGGCCCTCCGGGCCGACGGCGATCCGGCCCGCGCCGCCGCCGGCGAGCAGCGGGGAGACGGTCAGGCAGACCTCGTCGACCAGGTCGGCGGCGATCAGCGCACCGAAGAGGCGGGGGCCGCCCTCGCACAGCAGTCGGGTCGCGCCGCGCCGGTGCAGCTCGGCGACCATCGCCGCCAGGTCCACCTCGCCGTCACCCAGGGACAGGATTTCGGCGACGTCCGCCAGGCCGGGCGGTGGCGTGCCCCCGGCGTGCGTCACGACGAGCGGCGGGACGGGCGAGTCGGAAAAGATCAACTGGTCAGGGTCGAGGTCGAGCGAGCCCGAGACGACCACCATGAGCGGGAACTCGGCGAGCCCGTGGGCCCGGCGCCACGCCCGGCCCGGCTCGTCGAGGCGCAAGGCGTCGTACTTCTCGGTGCGTACCGTTCCCGCCGCGACGACCAGGGCGTCGCAGGTCATCCGGAGCAGGTCGAAGATCTGTTTGTCGCCGGGACCGCCGAGCGGGCCCGACTTGCCCTTCACCGTCACCGCCCCGTCCACGCTCGCGATGAAGTTGACCCGCAGTGTCGGTTCCGCTGCTCGTGGGTAGCGCTCGAGCAGCTCATCGAGGATCATGGCGAGGCCGGGCCGGTCACGGGCGGCGTGGGCTCGACGGGCCGGTGCTGGCAGTCACACCAGGACCCGCCCCTGCAGTCTTCGTGCTTTCGCTCGCGGCATGCGCGGCAGATCATGCCGCAACCCTATGCGTGGAAGGAACCGGATGACCAGGCAACCCGTCCGTTCTCCGGGCCGGCCGACGCTCGACGCCGTCGCGGCTCGCGCCGGGGTGGGCCGGGGCACGGCATCCCGCGTCCTCAACGGGTCCTCCCAGGTCAGCCCGCAGGCCAAGGCCGCCGTGGAGGCCGCGATCCTCGAGCTCGGCTACGTCCCCAACCGCGCCGCCCGCTCCCTGGTCACCCAGCGGACGGACTCGGTGGCGCTGGTGGTCTCGGAGTCGCAGGAGCGGGTCTTCGGCGAACCGTTCTTCGCCGGCGTGCTGCGCGGCATCAACGCCGCCCTGCTGGAGACGCCGCTGCAGCTGTGGCTCGCCATGGCGGCCTCCGCCCAGCAGCGCGAACGTGTCGAGACCCATCTGACGGACCAGCACGTCGACGGCGTACTGCTGCTCTCCCTGCACGACGAGGATCCGCTGCCCCGGATGCTGCGCGAGCGGGGGATGCCGTTCGTGCTCGGCGGCCGGCCGGCCCGTCCGCACCCCGAGGACTTCTTCGTCGACGTCGACAACGCGTCCGGCGCCCGCCAGGCGGTGGAGTATCTGATCGCCAACGGCGCCCGCCGCGTCGCGACGGTCGCCGGGCCGCAGGACATGGAGGTGGGCCGCGCCCGGCTGGCCGGTTACCGGGCGGCGGTGCGCGGTGCCGAGGTCGTCGCGTACGGCGATTTCAGCGAGGAGGGCGGGGCAGCCGCCATGCGTGCCGTGCTCGCCCGCGACCCGGACGTCGACGCCGTCTTCGCCGCCTCCGACCTGATGGCGAGCGGGGCGCTGCGCGCGCTGCGCGACGCCGGCCTGCGGGTGCCGCAGGACGTGGCCCTGATCGGCTTCGAGGACGCACCCGTCGCCCGGCAGTGCGAGCCGCCGCTGACCACCGTCCACCAGCCGGTCGAGGAGATGGGCCGGCGGATGGCCGAAATCCTGGTCAGCCTCATCCGCCGGGAGCCGGTCGAGAATTCCCACGTTCTGCTCGACACCCACCTGGTCCGTCGCGCGTCCGCCTGACCCGTCCTACCCTCTTCAGTGATTCAGGGCATATCGCTGCGCCTTGACGACCGGGACACGGCGGCGCAACGGATGCGAAACGCCGCTCCGGCAGGCTGGCGCCAGCGGGGCGGCACCGCCGTGCCGTCCCATCCGACGGGAGGAGTTGCATGTTGCTGCGGGTACGGGTCACCCTGCCGGACCGTCCGGGCGCCCTGGGCCAGGTGGCGCGCACACTCGGCGTCGCCGGTGCCGACATCGTCCAGGTGGTGGTGCTGGAGCGGCTCGGCGGCCGGGCCGTGGACGACTTCACCGTCGTGTGGCCGGGAGCGTCCCGCGTCGAGCGGCTTCTCGCCGGCCTCGCCGCCATCCCGGGCGTCCAGGTCGACGGCGTGTGGAAGGCGATCGGGGCGCCGGTCTCGGGCGGTCACGACGCCGAGCTGCTGGCACAGGTCGCCGCCAACCCCGTGGACGGCCTCGCGACGCTGGTGGACGCCGTGCCGGGGCTGCTCGCCGCCGACTGGGCCGCCGCCGCGGTGGTGCCGCCCGACTGGGCCGCCCGCTCCGCCGCGCCACGCCCGCTCCCGGTCGACGAGCCGTCGCTGCGCATGACGGCCGGCGGCGAGCCGTCGGTCGCGTACGCGAGCTGGCGAGCCCCGTCCCCGCTGCGCCTGCCGGAGGTCACGCCGCTGCGCGCCCGCCCGATGATCGGCCCGGACGCCACCCGGTACGCGGTGGCACCCTTCGGCCGCGCCGGTCTGGTGCTGGTCGTGGCCCGCTCGGACGACGACGAGCTGCCCGCCGCCGCGTTCCACATCACCGAGGTCGACCGGGCCGCCCAGCTCGTCCGGGCCGCCGCGGTGATCCTGGGCGACCGGCTGGACCGGGCCGGTGTGCCGCCGGTCGCCTCGGCTGTGATCGACCCCTCATAGTTTTCCCAGCTCAGGCAATGTGGGGGTAACACCGGCGAGGGACGCTTAGGTTCGGTAGAGGCGACTCGATCCGGGAAGGAAGTGCCGACCCATGGCGCTGTGGCGGATCCGGGCGACGGTGGACGACCGCCCGGGCTATCTGTCGGTGCTCACCGCGAGCCTGGCCCTGCGCTCGGTCAACATCCTGGCGGTCCAGGTGCACACGACCGAGGGCGGCGCCGTCGACGACTTCCTCGTCGACGCCCCGGACACCATGTCGGAGCTGGAGCTGCAGACCGCGATCGCGCGCGGACGCGGCCGGGACGTGTTCGTCAGCCGCGCTGAGGCGCAGGGCCTGGCCGATCAGCCCACCCGGGCGCTGGCGCTGGCCGGCCGGCTGGTGCACGAGCCCGACGGGCTGGGCGAGGCCCTGGTGGCCCTGCTGGACGCCGCCGAAGTGCGCTGGCGCCCGGCCGGCGCGGTGGTCCTGCACGGCTACGACGAGCAGCACATGACCCTGATCGACCCGGCCGGTGGCACCTACGAGGTGATGCGCCCGGCCCCCGCGTTCACGCCGGCGGAATACGCGAGGGCGCAGGCGCTGGTCGAGGTGAGCGGGGCGATCCTGCGCCGCACCGCGGAGCAGACCACCCTGCTGCTCCCCGACGGCGCCGAGCTTCTGGTACGCCAGGCGACCGGCGATGACCTCGAGGGCGTACGCCGCCTGCAGGCGCACAGCGTCCCGTCGGAAGAGCGGCTGCGCCGCTTGGTCGAGCCGGCGACCGGCGTGACCTTGCTGGCCCTGCACCTCGACAGCGCCTCGGACCAGGAGCGGGTCGTCGCGATGGCCACCCTGCGCACCGAGGGCGACCTCGGCGAGGCGGCGCTGCTGGTCGAGGACGCGTGGCAGCGTCGGGGCATCGGCACGGCCCTGCTGCGCCGGCTGAGCGCGTGGGCCGAGGGGGCGGATCTCGAGGCCGTCGTGGCGCACGTCGACGCCGACAATGTGGCGATGCTGCGGACGCTGCGCCGCCTCGGGGTGACCGGCCCGGGCGAGCGCGACGGCGCGCTGCTGAGCCTCACGCTGCCGATCGGCGATCGCCGGACGGCGACGAGGGATACTCCTGCCACCTCCGGGTGACGGGTGAGAGCGGCGGCGGTGGGCCTGCAGCGCCCACCGTCGCCGATGGGTCCGGCTCAGCGCAGCAGTTCGCCGGCCAGCAGGTCCATCAGCAGGCCGTCGTGCCACGTCCCGTCGGGCCCGCGCTCGTACTGCCGCATGATCCCGACGGGCTGGAAGCCGACCTTGGCGTAGCAGCGGATCGCCGCCGCGTTGTCGGCCGCCGGATCGATCACCAAACGGTGAAAACCCTCGTGGTCGATCAGATGAGCGGCGAGGGTACGCACCGCGTCGGTGCCGACCCCCCGCCCGTGCACCGACGGGTCGAGGAAGATGTCGATGCTCGCGTACCGGTAGTCCGGCTCGTCCTCCGCCGACCACTGGATGGCGCCGGCGATCCGGTCCGCCACGACGATCGCGTAGTAGTGCAGCTCCGGATCGGCGATCGACTCACGCACCTCGGCGGCCAGGTCGCCACCGCGCCACCGCGCCATGACCTCCGGCGTCCCGCGTACGGCGACCAGCGCCTCGACGTCGCCCTCCGCCGCCAGGCGCAGCGTCACGACCGCCCCGCGGAGCGGCTCAGGAGTGGCGGACACCATGCTCCACGCAGGTGGCCGTCCAGCCGGTCGGCACCACCTGCACCTTCATCCGGCGGCGGCAGTCGGGGCAGTAGCGCGGCGGCTCAAGGCTGCGCGCCGCGGTGCACGCGCTGTGGTCGCCCTCCGCGGCCGGCTCGCCGCACCGGTCGCAGTACACCAGGACCGTCACAGGGTGGCCGACAGCGCCTTGACCGGCATCTTGAGCTCCTGGAGCAGCTCGAGGTCGGCCGTCGCCGGGCGGCCGAGGGTGGTCAGGTAGTTGCCCACGATCACTGCGTTGATGCCGCCGAGCAGGCCCTCCTTCGTACCCAGGTCGCCCAGGGTGATCTCGCGGCCGCCCGCGTACCGAAGGATGGTCCTCGGCATCGCCAGGCGGAACGCCGCGATCGCGCGCAGCGCGTCCTTGCCCTCGACCACCGGGCGGTCACCCAGCGGCGTGCCCGGACGGGGGTTGAGGAAGTTGAGCGGCACCTCGTGCGGGTCCAGCTCCGCCAGCTGCGCGGCGAACTCGGCACGCTGCTCGATCGTCTCCCCCAGGCCCAGGATGCCGCCGCAGCAGACCTCCATGCCCGAGTCGCGGACCATCTTCAGGGTGCCCCAGCGCTCCTCCCACGAATGGGTGGTCACCACGTTCGGGAAGAAGGACTGGCAGGTCTCGAGGTTGTGGTTGTAGCGGTGCACGCCCATCGCGACCAGCTCGTCGACCTGCTCCTGGGTGAGCATGCCGAGGCTCGCCGCGACCTGGATGTCGACCGCCGCCTTGATCGCCGCGACGCCCTCGCGCATCTGCGTCATCAGCCGCTGGTCGGGCCCGCGGACCGCCGCGACGATGCAGAACTCCGTGGCGCCGGTGGCAGCGGTCTGCTTGGCCGCCTCGACGAGGGACGGGATGTCCAGCCAGACGGACCGGACGGGCGAGGTGAACAGCCCCGACTGCGAGCAGAAGTGGCAGTCCTCCGGGCAGCCGCCGGTCTTCAGCGAGACGATGCCCTCGACCTCGACCTCCGGGCCGCACCACGCCATCCGCACGTCGTGCGCGAGCTGCAACAGCTCCGGCAGGTCCTCGTCGGGAAGGCGCAACACGTCGAGGATTCCGGCCTCGTCGAGCCCTGCACCGTCAGTCAGCACCTGGGCGCGGGCCCGGTCGAGGATCTCTGGCATGCCCGTACCCTACAAGGCCGTTCCGGGCCGCGGGACTGTCGGTGGTGAGTGGTAGTTTGCCCGGCGGACGGTCGGAACGGGCAAGATTTCCGAGCGGGCGAGATTTCCGAGCGGCCAAGAATTTCGGAGCGGGCAAGAGTGGGGTGCGGGTGACGGGCTGGCAGGAGGCGCTGCAGCGCCAGGCCCGTGCGCGGGCGAAGGCCGGGCTCACCCGGACGCTGCGGCCCCGCGCGGCCACCGACACCGTCGTGGACCTGGCCGGCAACGACTACCTCGGCCTGGCGGTCCACCCCGAGGTCGTGGGGGCCGGGGTCGAGGCACTGCGGGCGTACGGGCTGGGCGCGACCGGTTCGCGGCTCGTGCGCGGCTCGACGGAGGCACACGCGGCGCTCGAGGCGGACCTGTCGGACTGGCTGGGCTTCCCGCAGGCGCTGGTCTACTCGTCAGGCTTTCTGGCCAACCTCGGTGCCGTCCGGGCGCTGGCCGGCCCGGGCACGCTGCTGGTCTCCGACCGCTACAACCACGCCTCGCTGATCGACGGCTGCCGGTCCTCCGGAGCAGACGTGGTGGTCGCCCCCCACGCCGACCCGTCGGCGCTCGCGGAGATCCTCGCCGCCCACCCCGGTCGCGACGTGGTGTTCGTCACCGAGTCGGTCTTCTCGGTGGACGGCGACCTCGCCCCGCTCGCCAACCTGCACGCGGTGACCTCCGCCCACGGCGCCGTGATGCTGGTCGACGACGCCCACGCCCTCGGCCTGCTCGGCCCGGCAGGCGCGGGCGGCGTGGCGGCAGCAGGTCTCGCCGGCGCCTCGGACGTCGTGGTGACGGCGACGCTGTCCAAGTCCCTGGGCGGCGCGGGCGGCGTCGTCGCGGGCCCCGAACCGCTGATCCGGCACCTGATCGACACCGGGCGCACGTTCATCTACGACACGGCCCTGCCCCCGGCGGTCGTGGCGGGGGTGCACGCGGCGCTGCGGATCACCCGGCGGGCGGACGACCGCCGCGCCCTGCTGAAGGACCGCGCCGCCGCGACGGTGGACCGGCTCCGCGCGGCCGGCTTCGAGATCTCGGCGCCGGCGGCCGCGGTGCTGTCGGTGTTCGCCCCGGGCCCGGAGGCGGCGCTGGCCTGGGCGTCGGACTGCCGCGACCGGGACATCGCCGTGGGCTGCTTCCGGCCGCCGTCCACCCCGGACGGCTCGTCCCGGCTGCGCCTGACGCTGAACGCCGGCATCCCGGCGGAGGAGTTCGACCGGGCTTTGGATGTGATCGTGGAGTGCGCACCTTGACGACCGGCGACCGGATCGACCCGCGGCAGTCCCCCGAGACGCCGGCCCAGCCGCCCGTTTTCAGCGGCTCCGTCGCCCCGGTGCCGGACGCCCCGGTGTCACCCGCGCCTGGCACTCCGCTCTCACCCGCGCCTGGCACTCCCTTCTCGCCCGCACCCGGCAGTCCCTTCTGGCCAACGCCCGGAACTCCGCTCTCGCCGGCACCCGGCACTCCGGTTTCGCCCGCGCCCGGCACTCCGCTTTCGCCCGCGCCTGGCACTCCGCTTTCGCCCGCGCCCCTTTCGCCTGCACCCCTTTCGCCTGCGCCGGGCGAGCCGGCGCCGGGCGAGCCGGCGCCGGGTGGTCCGAGGCCTGGGCTGGTTCCCGATGCGCCGGTGTCGCCCGGCGTCGGGCCCGCCGACCCGGCGGACGCCGACGTCGCCCCGCTCACCGTGCCGGTGCCCGACGTCGAGGCACCCGCCCCGGCCGCTCGCACCCAGGCCCGGCCGGCCGAGTCCGGCGAGTGGCGCGGCATCGTGCTGATCACCGGCACCGACACCGACGTCGGCAAGACGATCGTCACCTCGGCCGTCGCCGCCGCCGCGCAGGCCGCCGGGCTCCGGGTGGCGGTGATCAAGCCGGGGCAGACCGGCACCCTCGACGGCGCGCCGACCGACATCGACCGGATCACCCACCTCGCCGCGCCGCACACCTGCCGCACGCTCGCGTCCTATCCGGAGCCGCTCGCGCCACTGGCCGCCGCCCGGGTCGCCGGAATGGCGCCGCTCGAGCTCTACGAGGTGGTCGACGCCATTCGCGCCGAGGCGACCGAGCATGACCTGGTACTGGTCGAGGGCGCGGGCGGGCTGCTCGTGCCGATGGGCGTCCGTCCGTCCGGCGAGCCGTGGACGGTGGCCGACCTGGCGACCACGCTGGGCGTGCAGACGATCGTCGTGGCGCGCGCCGGGCTCGGGACCCTCAACCACACTGCGCTGACCCTCGAGGCGCTCGACCGGCGCGGCGTGCCGGCCAAGGTGGTGCTCGGGGCCTGGCCGGCCGAGCCCGAGCTGGTCCACTGGGCCAACCTCACGGACCTGGTCCCGCACCTGGTCGGCGCCCTCCCGGACGGCGCGGGCCAGATGGACCCGGGAGTCTTCCGGCGGTCGGCTCCGGGCTGGCTGACCCCGGCCCTCTACGGCGTCCTCGACGACTGGCGCGTCTGGGCCGAAGAAGTGAGCTGACCCGGCCCGGCGCCGACGATGCCGGCATGATTCCGGGCGATTGCTCACGGCGTACCCGAAAAAACGGACTTTCCCGCACGGCGCCGCGCGACCGTAACGGTCCGGTCGCTAGCGTGTGGGTCTCGTGATCCCCTACGCCGAGGAGCTGGATGGCATGGGCGGGCAGAT
The DNA here is from genome assembly GCF_040689425.1 of Actinoplanes sp. NPDC051475. Lineage (NCBI taxonomy): Bacteria > Bacillati > Actinomycetota > Actinomycetes > Micromonosporales > Micromonosporaceae > Actinoplanes > Actinoplanes sp. NPDC051475. Next base: position 147,986 of record NZ_JBFAZZ010000007.1, read on the forward strand.
CGTGCTCGTGCTGGTGCTCGTACTGGTGAATGCCGCCTTCTCCGGCAGTGAGATGGCGCTGGTCTCGTTGCGGGACAGCCAGGTGCACAAGTTGGAGCGGACCTCGCGCGCCGGGCGGGTGCTGGGCCGGCTGACGCGGGATCCGAACCGGTTCCTGGCCACCATCCAGATCGGCATCACCCTGGCCGGATTCCTCGCGTCCGCGGCGGCGGCCGTGTCGCTCTCCGAGCCGCTGATCGAGCCGCTGGGCTTTCTCGGCGCCGCCGCCCGGCCGACCGCGATCCTGCTGGTCACCATCGTGCTGACCTTCGTCACGCTGGTCATCGGGGAGCTGGCGCCGAAGCGGATCGCGATGCAGCGTACGGAAGGGTGGGCATTGCTGGTGGCCCGCCCGTTGGACCTGCTCTCGACGATCTCCCGTCCGGCGGTCTGGTTGCTCTCCGTGGCCACCGACCTCGTGGTACGCCTGGCCGGCGGCGACCCGCGGGCGCAGCGGGAAGAGGTGAGCACGGAGGAGATCCGCGACATGGTCGCCGCGCAGCAGGACTTCTCCGCCGAGCAGCGCACGATCATCTCCGGGGCGTTCGAGATCGCCGACCGGATCCTGCGGGAGATCCTCGTGCCCCGCCGTGATGTTCTGTCCCTCACCACGGGTCTGCGCAGCCGCGACGCCCTCGCGCAGCTCATCGCCGGTGGGCATTCCCGGGCGCCGGTGGTCGGGCCGGCCGGGCTCGACGACGTGATCGGAGTGGTGCACCTGCGCGACCTGGTCGGGGCTGAAGGACCGGTCGACGCGGTGGCGCGGCCCGGGCTCTTCCTGCCCGAGACGCTGCGGGTCTCCGACGCGCTGCGGCAGATGCGCCTCGAGCGGCAGCAGCTCGCCATGGTCGTGGACGAGCGCGGGGCGATCGACGGGATCATCACCATGGAGGACCTGGTCGAGGAGATCGTCGGCGAGATCTACGACGAGACCGACCGGGACGTGCAGGCGGTCGTCAAGGAGCCGGACGGCGCCCTGCTCATGCCGGGTTCCTTCCCCATCCACGACCTGCCCGACATCGGTTTCGACGGCGACGTCCCGGACGAGGGCGACTACACCACGGTCGCCGGCATGGTGCTGGCCGCGCTCGGGCACATCCCGACCGGGCCGGGCGAGATCGTCACGCTGCCCGAGTTCACCGCCGAGGTGGTCGAGGTGACCGGGCGGGCCATCACCCGGGTCCGGCTCCGGCCGTTGGCGCGCAAGGACGCGAAGATCGCCGATTAGGTACGGCGTTCCGGCGGCCGCGGCGACGGCGGCGCGGGCCGGATCTCCACCGGGTCCAGCGGGATCGTGGTCCGCTCACCGGCCGTCACGGTCAGCTCCGATCCGTAGTGCTCGAAGGTCAGGTCGGCGCCGCTCACCTCGTACGTGACGTCGGCCGGCGTGACCGTCACCCGTACGCTGCTCTCCCGCCACCGCAGGCAGAAGCTCAGCCGGGGCAGGCGCCGGGGCAGGCGCGGCGCGAACGACAGGTGGCCGCCGTGGTCGCGGAGGCCGCCGAAGCCCTGCACCAGCGCGATCCAGGCGCCCGCGCACGCCGCGATGTGCAGGCCGTCGCCGCTGGCCTCGCCGCCGGAGCGCAGGTCGAGCAACGCGGCCTCCGCGGCGTAGTCGTACGCCAGATCCAGGTGACCGGTCTCCGCGGCCAGTACCGCCTGTGCCGGCGCCGACAGCGACGAGTCGCGCACCGTACGGGCCTCGTAGTACTCGAAGTTGCGCCGCTTCTCCTCGGGGCTGAAGACGTCGCCGCGCAGCATCATGGCCAGGACCAGGTCTGCCTGCTTCACCACTTGGCGGCGGTACAGCTCGAGGTACGGGAAGGAGAGCATCAGCGGGTAGTCGTCCTCCTTGGTGGCGTCGAAATCCCACTCCTGCAGGCGGGTGAATCCGCTGTGCTGCTCGTGGACCTCGCGGCGGGACGCGTACGGGATGAAGAGCCGCCGCGCCGCCGCCCGCCACGCGCCGATCTCCTCCGCGGTGACGCCGGGAGCACCGAGCCGCTCGGCGGCGTCCGCGGCGCCGAGCAGGTTCTGCTGGGCCATGAGGTTGGTGAAGACGTTGTCGTCCACCAGCGCGCTGTACTCGTCCGGACCGGTGACCCCGGCGATGTGGACGACGCCCTCATCGTCGGCGTGGGTGACCCGGCACCACAGCCTTGCGGTCTCCACCAGGATCTCCAGCCCGGCTTCCCGGAGGAACTCCTCGTCGGCACTGGCGGCGACGTAACGCAGCACCGCCGCCGCGATGTCCGCGTTGACGTGCAGCGCCGCCGTCCCGGCCGGCCAGTATCCGGAGCACTCGTCGCCGCCGATGGTCCGCCACGGGTACGCCGCCCCGGCCAGCCGCAGCGTCCGGGCGCGTTCCCGGGCCGCACCCAGCGTCGCATGCCGCCAGCGCAGGGCCAGACCCACACAGGCCGGATGCGTGTACGTCAGGACGGGCAACACGAACGTTTCCGTGTCCCAGAGCACGTGGCCGTCGTACCCGTTGCCGGTCAGCCCCTTGGCTGCGATGGGGTGCGGCCCGGCCTGGGCGCCGGCCTGCAGCACGTGGAAGAGCCCGAAGCGGACGCCCTGTTGCACCTCCGGATCCCCGTCCAGCTCGACGTCCGCGGTCTCCCAGAAGTCGTCGAGGTATTCACGCTGCCGGTCCAGCAGCGCGTCGAAGCCCAACCGTACGGCCTCGTCGCGGTCGGCGAGCGCCTTGTCCACAAGGGCCGGAAACCCCGGCGCGTTGTCCACAGGCCCCGCCGCGCCCCACGCATATGCGAGAAACTTGTCGAGCCGCAACGGCGTCCCCGGTTCGAGGGTTGCGCTGACCACGGCACGAATGAGGTCCGGGTCAGAAGACGTGGTGAGGGGAGGACCGACGTGGGCCACGGCGGAAGCCACCTCGATGCCACTGCGCCGGGTGCGGTGCAGCAGCACGTCCGGCGAGTGCGAGACCGGCTCCAGCGGCGCGTGCAGCACCGCCGAGGCCCGTGGGTCGTGGCGCTGGTCCGGCTGCTCCTCGTTGGCGAGCAGATCCGAGTCGATCCGGATCCGCACCGGACGCTCCAGCGCCTCGACCTCGTATCGGATGGCTGCGACGGCCGGCTGCGGGAACGAGACGACCCGGACGCTGCGGATGCGCACCGCCGCCCCGGACGGGGAGACCCACTCGACGTCGCGGCTCAGCGTGCCGGCCCGCAGGTCCAGGCAGCGTTCGTGGCGCCGCAGGATGCCGGAGCGGATGTCGAACCGCTCGTCATCGGCGGTCAGCGAGATCAGCTTGCCGTTGGGGGCGTCGACGATCGTCTCGGTGCGCTCCGGGAAGCCGTAGCCCGCCTCGGGATACTCGAGGTCGCGCTCCTCGAAGAGCGAGTTCAGGTAGGTGCCCGGCATCCCGCAGGGGGTGCCCTCGTCGAGGTTGCCGCGCAGCCCGATGTGCCCGTTGGCGAGGGCGAACACGGACTCCGACTGGCGCAGGGCGGACGTGCTGAGCGCTTCCCCCGACAGGCCCGCCTCTCGTACGGACCACGGCTCCGCCGGCCCTGGCTCACTCACCGGACAGCTCCCGCACCCGCTTTGCCAGGTCTTCGGAGCGCAGGTCCGGGCGGCCGCTGGGATGCCCGACCGTCGCCCCGGACGCGGCCACCGCCCACCGGGCCGCCGTCGCAGGGTCCTCGCCGCGCAGCAGCGACGCCGTCAAGGACGCCGTGAAGGCGTCCCCTCCCCCGGTGGTGTCGACGACCTTCTCGTCGGTAAGCGGCAGCCGCAGGTCACCGTCGCGCCAGACGAAGAGGTTGCCGTCCCCGACGCCGAGCGCCAGCAGCCGCGGGCCCTGATCCAGCAGGCTCCGCGCGTTCTCCACCGTCGGTTCGTCGCCGAGCAGCAGCCTCGCCTCCCGGTCGTCGGCCCGCACCACGTCCGCGGCGGCGAGCAGGTCGTCGCGGCGTTCCTCCGGTACGCCGTCGAGCACCACGAGCCGGCCGGCGTCGTGCCCGATCCGGGCGGCGGCCAGCGCGGCCGCGGGTGGTTGCTGCAGCTGCACGAGTACGGCGTCAGCACCGGCGATGACCGCATGCGCCGCCTCGACGTCATGTTCGGTCAGCAGTACGGCCTCGGGCAGGTGCTGGACGTACCGCCACGTTCCGTCGGACTCGAGCAGCTCCACGATGAGTCCCGTGAGTGTGTCGCGGCGGCGGACCACCGCGGTCACCTCGATGCCGTCCCGCCGGGCCTGGTCGAGCAGCACGTCGCCGATGACGTCATCACCCGCCACGGCGACGAGCCGAGGGCGGACGCCGAGCTGGGCGAGCGCCACCGCCTGGTTGGCCCCCTTGCCGCCCAGTTGCTCCCGCCGGCCGGTGGCGTCGCCGGCTTCCCCGGCGCCGGGCACGGCATCGACGGACAGGACAAGGTCGCGGGCGAGTTGCCCCACTACGGCCGCTACGGGTGTTGTCACGATCATCTAGTACCCGACAGTTTGTGCGACATTCCCGCGTCTCCGCACCGTCGGGGAGATTTGTCGCCGCTCAGCCATTGCGGGCGCCCCCGGAAGTTTCACTAGGCTCACTGTGAGGCTTGTTCGCGACGGTGGTACCACCTGCATGAGCGGGTGGGACCACCTCCGATGAGCAGTTGCGAGCCGGCCTCAGCGACCGAGCGACCGATGCGTGAGGGGATTCCCGTGACGAACAGCAGCCCGGTGTCCGGCGGCGCTTACGAATACCTGGACAACGTCAGCCCCGACGAGCAGCGCCGCCTCGACGCCGTACGCCGCTACCGGCTGGTGGACCAGCCGGTCGAGGACGCGTACGACCGCATCGCCTTCGTGGCGGGCGCGATCTTCGACACCCCGATCGCGACGGTCTCGCTGGTGGAACAGGACCGCGTCTGGCTCGCGGCGTGCCAGGGCCTCACGGGCGTCCGCGAGGTGGGCAAGGAGCCGGGCCTGTGCGCCTCGGTCATCGCCCAGGACGAGGTCTACGTGATCAACAACGCCGCGGTCGACCCCCGGACCCTCGAACACCCGCTGGTCCGCGGCGAGCTGGGCCTTCGCTTCTACGCGGCCGCCCCCATCCGCACCCACGACGGCTACCGCCTCGGCACGGTCAACGTGATCGACAGCCGGCCGCGCGAGGCGTCCGCCCGCCAGCTGAAGGCCCTGGAACACCTGGCCTCGATGGTGTCGGACGAACTCGAGCTTCGCCTGATGGTGATCCGCAGCGCCGCCGCCGAACAACGCATGCGCGAATCGGTGTCTTAGCGGCCGAGGGTTTCCACCGGGGTCGCGCCGGGGCGGGTCCACTGCGGCACGGGACGGCTGGTCGCGCCCCAACTGGCGTTCCCGGCCGCGTCCGAGCGCCAGCACCAGCAGGCCTGACCGCCCGCGGACGGGTGCTCCTCGCGGACATCGCCGAGCACGGGCCGGCCCTCGGGGCTGTCCTCCCAACGCCTCGCCACGGCCGTACGCGGTCATGTCGAGCAGGCCGAGGGACTGTCAGAACCGGGTCATGCGTAGTAATACCGCGGTTCGGGTATCGGCTGCGGCATGCGGACTCCCCGGAAAGTCGCTGTGGTCGCCCATCAGCGCAAGACTCTCGGTGGCGGGCTCGACGAGCTGCGCCGGCGGATCTCGGACGAGGGCGTGGAGGATCTGCTCTGGTACGAGGTGCCGAAGAGCAAGAAGGCCCCCAAGCAGGTCCGGCGCGCCCTGAAGCAGCAGCCTGACCTGCTGATCGTGTGGGGCGGTGATGGGATGGTGCAGCGGACCCTCGACGCCGTCGCCGGCTCCGGGGGCGGGGCCAAGGTGCCGGTCGGGATCATCCCCGCCGGGACCGCGAACCTGCTCGCCACCAACCTCGGGGTCCCTCACGATCTCGAGGGCGCCGTGCAGATCGCCTTCCACGGGCGGCGGCACCGGCTCGATCTCGGGGTGCTCAACGGGGAGCACTTCGCCGTCATGGCGGGGATCGGGTTCGACGGGGCGATGATCCAGGACGCCGACGGGAAGCTGAAGGACCGGCTGGGCAAGCTGTCGTACGTCTACACCGGGCTGCGCCATCTCGACGACCCCGCGCCCAAGGCGAAGATCAAGGTGGACGGCACCGACTGGTTCAAGGACGACGCGACCTGCGTCCTGGTCGGCAACGTCGGGACGATCACCGGGGGCATCACGGCGTTCGACGACGCCAAGCCCGACGACGGGTGGCTGGACGTCGGGGTCTCCACGGCTCGGGGCGCCGCGCAGTGGGCGCGGACGATGGGGCGGATGGCGGTGGGGCGTTCGGAGGACTCGCCGTTCGTGCACATGACGCGGGCCCGGCGCATCGACGTGAAGCTGCGGGAGCCGTTGACGTACGAGCTGGACGGCGGCGCGCGTGATGCGGTGAAGAAGATCCGGATCGAGGTCGCACCGGCCGCTGTCAAGGTCTGCGTGCCACGCGAACGATCGGATAGCTGACACTGCCGTCCGTACCCTGAATCGCTGTTTATGGCGTTTTAGCATTCTCAATCCGCTGGAAACGGGCGGGTCGGCACCCCACACTGAGGTCCGTCCGACACCGCTTCGGCTCCAGGGGGTTCGCATGACGTACCACGTAGCGAGCGTTGCCACGGTGATGAGCGCCACCACCGTGATCGTGATCGGTTACCGGGCCGGGCGGGCCCACGCGGCCTGGCGGGATCTGCGCGCGGCGAAGCGCGACGTTCCCGCCAAGCGGAAGATCGCCTGGGGCCGTACCCGGCCGCTGATCCTGGGCGTCCTGTTCTTTGTCGCCACCTTCGTGGCCGCGGCCTACGACGCCGGGCACTGAGCGACTATCCCTTGAGGCCGGTGTGCGCCAGGCCCTCGATGAACTGCCGCTGGGCGAGCACGAAGACGATCAGCACCGGGATCGCGGTCATCGACGCCGCCGACAGCTGAACGTTCCACAGCGGGCCCTGGTAGACGTCGGTGAACTGGGTCAGGGCCTGCGGCAGCGTGTACTTCTCCTTGCTGGAGATGAACACGATCGGCTCCAGGAACTGGTTCCAGCTGTGCAGGAACGTGAAGATGGCGACCGCGCCCAGGGCCGGCTTCGCCAGGGGCAGGGCGATGCGGCGGAAGATCGCGGAGCGGCCCAGTCCGTCCATCCGGGCCGCCTCCTCCAGCTCGACCGGCAGCGTGACGAAGAACTGCCGCATGATGAACGTCGCCAGCACGGACGGCGCCCCGAATACGGGCACGAGGATCAGCGGCCAGTGCGTGTCGACCAGCCCGAGCGCGTTGAACATCCGGAAGAGCGGCACGATCGTCACCTCGCTCGGGACGAGCAGGCCGGTGATCACCACCAGGAACAGGGCGTTACGGGCCGGGAAGCGGATGCGGGCGAACGCGTAGCCCGCCGGCGCCGCCACCGCCAGCGTGCCGAGGGTGACGACCACCGCGATGTACGCCGAGTTCCAGTACTGCTCGGCGAACGGTTGCATGGTGAAGACCTGCCGCCACGCGTCGAACGACGGGTCCGCGGGCCACAGCCGGGGCGGGTAGGCGAAGATCTCCGCGTTCGGCTTCAGCGAGGACGTCACCATCCACCACGTCGGGAAGACGAACGGGACGCAGAGTACGAGCAGCACGGCGTACAGGAGGATCCGGCTCCTAGGACTCATGGAAGACCCACCTTTTGCGCAGCTGCCACTGCACGACCGTGAGCAGCAGCACGATGAGGAAGAGCAGGACCGACAGCGTCGCGCCGTAGCCGAACGTGTGGAACTGGAAGGCCTGCTGGTAGAGGTAGTAGACGAGCACCGTGGTGGACGTGCCCGGGCCGCCCTGGGTGAGGACGGCGATCTGGGCGAAGACCTGCAGCGAGCCGACGATCGTGATGATCGAGGTCAGCAGCACGGTCGGGCTGATCATGGGCAGGGTGACCCGGCGGAAGACGGTCCAGCGGCCCGCCCCGTCCATCCGGGCCGCCTCGTGGAGCTCCTGGGGGACGCCCTGCAACGCCGCCAGGAACAGCACCATGTTGAGGCCCACGTTCTTGAAGACCTGCACCACGACGACGGAAGCCATCGCGGTGCCGTCGGAGCGCAGCCAGTTGGGGCCCTCGACGCCGATCGCGTCCAGCAGGCCGTTGATGCCGCCGTTGTGCTGGAGCATGAAGCCCCAGACGACGGTCCAGGCGACCAGCGAGACCACCACGGGCGAGAAGAACGCCACCCGGAAGAGGGTGGTGCCGCGCAGCTTCTGGTTCAGGAGTACGGCCAGCAGCATCGCCAGCGACAGGTTGAGCACGACCAGCCCGGCGGAGAAGAAGAACGTGGACCGCAGCACCGAGGACAGTTTCGGGTCGTCCATCAGCCGCCGGTAGTTGCCGGTGCCCACGAAGTCGAAGGTGTCCGCGAGCACGTTCCACTCGTGCAGGCTGTACCAGAGCACGAGCACCAGCGGGACCAGCACGAAGGCGATCGTCCCGGCGAGCTGCGGCGCGATGAACAGACAGCCGGTGAGCCGGTCGCGCCGCCGGTCGGCCCCCGTCACTTCGCCAGCAGCGGCTCGATCGCCGCGCAGACCCCGTCGAGGACCGGCTTCACCTGCGCGTCCGGCTTCCACAGCGGGTCGAGCGCCGACCGTACGGCCTGGGCGATCTCGGCGCTGTCGCGGTGGCTGGGCTTGACCTTGCCGGCGCCGATGCCGTTGATCACCACGTCCTGCAGTTGCTCGGGCTTGAGCAGCGGGTTGCTCTTCGCCAGCGTCGCGGCGGTGAGCTGCGGCTTGCGCGGCGGCGGGAAGAACTGTGCGAGCTTCGCGGAGTTGGCGTCGTCGGTGAAGAAGGTCAGGAAATCTGCGGCCGCCTCCGCGTGCCTGCCCTTCTTGAGCACGCCGAGGCCGCCTTGGCCGATGACCGAGTACTCGCCCTCGGGCCCGGCCGGCAGCGGCACCAGCGTCCACTTGAACGTCGCGTCCTTGAGCAGCGACGCGCGGGAGATCTGCGTAATCGTCATCGCGGCCTCACCGGCGAAGAAGTCCGCCGCGACGCCGGGGCCGGGCATCGCCTTGTCGGTGAAGACCGCCTTGTGGATGAACGTCATCGCGTCCACCATCGGCTGCTGGTTGAAGCCGCAGGTCTTCCCGTCGGCGCTCCACGCCTCGGCGCCCCACCCGTAGAAGACCGATGCCAGGTTGTCCCACGCCTTGTAGTCGAAGTCGCGGACCACGAGCCCCTGCCTGCCGCTGGACTTCGCGGCCGACGCCGCGGCGGCCATGGCGTTCTCCCAGGTCCACTCGCTCCCGGCCGGCAGCTCCTTGACCAGGTCGGTGTTGACGAAGACCCCGAAGGGCGAGGTCGAGAACGGGTACGCGATGAGCTTGCCGTCCTGCCGCCACAGCGCGGTGGCGGCGGGCTCGAGCTCGCCCTCGTTCTCGATCTTTCCGTCCAGCGGCACGAGCGCGCCCGAGGAGACGAAGTCCGGCGCCGACGCCTCCAGGATCCAGGCGAGGTCGGGCGCCTTGCCGCCGGCGATCTGCGTGGTCAGCGTGGTGGTGTAGTTCTCGAACGGCAGGGCGTCGAACTGCACCGTGACGTCGGGGTGGCTCTGCTTGTAGTCGGCGGCGATCTGCTGGAAGAGCTGGACGTGCGCCTCGTTCGCGGACCACGTGGTCATCCGCAGGGTGATCGGGCCGTCGGCACCGGAGTCTCCGCCGCCGCACGCGGCGATGCCGGCGAGCACGACGGTGGCGGCTATCAGGGCTGTTCTTCTCATGGCGGGAGGGGTCCTCCTCAGTAACCGCCGACGTCCGGCCAGCGCAGCTCGACCCCGTCGGCGGTCAGGCGGTCCTGGAAGTCGGCCAGCAGGGCGGGGGTGTGGCGCACCGCGCGGGGGGACACCGCGCGGGCGAGACAGAAGTCGGCGAGGACGCCGGCGACCTCGCCGACGTTCCACTCGACGGGGTGCAGGCGGTGGGATCCGTTGGTGATGTGGGTGGTACCGATGTTCTTGCCGGCGGGCAGCAGGTTCTCCACCCGCTGCGGGATCAGGGCGCCGAGCGGGATCTCGAAGGGGCACGAACCCACGTCGATGTAGGTGTCGCCGCCGGTGGAGGGGTGCAGGTCGATGCGGTACATGCCGATGCCGACCGAGTCGGCGTGCGACACCGCGCCCTTGTCTCCGCGGACGGCCAGCGACAGGTCCTGCTCGACGATCGTGTACTCGGCGCGGATCCGGCGCGACTCGCGGATGTAGGGCGCCATCGCGAGCCCGTCGTCGCCACCGGTGACGTCATCGCGCAGCCGCAGGCCCTTCCATCCGGTGCCGCCGTCGGGGCGCGGCGCCTCGGTCTGCAGCCAGTAGAGGACCGAGAAGGACAGCTCCCTGGCCTTCTCCACCTGGCAAGCGGCGTCCGGCACGTCGATGATCGGCGCCTCGAAGTAATCGATCATCGGCCAGTTCACCAGGCAGATGTCGCTCGGGTAGAAGCCGTCGGCGAAGGTGCGCCGCGCGGCGATCCGCCGGAACGTCCACAGGTTGCCGTCGCCCGGGTCGGCCCGCTGGTCCGCGTCGACCAGCCACGGGTCGTCGTCCGGGTTGGGGGTGAAGGAGCGGGTCGAGATCTCGAGGGTACGGGGACTCGGCGACTGCCAGGACAGCATCTTCGCGCCCCAGAACGGGGGTCGGTGGTCACGCCATTTCGCGTACGAGGCGGGGCGGTCGACGGTGTGGTCGCCGTCCACGTGGTCGACCGCGAAGCAGACCGAGAACGCCTGCATGTTGGTGGGGTCGGCGGTCTCGGGCGCGCTGGGCTCCCCGGTCTGCCCCTGCGACTCGAACCCGGTGACGTATTCGGTGCCGGTGAGCGGCAGGAGCTCCCCGGTCTCGGTGGCGTCCAGAATGTACGGCGCCACGAGGGTCAGCTCCTCGCCGTCCCGCCGTACGGTCACCGCGGTCACCCGGTCGCCGTCGGTTCCGGCCGCGACGGGGACCCACCCGTGCAGCACGGTCAGCCGCCCGCTCCCCCTGAACGGCGCGAGCATCGCCTCGATGACGGCGACCGCGACCCGCGGCTCGTGGCACAGCCTGCTCACGTGCCCGGCGCCCGGATTCAGCTCCCGGGTCCGCCGGGCCCGATCGGTCAGCGGGTAGTGCCGCCGGTAGTAGTCGCGGATGCCGTCGCGCAACGCCCGGTAGCTCGCCGTCACGCCGAACTGCTCGACCCAGCTGTGCTCGTCCGGCGGCACCGCCTGGCTGGTCAGCTGGCCGCCGAGCCAGGCGTACTCCTCGGTCAGGAGCACCGACCGCCCGGCCCGCGCCGCTGCCAGCGCGGCCGCCACGCCGCCGAGCCCGCCGCCCACGACGACGACCTCGGCCCGCCTCTCCTCAGGCACCGGCCACCGCCGCCAGCGTCGTGCCGGCCACCGGCTCGCACGCCAGGATCCGCTGCGTCGGGCCGTCCTCGCCGGCCAGCATCCCGGCGAGCACCTCCACCGCCTGCCACCCCATCTCCCGCCGCGGGATCCGGTAACCCGTGACGTCGATGTCGGTCGCGGCCGGCCGGGTCGGGTCGCCCAGGGCGACCAGCGAGAGATCCTCCGGTACGCGTAACCCGCGCGCGGCCGCGACCTCGGCGATCGCCACCCCGTCGGCGAACTCCTCGACGAAGACACAGGTCCGCCGGTCGGCACGGATCGCGTCGAGCACCTCCGCCGCACCCGAACCGGCGATCGGCAGATGGCGTCCGTCCACACCGGCCGCGGCCGCCGCGGCGGCGAATCCCCGTAACCGGTCGGCGTGCGACTCCGGACCGGCGCCCTGGCCCACGTAGACGAGCCGCCGGTGCCCCAGCGCGACGGCGGCCCGCACCTGGGCCGCGGTGGCCGCGGGGTAGTCGGCACCCACGTACGGCACCGGCCCGCCCGCGTCGTCGCGCCGGCCGACGCTGACGAACGGCTGCGCCTCGGCCACGAGCCGGGCGAGCTCCGCGGGGTCGAGCGAGCGGCCCAGCAGGATGCAGCCGTCGGCGAGCCGCAGCCGGTTGTCCGGATGGAAGATCCGGCGCCGCCCGTCGACCACCGGCGCGCTGGTGAGCAGCAGCAGGTCGCATCCGACCCGCTCGGCGCACTCCTCGATGCCGACCAGGAACGGGTGGTAGAAGTCGCCGAGCCCGGCCGGGAACACCGGCTCGTAGGTGAAGACGCCGAGGATCCGGTTGTGCCGGGCGGCGAGCCGGCGGGCGATCGGGTCGGCCACGTAGCCGGTGCTCCGGATCGCCTGCAGCACCCGCTCGCGGGTCCCGGGGGCGATCCGCACGTCGGCGTCGTGGCGGCCGTTGAGCACGAGGGATACCGTCGCCTGGCTCACGCCGGTCATCCGGGCGATGTCCTGCTGCGTCACCCGTCGTCGCGAGCTGGTCACAGGAGCCCCCCTCGGTGTCGCTAATACGCATTAGTCAAGCGATGCACCATCCTGAGGCTCCGCGACACCGATCGTCAAGGACTAATAGGTATTAGCAGGTGGGTACGCGAAAGCCCGGCCGGCAAGGCGACCGGGCTGTCACACGGAACGGATCAGAGCTGCTGCCACCAGCCGTCGACGGGCGGCGGGTTGTCCACGTCGACCCGCTCCCCCGGCCGCGGCACCGCCAGCCGGACGTCGCGCGCCTTGGCCTCGCGCCAGGCCCGGTCGGCCGGCTCCGCCCAGTCGTGCAGGGCGAGGTTGAAGGTGGCCCAGTGCACCGGGATCATCAGCCCGCCCCGGACGTCGACGTGGGTGGCCACCCCGTCCTCGGGAACCATGTGGATGTCCGGCCACGCGTCGCCGTACGCGCCGATCTGCACGAGCGACACGTCGAACGGGCCGTACTGCTCACCGATCTCGGCGAATCCCGGGAAGTAGCCGGTGTCGCCGGAGTAGAACGCCTTGCGGGTCGGCCCGGCAATGACCCAGGACGCCCACAAAGTCTCGTCGCGGGAGAAGCCGCGGCCGGAGAAGTGCCGGGCGGCCGTGGCGATGAACTCGATGCCCGCGACCCTGGCGCGCTCGTCCCAGTCCAGCTCGACGATCCGGGTCGCCGGTACGCCCCACCGCTCCAGGTGCGCCCCGATTCCCAGCGGCACCAGGAACGGCGCGGCCTGCAGGTCGACGAGGGTGCGGATCGTCTCCATGTCAAGGTGGTCGTAGTGGTCGTGGGAGATCAGCACCGCGTCGATCGGCGGAAGCTCGCGCAGCGCCACGGGCGGCTCGTGCAGACGCTTGGGCCCCTGCAGGCGCGACGGGGAACAGCGGTCGCTCCAGACCGGGTCGACCAGCACCCGCCGGCCCTCGATCTCGATCAGCGCTGAGGAGTGCCCGTACCAGGTCACGTAGAGGCCGTCGCCGCCGGTCTCCGGGGTGACCACGGGGATCGGCCCGGCGGGATGGCGGTGCTCACGCCCGGTCAGGGCGGCCGTCAGCAGGCGCGGCATCGACGCGACGGCCACCTCGGTGGCGGGCACGGCGTTGCGGAACTTGCCGTCGGAGAACTGCGGCGAGCGGGCGTAACGGGCCCCGCGCTCCCCCTCAGCGCGACTGCCGATCTTGCGCGAGCCCATCTGCAGCGGGATGTCGCGTGCCGCCCATACCGCGGCCGCACCCAAGGCCAGGGCGATCCAACCGGCTTTTCGTCTCGGTTTTCCGCCGCGGGCAAGCTCAGCCCCGGTGTGCCTTCGACGGCCGTCTGCCTGCTTCGCCATGCGCGGTTCCTCCGTGTCAGTTCCGTCCCGACTGCCAAGTCTGACCGGCTGTGGCCGTCGGCCGCCACCGTGTGCTGTGGATCTCCTCAAGATGTGGTGCTGTGTCACACTGCCGCCGTGACAGTCGACACTCTCCAAAGCCAGCACCAGCTCATAGTGCGTCAGCGCGTGCGTCTCATGGTCAATCAGTACGAGATCCATGCGGTCGCTCCGGACGGGTCGGAAGCGGGCATCCTCGCCTTCGCCCAGCAGAAGCGGATGGCGTTCAAGGAGCAGGTGACCCTCTACTCCGACGACACCAAGACGACCCCCGTCCTCGGGTTCAAGGCGCGTCAGGTGATCGACCTCGGCGCCACGTACGACGTGACGGACGCCGCGGGCACCCCCATCGGCCTGTTCCGCAAGAACTGGAAGGAATCGCTGCTGCGCTCGACGTGGCACCTCGAGCAACCCGGCCACGGCGAGATGATCGGCCGAGAGACGAACGTGGTGGTCGCGATCCTGCGCCGGGTCGTGGACTCGCTGTCCTGGCTGCCGTACCACTTCGAGTTCGTGCTGGGCGACCGCCCGGCGTTCTCCGTGGTCAAGAAGTGGGGCCTGCGCGACCGGTACGTCGTGACCATCCACGACCCGCAGCTCGACCGCCGCCTGGTCGCGGCGATGTCCGTGGCCCTCGACGCGCTGCAGGCGCGCTGACGGATCGCCGTCGCCGATGTAATAGCGTCGGGCGCATGGAGGATCTTCGCGCTCGGCGGCTTTTCGGCGACGGCCTCGTCGCCCCCGGCGACCTGGCGGCCAGCCCGTTCCGCGTGGACCGGGACCGGATCGTCAGCTCGCCGTTCTTCGCCCGGCTGGGCGGCGTCACCCAGGTGATCAGCCCCGGCGGGGGCGGCCTGCTGGTGCACAACCGGCTGACCCACAGCCTCAAGGTCGCCTCGGTCGGCCGGGCCATCGCCGAACGGCTGCTGCGCCAGTACGCCGACACGCTCGAGAAGCTCGGCGGCTGCGACCCGGACGTGGTGGAGGCGGCGGCGCTGGCGCACGACCTCGGGCACCCGCCGTTCGGGCACCTCGGCGAGCGCGTGCTCGACAACCTGGCCCGGGGGCGGCTGCACCTGCGCGACGGCTTCGAGGGCAACGCCCAGTCGTACCGGATCGTGACCAGCACGGAGATCCGCGGCCAGGCGACGATCGGCCTGAACCTGACGGCCGCCACCCGCGCCGCGATCCTGAAGTATCCGTGGACCCGGCGTACGCATCCGTCGCCGCATCCTCGTCTTCTCGACCCGCCGCCGCGGGGCGCCGCGGCTCCCCCGGACGATCCGGACGGCGGTTCGCTCAAGTTCGGCGCATATTCGACCGAGGTCGAGGACATGCTCCAGGCACGCCTGCCCTTCGCCGGGCGGGTCGCCGACTGGCAGCAGACGCCCGAGGCCTCGGTGATGGACACGGCCGACGACATCGCGTACGCGATCCACGACCTGGAGGACGTGCACCGCGTCGGCGTCCTGCAGCAGGGCGCGGTGGCGGCGGAGCTGATGGCGTGGCAGCGCACGGACTTCAGTGAGGCACCGGACGCCGACCTGATCGCGCGCCGCCCGGGCAGCTCGATCGAGGCGCTGCGCCGGCAGCTGCACCGCAAGGACGGCTGGGTCGCCGACGACGACGCCTTCGACGCCGCGGTCGAGCAGGTCCGCGCCGAGCTGGTCGACGGCCTGCTCAGCGTCCCCTTCGACGGCTCGCTCGAGGCGGAGGCGCAGGTGGCCGCGTTCTCCGCGACGTGGACCAAGCGGCTGGTCGAGTCGATCGAGGTGACCGAGACGCCCGCCGTCCGCTCGGGGCACGTGCTGCTGGCCCCCGCGCAATGGCACGAGGTGCAGGTTCTCAAGTTCGTACAGAACCGGTTCGTGCTGGGCCGCCCGGATCTGGCGCTGCACCAGCGCGGCCAGGCCCGGCTGCTGGGCTCGCTGGTGGAGGCGTTGCTGGCCTGGCTCGAAGACCCGGACGAGGCCGAGCGGCTCCCGCGCCGGCTGCGGGACCTGGTCGAGCTGGCCGAGCTGGAGCTGCCCGACGGCACTCCGGACGCGCTGCCCCGGGCCCGGGGCCGTGCGGTGATCGACTTCGTGGCGGCCCTGACCGACAGCCAGGCCGTGGCCCTCATGGAGGCGCTCTCCGGCCGTACCCGTCAGCTCTGGACCGATGCGTTTGTTCTCTAGGCCTGGCGTAATGCTCGCAACGGTGTAAGCATGTAATCATGCGTTACCGTCCCTCGTCCGGTAGCCGGACAGAACCGCCACCCGCCGACGACGCCGCCGCCTGGATCACCGGCGCGGCGCCCGACGGGTGGTTCACCGAGCCGCCCCACGTCGTGATCGACCGCGACGAGATCATCATCTGGGGCCGCGTCCCCGCCCCCGAGCTGGGCGCCGACGCCATCGAGGCCGACCGCACCGCCGCGCAGGCCGGGCGGATCCATCAGTTCCGCGAGGACACCCGCGACGACCGGATCAAGGTCGCCCGCCAGGTCGAGCACCGCTACCAGCGCAAGGTGAGCTGGGGCCTGCGCTGCGGCGACACCCAGGAACTCTTCACCCACCTGTCCGCGCCGGTGATGACCCGGCTGCGCCAGCCCGAGCGGCAGGTGCTCGACACGCTCGTGGACGCCGGCGTGGCCCGCAGCCGGTCCGAGGCGCTCGCCTGGTGCGTCCGCCTGGTCGGCGAGCACACCGACGAATGGCTCACCGAGCTGCGCGACGCCATGACCCGGGTCGAGGACCTCCGCAGGCGGGGACCCGACACGAACTAGGGTAGGCGCGTGCTGCCCGAGGTCACCGCCGTCCGTTACGTCACCCCCCTGCGGGAGGGCGGCTCGCTGCCCGGCATCGTCGAGGCGGGCAACCTCGGCACGTACGTGGTGAAGTTCCGCGGCGCGGGTCAAGGCCCCAAGGCGCTGGTCGCCGAGGTCGTCTCCGGCGAGCTGGCCCGGCGCTTGGGCCTGCCCGTGCCGGAGCTCGTCGTCGTGGAGCTTGACCCGGTCGTGGCCCGGGCCGAGCCCGACGAGGAGGTGCAGGAGCTGATCAAGGCCAGCGCCGGCGCCAACCTCGGCATGGACTATCTGCCGGGAGCGCTCGGGTACGACCCGGTCGCCCACCCGGTCGAGGCGGACCTGGCCTCGCGGCTGCTCGTCTTCGACGCGTTCGTGGAGAACGTGGACCGCAGCTGGCGCAACCCCAACCTGCTCATCTGGCACGGCGACCTGTGGCTCATCGACCACGGCGCGACCCTGTACTTCCACCACAACTGGCCGCGGGCCGGGGCCGTGGTGCATCGCCCGTACAAGTGGGACGACCACGTGCTCAAGCCGTACGCGACGGGTCTCGCCGCCGCGGCCGCCGACCTGGTGCCCCAGCTCACCGGCGAGCTGCTCGACGAGGTGCTGGCCCTCGTGCCCGGCGAGTGGCTGGCCGAGTTCGACTTCGACACCGCGGACGAGGCCCGCGCGGCGTACCGGGACCATCTGCTCGCCCGCGCGGGCCGCCCGGAAGCGTGGGTCCCGGCATGAAAGTCCCTTACGAGTACGCGATCATCCAGGCCGTTCCCCGGGTCGAGCGCGGCGAGGTCATCAACGTCGGGGTGGTGCTCTACTGCCAGCGGCTCGACTTCCTCAGCGCCCGTACGCACCTGCACGAGCAACGCCTCCTCACCCTGGACCCGAACGCGGACCTGGACGACATCCGGGCCGCACTCAAGTCCTGGGAGATCACCTGCGCGGGCGGTGCGGACGGGGGCGCGGCCCGTGAGATGAAGCAGGGCGAGCGTTTCCGCTGGATGGTGGCGCCCCGCAGCACCATCCTGCGCGCCGGGCCGGTCCACATGGGACTGGCCGAGGACCCGGACGCCGAACTCGACCGGCTCGTCGCCCTCCTGGTGCATTAGCCCCAAGGGACGAGTGAAGCCTCAGCGCCGCCGCAGGCCGCGCTGCAGGGCCAGCGCGGCGGCACCGGTCAGCGCCAATGCTCCCGCCGCCACGGCGCCCACCGCCACCCGGCCGAGACGCCGGGTGCCGCCCTCGGTCCGCGGTCGGCTGGCGAAGACGTTGCCGTCGTCCGGCGGCGCGGGCTGCGACCGGGACAGGCCGAGCCGGCCCATGAGCGGGCCGACGAGGGCGTCGTAGACCGGCGGCACCGTGCTGAAGCCGAACGCGATGAAGCGGTTCGTCGCCCCGACGGACAGCTCCCGCCGCGGCCGGTCGGCGAGGCGCACGATGGCGGCGCCCATCCGCTCGGCGCTGTCGACCGGGGGCGGCGGCCGGCCGACGAACCCCGCGTAGTTGGCGGCACTCGTGTAGATGGGCGTGTCGACGCTGCCCGGCACCAGCTCGCAGATGTGGATGTCCGAGGCGTCCCGGGTCTCCTGCCGCAGCGTCCGGGTGAGCGCGCGCAGACCCCACTTGGCCGTCGAGTACGCGGACATGTTCGGCGCCGTGATGTGCCCGACGAGCGAGCTGCACAGGATGAGCGTCCCGTGCCCCTGCGCCCGGAACACGCGCAGCGCGGCCCGCGCCACGTTGGCCGGCCCGAGCAGGTCCGTGGTGACCACCTTGTCGAAGACGTGCGGCGGCAGATCCTCGAAGCGCCCGTACGCCATCACCGCCGCCGTGTCGGCCCACACGTCGATGCGCCCGAAGCGCTCGACCGCCGCCTGGGCCAGCCCGTCGACCTCGGTCCGGACGCCGACGTCGACCGGCACGACGAGCACGTCGCCGTCGCAGTCCACGGCGACCTTCTCCAGGTCGGCCAGGCCGCGGGCGGCGAGGACGAGCATGTCGCCACGGGCCGCGAAGGCCAGCGCGGCGGCCCTCCCGATCCCGCTCGACGCACCGGTCAGGACGACCACACGAGAGCTCATGGCACAGCGATACCCCGCGCCGGGGCCGCGTATCGGCACGTGAGGCTTTCTTTTCCGGCGCGAGCGGGGAGACTGGCGGCATGGACCTGCCGATCAACCCGCCCGTGAAGCCGATGCTCGCGAAGCCGGTCGCCGAGATCCCGCCGGGGCAGCTCTACGAGCCGAAGTGGGACGGCTTCCGCTCGATCATCTTCCGCGACGGCGACGAGGTCGAGATCGGCAGCCGGAACGAGAAGCCGATGACCCGCTACTTCCCCGAGGTGGTCGAGGCGGTCCTGGCGAACTTCCCGGAGCGGTCGGTGATCGACGGCGAGATCATCGTCGCCGACACCGCCCGCAACACCCTCGACTTCGAGGCCCTCCAGCAGCGCATCCACCCCGCGGCGAGCCGGGTCAAGCTGCTCTCCGAGCAGACGCCGGCCGGGTTCGTCGCCTTCGACCTGCTGGCGCTCGGCGACGAGGACCTGTCCACGCGGCCCTTCGCGGAGCGGCGGGCCCGGCTCGAGGAATGCCTGGCCGCCGCGAAACCGCCGGTCTACGTCACCCCGGCCACCGACGACCTCGAGACCGCGCGGCGCTGGTTCGCCGAGTTCGAGGGCGCCGGGCTCGACGGGCTCATCGCCAAGGGCAAGGACCTGGGCTACGAGCCGGACAAGCGGGTCATGACCAAGATCAAGCACAAACGTACGGCGGACTGCGTCGTCGCCGGATACCGGCTGCACAAGTCCGGGGACAACCGGATCGGCTCGCTGCTGCTCGGCCTCTTCGACGAGCGGGACGTGCTGGTGTCGGTCGGAGTCATCGGCTCCTTCCCCATGGCCGTACGTGAGGAGCTCTTCGTGGAGATGCAGCACCTGGTCACCACGTTCGAGGGCCACCCGTGGAACTGGGCGGCGCACGAGTCCGGCGAGCGGACGCCCCGCAAGAACGAGGTGAGCCGCTGGAACAACGGCAAGGACCTCTCGTTCGTGCCGCTGCGCCCGGAGCGGGTGGTCGAGGTCCGCTACGACTACATGGAGGGGATCCGGTTCCGGCACACCGCCCAGTTCGAGCGGTGGCGGCCCGACCGCGAGCCGCGCTCCTGCACGTACGAGCAGCTCGAGCGCCCGGTGCGGTTCAACCTGGCGGACGTGCTGACGAGCCGCTGAGCGAATCCGCTGGGGGCAGCGCGTAGCCTCGTGCGGGAAACCGCCGCTGAAGAAAGGCCGCGCATCGTGCCGCGTACCCCTCGTCTGGTCCTGGCCGCCCTGGCCGCCGCGGTCGTCGCGACCGCGGGCTGCACACTGCCGGTCTTCGCCCCCGAGGATTCCGACGGTGCCGCGCCGAAGACCAGCCACGCCGGCAAGGCGCCGCCCGCGGTCCCCGGCACGCTGGCGCAGTGGCTGCCGTGCCCCGAGGTGCCGCAGGACCTGGTCGGCCGCGGCGCGCAGGGCATGACGTACGACTGCGCCTCGGTCGCCGTGCCGCGCGACTGGAACGCACCCCAGAGCGGTGGCACCTACGACGTGGCGATGATCCGGGTCCGCTCGAAAACCCAGCGGGACCGGATCGGCTCCCTGCTCGTCAACCCGGGCGGCCCCGGCGCCTCCGGCATCGACACCGCCGTCTACCTCTCCTTCGGCCAGGCGCTCGGCGGCCTGCCCAGCGAGGTCACCGACAAGTTCGACGTCATCGGCTTCGACCCGCGCGGCGTCGGGCGGTCCAGCCCGGTCAAGTGCATCAGCGACGCCGACCAGGACGCCACGTTCGCCGCGCAGCCGGATCCGCGCTCCGACGCCGAGTTCCAGCAGGTCGTGGCGATCAGCAAGCGGGTCGCCGAGGGCTGCGGCCAGAAGTACGGCGACCAGCTCGGCACCTTCAGCACCGAGCAGGCGGCCAAGGACATGGACGCGCTGCGCATCGCGGTCGGCGACGCGAAGACGACCTACCTCGGCTTCTCGTACGGCACACTGCTCGGCGCCACGTACGCGCAGTTGTTCCCCGACAAGATCCGGGCCCTGGTGCTCGACGGCGCGATCGACCCCACGCAGGACTTCATCGCCGGCTCGGAGTCGCAGGCCAAGGGCTTCGAGCGGGCCTTCACCAACTTCTCGAACTGGTGCCGCGCCACCGCGGCGAAGTGCCCGATCGCCCCGGACGCCCGCAAGGCGGTGACCGACGCGCTGGCCAAGGCCGAGGTCTCCCCGGTCAAGGGCAACGACGGCCGCGATGCCACCGCCGGCTGGATCCTCGTGGCGGTCATCTCGTCGCTCTACACCGAATCCGGATGGCAGCAGCTCGCCAAGGCCGTCGACAAGCTCCAGGCAGGCAACGCGGAGGCCGTCTTCGATCTCGCGGACCAGTACGCGGACCGCAAGCAGGACGGCAGCTACTCCAACCTCTTCGACGCCAACCTGGCCGTGAACTGCGCCGACTCCGGCCAGGCCCCGACGGCCGAGCGCATCCGCCAGCTGCAGGGCGAGTGGCGAGCCAAGTACCCGCTGTTCGGCTCGACGCTGGCGATGGGCATGCTGCCGTGCGCCTTCTGGCCCGGCAAGAAGGATCCTTATCCGGCCGGGCCCGCCAAGGGTGCCCCGCCGATCGTGGTGGTCGGCACGACCGGCGACCCCGCGACGCCGTACGAGAACACCGCGGAGCTGGCCGGCATGCTGGGCACCGGGCAGGTCCTCACCTGGGAGGGCGAGGGCCACACCGCCTACCCGAGCACGACCTGCATCGTCAGCGCCGTGGACCAGTACCTAATCAATCTGCAGGTGCCGCAGAAGGGGCTGCGCTGTCCGGCACGCTGACGCCCTCGCGCTCCGCGAGTTCCTCGAGGAGCCGGCGGACCTGCCGCAGGTTGTTCTTCAGCTCCTCCTGCTCGTCGTGCTTGAACGCGTCCTGGTCGACGATGAGCTTGCTGGCGAAGTGCGCCGTGATCAGCGGGACGACGATGAGCACCATCAACGACATCAGCAGGGCCCCCATCAACCGGCCCTGCCACGACTCCGGTGAGATGTCGCCGTACCCGACGGTCGATGCGGTGACCACGGCCCACCACAGCGCCTCGCCGAACGACTTCCCCTCGAAGAACGTGAAGAGCACGGCGCAGACGAGGATCAGGACCAGGTACGACGAAGCCAGCGCCCGCGGCGAGTTGGCGAGCCAGACCATTCCCCGATAGATCTGCCGAAACGGCAGGAGCAGTAACCGCATGGCGTCATCGTGCCCCGGACCCGCCACGGTGGGGCTCAGCCCGACGGGCGTGTCACCATGACCACGTGGCCGACTTGATCTTCCGTACCGCGTCCCGCGCCGACGTACCCGCGATCCTGGAACTTCTCACCGACGACGAGATCTCCCGCTCCCGGGAGTCGTCCCCGACGCCCGAGTCGGTGGACGCCGCGTACTGGTCGGCGTTCGAAGCGATCGACGCCGATCCGCGCAACGAGCTGATCGTGGCCGACGCCGGCGGCGAGGTCGTCGGCACCTGCCAGCTCACCTTCACCCCGTCGCTGAGCCGCCGCGGCACCGAGCGGATGACCATCGAGGCTGTCCGCATCCGCCGCGACCAGCGCGGGCGCGGCCTGGGCCGGCAGATGATGGCGTGGTCCCTCGACCGCGCCCGGGCGCGCGGCTGCCGCCTGGCCCAGCTGACCACGGACAAGCGCCGCGCGGACGCGCACCGCTTCTATGCGTCCCTGGGCTTCGAGGCCAGCCACGAGGGTTTCAAGATCGCCCTCTGACCAGGAACCTGTCGCCCGAGAGGACGGGGACGCTCCGGCAGCGGTCGATCTCGGCGGCTATCTCCACGTCCTCCCCGAAACCCTTCTCGATGAGTTCCCTGCCGCTCGCGCACGCACGGAGCCTCGCCGGCAGCTCCTTCTCCACCGCGGCGAAGGCGGCCGCCGAGGCTTCGGCCTCCGGCGAGGCGTCCCGCAGGCCGGCGGCCTGCAGACCGTGGATGACAGCGCCCGCGCCCCACAGATCCTCGACAGCCGGTCGCAGGCTGCCGTCGCCCCACTTCTCACCCGCGGCGATGACCGCCACGGTCCCTCCCGGCGAATGCGCGATCCACTGCGCCACGGCGGAGAAGTTGCGTAAGGCCGCGCCCACGACCGTCGCCCCACGCTCGCCGGTCAACAGGGAGATCGTGGACCCGTTCGGCGAGGGCAGCAGGATGCGCGGCACAGGGTTCGCGCGGATGGTCGCCGGGGACAGGCTGAGGTCGCCCGGCCCGGCCACCGAACGGCCGACCGCGAGGACAGCGTGCCGCTCGGCCGCATGACGGGCGGCCGTCTCATCGTTCCAGCGGTACGGCAGGACCTCCGCGCCGGCCTCCACGGCGACGCTGAGAGTGGTCGTGAACGACAACACGTCCACGACGACCACCACGTCGGCGTCCTCCCCGACGGCCCGGGCTCCGGCCAGCCCCCAGTCGAATCGGAGCCGGTACGAGCGTTGCGAGTGCAAGGCGTCAGTTCTTGTTCTTCAGGTCCCGGTCCTTCGAGGGCTGCACCCGTTTCGGCTCGCCCGGCATCTTCGGGTGGTCCGGGGGATACGGCAGGTCCCCGGCGCCCGCCTTCTCGTCGCGTTCCGACCACTCCAGCAGCGGCGTGATGTCGTGGGCCACGTCGTCGATGCCCGCGTGCGCGTCACCGGCCTCGGCGATCCGCGCCGGAACCGTCCGCAGGTCGAAGTCGTCCGGCTCCACCTCGGTCAGCTCCGCCCACGTGACCGGGGTCGAGACTGTCGCCCGCGCGTTGGCGCGCAGTGAGTACGCGCAGGCGATCGTCCGGTCCCGGGCCATCTGGTTGTAGTCGATGAACACCTTGTCGCCGCGCTGCTCCTTCCACCACGAGGTCGTGATGCGGTCGGGGCTGCGCCGCTCGATCTCCCGGGCCAGGGCGATCGCCGCCCGGCGTACCTGGACGAACGACCACTTCGGCTGGATCCGGACGTAGACGTGCACGCCCCGGCCGCCGGAGGTCTTCGGGTACGCGGCCCAGCCCAGCTCGTCGAGCACCTCGTGGGCCACGCCGGCCGCGGCCACCACGTCACCGAAGGTCAGGCCGGGCTGCGGGTCGAAGTCGATGCGCAGCTCGTCGGGGTTGTCGGGGGCGTCGCCGCGCACCGGCCACGGGTGGAACACGATCGTGCCCATCTGCGCGGCCCAGGCCACGTGGGCGAGGTCGGCGGGGCAGAGTTCCTCGGCCGTCCGGCCGCTGGGGAAGCTGATCGTCGCGGTCTGCACCCACGGCGGGACACCGCGGGTGGGGATGCGCTTCTGATAGAAGGCTTCCCCTTCGATGCCGTCGGGGAAGCGCTGCAGGGTGGTCGGCCGGTTGCGCAGGGCGCGCGTGATGCCGTCGCCGACCGCGAGGTAGTACTCGAAGACGTCCCGCTTGGTGTAACCGCGGTCGGGGAAGCACACCTTGTCGGGGCTGCTCAGCCGTACCGTATGACCCGCGACCTCGATCTCCTCGGCGGGCGTCCTGGAAGCTGCCATGCCAAGACTCTATGGCCTTTTGAACGGCGACGGCCGTCCCCTCCGCGGAGGGGACGGCCGTGTGGCGAAGCCGGACGGTCAGGCGTTGCGACGGCGCCGGGTGTAGAAGACGGCACCGGCGCCGGCAGCGACCAGCAGCGCCCCGAAGCCGATCGTGAGGCCCATCGGCGCGCCGGTCACGGGCAGGGTGCCGCCCGCGCTGACGCCGCCGCCCGGGGTGCTCTCGCTGGGCGAGGGGGTCGGCGAGGTCGCCGGCAGCTCCCCGCCCGGCGGGACGGTGTCGACGCTGGCGGTCGGGGTGGCGGTGGTCCGCGAGGGGCTCGGGGACGTGGTCGGGCTCTCCCCGCCGTAACCGCCGTGGCCCCGGGTCGGAGCGGTGGTGGCGGCGGTCGCGCCCGGCGTGGCGCCGTACCCGTCGGTGCAGTCCTCGTCGCGCTGCCCCTCCGAGCACGGCGTGGTCATCACGGCGGGGTACTGGGCACGGGCCGCGGCCTCGTCACCCGTCGCCGCGGCGGGCGCCCCGCTCAGCGCCAGGGCGGCGAGTACGGTGACGCCGGCCGCGGGCAGTACGGCGGCCAGTCGGCGCGTCAAACTCATGAGGAGCATCCGTTCTGTTGCTGTGTGTCCGTCTTGGTCCGCTGGGAGTTTAGCGCCTTCTGCACCTTTTGCACGCAACGCCCCCCTTCGTTCGCTAAGACGGGACTCCCCCGATCCGGTGGCTGCGCCACAGATGCGACAGCGCGAAGACCTTCATCTCGAACCGCGGGTCCGCCGCGAACAACTCCCCGCTGTACGGCGCCTGGAGCTGCACACTCGCCCCGGACTCGAGGTACACGGAGACCACCGTGCGGGCACCCCGCCGCTCGGCACGCAGATCCACGACCCGGCTCCACGGCTGCACGCCGACCCCGAACGGGGTGACCGTACGGATCCCGTCGGCGCCGATCTCGGTCCGGACCCGCCGCCGCAGCAGCACCGCGGCCAGCGCGCCCACCACGGGTGGCCCGAACGCCAGCACCGGCCACACCCACGACGGCGGCGCCGTGGCCTCGATCAAGGTCAGGGAGACGACGGTGGCGAACAGCCCGGCGGCGATCCCCACCACGGCGGCCAGCACGCCGAGATAGAGACCACGGCCGAGGGCCTGCTGCCAGGTGGGCCGGAATCGCGCAGCTTCCATGCACCCCTCAACGGCCGGGGGTACGCCCGGAGGCCGCACTGCCGGTGCGCCGCGACGTACGGTGGGGGCATGGCAACTGACGAGACCACCCTTCCCACCACCGAGGACGAGTGGCGGGTCCGCCTCAGCCCGGACGAGTTCCGGGTCCTGCGCCAGGCCGGCACCGAGGCGGCCTGGTCGGGCGAGTACGTGAACACCAAGACCGACGGCATGTACCAGTGCCGCGCCTGCGGTGCCGAGCTCTACCCCAGCGACACCAAGTTCGACTCCCACTGCGGCTGGCCGTCGTTCGACGACGCCATCCCCGGAGCCGTCAAGGAGATCGACGACCGCTCCCACGGCATGGTCCGTACGGAGATCCGCTGCGCCCGCTGCGACAGCCACCTGGGCCACGTCTTCCGCGGCGAGATGATGACCGACAAGAACACCCGGCACTGCGTGAACAGCCTGTCGATCCGGCTGGACCCCAAGGCCTGACGCCGGGCGGCCGCCGACCGTCAGCCGCGCGCTGCCGGCTGGCGCCCGCGCGGGTGGAGCAGGGCGCCGGTCACCGCGGCCACGACCACCGTGCCGACGGTCATGCCGACCGCCACCATCATCGCGCCGACCATGTAGAGACCGGTGTCGTCGACGGAGGCCGCCTGCGCGGTCCAGGCGACGGTGAAGGAGACTGTCATGGCGGCCGCCGCGAACCACCGAGGCACGCCGGCCAGCACGGCGAGCACCAGCAGCACGACCATGGTCAGCACGCAGCCGGCGACCTGCGGCACCGTGTAGGGACCCGACGCGACCTGGGTGACCGGGTCGATCTGGTACCGGGTGTCGTGTCCGAGCCAGGCGAACCAGTTGAGCGCGGTCGCACCGGCCAGCACCAGAGCGCCGAGCAGGGGACGCTTGCGGAATATCGATCTCATGCGGTCGAACGTAATCGCGCGCCGGCGCCCGGGGATGAGTGCGAGTACCTAGCTCGGCTCCAGGTCTTCCACCAGGTAGCGCACGCCGTTGTCCGCGGTCTGCCAGTCGCCGGCCGCGGTGACCCGCCACTGCGGGCCCAGCGGAGGTGCGAAGGTGTCGCCCGCGACCTCGAGGTCGATCCGGGTCCGGACGATGTGGCCGGCGTGGGGCACGAGAGCGGTGTAGACCGACTGGCCGCCGATCACCCAGAAGTCGTCGTGGCCCTCGAGCAGCTCCTCGACCGACGAGACGACGGTCGCACCCACGGCGGACCAGCCGGGCTGCCGGGTCAGCACCACATTCGTGCGTCCGGGCAGCGGCCGGACCCGCTCCGGCAGCGAGTCCCAGGTGGACCGGCCCATCACGACGGTGGAGCCCATCGTGCGGTCCTTGAAGATCTTCTGCTCCCCCGGCACCCGCCAGGGGATCCCGCCGTCGGCGCCGATGACCCCGTCCCGGGCCTCGGCCCAGATCATGTGGATCGTCACACCGCCACCGGCGCCTTGAGGGCGGGGTGGTGCCGGTAGCCGGCCAGGGTGAAGTCCTCGTAGCGGTAGTCGAAGAGCGTCGGCGCCGGGGCCAGCTCGAGCGTCGGGAACTCGAAGGCTTCCCGGGACAGCTGTTCGCGTACCTGGTCCACGTGGTTGGAGTAGACGTGGCAGTCGCCGCCGACCCAGATGAAGTCGCCGGGCTCGAGGCCGACCTGCGCCGCGATCATGTGCGTCAGCAGGGCGTAGCTCGCGATGTTGAACGGTACGCCGAGGAACATGTCGGCGCTGCGCTGGTAGAGCTGGCAGGAGAGCCGGCCGTCCGCGACGTAGAACTGGAACATCGCGTGGCAGGGCGCGAGGGCCATCTCGGGCAGCTGGCCCACGTTCCACGCCGAGACGATCATCCGGCGCGAGTCGGGGTCCCGGCGCAGCGTGGCCAGGAGGTCGGCGATCTGGTCGGTGTGGCCGCCGTCCGGGGTCGGCCAGGACCGCCACTGCTTGCCGTAGACCGGTCCGAGGTCGCCGTTCTCGTCGGCCCACTCGTCCCAGATGGTGACGCCGTGGTCGCGCAGCCAGCTGGTGTTGCTGTCGCCGCGCAGGAACCAGAGGAGTTCGACCGCCACCGACTTGAAGTGCACCCGCTTGGTCGTGATCAGCGGGAAGCCGCGCGACAGGTCGTAGCGCAGCCGCTCACCGAAGAGGCTGACCGTGCCGGTGCCGGTGCGGTCCGCCTTGGGGACGCCGGACTCGAGGACCCGGCGCAGCAGCTCTTCGTACTGGGTGTCGACCATGGCCGCCACCGTAACGCGTTCCGCCGCCCGGGACGGCGACCGCCCCGGGCGAGGTGGAACACGTCGCGCCCGTCAATGGGACCAGGACTCGCTCATCGCGGAGATCTGCTGGTTCAGCTGCGCGAGGTCGCGGTTCGGCTCGTCGTCCTTCGGCTTCTGGGCCTTGAAACCCAGCTGGGTGCCGAGCTGCTGCCAGCGGTCGAACAGGATGGTCTCGATGAGGACGTCCTTGACGTCTTCGTGTGCGGCCTTGAGCTCCGTGAAGGCATTCTCGTACCGCTCCACCTTTTTCAGCAGTTCAGAGCGCTCTTGATTGGTCATGTCCGCACAGTAACGAGAAATGAACGTTCTTCGGGTTGATATCCGCAAAAGCGGGCGATGCCCGGCTTGACCCGCTACAGGTCGAACTCCCCGTCCTTGGCACCGCCGACGAACGCGTCCCATTCCGAGGGCGTGAAGAACAGGACATCCCCGTCCGGGCGGCGTGAGTCACGGACCGCCACCCCATTGTCCAGGAGCGCGACCTCGACCGCCGCGTCATCGGACGTTGCACTGCGGCGCCATTGCGCGGCGCTCAGATCCAGCTGAAACTTCTCGGCCACGGCGGACAGTGTGCCACGCCGCCGCGGGAGATCAGCTCTTGAGCTTCTCGGCGATCCGGACGACTCGCTGGGCCAGGTGGTCGAGGGCCGCGTACTGCACCTCGGTCAGCGGCGCGTCGTTCGTTCCGCCGGTGACGTGCGAGACGCCGTACGGGTTGCCGTCGGCGAACTTCAGCGGGTCCGTGTAACCCGGCGCCACCACCAGGCCGCCGAAGTGGTGGATGGTGTTGTAGAGCGCCAGCAGCGTCGACTCCTGACCGCCGTGCGCCGTCATCGACGCGGTGAAGCCGGCGTACGCCTTGTCCGCGAGCAGACCCTGCTGCCACTGCGGGCCGAGCGTGTCGATGAACTGCTTGAGCTGGCTCGCGATGTTGCCGTAGCGCGTCGGGCTGCCGAACAGCACCGCGTCGGCCCACACCACGTCGTCCGCGGTGGCCTTGGGCTCATCCTTGGTCCGGTCGAAGTGCTGGCTCCACGCCGCATTCGAGGCGATCGCCTCCTGCGGCGCCAGCTCCGCCACCTGGCGCAGGCGCACCTCGGCGCCCGCCTTCTCGCCCGCCTGCTGCAGCCGCTCGGCCATGCCGTGAATGGTGCCGGTGGCCGAGTAGTAGATGACTGCAAGGTTCACGTTAGCCACAAGGGCCCCCTCGGAAGTTGTTTGCAACGTCAACTAACCGTAGGAGGTTCCCCTCGACCGGGGGACGAAACGTCAGAGAACGAGCTCGCTGCCGTTCGGGCCGACCGCGTCCGCGTGCTCGTCGTCGAGCCAGACGCCGTCGCTGGCGAGGTAGCGGAAGCGGTAGTGGCCGGGATCGAGGCTCAGCGTCACGGTGCGCGTGCCGTCCCGCCGTGCCTTCAGCTCGTGCTCGCCCGGAGTCCAGTCGTTGAACGTGCCGACCACGCTGACATCGCCCTGCGGGGCGTCCTTGGGCAGGCAGAACGTCACCCGGGTCTTGTTGCCGAACAGCTTGCTCCGCTTGATCATCCGCACTCCCCCAATGCCGGTCTCCGCACGGACCAACGACCGGGGACGCGACAGGTCACGCATAAGATCTGCCGATGCACCCGGAACCCCGCGACGAGATCCGGGTGGCGTCGTTCCGCGACCTCGACGTCACCACCCTGTACGCGATTCTCAAGCTGCGCGTCGACGTGTTCGTGGTCGAGCAGGAATGCCCGTACCCGGAGATCGACGGCCGCGACGACGAGCCCGGCACCCGGCACGTCTGGCTGGCCCGCGGCGACGAGATCCTCGCCTACCTGCGGATCCTCGACGAGGGCGGGACCGAGCGGATCGGCCGGGTGGTCACCGCACCAGCGGCGCGGCAGGGCGGGTACGCGAGCCGGCTCATCGAGCACGCGCTCACCGTCGTCGGCAACCGGCCCACCGTGCTCGGCGCCCAGGCGCATCTGGCGGGCTTCTACGGACGCTTCGGCTTCGAGGTGTCGGGCGACGGGTACGTGGAGGACGGCATCCCCCACGTACCGATGAAGCGGTGTTGATCAGGGCAGCGCGGCGACGATCTCGGTGACCGAGCGACGGCGGCCGGTGTAGAACGGCACCTCCTCGCGCACGTGCCGGCGGGCGCCCGAGGCCCGCAGGTCACGCATGAGGTCGACGATCCGGTGCAGCTCGTCGGCCTCGAAGGCGAGCATCCACTCGTAGTCGCCGAGCGCGAACGCCGCCACCGTGTTCGCCCGCACGTCGGGGTAGCCGCGCGCCTGCCGGCCGTGCTCGGCGAGCATGGCGCGGCGCTCCTCGTCGGGCAGCAGGTACCACTCGTACGACCGCACGAACGGGTACACGCAGATGTACGGCCGTGGCTGCTCGTCGGCGAGGAACGCGGGCAGGTGGCTCTTGTTGAACTCGGCCGGGCGGTGCAGCGCCATCTGCGACCACACCGGCGTGAGGTGCCGGCCCAGAGCCGTACGCCGGAACAGCCCGTACGCCTCCTGCAGCGCGTCCGAGGAGGCCGAGTGCCACCAGATCATCACGTCGGCGTCCGCGCGCAGCCCGGCGACGTCGTACGTGCCGCGGACCGTGACGTCCTTGCCCGCGAGCTGCTCGAACAGCGCGTCCACCTCGCCGGACAGCTCGTCGCGCATCGCGGGCAGCGGCGTGGCGGCCCGGAAGACCGACCACATCGTGTAGCGGATCGTCGCGTTCAGCTCGTTGATTCGGGCGGCATTGCTCTGCGCCTCGCTCATTGCTCCTCCAGGTGTTTCAAGACGTCGTCGGCGGCGCTCTCGCCGCTGGCCACACAGGCCGGGATGCCCACGCCGTCGTACGCGGCGCCGGCCAGCGCCAGGCCGGGATGATCGAGGGCCGCCCGGGCCAGCGCGACGCGGTCGAGGTGGCCGGGGGCGTACTGGGGCAGCCCGCCACCCCAGCGCTGTACCCACGAGGCGGCCGCCGGCGGCAGTTCGGCGCCCAGGAGGCGGCCCAGCTCGGCGTGCGCGGTCGCGGCCAGCACGGCGTCGTCGTGCTGGAGCAGCTGCTCCTCGCCGGCCCGGCCAAGGGACGCGCGCACGATCACCGGGCCGCCCTCGCGGTCGAGGTGCGCCCATTTACGGGTGAAGAACGTGGCGGCCTTGACCAGCATGCCCTCGCTGGGCGGCACCAGGAAGCCGGAGAGGTCCGGCAGCGGTGTGCCCGGCGGCAGGGCGAACGCCACGAGGGCGACGCTCGCGTAGTCCAGGGTCTCGATCTCGGCGGCGGCGCTCAGGTCCACGCCGGCGAGCAGGCGCGCCGCGGGCCGGGCGGGCACGGCCAGCACGACCGCGTCGACGTCGTCGGTCTGCGGCGCGGGCACCGGCCCGAGCAGCAGCCGCCACCCGTGCGCGGTGCGGGTCAGCTCGCGAACCGGCAGGCCGAGGCTGATCCGGGCGCCACTCGCGGCGGCCGCGGCGCCGATCAGCCGGTTCATGCCGCCGTCCACCGCGGCGAAGATCGGCCGGCCAGGCACTCGCACGGAGGCGGCCTGGGCGGCGCGGACCGCCGCGGAGAGGGTGTGCTCGGTGCGCGCGGCGCGGGCGAGCGCCGGCATCGTGGTGGCCAGCGACAGGCGGTCGGCGCGGCCCGCGTACACGCCGCCGAGCATCGGGTCGACCAGCCGGTCCGCGATCTCGTCGCCGTAGCGGGCGCGGACCAGCGCGCCGACCGCGACGTCCTCGCCCTCGGCGAGCAGCGGGCGGCCCTCGTCCACATCCGCTCCGGGGGCCGGTTGCGCGACCGTTCCGAGCAAACTCAGATCCCCGGGTACGCCGACTAGCGTCCCGCCGGGCACCTTCTCCAGCCGCCCGCCGATGGCCAGCGCGGCCGGGATCGGGGACGGGTGCACGAGCGAGTCGCCGAGCCCGAGACGCCGGGCGAACCGCACCGCGGCCGACTCGCTGCCGTCGGGGGCGCCCATCAGGAACGACTCGGCGCCGCGCTCCACGGTCGTGCCGGCGAGCTCCCCGGTGCGCAGCTTGCCGCCGAGCCGGCCGGCCTGCTCGTACACGATGATCTCGGTGCCGGCGGGCGCCCGGTCCCGGACGCGGACGGCGGCAGCCAGCCCGGCTATCCCGCCGCCGACGATCGCCACCCGCTTCCGCACGCTTTCCACACTGTCAGGTCACCCCGGCCCTCGACCACCGGGGTCCTTCGATGTGATCCCGTTCGGGTAACACCGCCGGCGGCGCACCGAACGGTCCTAGCCTGGCCTCATGGACTATCAGGTGGCAGTGACCGTGGACCAGCTGGCCGAGTGGTACGTGCGACTGAAGGGACTCGCCGACGCCCACCACGGGCAGCCGACGGGCGACCGGCTCAAGGACCTCGCCCAGGAGGTCTACGAGGCCATTCCGTCGGAGTGGTGGGCCAACCAGCCGGAGCCGCTCAAGGGCTGACCGAGTGGACCAGCTCGACCAGGCGGGTCAGCACGTCCGGGTCCGTCTCCGGCAGCACGCCGTGGCCGAGGTTGAAGACGTGCCCCCGGACCGAGCGGCCCTCGGCGACCACCCGGCGGGCCTCCCGCTCGACGACCTCCCAGGGCGCGAAGAGCACCGCCGGGTCGAGGTTGCCCTGAAGCGTTCGGTCCGGGCCGACGATGTCCGCGGCCCGGTCGAGCGGCGTACGCCAGTCGACCCCGACGACGTCCGCGCCGGCCTCACCCATCGCCCGCAGCAGCACCGCCGTTCCCACTCCGAAGTGGATGCGCGGCACGCCGGCATCGGCCAGGCCGGCCAGGACGCGGGCCGAATGCGGCATGACGTACTCGCGGTAGTCGGCCTCGGAGAGCGCACCGGCCCAGGAGTCGAAGAGCTGCACCGCGCTCACCCCCGCGTCCACCTGCACGCGGAGGAAGGCGAGGGTGATGTCGGCGAGGCGCGAGCAGAGTTCGTGCCAGAGCTGCGGGTCGCCGTACATCATGGCCTTGGTCTTCAGGTACGTCCGTGACGGGCCGCCCTCCACCAGGTAGCTGGCCAGGGTGAACGGCGCACCGGCGAAGCCGATCAGGGGCGTCGCGCCGAGCTCCGGCACGAGCAGGCGGATGGCCTCGGAGACGTACGAGACGTCGCCGGGCTCGAGCGGTCGCAGCCGCTGCACGTCCGCGGCGGTGCGGATCGGCTCGGCGACCACCGGCCCGGTGCCCGCGACGATGTCGAGGTCGATCCCGGCCGCGGCCAGCGGCACCACTATGTCGCTGAAGAAGATGGCCGCGTCGACCCCGTGCCTGCGTACCGGCTGGAGGGTGATCTCGGTGACCAGATCCGGTCGCCGGCAGGACTCCAGCATGCCGACGCCCTCGCGGATCTTGCGGTACTCCGGCAGGGACCGCCCCGCCTGACGCATGAACCAGACGGGCGTGTGCGGCACGTCGAGGCCGCGACACGCGCGCAGGAAGGCCGAATCGGCGAGAGAGTTGGTCACCCGCGACATCGTGCCACGTGAGTGAACCGGTACCTGCGGCGCGCCGCGCTCGGACGGGAGGCAGTGATCGGCATAGGCTTCCTCCCATGGCGCCCACGTCCGCTGCACCCGAGGCGTTCACCCGCGCGGTGGCCGGGTTGCGGGCGTCCACACCGCGCGAGGAGATCCTGCTCGAGGAGATCGCCGCGCCGCAGCGGCTGGCGCCGTACGGCTTCGCCCTGGCCGCCACGGTGCTGCGCGACGGCGACGAGGTGGCCAGCGGCCGGCTGATCCTGCTGCACGACCCGGCGGGTCACGACGCGTGGCGCGGCAACCTGCGCCTGGTCACCCTGATCACCGCGGAGCTGGAGTCCGACCTGGCCGGCGACCCGCTGCTGCCCGCGGTGGCGTGGACCTGGCTCACCGACGGCCTCGATCAGCAGGGTGCGGCGTACACGGCGATCGGCGGCACGATCACCCAGACCACCTCGACCCGCTTCGGCGAGCTGGCCGGCCCGGCCCCGACGGCCGACCTGGAGATCCGCGCCTCCTGGACGCCCACCTCCGACGACCTCGGCGCCCACCTCCAAGGCTGGTGCGTCATGCTCGCCTCCACAGCCGGCCTCCCCCCACCCGGCGTAACGGCCTTCGACCGCCACCGCGCAACAACAAGCTGAAGGTCAAACAGCCGACGGCCAAGCGACCGCAACCAGAGTCGCATTGCGCCCGCCGGAGCGAAGCGAAGGCCATATACACAGCTAACAGATCTTGAAGGTGTCGCAGGCTGTCTTGATCGGGATGGCGAGGCCGATGCCCTCGGCGTCCCGGGCCTTCGCGGTCGCCAACCCGATGACCTCGTCGGCGGAGTTGACCACGGGCCCGCCGGAGTTGCCCGGATTGATCGGCGCGTCGAACTGGATCGACGGACCGTCCGAGTCGTCCGGCCGGTAGGCGCTCACCACCCCGGTCGTCACCGTGTCCTCGAGCCCGAGCGGCGCACCGACGACCACGACCTGCTGACCCGGCTTCACCGTCTTCGGCGCCGGGTCCAGCCCCGCGATCTCCCGGTCGGCCCGCAGCACCGCCAGATCCTTGCTCGCGCTGACCTTGACGATGGTCGCCGACATCTCGTCCTTGCCGCGCTCCAGGAAGACCTTCTTGCCGCCGGCCGCCCACACCGACTCGACGACGTGGTAGTTCGTCAGCAGGTTGGACTTGCCCTTGCCCGCCTCGTCGCCGATCGAGAACGCCGTACCCGTGAAGTTGCCGGCCCGGACCCGGAACACGCTCGGCAGCACCGACGACGAGATCGCCTCGGGGTCGAAGACCCCGGCGAGCTGCTTCTCGAGCCGGTCGGCGCGCTCGGCGAGCTCGGACTCCCGCTGCTGCGACGCGGCGAGCCGCTCGTCGAAGCTGCTGTCCGCACGGTCCAGCCGCCAGGCCATGAACCCGCCGCCGGCGAGCAGGACCAGCGCGAGCAGGGCCGGGGCCAGCCGGCCGCGGCGGCGCACCTCGGCGGGCTCGGCCACCACCGGGAACGGCGCTCCCCCGGTCGGCGAGGCCAGGTAGGGCCCGCTGTCGCGGCGCGCCGGTCGCGGATGCCCGACCCGCGGCTGGGACTGCGCCTGCGGCACGGGCCGCCGGGCGGCGGTCGCCCACTCGCCGGACGGGTGGTCGGGCAGGCTCAGCAGCGGGTCCTGCGGCGGCCGGCGCTGGCCCGGCACCCCGAAGGGGTCGTAGGCGGTGGTCATGAAGCTCCCGGATCCTCAACGGCGGGTGTTCCGGCGGGTAGTACGGACGGAACCCGCCCCGCGGACGGGTCTGCGGCGAACCCATTTTCTCCCCGCGCAGTGGATCGAGGTTCGACGCGCCGGTACCCGGCTGCACACGCGGGGGGGCATACCCCCGTACGGTTACGGAGTGACCGACGAAGCATCCTTGCGCCGTCGGGACGCGCCGGACCACGCAACCGACGGACCGCACGACGTGCCGCCCGACCCGATGTCTGGCGGTCCCGAGCCTGCCCGCACCTCCGTTCCGCTGACCGCACCACGCGACGGCACGCCGCACCCGGTGGAGACCGCCGGGGAGCTGGCCGAGATCGTCGCGCGGATGTCCGCCGGGTCCGGACCGGTCGCCGTCGACGCCGAGCGCGCGTCCGGCTACCGCTACACCCAGCGCGCCTACCTGGTGCAACTGCGCCGTGAGGGCGCCGGGACGGTCCTGATCGACCCGATGCCGCTGGAGGACCTGAGCACGCTGGACGCCGCGCTGGCCGACAGCGAATGGGTGCTGCACGCCGCCAGCCAGGACCTCGCCTGCCTCGCCGAGATCGGCATGAAGCCGCGCCGGCTGTTCGACACCGAGCTCGCCGCGCGGCTGGCCGGCTTCGAGCGGGTCGGCCTGGCCGCCCTCACCGAGCAGCTGCTCGGCTATTCGCTCGAGAAGCACCACTCGGCCGCCGACTGGTCGACCCGGCCGCTGCCCGAGTCCTGGCTGACGTACGCGGCCCTGGACGTCGAGCTCCTCACCGACCTGCGCGACCACCTGGCCGACGAGCTCGAGCGCCAGGGCAAGGCCGAGTGGGCGGCCGAGGAGTTCGCCGCGCTGGTGGCGAGCGCCGACCGGCCGCCGCGTACCCGCCCCGATCCCTGGCGGCGCACCTCGGGCATCCACCGGGTCCGCGGCGCCCGCGCCCAGTCCCGGGTCCGGGCCCTCTGGTACGCCCGTGACGGCGTGGCGGCCCGCCGCGACTCGGCCCCCGGCCGGGTCCTGCCCGACTCGGCGATCATCGCGGCCGCGGAGCTCGACCCGAAGGACGAGCGCACCCTGCTGAGCCTGCCGGGCTTCGGCGGCCGTTCGGTGCGCCGGCTGGCCCGGGTCTGGCTGGACGCGCTGGACAGCGCCCGCGCGCTGGCCGACGAGGAGCTGCCGGTGAACCAGGCGGTCGAGGGCCCACCGCCCCCGCACCGCTGGGCGGAACGCGACCCGATCGCCGCGGCCCGGCTGCAACGCTGCCGGCAGGTCGTGATCGGTACGGCCGAGGCGCACACCCTGCCCCCGGAGAACCTGATCAGCCCGGACTTCATCCGCCGCCTGGCCTGGTCCCCCCCGGCCGAGGTCACGCCGCAGACAGTCGCCGACACCCTCCGCGGCCTCGGCGCCCGCTCCTGGCAGGTCAACCTGATCGCCGAGGACCTCACCAAGGTCCTCCCCGATGTCCCCACCGTCACCGACTGATCGCCCCTACGCTCAGAAGCGCAACCAAAGTCGCACTGCGCCCGCCTGTGTCGAGGGTGCCGAAACGGACTAGGCACCCTTTGCCGTGGTCCGTTTCGGTGCCCTCGACACAGGCTCCTCGGGGCGCAGCGCCCGCCGGAGCGAAGCGCAGGCCATATCACAGCCCCACTCGCTGGCTCGTTTATTTACCGGCGAGTAACATTGCCGGCGTCACAGCCCTGGGTTCACGCCTGCAAGGAGGCTTGTTGTGCCCCGAGTAAGTCGCGAGGTCGTCTTCGTCGACGGCGTCCGCACCCCATTCGGCAAGGCCGGCGGCATGTACGCCGAGACCCGTGCCGACGATCTGGTGATCCGGTGCATCCGTGAGTTGATGCGCCGCAACCCGCAGCTCCCGCCCGAGCGGGTCGACGAGGTGGCCATCGCCGCCACCACCCAGATCGGCGACCAGGGCCTGACCATCGGCCGTACCGCCGCGCTGCTGTCCGGCCTGCCCAAGACCGTTCCGGGCTACTCCATCGACCGGATGTGCGCCGGCGCCATGACCGCGGTGACCAACGTCGCCGGCGGCATCGCCATGGGGGCGTACGACGTCGCCATCGCCGGCGGTGTCGAGCACATGGGCCGGCACCCGATGGGTGAGGGCGTCGACCCCAACCCGCGGATCCTGGCCGAGAAGCTCGTCGACCCGTCCGCGCTGGTCATGGGCGCCACGGCGGAGAACCTGCACGACCGCCTGCCGCAGATCACCAAGGAGCGGGCGGACGCGTTCGGCCTCGCCTCCCAGGAGAAGACGGCCAAGGCGTACGCGAACGGCAAGCTGCAGCCCGACATGGTTCCCGTCGCGCTGCGCAGCGTCGAGGAGGGCTGGGGCCTGGCCACGGCCGACGAGGCGCCGCGCGAGACCTCGATGGAGAAGCTCGCCACCCTCAAGACCCCGTTCCGCCCGCACGGCCGGGTCACCGCCGGTAACGCGGCCGGCCTCAACGACGGCGCCACCGCGGCCCTGCTGGCCGACGAGGAGACCGCTCGTGAGCTTGGCCTGCCGGTCGCTATGCGGCTCGTCTCGTACGGCTTCGTCGGCGTCGAGCCCGAGGTCATGGGCTACGGCCCGATCCCGTCGACGGAGAAGGCGCTGCGCCTCGCCGGCCTGACCATCGGCGACATCGGCCTCTTCGAACTGAACGAGGCGTTCGCCATCCAGGTGCTCGCCTTCCTCGACCACTTCGGCATCGCCGACGACGACCCGCGGGTCAACCCGTGGGGCGGCGCGATCGCCATCGGCCACCCGCTCGCCTCCTCGGGTGTCCGGCTGATGACGCAGCTCGCGCGGCACTTCGCCGAGCACCCCGAGGTCCGCTACGGCCTCACGGCGATGTGCATCGGCATCG
Source organism: Actinoplanes sp. NPDC051475 (assembly GCF_040689425.1). Lineage (NCBI taxonomy): Bacteria > Bacillati > Actinomycetota > Actinomycetes > Micromonosporales > Micromonosporaceae > Actinoplanes > Actinoplanes sp. NPDC051475. The sequence continues at coordinate 185,658 of NZ_JBFAZZ010000007.1, forward strand.
GCATGGGCGGCACGGTCATCTGGGAGAACCCGAACTGGGAAGGTGCGGACAAGTGACGGCTCTGCCTGAGTACCCGAACGAGGTCGTGACCAACGCGATCGTTCGCCTGGTCAAGGTGCCGGGCCTGGACAAGCCCGCCGCGCTGATCACGCTCGACAACGGGTTCGACTACAAGAAGCCCAACAGCTTCGGCCCGGGCGGCCTGCGCTCGCTCGACGAGGCGATCACCAAGGCCACCGAGGCGGAGCCGGCGTTCATCGCGGTGACCGGCAAGCCGTACATCTTCTGCGTCGGCGCCGACATCACCGGCATGCCGTTCATCACCCAGCGGGAGCAGGCCGTGGCCCTGGGCGAGCTGGGCCACCGGGTCTTCGCGCGCCTCAAGAACTCCACCATCCCGACGTTCGCGTTCATCAACGGCGCGGCGCTCGGCGGCGGCCTCGAGGTCTCCCTGCACTGCCACTACCGCACGGTCTCCAGCGGCGCGGCGGCGCTGGGCCTGCCCGAGGTCGCGATCGGCCTCGTCCCCGGCTGGGGCGGCAGCCAGCTGCTGCCCAACCTGATCGGCGCGCCGGGCGCGGCGCAGGTCATCCTGCAGAACCCGCTCACCCAGAAGGTCCTGCGGCCGAAGCAGGCCGCCGAGATGGGCGTCGCGGACGTGCTGTTCGAGGCCGCCGACTTCCTGGAGCACTCGCTCGCGTGGGCGGCCGGGGTGGTCAAGGGCGAGATCACGCCCACCCGTCCCGAGGTCGACAAGGACATGTGGGACGGCGTGCTCTTCTTCGCCAAGCAGCAGCTCGACGAGCGGCTGCACGGCGCCGTCCCGTCCGCCAACAAGGCGCTCGAGCTGCTCGCGCTCGCGAAGGACGCGTCGTTCGAGGACGGCACCGCCGCCGAGACCGAGGCGCTCGCCGACCTGATCATGGGCGACGAGGCCCGGGCCAGCCTGTACGCGTTCGACCTGGTCCAGCGCCGCGCCAAGCGGCCGGTGGGCGTACCCGGCAAGGAACTGGCCCGGAAGGTCACCAAGGTCGGCATCGTCGGTGCCGGTCTCATGGCCTCCCAGCTCGCGCTGCTCTTCGCCCGTCGCCTGCAGGTGCCGGTGGTGCTCACCGACCTCGACCAGACCCGGGTGGACAAGGGCGTCCAGTACGTCCGCGACCAGATCGACAAGATGGTCGGCAAGCGCCGGATGGACGAGGGTACGGCGGCGAAGCTGCGCGGCCTGGTCAGCGGCTCGGTCGACAAGTCCGTCTTCGCCGACGCCGACTTCGTCATCGAGGCCGTCTTCGAGAACCTCGACCTCAAGAAGCAGATCTGGGCCGAGCTCGAGAAGATCGTCGGGCCGGAGGCCGTGCTCGCCACGAACACGTCGTCGCTGTCGGTGTCCGAGATGGCCGCCGACCTCGAGCACCCCGAGCGGGTCGTCGGCTTCCACTTCTTCAACCCGGTCGCGGTCCTGCCGCTGCTCGAGATCATCAAGGGCGAGCGTACGGACGACGCCACGCTGGCCACGGCGTTCGCGGTCGGCAAGGAGCTGAAGAAGTCCTGCGTGCTGGTCAAGGACGCCCCGGCGTTCGTGGTCAACCGCCTGCTGACCCGCTTCACCAGCGAGGTCTTCAAGGCCATCGACGCCGGCACCCCGCTGGCCACGGTGGACTCCGCGATGGACCCGCTGGGCCTGCCGATGCGCCCGATCGCGCTGCTCCAGCTCGTCGGCCCGGCGGTCGCGTACCACGTGGGCGAGACGTTGCACCGGGCGTTCCCGGACCGCTACGCCGACAGCCCCAACCTCAAGAAGATCGTCGACGCCGGCCTGCCGCTGATGGCCGACGACGAGATCAACCCCGAGGTGGTCAAGCTGGTCGAGGGCGGTTCCGCCCCGCTCACGGCCGATGAGGTACGCCAGAAGGCGCTGGACGCGCTCGCCCAGGAGATCCGCCTGATGCTGGACGAGGGCGTCGTGGCCGAGGCGCAGGACATCGACCTGTGCATGATCCTCGGCGCCGGCTGGCCGTTCCACCTGGGCGGCGTGACGCCGTACCTGGACCGCAGCGGCACCTCTGAGCGGGTGACCGGCAAGCGCTTCCTGCCCGTGGGAGTGGGCAGCCTGCCTGCCTGACGCACGACATCGACGCCCCCGCACCGTTGCCGGTGCGGGGGCGTCTTTCGTGACAGCACTGTGTTCCCACAATGACGGGTAGACGACGCACCAGGTCGTCGCAGGTGGGTAGGCTCCGGCGGCTGACTTCTTTGATTCTGGAGCTCCCATGTCACAGCCGCCGTATCAGCCCTATCCCGGCCAGCCCGGACCCGAGCAGCCGGGCGGTGGCTACCAACCGCCGGCGGCTCCGGGCTCGTACCCGCCCGGGTCCTACCCGCCGCCCGCCCCGGACGCGGGCGGATACCCGCCGCCGTCCTCCGGCGCCGGTTCGTACCCGCCGCCGGGCCCCGGCTCCTACCCTCCGCCCGGACCCGGCTCCTACCCGCCGCCCGGTGGTCCCGCGCCCCAGTACGGCATGGGACCCGCGCCCAAGAAGAAGAACTCGGCGCTCAAGATCGTGCTGATCGTCGTCGGCGTGGTGGCCCTGCTCTGCGTCGGCGGCATCGGTGTGGCGGTGTTCAAGGCCAAGGACAAGGTCAAAGAGGTCGTCGACGCCGCCAAGATCTCCGTCGTGGAGCCGGAGACCCTCGGCGGCCGCGCCAAGGCCACCGACCCGGCCCTGCAGAGCAGCGTCGACGGCCTGGACAGCGAGATGTCCAAGATCCCCGGCGCGACCGGCTCCGTCGGCGCCATCTACGGCGACGCCAAGGAGCAGGACATCGTCATGGTGGCGGCCACGTCGTCCATCAACGGCTCCGCGCAGAGCCGCTACGACGAGTTCACCGAGGGCCTCGGCCAGGGCGGCATCAAGCTCGACAACCTCGCCGACACCGACCCGGGCCCGCTGGGCGGCATCGCCAAGTGCGGCGACAGCGACACCAGCGGCGTACCGATGGCGGTCTGCGTGTGGTCCGACAACGGCAGCGTCGGCATGATCGCGATGCTCTTCAAGGGCAAGGACGACCTCGAGAAGGAATTCATCGACATGCGCGGCCAGATCGAGAAGAAGGCCTGACGGCCCGCGAGCCCCGGCCGTCCGGCGCGCCGGGGCTCGCGGAACAGGGGACGCAGCCCCTGGACCGGTACGGCTAAGCTCGGCCCAGCCCGAACCATGGAGCGTTGATGTCGCAGCCCCCGTACCCCGGCCAGCCGTATCCGCAGCAGCCGTCGGGACAGCCCTACCAGCAGCCCGGTCCCGGATACGGCGGCCAGCCGATCCCCGGGCAGCCCCATCCGGGGTCGCCCTTCCCCGGGCAGCCCAACCCGGACGTCCCGTCGTCGGTGCCGCCCGGCTATCCGCCGCAGCCGGCGTACGGCCAGGTGCCGTCCCAGCCGGAGTACACGCAGGTCGACTACGGCCAGCCCGGATACCCGCAGCCGGGATACCCGCAGGCCGACTACGGCCAGCCGGGATATCCGCAGTCCGGACCGCCGATGGCCGCCGGATACCCGCCCCCGCCGAAGCCGAAGAGCCGGGCCCTGCCGATCACGCTCGTGTCGATCGCCGTCTTCCTGGTGCTCTGCGTGGGCGGCGGCACCGCCGTCTACCTGGCGGGCCGCAACGCCGCGGACGAGAGCACCACGGCCAGCCCGACCGTGGCGCCCACGGTGACGGCCGAGACCGAGGCCACCGAGGAGCCGACGACCGAGCCGACGGCCGAGACCACCGCGGAAATCACCGTCGTCGAGCCCGCCAAGCTGGGCGGACGCCCGAAGCTGACCGACCCGCAGTTCGCCGGCGCGGTGAAGCAGCTGGAGGAGGGCCTCGACAAGGTGCCCGGGGCGACCGAGACGGTCGGCAGCCTCTACGGCTCCCCGGCCAAGCAGAACATCGTCATCGTCGCGGCCGCGGCCGCCGAGGTGGACGACCCCCAACGCGAGCTGAACGGCACCTTCCTCGGCGCCGGCGTCGGCGGACTCAAGATCACCGGAATCACCAGCGCCCCGCCCGGCGCCCTGGGCGGCGTCGCCAAGTGCGGCCGGGGCGAGGCCGGCGGCGCGCCCCTGATCATGTGCGGGTGGGCCGACGAGGGCAGCGTGGGCTGGATGATCTGGTACTACAAGTCGATGAGCGGCGCCAAGGCCGAGTTCCCGAAGCTGCGAGGGCAGGTCGAGAAGAAGTCAAACTGACACGCCGGGGGGCTGCGTCACACGTTCGTCTCACCTAGGACACGAACGCGACGCGGTCCTGCGGGGTTAAGGCTCGATGCCGTACCGAAACATCGAGCGGCCAGGATGGTTCGCCGGGCCCGCCGGGCCCGCCGCCACCCATCTCGACTGGCAGAGGAGCGCACGGTGATACTCCCGCAACTTCGGCGCGTCCGCTGGGCCGTGCGAGCGACCCTCGTCCTGGGCGTCGCGGCCTCCGTGGTCGCCAACGTCCTGCACGCCCTGGACAACCCGATCAGCCAGGCCATCGCCGCCTGGCCGCCGCTCGCCCTGCTGCTGACGGTCGAGCTGATCTCGCGGGTCCCGGTCCACCGCCGCTCCCTGGCCTTCGCCCGGCTCGTCGCCACCGCCACGATCGCGGGCATCGCCGCCTGGGTGTCCTACTGGCACATGGCGGGCGTGGCGGCCCGGTACGGGGAGACGGGCGCGTCGCCGTACCTGCTGCCCCTGTCGGTCGACGGCCTCATCGTGGTGGCGAGCATCTGCCTGGTCGAGCTGGGCGGCCGCATCTCGGCCCTGGAGCGGGAGAAGCGGGAGCCGGAGCAGATCCCTGCGGTCGAGGCGTCGCTCGCTCCGGCCGCCGCGGCAGCCGACGACGGCGTTCCGGGCCTGATCCCGGTCCCCACCGCCGTGTCGCCGGCCGCGGCGCTGGCGCCGGCATCGGCATCGGCGACGGCATCGGCATCGGCATCGGCGCCCGCTTCGGCTTCGGCTTCACGGCGATCGACGGCGGAGGCGCTGGCCGAGGTTGCGGCCGCGCTGCCGAAGAACAGCCTGCCCAAGACCCGGGGCGCGGAGGTCTCGTCGTTCACGCCGAGCATCACCCGCGGCGCCCGCCCGGTCGCCGCCGCCAAGTCCGGCCCGGCTCGCCCGACAGCAACGGCCTCCGTCCGCCCGGCGAGCTCGGCCTCCGTCCGCCCGGCGAGCTCGGCCTCCGTCCGGCCGGGAGGCTCAGGCCCTGCCAAGAGTTCGACGAAGCCGGCCGCGAAGCCTTCCGCCAAGTCCGCCCCGAGGGTCCGGCGAACACCGGCCGACACGATCGCGGCGGCCGAGAAGATCAAGGCGGGGCGTCCGGACGTGACGGACACCGAGCTCGCCGCGGAGCTGGGCATCAGCGCGTCGCGCTGGCGTACGATCCGTCGCGAGGCTGAAGCGAGCGCGGAGCTCCGCCTGGCCGCCTGACTCGGCCCCCGGCTCCGGGCCTTAGGCTCCGGGGCTTCGGCCCGGCCCCGGCCCCGGCCCCGGCCCCGGCCCCGGCCCCGACCCTCGGCGGTGAACGGGGCGGCGAGGTCAGCCTGGAACGTCCGTCAGCTGGGCACACGGGCCCGCGGCGGCACGGGCCCGCGGGCGGCTCAGCTCGGGGCGATGCCGAGACCTTTGGCGCGGGGGACGGTGGCCGATGCGGCCACCACGGGGGTCGTGTCGGCGGCCGGCAGGCTCACCGTGACCTCCAGGCCGCCCCCGGGCTGCGCGATCGCGGACACCGTTCCGCCGTGCGCGTCGCAGACCGCCCGGACGATGGAGAGGCCCAGGCCGGAGCCGCGGGAGCCCGTACGCTCCCACCCGCCCCGCCGGAACGGCTCGAACAGCCCCGGCACGTCCCCCGGATCCACCTCGTAGCCGGTGTTCCCGACCACCAGCCGGGCCTGCCCGTCCACGTTGTCGGTACGCAGCCAGAGCTTGCCCATCAGGTGGTTGTAGCGGATCGCGTTCTCGATGAGGTTGCCCGCCAGCCGGTCCAGCAGGCTCGGGTCCCCCACCACGTTCGCCGCCTCGAGGTCCGTCGTCACGTCGAGTTTCATCCGCTCGGCCTCGGCTTTCACCGCGGACAGCGCGTTGTAGACGCTCGTCGCGAGGTCGGCGGGGACCTTGCGGACCAGCCGGCGGCCGGACTGGGCCTCGCTGCGTGCCAGTACGAGGAGCGCGTCGACCAGGCCGTTGGCGCGTTCGGAGGCGTTGCGGACCACCTTGGCCATGCGGCGGTACTCGGCGACGTCCGCCTCGTCGTCGCTGAGGGTCACGTCGATCTCTGTTCGCATCACCGCCAGTGGCGTCCTCAGCTCGTGGGACGCGTTGGCCACGAACCGTTTCTGGGACTCGAACGCGCCCGCGAGGCGGTCCAGCATGGCGTCGAACGTCCGGGCGAGCTCGGCCACCTCGTCGTCCGCGCCGGAGTAGCGGATGCGCTGGTCGAGCGTCTCCTCGCCGAGGCGGCGGGCGGTCGCCGTCACGTGGTGCAGCGGGCGCAGGGCCCGGCCGGCCACCGCGTACGCCCCCGCGATGCCGATGATGCCGATGGCGAAGAGGGCGACCAGGCCCTTGACCAGGAGCTCGCGGGAGGCGCTCCGGACCAGCTCGGTCTGCCATTTGAGGGCGTCGAGGCTTCTGCCGTCGTCCAGCAGGACCTGGGTGCCGGGTTGCAGTTTGTCCGAGGGGTGCAGCGCGTCGCCGACAAGCAGCCACGCGAGCAGCACGAGGATCGCGCCGGCACCGACGAGGAGGATGCCGTTGAGGAGGGTGAGCCGCAGCCGGAGGGTGGGCCGCAGCCGCATCTGCTCCCGCCGGCTGGCATAGACGGTCACGCGGGACTGCCGGGTGTGACGACGACCGGTTCGGGAACCCGGTAGCCGGCGCCGACCACCGTCTCGATCAGCGGTGGGTCGCCGACCTTCTTCCGCAGCGTCATGACGGTGACCCGTACGGTCGTCGTGAACGGGTCGGTGTTGGCGTCCCAGACGCGCTCGAGCAGTTCCTCGCTCGACACCACGCCGCCGCGGGCCTTGAGCAGCTCCTCGAGGACGCCGAACTCCTTGTTGGTGAGGTCGATCGGCGCCCCGCCGCGGGTCACCACCCGGCGGGTCTGATCGAGCACGAGGTTGCCGACGGTGAGCACCGGCGGCGCGGCCGGGGTCGCCCGCCGGCCGAGGGCCTGGACCCGGGCGACGAGCTCGTCGAAGGCGAACGGCTTGGGCAGGTAGTCGTCCGCGCCGAGCTGGAGGCCCTCGACCCGGTCGGCGACCGTGCCGCTGGCGGTGAGCATCAGGACCCGGGTCAGGGCGCCGGACTCGACCAGCGCCGCGCAGATCTCGTCGCCGTGCATGCCGGGCAGGTCCCGGTCCAGCACGACGACGTCGTAGCGGGTCACGTACGCCATCTCGTGGCCGTTCAGGCCGTCGTACGCGACGTCGACCGCCATCCCCTTACGCCGCAGTCCCCGCGCTATCGCATCGCAGAGGTTCCGCTCGTCTTCCACTACCAGCACGCGCACCCGCGGGTCCTCCGGAATCCTTCTCAGCCCGCCGACCAGCTTCGACGCTGCCACGTTAAGCGGGTGTGAGTGCAGGCTACCTCTATGTCACGACTCGGTAAGGGGCCAGATCGCGACCGAGGCGTCGATGCCCCGGCACACCAGCACGCCGGTCGCGGGCTGGCAGTCGCCGGAGACCCGGGTCGCCCGGCCCAGCACCCGTACGGCGAGCGTGCGCGGGTCGAGTGACGCGTACCAGACGACGTCGTCGCCGATGCGCTGGCGCAGGCCCACGACCGTACCGTCGGCTCGGACCTGGCCGACCGACCGCCACATCCCGAAGTCGCCGTGCAGCTCGCCGGTCCGCGGGTCGACGACCGCGAGCGGGTATCGCGCCTCGAGGCCCTCCCTGCCGGTGACCAGCAGGAGGTTGCCCACGTCGACGGCGGAGGTCCAGCGCGGGCTGGACCAGCGGAAGGCCCCGGTGAGCGGGTCGATCACCTGGACGCCGCCGCGGTAGCCGAAGAGGCAGATGCCGCCCGCGCAGCCGGGTTGCACCCAGCGCCCGGAGAGGTCGAGCGAGCCGGTCCAGCGCTCGCGGAGGTCGGCGAGGGCGTACGCGGTCACCCCGCCGAACCCGCCGAGCAGGACGAGATCCCCGGCCGCCCAGACGGTGATGCCGCGCCGCGACCAGCTCGGCGGCGAGGGGATGTCCGCGGTGGCCACGATCCGCCCGCGCACCGTGTCGCGGACCTCGAGGTGGCCGTCGACGGTGGCGGTGACGAGGCGGAGCGGGAAGCCGTCGGCACCGTGCCCGGCCTCGGTCGTGTAGCCGAGCACGGGCTGGCGGAGGATCCACCGGTCCCGCCCGGTGGTGAGGTCGACGCCGTACCAGTTGAGCCGGCCGAACTGGGGGCTGTTCTCGCGGAGCAGCACGACGCCGTACGCGCGGGACACGCTGAGCAGCCGGGCGGGAACCCGCCAGAGCGTGCGGTCGGTGCCGGCCGCGACGGCGACCGTGGCCTCGGCACCCACGGTGTCGACCTGGTACGACACCAGCACCGTGTCCCCCGCGGACGTCACGTCGAAGACGGCGCCGGTGACCGTGGCCGTCGTACGGGAGAGCAGCACACCGCCGGGCAGGGCGTACGTGCTGATGACCCGGCTCTGCACGGCGGTCGTCGGCTGGGCGGGCGGGGCGTCCACGACGTACAGGCGGTCTTGCTCGACGAACATCGAATCGCCCAGCCGGGCCGGCACGATCACCGGCCGCGCCGGTTCCGCGCGCGGGACCGAGCCGGTCACCAGCCAGAGCAGAACCGCCGCGGCGACCGAGAGGGCGGCCCGGTACGGGTGCGGTGACACCCGGGCGGCCACCGGTGCCGGCTGCTCCTGGTGGCGCAGCTCGCCGAGGTCGATGACCACGTCGCCCACGCCGTCATTGTGCGCCGCGGACCACCGCCCGGCGACCGCACGAGGCACGAGGCGCCGCAACCAAAGTCGCACCGGCTCCTAGGGGCGCGGTGCGCGCCGAAGCGGAGCGTAGGCCATATACACAACGACACCGCCCGGTGCGCGGCAGGCCACGGCGGCGGTGTCGGCCCGGCACTCGCCGGTGGTCTCCGGGATCCGGCCGAGCGGCTGGACCGCCGTCGAGCCGGGCCGCAGCATGCCGGTCACCGTGCTTCTGGTGGCGGCCTCGAACCTCGTCAGGAGGTACGCGTCCGCCCGCGGCGAGCTGGTGTAAGTCATCCAGAACCGCAGGTCGGTGATCGTGCGTCCGGTACGCCCGTCGGCGATCCGCAGCGGGCGGCTCGAGGACCGCGCCTCCAGCACGGACCCGGCGCCGAACGCGATCAGGTCGTCACCCGGCGCCGGCCGCCACAGCAGCGCGCCGGTCCGCGCATCGAGCAGGGCCAGGTCCGTGCGGCTCTTCGCGCAGGGCAGCCCGGCACACGTGACCGCGCTGCCTTGCGAGTCGGGTTCGTCCCGCTGCCACAGCAGATCGAGCGTGTCCTGCGCGTACGCGGCGACCCGTCCGCCCTCGCCGAACTCGCCGTAGTGGATCAGCAGGACGTCGGCTATAGGCTCGAACCACGCCGGTCCCCGGCCGCCGATCCGCGGCACCGCCTGCTCGCGGACGACGGCTCCGGTCGAGGCGGACCGTACGGTGAGACGGTCGGCGGACAGCACCGCGACGCTCCCGCGTTCCGGGCCGAGCCACTGCGCGGAGACCGATCCGGGCGTGACGGCGGACCACAGCCGGCGTCCGGTGGTCATGTCGACGCCGGACAGGGACGTGCTGCGCGCGGGCTCGGTGTGCAGGATGTCGCTGGTGGAGCCGTACAGCCGGCCGGGCTCGCCGGACTCGGGGTCGTACTCCGTGCCGGGCCGGAAGCGTTCCTCCTGGACGAGCCCGATGTGGTCGCCGAGGCGCTGTACGAGGTGGGGCGTCCGCCAGCGCTGCTCCCCCGTTCGCCCGTCGAGGACGGTCGTCGACCGCCCGGTCCGGATCATCACCAGGCCGGCCGAGGCGTCGGTGATGAAGTAGGGCTGGTCCTGGTTGCCCGGCGGCCCGGGGACGCTCCACAGCTCGCGGACCGGGTCCGTCGTCCGGGCCCGGATCCGCGGCGGCACGCTGCTGTAGTCGACGGTGTAGAGGCGGCCGTCGAAGAGTTGGAAGTCGCCGGCTTCGGGCAGCGGCACGACGCCGGTGCGCCGCCAGAGCAGCGGCGACGCGGGCGCCGACCCCCCGAGGGCGAGCAGGAGGAGCGCGGCGAGGAGGAGGCCGGCTCGGCGGTAGACGTACGCGGGTGGCGGGGTGGCCGCTGCGGGCGGAGCCGGGTTTTCGGGGCTCAGCTCGATCAGCGCCACGCCTATCCCTTCCGCTGGTACGCCCAGACCACGAGTTCGCCCGCCGTCGACCGGCAGACCAGCCGGCCGGGTGCCGCCTGGCAGTCGCCGGTGCCGGCGGGCAGGTAGGAGAGCAGCTCCGGTCGCGCATCGCCGGGGGCGGCGACGGCGACCATGGTACGGGCACCGGCGCCCACGATCCGCGTCACGAGCAGGTGGTCACCGCCGGAACCGGGGACCAGCCGCCAGCCGTGGAGGTCGGCGAGGACCCGGCCGGTGGCGGGGTCGACGATGCCGACGGGGTCGGATTCGCCGGCGGGCGTACCGAAGGCGACGACGATGCCGGCCCGCTGTTCGACGCTTCGCCAGGCGGGGCGGAACCAGGCGGGGCTGCCGTCGGCGGGGTCCACGGCCCGGACCCCGTCGGGGCCGGCGAGGCAGGCCAGCCGCCCGCAGGTGGTGATGCCGAAGGCGAACCCGGCCGGCCGGGTCCAGCGTTGCCGCAGCGTCACCGGGTCGAAGGCCGACACCATGCGCCCGGTCAGGGTGGGGTGGCGCAGCAGCAGGAGACCGCCGGAGACGACCGGGTTGTCCGGCCCGTAGTCGGCGGCCGGCAGCTCGCCGCGGGCCAGCACGGCACCGGTGGTGAGGTCGTGGACCGCTGCCGTGCGGTCGTCGTGCACGAGCAGCATCCGCGGCGCGAGGTCGCCCGGCCCGGGCACACCGAGCAGCACCGCGGTCGACGGCACGGGCACCTGCCAGCCGGTCCGCCCGGTCGCCGGGTCGACCGCCGCCACCGCACCCTGCACCCGGCGGCCGGGGCCGGAGAAGCTGCGCACGCTGGAGACGGCGAGCAGGGTGGACGAGCCTGCGACGGTGACGACGCTGCCGGAGCGCCGCCAGAGGGCGGAGCCGTTGGTCAGCGAGACGGCGGTGGTGCCGGGATCGATCCGGGCCGTTCCCGTGTACGGCCGCAGCAGCGCCAGCCCGCCCCCGGTGCGCAGCCGGTACGTGGGCGCCTCCGAGCCGGCCTGCCACCGCAACCGCCCGTTGCCCAGGTCGTACGAGACGAGCGTGCCGAGGCTCTGGACCAGCAGGTCGCCGGCGTCGGTGAGCGCGTACGGGTCCGCCGGCCCGATCCGCACCGCGAGCAGGGCCGACAGGGCGGGTAGGGGCGGGGCGGCGGACGCGGCGGAGCCGAGCAGCACGAACACCGCGATGACGACGGGCGCGAACCAGCGCGGCACGGTGGAGCGCACCGGCGAGGCGTACTCGTCGGGTTCGCCCCGGGCCAGGCCGAGGTCCATGACTACCGTCGCGCCGCCGAACGTCTCCGCCGCCATACCCTCAAAGGTAACGGCTTAATAACGAAAACGCGCGCCAGGCGTCAGGTGGCCGGCTGGCGCACCGCCGCGGGATCTTCCAGCTGCGACACCCACTCGGTCACGTCGCGGGCGATGTCCTGGGCGGTGAGGCCGAGCGAGGCGAGGATCTCGGCCCGGCTGCCGTGCGGGTGGAAGCCGACCGGCACACCGAGGCCCCGCAGCGGCACGTCGACGCCGGCGTCCCGCAGCGTGCTCGCCACGGCCTCGCCGACCCCGCCGGCCCGTACGCCGTCCTCCAGCGTCACGACGAGGCGGTGGCCGCCGGCCAGCCCCACGAGCTCGATCGGCACCGGGCGGACCCAGCGCGGGTCGACGACCGTCACGCCGTACCCCTGCTCCGCGATCCTCTCCGCGACCTCCATGCCGAGCTTGGCGAAGGCACCCACGGCGACCAGAAGCACGTCCTTGCGGTCCTCTTCGCGCAGGACGTCGACCGGGCCGACCCGGCGCAGCGCCGGAAGGTCCGCGGCGACCGAGCCGGTCGGGAAACGCACGATGGTCGGGCCGTCGTCCACGGCGACCGCCTCGCGCAGCTCCTCGCGCAGGGTCGCGGCGTCGCGGGGCGCGGCGATGCGCAGGCCGGGGACGACGCCGAAGACGCTCATGTCCCAGATGCCGTAGTGGCTGGGGCCGTCGGGGCCTGTGATGCCCGCGCGGTCGAGCACGAAGGTGACCGGCAGCTCGTGCATCGCCACGTCCAGCAGGACCTGGTCGAACGCGCGGTTGAGGAAGGTCGCGTACACCGCCACGACCGGGTGCAGGCCGCCCATGGCCAGGCCGGCCGCCGACGTGGCGGCGTGCTGCTCGGCGATGCCCACGTCGTACACCCGCTCCGGGTATTTCTTCGCCAGCGCGGCGATGCCGGTGGGCTCGGCCATCGCGGCGGTGATGCCGACGATGTCGGGCCGCTCGTCGGCGATCGCCACCAGCTCCTCGGCGAAAACATGGGTCCACTTGACCGTCGGGGCCGCCAGCAGCTTGCCGGTCTCGATGCTGAACGCGCTGCCCGGGCCGTGCAGGCAGTCGGCCTCGTCGTCCTCCGCGGGCCGATAGCCGTAGCCCTTACGGGTCACCGAGTGCACGATGACGGGCGCGTTGAAGCCCTTGGCGCGGCGCAGCGCCGACTCCATGGCCTGGGTGTCGTGCCCGTCGACGGGGCCGATGTACTTGATGCCGAGGTCCTCGAACATCGGTTGCGGGCTGACCGCGTCCTTGATGCCCTTCTTGACCGCGTGCAGCACCTCGTACGCCGGCTTGCCCACCAGCGGCGTGGAGCCGAGGGCGTTCTTCACCAGGTCGAGCACCCGCTCGTAGCCGGGGTTGAGGCGCAGCGTGGAGAGGTGGTCGGCGAGCCCGCCGATCGTGGGCGCGTACGACCGGCCGTTGTCGTTGACGACGATGACCAGCTTGTTCCTGGCCGCCGCGATGTTGTTGAGCGCCTCCCAGCACATGCCGCCGGTCAGGGCGCCGTCGCCGACCACCGCGACGACGTGCCGGTCCTCGCCGCGCAGCGCGAAGGCCTTGGCGATGCCGTCCGCGTACGACAGGGCGGTGGAGGCGTGCGAGTTCTCGACGAGGTCGTGCTCGCTCTCGGCGCGGCTCGGGTAGCCGGAGAGGCCGCCGCGCTGCCGGAGCAGGTCGAACCCGTCCTGGCGGCCGGTCACGATCTTGTGCACGTACGCCTGGTGGCCGGTGTCGAAGAGGATCTTGTCCCGCGGCGAGTCGAACACCCGGTGCAGCGCCAGCGTGGTCTCCACCACGCCGAGGTTGGGTCCGAGGTGCCCGCCGGTGCGGGACACCTTGGCCACGAGAAAGTCGCGGATCTCGGCGGCGAGCAGAGTGAGCTGCTCAGCGCTCAACCGCTTGAGATCGCCGGGCGTCTTGATGGTCCCGAGGATGCCGGTCTGGTCACTGCGCTCGCTCATGAGGCGTCAGTCTATCGGCGTACCGCACGCGCGCACGTGGCGCGATGCATTACTGCGACGTCCTCCACAGAACCTGCACAACTCGATGATCGTGACTCAGATCACAAGGTGCGGTAGGAAGGACGTATGACCGTCGATGCGCCCCCCGCCCGCCGTGACCGCAGTCATCTGCTCTACATCGCCGTGATCGTCGCGATGGCGCTCGGCATCGCCGTCGGGTTCCTCTTCCCCGACTTCGGCAAGGAGCTGCGCCCGCTCGGGACCGGCTTCGTCGCGCTGATCCGGATGATGATCGCGCCGATCATCTTCTGCACGATCGTGCTGGGCGTCGGTTCCATTCGCCGCGCCGCCCAGGTCGGCCGGGTCGGTGGCCTGGCGCTGCTCTACTTCCTGATCATGTCGACCGTCGCGCTGGCGATCGGCCTGGTCGTGGGCAACATCCTGCATCCCGGCGCCGGCCTGCACCTCAACGCCGAGCTGGCCGAGACGGGCCAGGCGCAGGTCAGCGACGAGGCCGTGTCCGGCGTCGACTTCGTGCTGGGCATCATCCCGGACAGCCTGCTGAGCGCCCTGACCAGCGGCGAGGTGCTCCAGGCCCTGCTGGTCGCGCTGCTCGTCGGCTTCGCTGTGCAGGCCATGGGCAGCCGCGGGGAGCCGGTGATCCGGGCGATCGGGATCCTCCAGCGGCTGGTGTTCAAGATCCTCTCGATGATCATGTGGCTGGCGCCGATCGGCGCGTTCGGCGCCATGGCGGCGGTGGTTGGCGCGACCGGCTTCGACGCGCTCAAGAGCCTCGCCGGCATCATGGTGGGCTTCTACACCACCTGCGTGCTCTTCGTCTTCGTCGTGCTCGGCCTGCTGCTGCGCCTGGTCGCCCAGGTGTCGATCTTCAAACTGCTGCGGTATCTGGCCCGTGAGTTCCTGCTGATCCTGTCCACCTCGTCGTCCGAGTCGGCGCTGCCGCGGCTGATCGCCAAGATGGGACATTTCGGGGTGAGCCGTCCGGTGGTCGGCATCGTCGTCCCGACCGGGTACTCGTTCAACCTCGACGGCACGGCCATCTACCTGACGATGGCGTCGCTGTTCATCGCCGACGCGCTCGACAAGCCGCTCTCCGTGGGCCAGCAGATCGGCCTGCTGCTGTTCATGATCATCGCTTCCAAGGGCGCGGCCGGCGTGACCGGCGCGGGCCTGGCGACGCTGGCCGGCGGCCTGCAGAGCCACCGCCCCGACCTGGTGCCGGGCGTGGGCCTGATCGTCGGCATCGACCGCCTGATGTCCGAGGCGCGGGCGCTGACCAACTTCGCCGGCAACGCCGTCGCCACGGTCCTGATCGGCACCTGGACCGGCGAGTTCGACCGCGAGCAGGCCCGGGCCGTGCTGGCCGGCGAGGCCCCGTTCGACGAGACCACCTACGACGACGACCCGCACGAGACCCACGAGACGCCGGAAGCGGCGGTCAGCGACCGGGAACCAGCAGAGCCACGCACTCCACGTGCTGAGTCATCGGAAAGCAGTCGTACGCCCTGAGCTCCGCCACCCGCCAGCCCAGCCCGGTGAACGTCTTCACGTCCCGGGCCAGGGCCGCGGGATCGCACGCCACGTAGGCCACCGCCCGGGGTCGCGCCGCGGCGAGCGCCCGGACCACCTTCGCCCCGGCACCGGCCCGCGGCGGATCCAGCACCACCAGGTCGACGGGACCGGCGATCCGGCGGCGGGCCAGTGCGACGTCCACCTTGGCCGCGACCACCTCGGCGCTGAGATCGGCCAGGTTGCGCCGGGCCGCCGCCACGCCCACCGGCGACGACTCGACGACCGTGGTGCGAGCCCCGGTCCGCTCCGCCAGCGCCGCCGCGAACAGGCCCGCGCCGCCGTAGAGATCCCACGATGACTCGCCCGGACGCGGGTCGAGCAGCTCCAGCACCGCCGCGACGAGGGTGTCCGCGGCGGCCGGATGGATCTGCCAGAAGCCCTCGGCGGGCACGTTCCATTCTCGGCCCGCCGCGAACTCCCGCACGTGCGCCGAACCGTCGAGCAGGGCCCTGTCACCGCCGTGCGTCTCGTCCAGCAGCGACTCCCCTGGTGCCGAGCCGTCGCGGGCGGACACCGTCACGTCGCCGCCGGTCGACGCGACCGCCTCGATCGCCGAGACGTCCGGCCAGCGCCGCGCGGTCACGTCGAGCTGCTGCAACGCCGGGTGGGCGATCCGGCAGCGGTCGATCGGGACCACCTCGTGCGAGCGGTGCTTGAGCAGGCCGGGGCGGTCGGCGGCGTCGACCGCGTACCGGATCCGGGTGCGCCAGCCGAGGAGGCCGCCGGGCAGGGGCTCCACCCGTACGCCGAGGGTGTCCTCGAGGCCGCCCATGCGCGTCAGCAGCTCGCGCACGACGGCGGTCTTCCACTCCAGCTGCGCCGCCGGCGAGACATGCTGCAGGTCGCAACCCCCACAAGCATCAGGGCGGGCGTACGGGCACGGGGGCGTGACCCGGTCCGGCGAGGCCTGGTGCACGGTCACCGCGTCGGCGCGCAGGTATCCCCGGTGCAGCTCGGTGATCTCCGCCGTGACCCGCTCCCCCGGTAGCGCGTGCCGGACGAAGACGACGTGCCCGTGCTCGCCGCCGATCCGCGCCACGCAGTGCCCGCCGTGCGCGGGCGCACCCACCGTGACCTCGACCCGGTCCCCTTCGACGAGATCGTGCTCCGCGGGGCTCACCGGGGATCGTCCGGCACGGAGGCCGGAGCCGCCGGCTGGTCGTCCGGCACGGCCGCCGGAACCGCGGCGCCCATGTCCGTGCGGCGGGTGCGGGGACCCCGGGCCGGCGCGCGGCTCAGGTTCTCGTCGAGCCGGTCCAGGTCACGGTCCTGGCTGGAGCGCAGCTGCCACGGCACGCTGGTCACCATCACGCCCGGCTCGAAGAGCAGCCGGCCCTTGATCCGCAGCGCGCTCTGGTTGTGCAGCAGGTTCTCCCACCAGCGGCCCACGACGTACTCGGGGACGAAGACCGTGACCACGTCGCGCGGCGAGCCCCGCCGCACGCTCTTGACGAAGTCGATGATCGGCCGGGTGATCTCCCGGTACGGCGAGTCGACGACGGTCAGCGACACCGGGACCTGCCGCCGCTCCCACTCCGCCTGGATCTTGCGGGTGTCCTTGTCGTCCACGTTGACCGTCACCGCCGTCAGCGTGTCCGGCCGGGTCGCCTGCGCGTACGCCACGGCCCGCAGTGTCGGCAGATGCACCTTGCTGACCAGGACCACAGCGTGGTTACGCGACGGCAGCACCGGGCGTTCCTCGGTCGGCTGCAGCTCCGCCGCGACCCGATCGTAGTGCTTGCGGATGCTCAGCATGAGCACGTAGATGACCACCATGCCCGCGATCGCGATCCAGGCCCCGAGCAGGAACTTGGTGATCAGTACGACCACCAGCACCGCGCCGGTCAGCGCCATGCCGACGGTGTTGATGCCCCGCGAGCGGTACATCTGCCGGCGCTTGGTCGGATCGCGCTGGGTCCGCAGCAGCCGGTTCCAGTGCCTGATCATGCCGGCCTGCGAGAGCGTGAACGACACGAAGACGCCCACGATGTAGAGCTGGATCAGCCGGGTGACCTCGGCGTCGAACGCCATGATCAGGACCATCGCGGCGACGGCGAGGAAGATGATGCCGTTGCTGAAGGCCAGGCGGTCGCCTCGGGTGTGCAACTGGCGCGGCAGATATCGGTCCTGGGCCAGGATCGAGCCGAGCACCGGGAAGCCGTTGAAGGCGGTGTTCGCGGCCAGGAAGAGGATGAGGGCGGTGACCGCGCCGACCAGGTACAGCATGATCGAGCCGCTGCCGAACACCGTCTCACCGAGCTGGGTGGTGACCGTCTTCTGCACGTAGTCGACCGGCCCGCCGACGATCTGCGAGCTGTCCTCGACGTACTGCAGGTGAGTAGAGCGGGCCAGCAGCACGATGCCGACCAGCATCATGATCGCGATGCCGCCGAGCATCAGCAGCGTAGTGGCGGCGTTCTTGCTCTTCGGCGGCTTGAAGGCGGGCACGCCGTTGGAGATGGCCTCCACACCGGTGAGCGCCGCGCAGCCGGACGAGAACGTCCGCAGCAGCAGGAAGACGAACGCGAAGCTGGTCAGGTGACTTTCCTCGGCGTTGATGACCAGGTCGGCGCTGGGCGCCTGCAGATCCTGGCCCAGCACGAAGACCCGGACCATGCCGGTGATGATCATGCCGAGGATGATCACGATGAAGGCGTACGTCGGGACGGCGAACGCCGTGCCGGACTCCCGCAGCCCGCGCAGGTTGAGCGCGGTGAGCAGGGTGACCGCCGCGAGCGCGATGCCGATCTTGTGCTCGGCGACGAACGGCACCACCGAGCCGAGGTTGTTCACGCCGGCGCTGACCGACACCGCCACCGTGAGGATGTAGTCGACCAGCAGGGCGCTGGCCACGGCCACGCCGAAGCGGGGGCCCAGGTTGACCGTCGCCACCTCGTAGTCGCCGCCGCCCGACGGGTAGGCGTGCACGTTCTGCCGGTAGCTCGCCACGACGGTGATCATCACGACCGCGACGGCCAGCGTGATCCAGGGCGAGTAGACGAACGCACTCGCTCCCGCGATGGAGAGGGTCAGCAGGATCTCATCGGGCGCATAGGCGACGCTCGACAGCGCGTCGGAGGCGAACACGGGCAGCGCGATCCGCTTCGGCAGCAGCGTGTGCTGCAGCCTGTCGGAGCGGAAGGGCCGGCCGAGCAGCAGGCGCTTGGCTAAGGACGTCGAACTCGCCACAAGGGCCAAGCGTACGGCTGCCCGCGCCACGCCGTCTTCCGCCCCGGGCAGCGCCCGCCGCGCGGGCATGGCACGCTCTGCTGAGAACGCAACCAGCGGGAAGGCAAAACGGTGCACGTGGTGATCATGGGCTGCGGGCGGCTCGGCTCGACGCTGGCCCACAAGCTCGATGCCCGCGGCCACTCGGTCGCCATCATCGACCAGAATTCCGACGCCTTCCGCCGGCTCGGAGCCGAGTTCAACGGCCTCACGATCACCGGCATCGGCTTCGACCGGGACGTGCTGCTCCAGGCCGGCATCGAGCGCGCGGACGCCTTCGCGGCGGTCTCCAGCGGCGACAACTCCAACATCATCTCGGCTCGGCTGGCCCGGGAGACGTACGGCGTCTCGCGAGTGGTCGCCCGCATCTACGACGCCCGCCGCGCGCTGGTGTACGAGCGCCTCGGCATCCCGACCGTGGCGACGATCCGCTGGGCGGCCGACCGGATGGTCCGGCACCTGGTGCCCGAGGGCACGGTCGAGGTGTTCCGCGACCCGACCAGCGCGGTCTCGATCGTCGAGGCGCCGCTGCACCGCGAGTGGGTGGGCCGCACGATCAAGGCGCTGGAGGAGGCCACCGGCGCCCGCGTGGCCTACCTGATGCGCTTCGGCATCGGCTCGCTGGCCACGCCGTCCAGCGTCCTGCAGGACGGCGACCAGGTCTTCATGCTGGTCACCGACGACATCGTCGATCAGGTGCTCGCGGCGGCCGCGACCACCGAGGTGGGGGGTCACTGACATGCGGATCGCCATCGCGGGCGCCGGCAACGTCGGCCGCTCCATCGCGCAGGAGCTCATCGGCAACGGCCACCAGGTCATGCTCATCGAGCGTCAGCCCCGCCAGCTGCGCCCTGAGCGGGTGCCGGAGGCCGAGTGGGTGCTGGCGGACGCGTGCGAGGTCAGCAGCCTCGAGGAGGCCGACGTGGCGGGCTGCGACGTGGTCGTCGCGGCCACCGGCGACGACAAGGCGAACCTCGTCGTCTCCCTGCTCGCCAAGACCGAGTTCGCGGTCGGCAGGGTGGTCGCCCGGGTCAACCGTGCCGAGAACGAGTGGCTCTTCACCGAGCAGTGGGGCGTCGACGTCGCGGTGAGCAAGCCACGCCTGATGGCCGCCCTGGTGGAGGAGGCGGTCACGGTCGGCGACCTGGTCCGGATCATGACCTTCCGGCAGGGCGAGGCCAACCTGGTCGAGATCACCCTGCCGGCGAGCGCACCGTACGTGGGTCAGCCGGTCCGGGCGGTGCCGATGCCGCGCGACTCGGCGCTGGTGGCCGTCGTGCGGGGCAAGCGCGTGCTGGTGCCGACGCCGGACGACCCGCTGGAGGCCGGCGACGAGCTGATCTTCGTCTGCACGGCCGAGGTGGAGGACGCGGTCCGGGCCGTGGTGCTCGGCAAGACCGGCGATCTCGGCTGACGGCCTCAGGCGATCTCCGCCTCTCCGTTCTCCGCCGCCTGGGCCGCCGTCACCCGGTGCACGGCCCAGGCGGTGTACGCGAACGTCGCCGCGTAGATGGGCCAGCTGATCAGGACGCGCACGATGCCGATGGCGTTGGCCTCGTCGGCGAGGTAGAGCCAGCCCTGCACGCCCGCGCGGACGAAGAGCGAGGCGGCCCAGACCAGGGTCAACCACTGAAAGGTACGGAAGAGCCGCTGGTTGCCGAACCAGTCGTGCTTCCCGCCGTTGGCCAGCACGCCCCACACGTACCCGATGAGCGGCCTGCGGACCGCGACCGACGCGATCAGCAGGACCACCTGTCCCAGGGTCAGCAGGATGCCCGGAAGGTAGAAGTTCTTGGCGTCGCCGGTGCGCCACGCCAGGAAGGCGCCGACCGCGATGCCGAAGATGCCGTTGACCGCGTGCCGGACCGGCTGCTTGCGGCTCAGCCGGTAGGCGCCGATCACCAGCGCCGAGCCCACGCTGCCGCCGATCGCCCAGTAGAGCGCGGTCTTCTTCGGCAGGTCCAGGACGGCGTCCCCGAGCAACACGTTGAGCACCACGAACACGAGCACCGGCAGGCTGGACTCGATGAGCCCGCGCACCCCGCCCAGCTGCTCGGCGATCTGCTCGCTCATCGAGGGCAGCGGCTCCTCGACGGGGTGCAGGTCGAGTTCCTCGACAACCTCCTCGGCGACCCGCTCCTCCACCGTTTCGTGCGCGGCGTGACGGGGCTCGCTGCCGGGTGTCACCGGGGCGCCTCCAGCTCGTAGTACGGGTTGTAGATGACCTTGCGGTCGTCCCGGATCGCGATCCGGCCGCGCGCGGTGAGCTGACGCCCCGGTTCGATGCCGACGATCGAGCGGCGGCCCAGGAAGACGAGCGTGACCACGTCGCTGCCGTCGTAGAGGTCGGCCTCCAGCGTCGGCAGGTTGGTCCGGGGAGTGTACGCCACCGTGCGCAGCCGTCCCGACACGGAGACGACCTGACCGCGCTGGCACAGGCCGGCCGGCATCGCGCCGCACTTCGCGCTGTCGCGCTGCAGCTCCTGGGCATCCAGTTCCGCCTCGGAGGCGGTGAGCCGTTCGAAGAACCGGCGCAGGCCGGTGCGCTCATCGGTCGTCATGACCCTCGTGCCACCTCTGTCGGCAAGCCACGGTTTCCACCGGCGGGGGTACCGGCGGACGGCCCCAGTGTGAGCAGGGGCCGTCTCTCCACGGTACGCCGGAAGCGCCCCGGTGACCTGGGTCACCGGCGACGAATTCGATCACCTGCCCGCGTGGCGCCCGTTCACTCCGGGCATCTGCTGATTCGGGGCGACATCCGGCGGCGTCGGGTCCTCGTGCTCATGGTGGGCGTGCTCCTCGGCCACCTCGGCCATCTCGCGGGGCAACCGCAACGGCAACGCCTCGCGCACCGGCCGGGCCTCCTCGTCGCGGACGACGACCAGCCCGCGCAGGCACTCGCCGAGCACGCCCTCCTGCGCCGGGTCGGCCGCGGCCAGGCCCTGGAACAGGGCGCGCACCATCCAGCGCGGCCCGTCCACGCCGACGAAGCGCACGTCGGCCGGGCCGTCCGGGGTGTTCACCCGGGCCGTGAGCTCCACGCCCCACGGGCCCTCCAGCTCGCGCGGCGCGGCGCCGTCGGCCTTCATCGCGCCGGCGATCTCCTCGCGCACCTCGTCCCAGATGCCCTCGGTCCGCGGCGCCGCGAAGACACCCAGCTGCAGGGCGCTGTTGCCGTGCACGAGGACGATCTGCTCGACCCCGCCCTCGGGGTTCGCCTGCACGCGCACCTCGACCCCCTCGACCGCGGGGATCAGCAGGCTGCCGAGGTCGAGGCGCTGGACCCCCTCCGGCGCCTGCGCGCCGTCCCAGGGGCCGAACTCGGGCGCCGGCGGCAGGTCACCCATGCTCTGGGCGAGGGCCGCCGTCTGGGGCGCGTCGTCCGGGCGTACGTGCCGCGGGCCTCCGCGCTTGCGGGAGAACATCTGCTTGCCACCTTCCCGATCTAGAGCTGCTGCTGCGCCGGCTCGACCCCGGCCCTCGTACCCTGCTGCGGCAGGGCGCCGTGGCCACCGGTGGAACCGTGGCCACCCGTGCCGCGCGCGCTGTCGTCGAGCTCGTCGACGACGTGGAACACGGCCCGTTCGACCCGCTGGACGACAAGCTGGGCGATGCGGTCGCCCCGGGAGATCTTGACGGTGTTCTCCCGGTCGTGGTTGATGAGATTCACCAGGATCTCGCCGCGGTAACCGGCGTCGACCGTACCGGGCGCGTTGAGGACCGTCACACCCAGGCGAGCGGCCAGCCCGGAGCGCGGGTGCACCAGCCCGACGCAGCCCTCCGGCAGGGCCACGGCGACACCGGTCGGCACGCACTTCCACGCCCCCGGAGCGAGCTCCACGGTCTCGGCGGCGTACAGGTCGGCACCGGCGTCGCCGGGGTGCGCGTACGACGGCAGCGGCAGGCCGGGATCGAGGAGACGGACCTGGATGTCCACGGGCGGAAAGTCCTCACGTCGAGCGGATCGGGCGGCACTCACCCTGCCATCCTGCCGTCGCCGGGGACGGAGGCGCGCCGTACCCTCACCAGCGTGACATCCGAGCCCTCCGCACGCACGGCCCGGCCCACCCCGTACGCCGAGAAGCTGCGCGCCCCGTGGTGGATGTGGCCCTCCGCGGTGGGGGTCAGCGCCCTGCTCGCGGCCGAGATCTGGATGGGTAGCGACGGGCTGAGGGCATGGATGCCGTTCGCCGTGCTGCTGCCGCTGTCGGCGCTGCTGCCGTGGTGGCTGGGGCGGATCCGGGTGGCCGTCACGGCGACGGAGTTCCAGGTCGACGATGCCCGGCTGCCGGTCGCGGTGATCTCGGACGTGGTGGCGCTGGACGCCGACGGCAAGCGCGAGGCGCTGGGTGTCGGCTCGCACCCGCTGGCATTCGTGGTGCAGCGGCCGTGGATCAAGGGCGCGGTTCAGGTGGTCCTCGACGACCCGGCGGACCCGACCCCGTTCTGGGTGGTCAGCACCCGGCACCCGGTCGAGCTGGCGACCGCCCTGCTGGCGGCTAAGCGGGGTTGATCGGGCGCTTCCTGCGCAGATCCTTGACGAGCTTCTCGCCGAGCGAGCGGGTGGCCCGGCGGTTCAGGTAGCTGGCCACGGCCGCGCCGGTCAACAGCGGTCCCATCGTGGTCAGATTGCGCCCGAAGCGGCGTAGCAGCGTGCTCTGGAGCTCCTTGCGGGCCGCCGTGCCGAGCACGGTGGCGACCCCCACCCCGGGAACCAGGGGGTTCACGCCACGCTGGCCGGACCACGCCTGCACCAGCGACACCGACTTCTGCCCCGGGGAGCCGGGCACGGGCTGCCCGTACACCTCGTGCAGCTCGGCGATGAGCTTGAGCTCGACGGCGACCACGGCGACCGTCTCGGCGGCCAGCAGCACCGGCGCGGAGAGCAGGGTCGGAGCCGCGGCCCATTCGAGCGAGGCGACTCCGCCGCCGGCCGCACCGATCCCGGCGGTGGCCCGGGCGGCGTTGCGGATGAGACGCTCGGCGATCGCGTCTTCGTCCAGACCTTCGAAATGGCGGCGCAGCGTCGCCACATCACGGACCGGTACGTGCGGAGCGACGTCGGCGACCACATCGGCCATCCAGCGCATCGCCGCCCGCGGGCGGAACAGCCGGCCGAGTCCCCGCCGGCGCACCTCGCCGACCAACCGGCCGAGCAGATGCCGACGCTTGTCGGGCGCCAGGTCGTCGGCCGTCAGCGCGGCCACGGTGGCACCGATCCCGGCGTCCTCCGCGACCTGCTCCGGCGTCCGGACCGGGTCGACCTTCATGAGCTCATGCCCCGGCTCTGCGGTCGGTGCCGAGTTCTCATCTGGGCGGCTCATGGTGGTCGACCTCCCCGTCACGTCTGCCGTCGACGACCCTGTACCCAGTGAAGCAGGCGGGCACACGGGTCACACGCCACGCACCCCGTCAGGGGTGGCACGGCGCCCGGCCGTCGACGACGGCCGGGTGGTCCTGCTGCCAGGGCGCCGTCAGGCGCACTCGCGGCAGATCAGTTCCCCGTTGCGCTCGACCGCCAGCTGGCTGCGGTGATGCACGAGGAAACAGCGGGCGCAGCGGAACTCGTCGGTCTGCATCGGCAGCACCTTGACGGTCAGTTCCTCGTCGGCCAGGTCGGCGCCGGGGAGCTCGAAGCTCTCCGCCACCTCGACCTCGTCGACGTCCACTGCCCCCGACTGCGAGTCGGCGCGGCGGGCCTTGAGCTCCTCGAGGCTGTCCTCGCCGAGGTCGACCTCATCGCGACGCGGAGCGTCGTAGTCGGTGGCCATCGGATTTCACTCTCCTGTATCGATGTGTCACTTGGCGTAAGTAACGCCGGCGACGACGTTTCGGTTCCCGTTGCGACGGACTTTTCTCCCCGGCCCGGACAGCGGGGACGACCATCCGCCGAGGTGCCCCCATCCCCTCGTGAAACGACCCCGGCAAACGCGGCACCTTACCGCCCTCGTGGGACGCTTGTACGTCCATGGGCGGCCAATTGTTCCCGATGTGACTGAGGCGACATCAAAGTAGGGGGCCGACGGCGTGGATCATCGTCGCCGCGCCGGAAACATTCCCTCTTTCCGCGCGCCCGACAGCCAGACGCTAACCTCACCGGCAGACCCTTACGCCACGCGGCCACCGGCCTGCCCGCCCGACCCGGGAGTACTCCACCCATGAGCTTTGCGCGCGTCCGAGCGCTCGTCGTGGTCGGCGTACTCGCCGTCGCCGCCGTGGTCTTCGTCGTCGTCGCGCTGGTCCGCGACACCCAGGGCGGTGCGGTGGCCGGCGGCGGATGCCCCGACGGGTCGGTCATGGCCAACGTGACGCTGCCCGACGACCCGCAGCAGGTCACCGTCAAGGTCTACAACGGCACCGACCAGCCCGGCCTCGCCGACAACGTGACCAACGAGTTCAAGAACCGGCGCTTCCAGACCCAGAAGCCGGCCGAGAACAACAAGAAGGTCGACGGCGTCGCGGTCATGCGGTACGGCCCCGACGCGGTCGGCTCGGCGTGGCTGCTGCGGGCGTACTTCCTGAACCAGGCCGACCCGCAGTACAACCCCAAGCGCAAGGGCGCCGTGGTCGACATCGTCATCGGCAGCCAGTTCCAGCAGCTCGCCACCACGACCGAGGTGAACCAGTCGCTCGTGGAGCTGGGCGAGCCGCAGGTCCCGCCGGGTGCTTGCCCGGCACCGGACAAGAAGGACTCCTGACGGCCCGCCCGGTGCCGTCAGGGACCGCCGGCAGCGTCCAACTCCACGAGGACGTCGTGCAACGCGGGGAAGATCGCGGGCGGCGCCGCCACGAGCATCTCCAGGCCGGCCGGACGACCGTCGAGTCCGGACACGCGCAGGCCGGCCTCGGCCGCGACGAGCCCGCCCGCCGCGTGGTCCCAGGCGTTGAGCCCCTTCTCGAAGTACGCGTCGAGGCTGCCCTCCGCCGCCATGCACAGGTCCAGCGCGGCGGAACCGAAGCGTCGGATGTCGCGCACCCGGGTGATCAGGCCCGCCAGCACGGCGCCCTGATGCGCGCGGCGTGCCGGGTCGTAGCCGAAGCCGGTCCCGACGAGCGCCTGGTCGAGGGTCGTCCGAGCCGAGCCGGCCAACCGCCGGTCGCCACGCCACGCGCCGCCGCCCCGGGTGGCCGTCCACTCGTCGCCGGTCGCGGCGTTGCGTACCACGCCGGCGACGACGGTGCCGTTCACCTCCGCCGCGAGGGACACCGCGTACTGCGGGAGGCCGTAGAGGTAGTTCACCGTGCCGTCGATCGGGTCCAGGATCCAGCGGATCCCGCCGGCGGCTGCGGTGCTGTCGCCGTACTCCTCGCCCAGCACGCCGTCGCCCGGCCGCTCGCGCCGCAGCGCCTGCACCACCTGCCGCTCGACGGCCTTGTCGGCCGCCGTCACCACGTCGGTGTCGGTGCTCTTGGTCTGCACGTCCGTGATCGCCTCGGTGCGCATGCGCCGGGCCGTCTCAGCGGCCTCCCGCGCGATCCGTACGGCGATCGCCAGCAACTCGTCCGGCGTCGGTTCCCCGGCGTCATCCGCCACTTCACACCGCCCTTTCAGCAGCTACCATTCTCTCGCCCGGCAGCTCACGGGAGGTCGGCGACCCCCCGCGGCGTGCTGCGGCGGGAGGATCTCGCTGGACGGCGCTACAATTCACCCCTGCCCACGCTTCACGGACACCGCCTGCAAGCCCCGTCCGCGTCCCGCGGGCTCCCACACCACACCGGCCAGCCTCGTTTCGCCGCGTGCTGCGCTGGGCCCATGGCCGTGTTTCATCGCCCTCCGGAAGGTCATTCGTGACAGAAGCCCACCAGACCGGTGCCGACGTTCGCTCTCTCACCGAGGCCCTGATCGCCCACGCGCAGGGTGCGGGTGGGCAGATCACGTCGGCCGAGGTCGTGCAGACGGTCGAGTCCGCCGAGGTGACACCGGCCCAGGCCAAGAAGATCCTCCGCGCCCTCGTGGACGCGGGCGTCACGGTCGTCGTGGACGGCTCGGCGAGCACCCGCCGCCGGGTGGCCGCCGCCCGGGCCGCGACCCCGGCCTCGAAGGCCACCACCGCCAAGGCGACCCGCGCCCCGGCCAAGAAGGCCGCCCCGGCGCAGGCCTCGGCCGAGGGCGACGCTGCCGCCTCTCCGGCCACCGCCGCCAAGAAGGCCGCCGCCAAGAAGGCCGCTCCGGCGAAGAAGACCGCCGGCCCGGCGAAGGCGACCAAGGCCGGCGAGGGCGAGCCCGCCGACGGCGAGGAGATCGATCCCGAGGAACTCGCCGCCGACATCGAGGACGTCGTCGTGGAGGAACCGCCCGCCCTGGTGCAGGCCGCCGCCACCGACGCCGCCAGCTCGGCCACCGACGGCGACTTCGAGTGGGACGACGAGGAGTCGGAGGCGCTCAAGCAGGCCCGCCGCGACGCCGAGCTGACCGCCTCGGCCGACTCCGTCCGCGCCTACCTGAAGCAGATCGGCAAGGTCCCCCTGCTGAACGCGGAGCAGGAGGTCGAGCTCGCCAAGCGCATCGAGGCGGGCCTGTACGCGGCCGAGCGCCTGCGCGCCTGCGAGGAGGGCGAGGAGAAGCTCGACCGTAACTTCGAGCGTGACCTGCGCTGGATCGGGCGGGACGGCGAACGCGCCAAGAACCACCTGCTCGAGGCCAACCTGCGCCTCGTGGTGTCGCTGGCCAAGCGCTACACCGGCCGCGGCATGGCCTTCCTCGACCTCATCCAGGAAGGCAACCTCGGCCTGATCCGCGCGGTCGAGAAGTTCGACTACACCAAGGGCTACAAGTTCTCCACGTACGCCACCTGGTGGATCCGCCAGGCCATCACCCGCGCCATGGCCGACCAGGCCCGCACCATCCGCATCCCGGTGCACATGGTCGAGGTCATCAACAAGCTGGGCCGCATCCAGCGCGAACTCCTCCAGGACCTGGGCCGCGAGCCCACCCCGGAGGAGCTGGCCAAGGAAATGGACATCACCCCGGAGAAGGTGCTGGAGATCCAGCAATACGCCCGGGAGCCCATCTCGCTGGACCAGACCATCGGCGACGAGGGCGACAGCCAGCTGGGTGACTTCATCGAGGACTCCGAGGCCGTCGTCGCGGTCGACGCGGTGTCGTTCTCGCTGCTGCAGGACCAGCTCCAGCAGGTGTTGCAGACCCTCTCCGAGCGTGAGGCGGGCGTGGTCCGGCTGCGCTTCGGCCTGACCGACGGCCAGCCGCGCACGCTGGACGAGATCGGCCAGGTGTACGGGGTGACCCGCGAGCGCATCCGGCAGATCGAGTCCAAGACGATGTCGAAGCTGCGCCACCCGTCGCGGTCGCAGGTGCTTCGCGACTACCTGGACTGAGGCGTCCCGGCTCTGCCGGGTGTGCGGCCGTACGGCGGTCCGCTGGTGGGTGCTGTGCAGACAGGCCACCGGCGGACCTCGCTGTCCCGGACGGGTTCGCGACTCTGCGTGCTGGGGCGTGGCGGGCGGGGTCTACTCTGCCCAGGGGCGAGGTGCGCGACAGCCGGTGTCCCAGGACTTCGGGAAGGACCGGCGAGTCCAAGATCAGCTTTCCGGGACTGAACACGGACAGCTTGATCGATACTGGACGACCGGTCATTCAGTCAACACTGCGTGCCCTTTTGGTCACCACTCGTACATCATCCGGTGGTGATCAGACCGTTGTGCAGAAGTGATCGTTGACGTGGCACCCTTGGGGCACGGCACACTAGCCGGACCACGTGTGACTTGGGTCCCCCCAGGGCACTGTGGGAAGGCTGCAAGGGCCAAGGGTGTTGCACGATGGGTGAGCAGTAGCCGAGGAACATGTTCATCGGTGACGACCAGAGGAGGAAGGCGATGACCCCGACTCTCACGCCGCCGGCGGGAAGCGTGGCCGGAACAGCAGCCGATGAACGGTGCGACCGCTGCAACGCAGCCGGGAAGCTCCGTTTGACCCTGGCTGGTGGCGGCGAGCTGGTGTTCTGCGGACACCACGCCAACCGGTACGCCGAGGACCTGGTGAAGATCGCGGTGCAGTACGCGGCCGACCCCGAGTTCACGTGGCGCGGCGCGGAAATGATGTCTAACTCCAACTAATCCCCAGATAGACAGCGGAAGGGCGTCCCGGTGTGGGGCGCCCTTTTCCCATGCCCACCGGCCGCCGGAGAACGGCTTCCGGGGTGCGGGGTCCGCTCAGAGGGTCTGGACCGTCGCGATCCGCTCCTCGAGCTGCTCGATGGTCGCCTGGGCGCTCGGCGGCCCCCCGCACAGCCGCCGCAGCTCCGCGTGGATCTTCCCGTGCGGCAGGTTGGTGCGATGGTGGTGGGCGGCCACCAGGGTGTTCAGCTGGCGCCGCAGCGCCACCCGGCGTTCCGCCGCGCTCATCGTCGCCACCGGCTCGCGGGGGGCCGGTACGGCGTCCTTGGGGGCCGTAGCGGCCGCTCGCTTCTGCGCCGCGATCTGCTCCGCCTGGCGCTTGTTCAGCAGGACCGCCACCTGGTCCGGGCTCAGCAGCCCCGGCAGCCCCAGGTATTCCTCCTCCTCGGGCGTGCCCGTACGGGCTCCCGTGCCGAAGGAAGCGCCGTCGTAGATGACCTGGTCCAGTTCCGCCGTGGCGGACAGGGCCTCGAAGCGCTTCTCGAGCTCACCCTCGGCGTCCTCGGCCCGCTGGGCTCGTTCGAGGAGGGCGTCGTCGAGGCCGTCGGGGTCCTTGGGGGCGCCGAGGATGTGGTCGCGCTGCGCTTCCATCTCGCTGGCGAGACCGAGCAGGTGCGGGACGCTGGGCAGGAAGACCGTCGCCGTCTCGCCCTGGCGGCGGGCGCGGACGAAGCGGCCGATCGCCTGGGCGAAGTAGAGCGGGGTGGAAGCGCTGGTCGCGTACACGCCGACGGCCAGGCGGGGGATGTCGACGCCCTCGGAGACCATGCGGACCGCGACCAGCCAGCGTTGTTCGGAGGCCGCGAACTGGGCGATGCGGGCCGAGGCCCCCTGGTCGTCGGAGAGGACCACGACCGCCTTCTCGCCGCTGATCTCGTCGATGAGCTTCGCGTAAGCCCGGGCGGTCTGCTGGTCGCTCGCGATGATCAGGCCGCCCGCGTCCGTCATGCCGTGCGAGCGCAGCCGGGACAGGCGGGCGTCGGCGGCGCGGAGGACCTGCGGCATCCAGTCGCCGCGGTGGTCCAGGGCGGTGCGCCAGGCCTGGGCTACCAGGTCCTTGGTCATCGGCTCGCCGAGACGGGCGGCCAGTTCGTCGCCCGCGCTGGTGCGCCAGCGGGTCTCGCCCGAGTACGCGAGGAAGATCACCGGGCGGACGACGCCGTCGCGCAGGGCGTCGCTGTAGCCGTACACCGAGTCGGAGCGGGAGCGTTGCAGGCCGTCCTGGCCGCGCTCGTAGTCGACGAAGGGGATGGGGTTCTCGTCGGAGCGGAACGGGGTTCCCGTCAGCATCAGGCGGCGCTCGGCCTCGTCGAAGGCCTGCTTGACGCCGTCGCCCCAGGTGCGGGAGTCGCCGGCGTGGTGGATCTCGTCGAGGATGACCATCGTGGGGCGGGTCATGGTCCGCCGCCGGTGCACGGCCGGCGCCATGCCGACCTGGGCGTACGTGAGCACGGCCCCGTGGAAGTCGCGCGCGCTGTGCACGTCGGCGTTGCGGAACGCCGAGTCGAGCTGGATGCCCACCCGCGCCGCGGCAGTCGACCACTGGGTCTTCAGGTGCTCCGTGGGGCAGACCACGGTGACCGCCTCGATGGTGCCGTCACAGAGCAGCTCCGCCGCGATGCGCAGGGCGAAGGTGGTCTTGCCGGCGCCCGGGGTCGCGACCGCCATGAAGTCCGAGGACCGTTTGCGCAGGTAACGCACCAGCGCCTTGCGCTGCCAGTCGCGCAGCGGGGGGAAGGTCTCCAGGTTCGGCAACGGCGGGCTCAAGCTGCGACGATCCCTTCCACTCACACAAACGCCCCCGCGGACTGCCGCGGAGGCTGACCCCAGCATAGCGGCGGGGGCCGACAGGAACGGCTACGGCACGGCCACGGGGGCCGACCACCGGCGGTACAGGGCGAGCATGCGTACCGCCGTCATGCCGGCGGCCGCGGCGGCCAGGGTGACCGGGTCGGCGACATCGAGCCAGCTCAGCACGGTGACCGCGACGGCGCCGCCGAGGGCGACCACCGCGTAGATCTCGCGCTGGAGCACCGCGGGGATCTCTGCGGTGAGCAGATCGCGGGCCACTCCGCCGCCGATCCCCGTGAGCATGCCCACCAAACAGGCACCCACGGGCGGCACGCCGGCGTCGAGGGCCTTCAGGGTGCCGGTGACCGTGAACAGGCCGAGACCGGCCGCGTCGAGCAGCAGGACGCCGCGACGGAGCCGGTTGAGCTGCGGGTGCAGCCAGAAGACGGCGAGGGAGGCCGCGACGGCGGTGAGGGCGTACCGCCAGTCGGCGAAGGCCAGCGGCGGCACGGCGTCGATGACCAGATCGCGCAGGATCCCGCCGCCGAGCGCCGCGACGAAGCCGACGAAGGCCACGCCGAACAGGTCGAGGCGCTTCGCGACCGCGGCGCTGGCGCCGGAGGCCGCGAAGACCGCCACTCCGATCAGGTCCGCGACGAGCAGGCTGTAGCTTCCCGGCAACGTACGGACCCCCCGATCAGAGCTGCATCGACTCGTAGATCTCCTTGCACTGCGGGCACACCGGAGAACCCGGCTTCGGCGACTTCGTCACCGGAAACTTCTCCCCGCAGAGAGCTTCCACGAAGGTGCCCATGACGGCGCTCTCGGCGATCTTCTCCTTGCGCACGTAGTGAAACATCTCCGGCCCGGTGTCGGCGTCTTTCGTCTCCGGGCGCTCGAGGATCTGCGTGCTCACGGCATCTGCCTCTCGTCGGTAACCAAGTTCTGCCCGCCACGTGCCCCCCGGTCTCCGCGGCAGAAGCTCCAACCCGCAAGTCTGACACCTCACGCCTGGTCGGTCCAACGACGGTCGCCCGCGGCGGCGCCGTACCGTTGCCATCGTGACCGATTCCACGCGGCCGGTGGGCCGCTTCACCATCCGTTACGGCGACCACGTGACCCGGGCCCGCCGCGACGGCCGCCCGGTGGTGGCGCTGGAGAGCACGATCGTCTCGCACGGCCTGCCCCGCCCGGACAACCTGCGGGTCGCCCGCGAGATCGAGCAGACGGTACGGGACAACGGCGCCGTACCCGCCACGATCGGGATGATCGGGGGCGAACTGATCGTCGGCCTGGACGACTCGCAGATCGAGCACCTGGCCGGCGCCGACGGCGTCGCCAAGCTCTCCATGCGCGACCTGGCCGTCGCTGCCGCGTCGGGGGCCGACGGCGCCACGACCGTCGCCGCCACGAGCGCGGTGGCCGCGGCGGCCGACATCGGCGTGTTCGCGACCGGGGGTCTCGGCGGCGTGCACCGCGAGGCGAGCGCGACGTTCGACGAGTCGGCCGACCTGACCACGCTGGCCCGGACCCCGATCGTCGTGGTCTGCGCCGGGGTCAAGTCGATCCTCGACGTCGGCGCCACCCTGGAACGCCTCGAGACCCTGGGCGTGTCCGTCGCCGGGTACGGCACCCGCCGCTTCCCCGGCTTCTTCGTCACCGACGGCGGCTTCGACGTGGACTGGGAGCTCGGCTCCCCCGCGCAGGTGGCGGCCGTGATGGCGGCCCGGGAGGAGCAGGGCGTGGGCGCCGGTGCGCTGGTGCTCGGCAATCCGCTGCCGGTGGACGAGCAGCTCGATCCGGAGCTGCACGACCGCACCCTCGCCGAGGGGCTGGAGCTGCTGGCCCGGGACGGCGTCACCGGCAAGGAAGTGACGCCGTTCCTGCTCGCGCACTTCCACAGCAGCACCGAGGGCAAGAGTCTGGAGGTCAACGTCCGGATCATCCTGCGCAACGCCGCGCTGGCCGCGCAGATCGCCGCGGCGGCCACCCCGGCACACCCGGCGCTCGGTTTCGCGCTTCCGGGGTGAGCGGGCGGCAAGGGCAGGTCATCGTCGTCGGTGATCTGGTCACCGACGTACTGATCGTGCAGGCCGGGCCGCTCGCCGCCGGGTCGGACACCGATGCGCGGATCCGCGTCGGCGGGGGCGGCCAGGCGGCGAACACGGCCGCCTGGCTGGCCCGCACCGGCGCGGCGGTGACTCTGGTCGCGGCGGTCGGCGACGACACCGCAGGGCGGGAGCGGGTCGCCGAGCTGGCCGCCGCCGGGGTGACTTGCGCGGTGCGGCGGCACGCGGGCGCGGCGACCGGCAGCGTCGTGGTGCTCAGCTCCCCCGAGGAGCGCACGATGATCACGGACCGGGGTGCGGCGCTGCTGCTGGACCCCGCGGACGTCACGGCGGCGGTCAGGGAGGTTCCGGACGCGGTGCACCTGCACCTGTCCGGCTATCCGCTGCTGCACGCGGGCTCCCGGCCGGGCGGGCTGGCAGCGCTGGCAGCGGCCCGCGAGCGGGGGCTCACCACCAGCGTCGACGCGGCCTCCGCGGCACCCTTGCGGCGGTCGGGTGACTTCCTCGATCTGGTACGCGGCACCGACCTGCTGCTGTGCAACGCCGACGAGGCGGACGTGCTGGCCGGGCCCGGGCGGCCGGAGGACCAGGCAGGGTTCCTCACCGCCTCCGCCCGGAACGTGATCGTCAAGCGTGGCGGCGACGGCGCTGTCTGGAGAGTCCGGGACGGGGTGTTGCGGTCGGTCACGGGTGTCCGCGTACCGTCGATCGATCCGACCGGAGCGGGTGACGCCTTCGCTGCGGGCCTGCTCCGGGCATGGTGTTCCGGCGCGGAGCCGCAGGCCGCGCTGGAAGCCGGAGCGGCACTCGGCGCGGCGGCCGTGCAGCAGGTCGGCGCGCGGCCCTAAGGCTCGAGGTCGATGGTGCGAGGCGCGGGGTCCGGCGGCTCCTCCAAGGCGCGCGGGGAGGGCTCCGGGCGAGGAGCCGGCGGGTGGGCCCGGCTCTTCGGAGGGCGATCGTTGGCGATCAGGACGGCCGCCCAGGGCAGGAAGACCATCCCGGCAGCACAGAGGATCAGCCACAGCGAGAGCAACGGGGGCCGGACGCTGATCAGGATGGCGCCGGCGATGAGGCACCCGGCGCGCACGGCCATCATCGAGACGTAGCGGATCTCGCGGCTGCGGAGCTGGTCGCTCTGGCTTCGGGCGGCGTCGGTGATCAGCACCGGCCGCTCCGGCGGCTTCTTCACCGGCCCATCCTTGCACCGCGGCGACCCCGGGGACCAGAATCGACGCAGCGCAGATGCGGGCGGTCCGTCCGGTTCCTTCATTCCGGCGCCCGGCGACCGATCTAGAGATCTGTGCGGATCACCACACCGGTCTTGCAGCGACGCCGAAGGGCCGGCGTCGCGCTAGTGGTCGTGGTGGCATTGATCGGCATCGCCGCGTCGTGGGCTGCCGCGCTCAACGCCCGCGCCGCCGAGCAGCGCTATGCCGCCCAGCTCATGGACCGCTACACCAGCGATCTCACCCGGGCGATCAACACCGAGATCCAACGGTACAGCGACACGCTCACCGACGTGGCGATCGCCCTCGGAGCCCAGACCGACCTCACCGGCGACGACTTCACGTGGATCACGTCCAAGGTGAGCAACCGCCGCCTGCCCGGCGCGACATCCCTCGGCTTCGTCGTCTCCGCGCAGGACACCGGCGTCAAATCCCTCGAAGGCTTCTGGCGCGAGCAGGGCGCCCACGACCTGCGGCTCCAACCCATCGGCAGCGGCATGGAGCACACCTTCATGGTGTTCACCCGCTCGTTCGACGGCTCGGTGGTCAAGGCGGGCTGGGACCTCAACTCCGCTCCCGAGGTGGACAAGACCCTGGACGAGGCGCGGATCATCGGCGGGCTCGCGGTCAGCCGGGCGTACGTGTTCCCCGAGGACCGGAACCTGCCCGTGGCGGAGCAGCAGCAGTCGGTCACCCTCGCCGTGCCGGTGTA
Organism: Actinoplanes sp. NPDC051475; assembly: GCF_040689425.1. Lineage (NCBI taxonomy): Bacteria > Bacillati > Actinomycetota > Actinomycetes > Micromonosporales > Micromonosporaceae > Actinoplanes > Actinoplanes sp. NPDC051475. Next base: position 220,094 of record NZ_JBFAZZ010000007.1, read on the forward strand.
CTTCCTGGGCGGCACCTTCCGCGGCTGGCTGACCATGGGCGTGCACGGGGGCGACCTGCTGAACGAGACCCTGCGTACGCAGTCGCACGGCGCGGTCAGCGCCGAGCTCATCGACCCGAACGGCGCCGGCGACGGTTCCATCGCCCGGTCGGCCACGAACGACGCCCGCCCGTCCCAGGCGTTGAACCGCGTGTCGTACATCGGCGCCGGGCTGCGCACCTGGACGCTGCGGATCCACCCGACCGCCCTGCTGCTGCAGGAGTCCGACCGCGGCATCGTGCGTTCCACCTGGGGCGTCGCCCTGACCATCGCCCTGCTGCTGACGGCGCTCGTCGGCCTGCTCACCGGAGCCCGGAACCGGGCGATGAGCAAGGTCGACGCCGCCACGGCCGCGCTGCGCCTCGACATCGAGCGCCGCCAGGAGGTCGAGACCAAACTGCGGCAGCGGGAGAACGAGCTGCAGCAGATGGCGTTGCACGACCCCCTCACCGGGCTCGCCAACCGGGCCGGCCTGGACGCCCGGCTGGCCCGCACGGTCGGGCGCCGGGAGGACGTGGCGCTGCTGCTCATCGACCTGGACGACTTCAAGCTGGTCAACGACGCGTACGGGCACGCCGCGGGCGACACCATGCTGACCGAGTTCGCGCACATCCTGCGCTCGGCCGTACGGACCGAGGACCTGGCGGCCCGCATCGGCGGGGACGAGTTCGTGGTGCTGCTCACCGACATGCCGGACGACGACGGGGGTGTCACCGCCGCCCAGCGCATCCTGGCCGCTGCCGCGGCGTCGCCGGTCCGCCTGGGCGAGGACACCGTGCCGGTGCGCGCAAGCGTCGGCGTGGCCACCTCCCGCGTCGGCGACACCCCGAAGGAACTCCTGCGCCGCGCCGACATCGCGATGTACCAGGCGAAGCACCTCGGTACGCACGGCGTCCAGCTGCACGACCCGTCGATGAGCGACCGCCGCGCCGCCGACGCCCAGCTCGGCGAGGACCTGGCCGGCGCGGTCGAGCGCGGCGAACTGACCCTGCTCTACCAGCCGCTGGTCGACCTCTCCGACAGCCGCCCGATCGGGGTGGAGGCGCTGGTCCGCTGGCAGCACCCGACCCTCGGCGTGGTGTCGCCGGCCCAGTTCATTCCGATCGCCGAACGCAACGGCACCATCAGCGGTCTCGGCCTTTGGGTCCTCGAGGAGGCGTGCGCCCAGGTCGTGGGATGGGACGCCGACACGTACGTCAGCGTCAACCTGTCCCCGCGGCAGCTCCAGGAGCCGACGCTCGTACAGGACGTGCTCGACGTCCTGCACCGCACCGACCTCGAGCCCGCCCGCCTGGTTCTGGAGATCACCGAGTCGGCGCTGGTCGACGACTCCGCGGGCATCAGCATGCTGGCCGCGTTCCGCGAGCACGGCATCCGGGTGGCGATCGACGACTTCGGCACGGGCTACTCGTCGCTGCACTACCTGACCCGGCTGCCCGTCGACATCCTCAAGATCGACCGCAGCTTCGTGGCGGAGCTGAACGGCACCCCGGAGGGCGCCGGCATCACCGAGGCGATCCTGCGCCTCAGCCACGCCCTGCACCTCACCACGGTCGCGGAGGGCATCGAGACCACCGAGCAGGCCACCGAGCTCCAGCTGCTCGGCTGCGGCGTCGGCCAGGGTTACCTCTTCGCCCCGCCGCTGCCCCCGCAGGAGATGCTCAGCCTGCTGGCACGCTCTTCGCCGCCGCCTTCATCTCTTTCTTGAACGCGCGGACCTTGCCCAGCGACTCGCCGTCCACGATGTCGGCCACCGACCGGTAGGCGCCTGCTTCGCCGTACGCGCCCGCGGCCTCCCGCCAGCCCGAGGGCTGGACGCCGTACTGCTTGCCGAGCAGGGCGGCGAAGATCTGCGACTTCTGCTTGCCGAAGCCGGGCAGGGCGCCGATCCGCTTGACGAGCTCCTTGCCGTCCGCGGCGTCGTTCCACAGGTTCGCGGCCTCGCCCTCGTACGTGCCGACGAGCGCCCGGCACACCTCCTGCACCCGCGCCGCCATCGCCTTGGGGAAGCGGTGCAGGGCGGGCGGCTTGGCGAAGATCGCGATCAGCGCGTCCGGGTCGAACGCGGCGAGCTCCTCGGCGGTGGGGACGTGACCGAGCCGCTGCGCGAGGACGTACGGCGAGCTGAACGCCTTCTCCAGCGGGATCTGCTGGTCCAGCACCATGCCGATGAGCAGGGCCAGCGGGTCGGTGGAGAGCAGCTTGTTGGCCTCGGCGTCGATGGGCAGGGAGAGCGTCATGGCGCACATCCTATGGACTTCCGGGTGCCGATCGTGCAACCTCTAGGTTGTCTAGACGACCTGGAGGAGTCATGGCGAAGACGCCGCTCTATGTGCGGATCGAGCGGGCCCTGCGCGCCCGTCTCGCGCGCGCCGAGCCCGGCGACGTGGTCCCGGCCGAGTCGGCGCTCGCCGAGGAGTTCGGCGTCGCCCGGATGACCGTGCGGGCCGCCCTCAACGCGCTCGAGGCCGACGGGCTGATCGAGCGGGTCCAGGGCCGGGGCACGTTCGTGCGGCAACGTCCCGCGCCGCGTGCCGCCGGCACCCTGATGAGCTTTCACGACCAGGTGATCAGCTGGGGCCGGACGCCGTCGTCGCGCCTGGTCGAGGCCGAGGTGCGGCCCGCGACGGCCGAGGAGGCGGCGGCCTTGCAGCTGACGGCGGCGGCTGCCCGGGTGGTCTCGATCGTCCGGGTACGGCTTGCCGACGACGTCCCGTGGGCGATCGAGTACGCCTGCTTCCCGCCCCACCTCACCGCCCTGCTCGACGTCGACCTGGAGGCGGGCTCGCTGCACCGCGCGCTGCACGACCTCGGGCTGCGGCCGACCCTGGGCTCCTCGACGCTCAGCGCCCAGCTCGCCGGCGCCGACGCCGGGCACCTGCAGATCCCCGCCACCGAGCCGCTGCTGGTGGAGAGCCGGATCATCGTCGACCAGCACTCGCAACCCCTCGAACACTCGGTCAGCCGCTACGTCGGCGACCGCTACTCGCTGCACGTCACCTTCGACGTGCAGCCACCCCGGACAGGAGACACCCGATGAACGTGGCCAAGATGATCGACCACGCGCTGCTGCGCCCCGAGCTCACCACCGACGACGTGCGGCGAGGCTGTGAGGTGGCCGCTCGGCGCGGGACGGCGTCGGTCTGCGTACGGCCGGTGGACGTGGAGCTCGCGGCGGCCGCGCTCGCCGGCACGGGTGTGCTGGTCGGCACGGTGGCCGGCTTCCCGCACGGCAGCATCGCCACGGCGGTCAAGGTCGCGGAGACCCGGGCGCTGGCCGACGCGGGCGCCGACGAGATCGACGTGGTGCTGGCCGTCGGGCGGCTGCGCGGCGGCGAGACCGGCTACGTGTACGACGACCTTGCCGCGGTGGTGGCCGCCGCTCAGGGCCGGGTCGTCAAGGTGATCCTGGAGACCGCGTACCTGACCGACGAGCAGAAGGTGGCGGGGTGCCGGATCGCCGAACGGGCCGGGGCCCACTTCGTGAAGACCAGCACCGGCTTCGCGCCGGGCGGCGCGACGCTCGAGGACATCCGGCTCATGCGCGCGACCGTGTCGCCGTCCGTCGAGGTCAAGGCCTCGGGCGGCGTCCGTACGCTGGACACGCTGCTGGCCCTGCACGAGGCGGGAGCGACCCGCTTCGGGACGACCGCCACCGAGTCGATCCTCGACGGCCTCGCGGCCCGGGAGCGCGGCGAGCTTCCGGCGTTCGCCACGGTAGGCGCCGACGGGGACTACTGATCCAGCGCCCGCTCGACGCGCGCCGCGAGCGAGCGGTCCGCTGCCAGCACCTCGCGGGCCTCGGGGTCGGCCATCGCCGCCGCGGCGTCGGGCACCAGATGTTCCCGCAGGCTGCGCAGGTACGCGTGCAGCAGACTGCCCTCCAGTTCGTGCAGGGCGGCGAGGGCCCGCAGCTGGTCGGCGGGCGCCAGGCGGAGCCGGCGGAGATCCATCTCGCCGAGCAGCTCGGCCAGGCCGTGACCGCCCGGCGCCCGCACCGCCACGAGGCACTCCAGCACCTCCGGGACCGCGCGCCGGAGATAGCCACTGACGGCGACGAGCCGCAGCCAGGCGAGCACGTCCCGGACCGGTAGCCGGCCCGCGTCCCGGGACAGCATGCCGAGCAGCAGCCGCGCGGCCCGCCCGAAGTGCAGCTGCGAGGCCGCCTGTTCCGGGCCGCCGCCGAACAGCGTCCTGACTGCACGGTCGTAGTCGGCGGCGAGCCCGGCGGACCGGCGGGCCGAGCTGACCCAGACCCGGACCAGGCAGTGCGCGACCGTGTCGGCGTCCTCCTCGTCCACCGCCACGACGGTGGTGAGGGCGTCCGGCATCCACCGGGCGAGCGGTTCGGCGGCCATCCGGAGCAGATCGCCGCCGGTGTCCGCGGTCAGGTGGAGTCGGTTGGCTACCCGGTCGTAGGGCACGGCCGCACCGGTGGTGAGCCAGTCCAGGTCGACGGCCGGGAAGCGGCGCTCGGACGTGGGATCCAGCACGAGGTCCCGGCGGTCGCCGTCCCGGGTACGGATCACCGTCAGCGTGGCGACGAGCTCGGCCCAGATCCCGGAGGGCACCGCCGCTTCCCACTGCAGCGCCGCGCCGCGCAGCCACGCCGCCGGGTCTCCCGCGTGGACGAAGAGCTCCGAGGCGCGCAGCGGCTCACCGCAGGCGAGGGCGAGCAGGGTCAGATTCAGCGAGTACGTCGCCATCATGTGATCGACCCGCTTGTCGACCGGCCGGTACTCGTACGCCGGGTACGCGGGCCGGGTCAGGGCGGCGCGCAACGCGTCCACCAGCCACTCCCGGATCGCGGTGCGGTCCTCTCCGCCCAGCAGGGACGAGACGAAGGGCAGGACGGTCGCCCGCGCCGCCAGCGGGGAGTAACCCAGCAGCGTTTGCACGAGCCCGTCGTCACGGCGCCCGCCGCCGAGGGGCAACCGCGCCACGGCCGCCCGGGCCGCCGTCTCGCGCAGGGCCCGCACCACCAGCCGGGCCACCAGGAACTCGCCGAAGGTGGCGTGCAGGAACTCGTACGTCTGCAGGACCCGGTCGTCCTGCGTGGCACGGGACCGCTGGATGAAGAAGAACCGCCCGATCAGCTCCTCCCCCGCGGTCAGCGGCCGGTGGAACGCCTCGGTACGCCCCGGGCCCGCCGACGTGATGTCCAGCGCGGCCAGATCCGCGTCGAGTTCCCGCTCGGTGATCGACTGCCGCAGCCGGTTGAACATCGCGAACGCCACCACGGACAGCCTGACCAGTTCCTCCTCGACCAGCCGGGGCACCGCCGCCTCGGGCTCCCGCGGGTGCAGCCGGCGTACCTCGCGCTCGGCGAAGCTGCTCAGCAGCCGTTCGTACAGCTCGGCGGTCTCGAGCGTGTCCCCGCTCTGCAAGGCGTGCGTGGCGGCGTCGTAGAGCGCGAGCATGAGCAGCAGCAGCGGCTGCTCGCAGAAGTCCGGGAAGCGCGCGAACACCCCGGCCGGCAACGGCCGATACCCCGCGCGGCCGGCGTTGACCCGGTCCCAGGTCGCCAGCCAGGCCGCGACCTGGGCCTCGTCGAACCCCTCCAGCCGTACGGCGAGCGCGCCGCCGGGAAGCCGGGCGCGGTCGGCCACGGCGAGGCGGCTCGTGACGACGACGGCCACCGGGCGGCCGAGGACGGACTCGCGCTGCTGGAACGCTGCCACCCGCTGCAGGTAGTCGGACTGGTGGATGCCGGTGGCCTGGATCAGCTCGTCGAACCCGTCGAGGAGGATGACCGGCAGGGCGCCCGCCGCCGCGCGGGTCAGCTCCGGCCAGGCGACGGTCTCCCCGATCGCGGCGCGGACGGCGAGCTCCACCTGGTCCTGCACGCCGGCCTCGGCCGGCACCTCCCGCAGCACCACCCGGACCACGAGAAAGTCCGCGGCCGGCAGCCGGGCGGCGAGCACCCGGGTCAGCGCCGACTTGCCCGCCCCCGGCTGCCCGAGCAGCACCAGCGGCGCCTCGGCGGCCTGCGGCGTGGTGAGGTAGCCGGCGAGGAACGCCGCGAGGTCGTCGCGGACCTCACCGGCCCACCACGACTCCTCGGCCGGGTTCGAGCCGGGCGCCGCGGCCCGGGCTCGGAACCGCGGATCGAGGTACGCCTCCCCCAGCGTCGGAACCCGCACCTCCCCGGCGTCCCCGCGCACCACCGGCGCTTCCAGGTCGGCCCGGTACGCGGCCGCGAGCGCCGCCCGCCAGCCCTCGGCGCGCCGGTCCGACCCGGCCCGCTCCAGCAGCTCCCGCAACCCGTTCAGGCTGTGGCCGATCGCCCGTGACTCGGCCTGCTGCACCCACACTCCGAATTCCGGAACGTCCAGCGCCAGCCGGCGGCTCATCTCCTCGTACCGCCGCAGCGCCAGCCCGGGGAGCCGGTACTGCAGGAGCTCGCTGGCGGCCCGGCGCTCCCCGTGGCTCGCGACCTCCCACACGGCCAGGCCCGCCACGAAGTCGTTCAGGCGGACGCTCGCCGCCGTGAAGTACGCCGACAGGCCCGCGCACAGGTCCTCGTAGGGAAGCTCGGGGGCGGGGACCGGGATGGGCGCGGTGACGAGGTGCTCGAGCCAGGCGCCGTCGACGCGGGTGCCGGTGGCCAGCCTGATCTGCTCGTCGCGAGTCAACCCCGGCGAGGCCACCCCGCTGATGGTCACCACTTCGTCGAAGGCCTCGAAGAAGGCGGTCACCACCAGGACGCCGTGCGAGGCCTGGAGGCGGCTGCTGCGGTCGTGGCGCGGCAACCCGCGTACCGTTTCATGGATCTTGCCGGCCACCGCGTGGCCGAGCCGGACCATCTCGGTCTTGGCGTCGAAGAGCGACAGGGCGAGGTCGGAGCCGCCGGCGGTGGCGACCGACAGCACGCCGCCGATGAGGTCGTCCACGGCCTTCGCCGCGGGGCCCGCCCCGTCCAGGAGCTTGACGGCATCGACGTAACGCAATCCCCGTGGCATCTGACCATGATGTCGGCGCCGAGCCCGGTTTGTCACCGCGCACTTCGGGCACCACTGCCACCATGAGCGACTACAAGGACGACGATCCGGGCCTGTCCAGCACCATTCCCGCGGGAACGGACCCGGAGCAGCTCAAGGACGGCGGCCCGCCGCCCGAGGGCGGCGGCATCATGACCACCACCGGCGGTACGGCCGGCCCCAACAGCTTCAAGCCGCAGGCCCGGCACGGCGCGGGTGTCGCGAACACCACCACCGGCGACGCGACCACCGGCGCGATGGACCCGGACCCCGCGGCCGACTGACCCGCTATCGTCTGCGGCGATGAAGGCGCTGATCCAGACCGTCAGCCGGGCGAGCGTGACCGTGGACGAGCAGGTCGTCGGGAAGATCGAGGACGGCCTGCTCGTGCTGCTCGGCGTCACGCACACCGACACCGCGGCGCTCGCCGAGACCATGGCGCGCAAGGTGCACGAGCTGCGCATCCTCGACGACGAGCGCTCCGCTCTTGACGCGGGCGCGCCGCTGCTGGTGGTCAGCCAGTTCACTCTCTACGGCGACGCGCGCAAGGGCCGGCGGCCCACCTGGTCCGCCGCCGCCCCCGCCGAGGTGGCCGAGCCGCTGGTCACGGCGTTCGTCGAGGCTTTGCGTGCCCGCGGGGCGACGGTCGAGACCGGCCGGTTCCGGGCCCACATGCTCGTGGAGAGCGTGAACGTGGGCCCGCGAACCGTCCTGCTGGAGCTCTAGAAGAAACCGCGGCGCTGCGCGGACTGCTGCAGCCAGCCGTTGAGCTGTGCGGTCCAGTCGACCTGGTCGACGGTGTGGTAGTCGACGTCGAACCGGCCGAACGCGTCGTGACCCTCGGTGAAGAGGCCGCCGCGCTTGTCGATCTCGAGCACCACCTGCAGCTGCTGCGGCGTCGGGATGAACGTCACCTCGAGCTGGTTGATGCCGTGCGCGTACTGGGCCGGCGGGTAGAACTCGATCTCCTGGTAGAACGGCAGCGTCTGCTGCACGCCGTACACGTGGCCGCGCTCCACGTCGGCGCGGCTGAAGCGGAAGCCCAGCCGCAGGAAGGCGTCGAGGATGCGCTCCTGGGCCGGCAGCGGGTGCACGGCCACGGCGTCCAGGTCACCCTTGTCGACCGCCCGGGCCACCTCGAGTTCGGTACGCAGCCCCATCGTCATGCCGTGCAGGTGCTGGCCGTACACCTCGGTGATCGGGGTCTCCCACGGCACGTCGAAGCGGAACGGGATGTCGTGGCGCGCGCCCGCGTCGAGCTTGAACGAGCCGGTGAGGCGCTGGCGGTGGAACTCCTGATCGGTGTTGTACTCGCTGTCGCCGCTCTCCACCTCGACCCGGGTGGTCAGCCCGACCGCCACGTACTCGACGTCGACGGCGTGGTCGCCGCCCACGACGTGCACCTGGCCCTCCAGGTATCCGCCGGGCCTGCAGTTGGGATTGGTGAGCACCGTCTCGACGGACGGCCCGCCCACGCCCATCGCCTGCATAAACCGCTTGAAAACCACCGAACCTCCTCGTCGACCCCGTTCCTCCACGCAGATTACCGGTCTCGGACAAGACATTCGGAATTGCACCGTGGTCGGTAAATGTCCCCTCAATCCGGGCGCACTGTCGGGTCCCCGACCTCAGGGTTCTCCCCGATTCATGCCACCCGTACGGCTGCCTCACCTCCGCTTAACGCCCCCCGGTCCAAACTTTTGATCACCGGCACGAATGCGGCTGGGTAGCACGACATCGGTTGAGCGGGGAGGGGACTGAAAGGTGGTCCTGCAGATGAAGGCGACGGAGTCCACGGTGGTTACCGCCGAGAACATCATTTCAGACGGTGTCGAGGCCCTGGCCGATTTGGACGCCACCGACGAGCGCGGAGTCTCCGCGGACCTCGTCCGGGCGTACCTCAACGGCATCGGCCGGACCCGCCTCCTCACCGCTGTCGAGGAGGTGACCCTCTCGAAGCGCATCGAGGCCGGCCTGTACGCCGAGGAGAAGCTCCCCGCGGCCGGCGACGACCTCGGCCCGCTCCTCGAGATCATCATCGCCGAGGGCCGCGCCGCGAAGAACCACCTGCTGGAGGCGAACCTCCGGCTCGTGGTCAGCATCGCGAAGCGCTACACCGGCCGCGGCATGGCCTTCCTCGACCTCATCCAGGAAGGCAACCTCGGCCTGATCCGCGCGGTCGAGAAGTTCGACTACACCAAGGGCTACAAGTTCTCCACGTACGCCACCTGGTGGATCCGCCAGGCCATCACCCGCGCCATGGCCGACCAGGCCCGCACCATCCGCATCCCGGTGCACATGGTCGAGCAGGTCAACCGCATGGTCCGGGCCCGCCGCGACCTCGCCACCCAACTCGGCCGCGAGCCCGGCGTCGCCGAGATCGCCCAGGCCATGGGCGTGCCCGAGTTCCAGATCATCGAGCTCATCTCGTACGACCGCGAGCCGGTCAGCCTGGACCAGGCGGTCGGCGAGGACGGCGAGAGCGCCCTCGGCGACTTCGTCGCGGCGGTGGACCCGAACGCCGAGCCGGGCGGCGCCGTCGCCCAGGGCGAGCTCCGCAACGAGGTCGAGATCGTCCTGGCGACCCTGTCGGAGCGCGAGTCCGCCGTGATCCGCCTCCGCTTCGGCCTCGACGACGGCCGCCAGCGCACGCTCGACGAGGTGGGCCGCGAGTTCGGCCTGAGCCGCGAGCGCATCCGCCAGATCGAGAAGGTCACGATGTCGAAGCTGCGCGACCCGGAGCGGGCGTCGCGGCTGGAGGCGTACGCCAGCTGATCGTTCGCAACGGCCGGCCGCATCCCGCGGCCGGCCTTTGTCATGTCCTGGCATCATCCGCGGCATGAAGGCGATCAATCTCGTCCTGCGCTTCGCCCTGGAGGTCGCGGCACTGGCGGCCCTCGCGTACGGCGGCTGGCATCTTCCGGGGCCGGTGTGGCTGCGCATCCTCACCGCGGTGGCGTTACCGCTGGCCGGGGCGGTGGTGTGGGGGCAGTGGGTGGCGCCCAAGGCTCGCCGGCCTCTTGCGGACCCGCTGCGCCTGCTGCCGGAGTGGGTGGTGTTCGGCGGGGCGGCGGTCGCGCTGACGGCGACTGGCCACATCGTTCTCGCGGTGCTGCTCGCCGCCCTGGCCGCGGCGAACCGCCTCGCCCTGCGCCTCTTGGGGACCACGACCGGCGGCGAACCGGCCTGACCGGGCTCGCCTCATCCGGTGGCCGGTCAGGTCAGCGCCGTGCCGGTGATCATCGGTGTCCAGGGTCGAACGTGGACGTCGAGGACGCCGGCGGCGACGCTGCTGTCGTCCTCGGTGGCCGCGCGGACCACGTCCGGCACTTGGGAGGCCTCGCTCAGGCGCAGAATGGTCATGCCCTCACCGCTCAGCGGAAACGGACCGGCCGCGACGAGGATTCCTCGTTCCCGCAGCTGTGCCAGAAAGGCCGGATGACCGCGGAATCCAGGATGATCGAACACGTTGTCGACGCCGGGTGCCGGCGTGTGGTGCAGCACGAGCCACACCGGCTCACCGTCATCGGCGTTCCCCGGGAGCTGCGCCGCGAACGCGCCGACGACAGCAGGCCATCCGTTGCGGTATTCGTCCCGGCCGGCGACCGGGTCCGCGTACTTCTCCCAGCCTGAATGTTCGATCGTCACGAGGGTCTGCGTCGGGGTGACCGGCACGAACGACACTGCGACCTCTCCGCCCTGGTCGGGGCCTCGCCCGGGGTGCCACGTCATGCGCAGCTCGTGCGGCGGCTGCCAGTGCAGGACCGTGCCCCACTCGGCGACCTCGCCGTCCGGGCCGGTCTCGATCAAGCGGCCGTCGCGGAACTCGACAGTCGCCTTCTCGCCGTGGACGCTGAACCGGGCCAGTGGCCACCAGGCTCCGATCCGTTCGGCGAAGACCCGGAACGCGACGTCGGCGGCGGCCGGCACGACGACCTGGCGGCGGACTGGCGGCAGGGCGTTCATTTCTCCTCCTGCTGATCGGCGACGTCGTCCGCGTACGCGGACAGGGCTGCGTCCCAGGTCTGCACCAGCCACTGCTGGAGGGCGACGAACCCGAGCGGCGCCAGCAGGTAGAGGTTGCGGGTGCCGACGCTGCGGTGCTCGACCAAGCCGGCACCCTCGAGAACTTTGAGGTGCTTACTGACGGCCGGCCGGCCGACCGGCAGGGTTGCGGCGAGCTCACCGACCGGCAGCGGCCCGGTGTGCAGCCGTTCCACGATGCGTCGCCGCATCGGGTCACCCAGGGCGTCGAAAACCGCGTCCGCAGTCATAGGTTCCTCTCTGGTAACGGTTACCGTAGAGGAACCATTGCTCGCGAGCAACCCTTGTCCCGGCCTGCTTTCGCCGTCGTGGCTCGGGATCAGGCGGTGTAGAGCCGGCGGGGGCCGGTGTCCTGCCGGGTGCCGCCCTCGCCGAGCTCCATCGAGGCGTGCAGGACCGCGTACCCGTCCGGGCGGGCCAGGACCGGGTTGAGGGAGAGGGCGCGCAGGCGGGGATGCTCGTCCGCCAACCGGCCCACGCGGAGCAGGAGGTCGATCAGCGCGTCCCGGTCGACCGGTTCGGAGCCCCGGTAGCCGTGCAGCAGCGGCGCCGCGCGTGGCTCGTCGACGAGGGCCTCGGCGGCGCGGTCGGTCAGGGGCGCCGCTCGCCAGGCGAGGTCGCCGAGGAGTTCGCTGGCCACGCCGCCGAGGCCGAAGCCGACCACCGGGCCGAACGCCGGGTCCTCCACCACCTCGACGGTGCACGCGACGCCCGGCGGCACCATCGACTGGACCAGCACGTGCGGCCCGAACGCCCCCGACAGCTCCCGGTAGGCCGCGCGTACGTCGTCCTCGTCTGCCAGCGCCAGCCGGACCGCGCCCAGGTCGATGCGGTGGCGCAGCGCCCGTCCGGCCGCCTTGAGCGCGACCGGGTAGCCCAGGGCGGCCGCCGCCGCGGTGGCCTCCTCGACCGTCGACGCGGACGTGGAGGGCTCGACCGGGATCCCGTACGCGGCAAGCAACTCGGACGGCGGCCCCTTGATCTCGGCCGCGTCCGCGTCCACACCGGACAGCACCGGCAGGACACCCGGCGGCCGCCGCAGCCAGTCGGCGTACGTGGCGACCCGGCCCAGCGCGCGCACCGCCTCCTCCACCGACGGGTACGACGGCACCTTCGCGGGCAGCCGGCCGAGCAGGAACGTCGCCACCGTCGGCTTCTCCCCCGCGAGCGCCACACTGCCCAGCGCCGCCGCGAAGTCGGCGTCCTCGTCCGGGAGCTGGCCGGGCAGCGGCGGGGCGAACACCACCACAAGGGCGTCGACACGGTCGTCCACCGCCGCGTCCGCCAGCGCATCGGCGAAATCGTGGGCGCTCGCCTGCGGGCTGATGTCGTGCGGATACCCCTCGGCGACGGTGAGCCCGTCGGCCCGGCAGGCGGCGACCGCGAGCCCGGACAGCGCCGAGGAGTTGCCGACCACGGCGACCCGGCGGCCGGACGGCAGCGGCTGGTTGGCGAGGAGGACGCCCACGTCGAACAGCTCGGCGACGGTGTCGACCCGGATGACGCCGGAGCGGGCGAACAGCGCGGTCACCGCCTTGGTGTCCGGGCCGGGCAGGTCGCCCGCCAGTCCCGGCGGGCGGCTCGCCGACGCCACCGCGACGACGGGCTTGACCCGGCTCATCCGCCGCGCCAGCCGGGCGAACTTGCGCGGGTTGCCGAACGTCTCCAGGTAGAGCAGGACCACGTCGGTGCCGGGATCGTCCTGCCAGTACTGCAGCAGGTCGTTGCCGGAGACGTCGACGCGGTTGCCCGCCGACACGAAACTGGACAGCCCCAGCCCGCGGCGGTCGGCCTCGGCCAGCAGCGCCACGCCGAGCGCACCGGACTGGCTGAAGAAGCCCACCCGGCCCGCCGCCGGGAGCAGCGGTGCGAGCGTGGCGTTGAGGCGTACGGAAGGATCGGTGTTCGCGATTCCCAGGCAGTTGGGGCCGACCACCCGCAGGCCGGCCGCGTGCGCCGCGTCGACCAGGGCCCGCTGCGCGGTCGAGCCCTCCGGCCCGGCCTCCGCGAAGCCGGCCGAGACGACCACCAGGCCGCCCGCGCCCGCCGCGGCAGCGTCGGCCACGGCGTCCGCAACCCCGTCCGGCGGTACGGCGATGAGCGCCAGATCAACCGCAACACCGGCCCCGGCCGCCGACCGGTAGGCGGGCAGCCCCGCCACCCGCTCGGCGCTACGGTGCACGGGCACGATGCTGCCGGTGTAGCCGCCGTCCCGGATGTGGGCCAGCACGGCCGCGCCGACCCCCTGCCCACTGGCGCTGGCGCCGTACACCGCCACGGCGCGCGGGTGGAGCAGGCGGGCGATGGACTTCGCCTCCGTCCGCTGCTCGCGGCCGTCCTGCACCTCCCGGGACTTCTCGGTCGGGGCGATCGGGAAGCTGAGGTGCACGACACCGTCGGCGTACTTGCGCTGGACCTGGTAGCCGAAGTCGCTGAACACGCGCAGCATCCCGCCGTTCTGCGGGAGCACCTCGGCGACGAACCGTGAGATGCCGTTCTCCTGAGCGGCGTCGGCGAGATGCTCGAGCAGCACCGACCCGATGCCCCGCCCCTGATGCGCGTCCTCGACCACGAACGCCACCTCGGCCTCGGGCGACTCGTGCCCGAGCCGCTCGTACCGCCCGACAGCCATGATCCGAGGGCCGGAGACGATGACGAACGCCTCCCGATCGCGGTGGTCGACGTTGACGAACCGCTCGAGGTCGCGCTCCGGGATGCGCGGGTAGGGCGAGAAGTAGCGCAGGTAGCGGGTGCGGTCGCTCATCCGGGAGTGGAACTCCACGAGGGCGGACGCGTCATCCGGGCGGATGGGACGCAGGTGCACGGCGCTGCCGTCCGAGAGCAGCACGTCGGCTTCTCTGGTCACCGGTGTCACCTCCCAAGTCTGGCGCCGGACGGGCGGCCGTGCCGTACGCATCGCCCGGCTCGCTGCAACCCGGGCCGATCACGGGCCCGGGATCGATCCGGCTGGTCAGTCGCGGGGGTCGTGGGGGTCGAGGCCGTGCAGGGGGAAGACCGCCATCCGGGTCGCCATGATGGCCTTGTCGACCGGGTCTTGGGCCGTGCCCGGTTCCCATCGCTCGACCGGTGGCGTGACGCCGTCGGTGAGGTCCTCGGGGACCGTGCGGCCCGGGCAGCGGGTCGCCGCGAGCTTGCGCCAAGCCGGGGGCGTCGCCGTTCCCGGGTCCAGGGGCTCGCCGGTCGCCACGGCCAGCAGGTGGGTCCAGGCTCGGGGCACCACCTCCACCAGCGCGTACCCGCCGCCGCCGGTCGCCACCCAGCGTCCGTCGCACAGCTCGTCGGCCAGGGCTCGCAACGCGATGTATGCGGCCCGCTGCCCGTCCACCGTGAGGCGCAGGTCGGCGAGCGGGTCGAGCCGGTGGGCGTCCGCGCCGCACTGGGTGAACAGGAGCTGCGGCTCGAACGCGCGCACCACCGACGGCACGATTGCATGGAAGGCGCGCAGCCAGCCGGCGTCGGTCGTGCCGGGCGGGAGGGCGACGTTCACCGCCGTACCCTCGGCTTGCGGTCCTCCGGTCTCCTCGGGGTAGCCCGTGCCGGGGAACAGGGCCAGGGGCGACTCATGGAGGCTGACGGTCAGGACGCGAGGATCGTCGTAGAAAGCCGCCTGCACGCCGTCGCCGTGGTGCACGTCGATGTCCACATAGGCGACGCGCTCCGCGCCGAGGTCGAGGAGGCGGGCGATGGCGACCGCGGGGTCGTTGTAGACGCAGAAGCCCGACGCGCGCGCGGCCATGGCGTGATGAAGCCCACCCGAGACGTTGACGGCGCGTGTGGCGTCGCCGGACCAGACCGCCTCGACCGCCGCGATCGTGGCGCCGCAGATCCGGGCGGACGCCTCGTGCATGCCTTCGAAGACGGGGTTGTCGGGGGTGTTGAGGCCCCAGCCGCGGAAGAACGGATCGATCGGCGCCATCCGCACGGCGTCGAGGTAGTCGGGCCGGTGCACCCGGGTGAGGGCCTCGTCGCCGGCCGGCGTCGGCACGACCGTCCGGACACCGGGCCGGTCGAGAATGCCCAGCTCACGGGCGAGCGCCATGGTCAGCTCGACCCGCACCGGGTTGAGCGGGTGATCACCCATGTCGTACGCGAGCAGCGCCTCGTCCCAGATCACTGCCGTCGTGCCGTCCGCCATGAAAGCCACTCTGCCACGCCGGTACGACAGAAACGGCGCGGTGCCCGAGCCGGATTGCACGCCTGTTGATCGTGACCGCCCGACAGCGATCAGCGCGCCCCACAGCCGGGCGATTTGTCCCTTCCGGGCATCGTGGTGAACGGTCCGGTAAGGTCTGCTCACCCACCTCGTCGGCGCGAAAGTCAACCCCCGGCTACGAGGTAATATCGCTGCTGGGAGGGCCTTACCGTGAATGATCTCGTCGATACCACCGAGATGTACCTGCGCACTGTTCTCGAGCTCGAGGAGGAGGGTGTGCCGCCGCTGCGCGCGCGCATCGCCGAGCGCCTGCACCAGAGCGGCCCCACGGTCAGCCAGACGGTCGCGCGCATGGAGCGCGACGGGCTCCTGACCGTCGAGAACGACCGCCACCTGCTCCTGACCGAACAGGGCCGGGTCGCGGCGGTCGCGGTGATGCGCAAGCACCGCCTCGCCGAGCTGCTGCTGGTCAACGTCATCGGCATGCCCTACGAGGAGGCGCACGAAGAGGCCTGCCGCTGGGAGCACGTGATGAGCGACTCCGTGGAGCGCAAGGTCTACGAGCTGCTCAACCGGCCGACCCGCTCGCCGTACGGCAACCCGATCCCGGGCCTCGAGGTGCTGGGCCTCCCGCCGGAGGAGCCGCTGGACAGCAGCGCCTCGGTCATCAACGCCGGCGAGCGCAACCTGGCGTTCCCGGGCCTGAGCGGCAGCGTCGTGGTGCGGCGGATTTGCGAGAGCGTCCAGACGAATGCCGGGGTGCTGCGGCAGTTGCACGCGGCCGGCATCGACCCGGGCGCGACGGTGACGGTGGCTCAGGAGCGGGACGGCGTCACGATCGACCGGTCCGGCGACAAGATCCGGCTGCCGCGCGAGGTCGCGTCGCGGGTCTTCGTCGACGCACACTGACCCGCCGACGCCGTTTGAGCGCGGCGGCGCGGGGCGCGAGACAGGGCGGGCCGAGCCGGCCGCTCAGCCCTCGGTCGTGTCCATGGCCTTCGCCAGGGACAGCAGCTTCGTCTGCATCTGCTTGACGTCGCCGCTCGCCGCGCCCTTCGCGAAGGTGAAGCGCAGCGTCTGGAGTTGCTTCGCCTCGCTCAGCCAGCCGATCTCCACCGTCGGGCCGTGCCCGCCGGACGCCTTCGTCACGAGGCGGTAGCCGGCCTTGCCGAGGCCCTTGAGCTTCGTCGCCTTCGCCGGCGTGAGCTCCTCGGTGAACAGCTCCGCGTCGGCCTTGGTGCTTTCCACCACGGAAAGCGCCAGGTACGGCCACTCCGCCGTCGTCGTCTGGACCACGCAGGTCGACGTGTCGTCCACCTGGTCCGACGCCGCGATCGAGAAGTCGACGCCGATCTTCTCCTTGATGAACGCGTAGTCCCAGAGGATGCACGCTCCCCCGGCCGACGCCGCCGGCTGCTGCACGATGCGGACGGGAGGCAGGCTCGCGGCGTCGGCCTTCTTGTCCGAGCAGCCGGCGAGTGCGAGCAGCGCCACGGCGGCGCCGAGGGCGATGGGACGCTTGCGCACCTGTGTCCTCCCGAATAATTCGGGCACACCGTACTTGGCTCGGGGGCGCCGACGGAAGTCCGGCTCAGACACCGTCAACATACGGACAGTGACGGCAGCCGCGACTACAGCAGGTGCCGCGCTTGGCGAGGAAGGCGGCGGTGAGCACGAAGAGTCCGGTGTCCGGGTCGGGGTAGCCCGCCTGGCCCGCGGTGAGCGCCTCGGCGTGGGCCGCGAGGATCTCCGCCCGGCGCGGATGGCCGGGGGCGAGGCGCGACGGGTGGGGCTCGGTCAGCGGTCGCGGTGCCGGCGTGTCCACTCCTGGACCATAGCGGTCGCTACTTGACACCGCCCGTCAAGTAGCGGAAGGATTGCCGGCGTGCCGACGCGAGCGGAACTGGTCGAGCACATCGTGCGGCTGCTCGACGTACGGCTGCTGGATCCGCTGGAGATCCTCCTCGAGGGCGACGACGCGGTGGACCCGCTGCGGCGGCTGATGCGGATCCGGGCAGGCCGGTGGGCCGATCTGATGCGGGGCGACGACGACCGGGCCGCCGCCGGGGCCGTGCTGCGGCTGATCGCCACGCTGTACCCGTCCGACCGGGCCTTCGATCCCCCGCTGGAGTGGTGGCGTACGCCGCTCGGGCGGGTGGTGGCGAAGCGGGTGGGGCACCCCTCGGCCGAGGCGGTGTCGCTGGCCACCGCCGGGGCGATGCTCGGGATCACCAGGCAGGGCGTGCACGACCTGGTACGCCGCGGCAAGCTGCCCCGGCATCCGGACGGCGGGGTGCCCTCCGCGGCGATCCGGGACCGGTTGAGACTCAGTGACGAACGCGAGCAGGGAGACACCAATGATCAATGACCGGCTGGTCGACGCCGGGGAGCTTCCGATCGCCGTACGGGACTTCGGCGGCGATCGTCCCCCGCTGCTGCTCCTGCACGGTGCCGGTGGCAACCTGGCGATGCTCACCACGCTGGCTCGCGCCCTGCGGCCCCGGCACCGCGTGATCACTATGGACCTGCGGGGACACGGGCGCTCCGGGGACGGCCCGTGGTCGTGGGACGCCGCTCTCGGTGACATCGCCGCGGTGACCGTACAGATGGAACTGGACCGTCCTGCCGTGGCCGGGCACTCGCTCGGTGGGATGCTGGCCGTGCTGTGGGGTCAGCGGCACCCGGAGGCACCCGGGGTGATCGGTCTCGACGGCAACCCGCCGCCCACGCGCCCCGAGCACCTGCCGGGGCTCGACCCGGAGAAGGCGGCCGGCGAGCTCGCGCGGCTGCACTCGCTCTTCGACGCCATGCAGGCGCAGGCGGGCGGGACGATCCCGGCCACGGACCTGCCCGACCTGGTCGAGCGCCAGCAGATGGCGGCCCGGGACATGGGCGCCAACGAGAAGGTGTGGGTCGAGGGGTTCCGGCGCAACCTCGTGCATCGCGACGGCGAGACGTCGACACGGCCGACTGCGGAAACGGCCGGCTCTCTGCGTACCCTGATGAAAGATCTTGATTTGGGTACGGTGTACGCCTCGACGCCCGCGCCGACGCTGGCCGTGCTCGCGACACGGGACCTGCCGGAGCAGGAGGCGTTCGCCGATCTCTACGCCGCGCACCGCCGTTATCTGGTGGAGCAGGCGGCGGCGGGCGCCAAGGCGAATCCCCGGATGCGCTATCTGCAGCTGGCGGACGCGTCGCACGCGATGGTGGTCGAGCAGCCGGAGCCGCTGGCCCAGGTCATCGGCGACTTCCTGGAGCGGTGACGGGCTCGAGGGGGCGGGCTGCTCCCGAGCCGAGCAGGCCCAACCCGATCGCCGCGACCACCACGCACAGGGCCCGCAGCACGCCGAAGTGCTGGGCGAGCAGGCCGATCAGCGGCGGGCCCGCCAGGAAGGCGCCGTAGCCGATGGAACCCGCCACCGATACCCGGATCGCGGCTTGCAGCGGGTCGTCGGCGGCCGCGCTCATGCCGATCGGGAAGCCCAGCGACGCGCCCGCGCCCCACAGCAGGGCGCCGGCCAGCACCGCCGGCACCCCGATCCCCGACACCACGAGGAGCAGCCCCGCGAGCGCCGACGCCGCGGTCAGCCGGAGGGTGACGACGCGGCCCCAGCGTTCGATCGCCGTACCGCCGACGAGCCGGCCGAGGGTCATCGCGGTGACGAAGAAGCCGAAGCCGATCGCGCCGACCGCCTCGGTCGCGTGGTAGCCGTCGACCAGGCCGATCGCGAGCCAGTCGTTCGCCGCGCCCTCGGTGAAGCCGAAGCCCAGCATGATCACGCCGATCAGCAGCGTGCGGGGTTCGCGCCAGGCGTCCCGTACGCGACCCCGCGGCCCCTGCGCGACGTGCGACGCAGACACGGGCAGGAAGCGGCGCACGGTACGCACCATGATCACGGCGGTCAGCGCCGCGGTCGCGAACACCTGCGTGGTGACGGACACCCCGGTCGCGGCCGCCGCAGCGCTCACGCCCGCGCCGGCCACCGTGCCGAGGCTGAAACCGGCATGAAAGCGGGGCATCAGCGTACGGCCGAGCCGCCGTTCGACGTCCGCACCCTCGACGTTCATCGCCACGTCCCAGGTGCTGTTCCCCATCCCGATGAGCACGAGCCCCACCCCGGCGACCGCCACCACGCCGGCGGCCGCGCCGATGCCGAGCCCGACCAGGCCGAGCACGACGGACATGCTGCCGAGCAGGACCGAGCGGGCCGGACCGAAGCGCTGCACGAGCGGCCCGGCCAACGGGATCGCGGCGACGGCGGCCCCGGAGAGACAGAGCAGGAGCAGGCCGAAACCCGCCGGGGACAGGCTCAGATCGTCACGAATGGCGGGAGCGCGCGCGAGCCACCCGCCGAAAGCCAGCCCATTGGTGGCGAAGGTGACGCCGACGGCGACCTTGGCCCGCTCATCGGTCATCACCCTACGAACTTAACCGTTAAAGCGACGGTCAACCACCCGGATCGCGTCGTGCGCCTTGGTCGGCGACCCGAGCTAAAGGAACCGGGCGCCTCCGCGTCAGCGGAAGCGCCCGGTTCGCCGATCTTCTAGCTCAGCTGCAGCCGGACGTGGAGCCGCAGCCCTCGCACACGTAGCAGCTGCCAGCAGGCCGCATCTTCGTCCCACAGGTGAAGCACAGCGGTGCATCCGCCGACGTGCCGAGGACGATCTCGAGCAGCTCCGTCGAGGAGTGCGCCTCCTTCTCCGTCTCGGCGGGAGCCTTGGCCTCAGCCGGAGCCTTGACCTCGGCCGCCGGGACCGCCGCCGCCGGGGCGGTTGCCGCGCCCACCGGGGCGGAGACCGGGGCGGACGCGGCCATGCCGGCCAGGTCCACGTTGCCCGCCTCCGCCGCCGCCTCGGCCGCGATCTGGGCCGCGCGCTCCTTGGCGGTGAAGATGCCCAGCTCGGCGCGGGTGTCGTACGGCAGGAAGTCCAGTGCCAGGCGGCGGAAGATGTAGTCCATCACCGACGCGGCCATGCGGACGTCCGGGTCGTCGGTCATGCCGGCCGGCTCGAAGCGCATGTTCGTGAACTTGCTGACAAACGTCTCCAGCGGCACGCCGTACTGGAGCCCTATCGAGATCGCCACCGAGAAGGCGTCCATGACGCCCGCCAGGGTCGAGCCCTGCTTCGACATCTTGAGGAAGACCTCGCCGAGGCCGTCGTCCGGGTAGGACGATGCGGTGAGGTAGCCCTCCGCGCCGCCGACCGAGAACGACACCGTCTCCGACGGGCGCTTCTTGGGCAGACGCTTGCGGACCGGGCGGTACTCGACGACCTTCTCCACGACCTTCTCGACCTGGGCCGGGGTCTCGGTCGAAGCAACGGCCTTGTTGGGCTTCGCCGCGGACAGCGGCTGACCGACCTTGCAGTTGTCGCGGTAGATCGCGAGCGCCTTCAGGCCCAGCTTCCAGCCCTGGAAGTGGATGTGCTCGATGTCCTCGACGGTCGCCGACTCGGGCATGTTGACCGTCTTGGAGATCGCGCCGGAGATGAACGGCTGCACGGCGGCCATCATCCGGACGTGGCCCATCGGGGCGATGGACCGCTCACCCATGGCGCAGTCGAACACCGGGTAGTGCTCCGGCTTGAGGCCGGGGGCGTCGACGACGTTGCCGTGGTCGGCGATGTGCTCGACGATCGCCTCGACCTGCTCCTCGGGGTAGCCGAGGCTGCGCAGGGCACGCGGCACCGTCTGGTTGACGATCTGCATCGAGCCGCCGCCGACGAGCTTCTTGAACTTGACCAGGGCCAGGTCGGGCTCGATGCCGGTGGTGTCGCAGTCCATCATCAGGCCGATGGTGCCGGTCGGCGCGAGCACGGACGCCTGCGCGTTGCGCCAGCCGTTCTTCTCGCCGATCTTGATGCCGTCCTGCCACTGCTTGGTGGCTTCCTTCACCAGCGCCGTGGCGACCGGGCTGCTCGGGCGGACCTCGTCGTTCGCCGCCGCGTGCTTGCGCATGACGCGCTTGTGCGCCTCGGCGTTGCGGGCGTACCCGTCGTACGGGCCGACGACCCCGGCGAGCTCCGCGGAGCGGCGGTACGCCGTACCCGTCATGAGCGAGGTGATGCCGGCGGCGACGGAGCGACCACCCTCCGAGTCGTACGGCAGGCCGGACGCCATCAGCAGCGCGCCCAGGTTCGCGTACCCGATGCCGAGCTGGCGGTAGGCCCGCGTGGTGTCGCCGATCTTCGGGGTGGGGAAGTCCGCGAACGCGATGGAGATCTCCATCGCGGTGATGACGAACTCGACGCTCTTGACGAACTTCTGGACCTCGAAGCCGCCGTCGGCGTTGAGGAACTTCATCAGGTTGAGCGAGGCCAGGTTGCAGGACGAGTCGTCCAGCGACATGTACTCCGAGCAGGGGTTGGACGCGGTGATGCGGCCGGTCTCGGGGTTGGTGTGCCAGTCGTTGATGGTGTCGTCGTACTGCATGCCCGGGTCGGCGCACTCCCACGCCGCCTTGGCGATGTCGGTGAACAGCTTCTTGGCGTCGATGGACTCGATCACCTCGCCGTGCAGCCGGCCGCGGAGGTCGAACGCGCCGCCCTCCTCGACCGCCCGCATGAACTCGTCGCTGACCCGCACCGAGTTGTTGGCGTTCTGGTACTGGACGCTGACGATGTCGCTGCCGCCGAGGTCCATGTCGAACCCGGCGTCCCGCAGCGCGCGGATCTTGTTCTCCTCGCGCGCCTTGGTGAAGACGAACTCCTCGATGTCGGGGTGGTCGACGTCGAGGATGACCATCTTGGCCGCGCGCCGGGTGGCGCCGCCGGACTTGATGGTTCCGGCGCTCGCGTCGGCGCCGCGCATGAAGCTGACCGGGCCACTGGCCGTGCCGCCCGAGGAGAGCAGTTCCCGGGAGGAGCGGATCCGGGAGAGGTTGACGCCGGAACCGGAGCCGCCCTTGAAGATCAGGCCCTCTTCCTTGTACCAGTCCAGGATCGAGTCCATCGAGTCGTCCACGGACAGGATGAAGCAGGCACTGACCTGCTGCGGCGACGTGGTGCCGACGTTGAACCAGACCGGCGAGTTGAAGCTGAACACCTGGTGCAGCAGCATCCACGTCAGCTCGTGCTCGAACACCTCGGCGTCGGCCGGCGAGGCGAAGTAGCGGTGGTCCTCGCCCGCCTTGCGGTAGGTCTTCACGACCCGGTCGATCAGCTGCTTGAGCGACCACTCCCGCTCGGGCGTGCCGACCGCACCCCGGAAGTACTTGGTGGTGACGATGTTGGCGGCATTGACGCTCCAGAACGTCGGGTACTCGACCCCACGCTGCTCGAAGTTGATCGAGCCGTCCCGCCAGTTCGTCATCACGACGTCGCGGCGTTCCCACTCGACCTCGTCATACGGGTGAACACCCTCGGTCGTCCAGACCCGCTCGACGCGCAGCCCCCCGACCGCGGCGCCCCCGTTGCCAGCGCGAGTGCGCTGCCTACCTGCTGTCATGCCGTCACCGGCCATATGTGTGCTCCCCCTCGAACGATCGCGGCTTCCCCACCGCGATCCGCTTTCCGACATCGGCGCCGGCTGTCGAGCCGCGCCATCTTTCAAGCCTTTTCAGTACGGGCCCAGCAAGGCCTGGTGCTCACGGGTCCGGGACCACGTCGCCCGGTTGCGTCACGTCACGCCGCTAGGGCGACCGATCCCCGATCTTGGGCGCCCGACCACCGGACCGCGGGGCGACCACGTGCCGCAACCCCGCCTCCTTGGCAACCGTGGCCTCGCGCGCCGCCGCGTCCTTACCGCCGTCGCGCCCGCCCGCCGAGTCCTCGCCGTCGCCGCCGGCCGCGCGCAGTTCGGAGATCTCCCGCTCGAACTCGTCGAGCGAGTCGAACGACTTGTAGACGCTCGCGAAGCGCAGGTAGGCCACCTGGTCGAGCTCCCGCAGCGGAGTGAGGATCGCCAGCCCGACATCGTGGCTCGGCACCTCGGCCGCGCCCTTGGCCCGGACGGTCTCCTCGACCCGCTGCGCGAGCAGGGCGATCGAGTCCTCCGCGACGGGCCGCCCCTGGCAGGCCTTGCGCACGCCGCTCATGATCTTCGTCCGGCTGAAGGGCTCGGTCACGCCGCTACGCTTGACCACCGCGAGCACGGCCTCCTCCACGGTCGTGAACCGCTTGCCGCACTCGGGGCAGGCGCGACGGCGACGGATCAACTGACCGTCGTCGGCCTCACGCGAGTCGACCACGCGCGAATCGGCGTGTCGGCAGTACGGACACCGCACCGCAATCCTCCTGTCGCCGGGCTGCCGTTCCCAGGGAGTTGACTGCGGTGTTCCCGTGATCCGGGCACGCCGAACATCAGCCCCGAGGTGATCATTTTCCGCCTCGGAACTGTGGACGAGCCTGTGGATGACGGAGGGACCTGACCCCAACCTGTGGACGACTTACACCCTTGTAACTACTAGATGTTGGGGTCGACGTTAGGCCGCTGCCGACCCCGGCGCAAGTTCACCGGCGGTTCGGCGCGCCGCATTTTCTACCTCAACACGACGGGTGCCACGGCAGTCACGGCCAGCACCGGGTCGCCTTGATCAAGAAGCCGCGGACAGCCCGGAGCGGCAAGATCAGATCGTCATCGGCGTGGATGGAGCGGTGGGCCGCCGCGGGAGGCGGTGAGCCGCGCGGGAGGCGGTGAGCCGCGCGGGAGGCGGTGAGCCGCCGCGGGAGGTGCCGGCCGCACCAAGGTGCCGCACCACGAGGCCCGTCCAACGGGCAGAAGGGCGACCGATAGCGGAAGCCGACGAGTCGCTGGGCGTCCATCGGCTTCTCGAGGCCGCTGCACCACAAGCTCGCCGCGCGACAACCGTCCGAGCCGCATGAGTCCAACCGGAGGTGCCCCGGACCTCTCTGGAGGCTGAGAGCCGTGTCGGAGCAGGCGCACGGGGACGCTGCGGGAGGCCGCCGGCGCGGTTCAGTTGCCTCGGGGGACGAGGAGGGTGTCCCCGGCGTACACGTAAGAGCCTTTGAAGTTGTTGAGTTCGCGGATGTCGTCGATCACCTCGCGGGGCGCACGGTCCGGTGCCACGCGCTCGGCGATGGACCACAGCGTGTCGTTCGGCTGCACGACGACCGTTGGGGCGGGACCTCGGGACGGCTCGTCGGCCCGGGAAGCAGTGGTCCACAACACTGCGCTGGCAAGCGAGGCCAGGAGGAAGAAGAAGGTCAGCACGACGATCCGCCCTCGTCGCGTCAATCGCAACGGGGCCGGTTGCCCCTGACGCATACCGGTGGCTACCACGGCATATTCCTTTCCTCGCATACGTCCCTCGTACGGGCGTTCGATCGAACGCCCGTACGACGGTGTATCAGAACAGGCGTACGGAAGTCGAGCACTTCCGGGCGACACGCCGAGAGAAAGTCGTACAGATGTTTGAATCTGTCGTACGGCGCCGATACGGTTCTGCATCAAGAGGGGTCAGCCGGGCCGACGTCCATCCCCACGGCGAATGCCCGGCTCCGCGAGCACCACGTGCCCTGAGGGCAGTGGCCGACAAGGAGGGCGGACGTGTCGACCGACGACCGGACGAGCCGGCAGCACCAGAAGGACATGAAGCCCGAGGCCACGAGCACCAGAGCTGCCATGCGACGCCGCACCCCGGCCCGGGCCCGCAGCGCCGACGCCCCGCAGCTGCGCTCCGTCACGCCGGTGGTCAGCCAGTTCCCGGACCTGGTCACCGCCGACCTGACCGCCCGTCAGCGGCGCATCCTGGAATTCATCAAGGACTGGGTCGAACGGTACGGATATCCGCCGAGCGTCCGTGAGATCGGCGAGGCGGTGGGCCTCGTGTCCCCGTCCAGCGTCGCCTACCAGCTGAAGGAGCTCGAGAAGAAGGGCTTCCTGCGCCGCGACCCCAACCGCCCGCGCGCGGTGGACGTGCGCTCGCCCAGCGACATGGTCGACGACGAGACGCTGCGGTCGGCCCGGCCCACCCCCGCGTACGTGCCGCTCGTCGGCCGGATCGCCGCCGGCGGGCCCATCCTCGCGGAGCAGGCGGTGGAGGAGTTCTTCCCGCTGCCGCGTGAGCTGGTCGGCGAGGGCGAGGTCTTCATGCTCGAGGTCAAGGGCGACTCGATGATCGACGCCGCCATCTGCAACGGCGACTGGGTGGTGGTCCGCCAGCAGCCCACGGCGAACCCCGGCGACATCGTGGCGGCCATGATCGACGGGGAGGCGACGGTCAAGAGCTACCGGCAGCGGGATGGGCACGTCTGGCTGATGCCGGCCAACCCGGCCTTCGACCCGATCCCGGGCGACGACGCGACGGTGATGGGACGGGTCGTGGCGGTGCTGCGCCGGATCTGAGCCCGTTCGGCGACCGCGAGCGAAGGAACTTCGGGCCGGTCGGCACCGGTGTGGCGGCCGGCCCACTCAAGTTCTACGGCTGGGCTTGGTGCGCTGCGGCTCGGAGTTTCTGCGATCAGGCTCGGGCTCGCGGCGCCCGCATCGGCAACTCACAGTGGATGACATAGTCCGAGGCCTCGCCCGGAGTCGAACCGGAAGGGTCTCCCGCTTTGCAGGCGGGGCGCTCCACCCGGAACGCCACGAGGCCACCCCCGGATCCGCGCGGTGCGCCCCGGACGGTGGTGCGTGCCCCCGGCCGGATTCGAACCAGCGACCCCCAGGTTCGGAACCTGGTGCTCTACTCCGCTGAGCTACGAGGGCAGTACGAGTGCGGGCGGAGGGATTCGAACCCCCTGAGCAGCAAGCACCTGGTTTACAGCCAGGCCCGACTCTCCAGCTTCGGCGCGCCCGCGCGAGGGTGACCGACCGGACTCGAACCGGTCGCCTCCAGGGTCA
Organism: Actinoplanes sp. NPDC051475; assembly: GCF_040689425.1. Classification (NCBI taxonomy): domain Bacteria; kingdom Bacillati; phylum Actinomycetota; class Actinomycetes; order Micromonosporales; family Micromonosporaceae; genus Actinoplanes; species Actinoplanes sp. NPDC051475. The sequence goes on from NZ_JBFAZZ010000007.1 coordinate 246,135, forward strand.
CGACCTGGCGCTCTGACCTGATGAGCTACGGCCACCATGGGTGTCACACGTGCCTGCGGGAGGACTCGAACCTCCGACATCCGTCTTGTAAGGACGGCGCTCTTCCTGGTTGAGCTACGCAGGCAGGCCGCGGCTCAATACCCGCGGCGGAAAACGGTTCATGCGGCTGCTGGGACATGCGTCGTTGACGACGTCGCAGGGCCGTCAAGCGGGAGCCGCCGCGCTCCGCACGCGATACAGGCTGCGAGGCGGCTTGCCGTTCCGCTCGTCGCCTCCTGGACCGACATCGGCCACGGCCGAGCGACGCGGTGAAGGTGGGATCCGACGCCGGATGAAAGTGCCCTGGGTGGGATTCGAACCCACGTCCCCTGGTCGACGGTGAGGCAACGAGCTTCCCTGCCGGGGGCTGAGGTTCCCTGCCCCCGGGGTCTTCTACACCACGGGCCCGGTCCCGGTGCATCCGCAACTCTCCCGCCGTGCCGCCGCTGACGTTTTCGGCCGCTCTATCCGCTGAGCTACCAGGGCATCGCAGCGCGGACGGGACTCGAACCCGCACATTCCCGGGTGAAAGCCGGGCGACTCTACCTGTTCGTCCACCGCGCCGAGCTGGTGCGTGTTCCGGCCTGGACTCGAACCAGGGACTTCCGTCTTGTCGAGGCGGCGCTCTGCCAACTGAGCTACCGGAACGGGATCAGGGCCGCTGACGGCCTGGGAGCGGAGGAGGGCGGGGTCGAACCGCCACGGGCGAATGCCCCAACCGTTTTCGAGACGGCGGCCGGCGCCAACTTTCGGCTGGCTCCTCCAGGTCGGGCGGGTGTCGCCTTGAGGGGTGCGGTGCCGCACCGCACCCGTCCAAGGTCTCCCTCGCCGAGGAGTCGGGCTGGCCGGATTCGAACCGGCGTCCTCTCGGTCCCGAACCGAGCGCGCTGACCAAGCTGCGCCACAACCCGCGGGGAACGGCGCGCCGGGCTGGGCGCGCCGTGTCCCGATACGTACCCCGAGCAGGATTCGAACCTGCGGCCTTCCGGTTCGTAGCCGGACGCTCTTTCCCCTGAGCTACCGAGGCATGGTCTCGCCGGGTGGAGTCGAACCACCGCCCTCCTCGTTATCAGCGAGGCGCCCCTACCAACTGGGCCACGGCGAGACGGTGCGGAGGGTGCAGGGATCGAACCTGCGCAGGACAGCGCCCTGTCGACGGCGTAGCAAACCGTAGCCTTCCCACTCGGCCAACCCTCCCTGCGCGCCGACGACGGGACTCGAACCCGCGGCCTACCGCTCGACAGGCGGTTGCTCTCCCACTGAGCTACGTCGACGTGGTGGACCCGGTCGGATTCGAACCGACAACCCCCGCTGTGCAAAAGCGGTGCTCTACCAATTGGAGCTACGAGCCCAAGAACGTGCTGCGTACCCGGGACGCGATTCGAACGCGCACTGTGCTGGTTCTAAGCCAGCCGCCTCCTACCAGTTGGGCTACCCGGGCATGTGGTCGCGCCGCCGCTCGGGCGGGCGATCCGGTGAGCCAGCGGCCGGACTCGAACCGGCTACCTCCGCTTTACGAGAGCGGTGCACCACCTGTCGTGCTGCGCTGGCACTGATCGAACCGATGGCCGGTCTTGAAACCGGCGACAAGGCGGCTACTTGTGCCCTCGGCGCGAGTCGAACGCGCACTGCACGGCCCCTCAGACCGTCGCCTCTGCCATTGGGCTACGAGGGCGGGAAGCTGCGAGCGGAGGATTCGAACCTCCATCGTCCGGGTCAGAGCCGGGTGTGCTGCCGGTTGCACCAGCTCGCATCGCCGGCAGGCGGGGGTAGCGATCCCGCCGGCCGGGTGCAGCGCTCGGTGAGCTCGGCCCGGCTGGGGACCGCTGGAGGGTCCGCAGGCCATCCGGCCTCGGCCGGGGTCCGGTCACCATTGCGCTGGTTGCGGCCGCCGGAGGCGGCCACCGTGTTGAGTTCTCGTTCGATCGTGGAGTGGCTACGGGGAGTCGAACCCCGGTCTCCGCCATGGCAAGGCGGCGCACTGACCGTTGTGCTACAGCCACGTGTCACGCCTCGGCGGGCACGAGGGCGTGCAGGGTTTGGAGCGGCAGCGGGGTCTCGAACCCCGCACCCCCACGGTGGAAGCGTGGCGCTCTGGCCTGATGAGCTACTGCCGCATGGTGGTGCGTCGCCCGTCCGGGGGTCGAACCCGGTCTTCCGGATCGAGAGTCCAGTGGTCTACCTGCCTCAGCCTCACGGGCGTTGTTACCGGCCACCAGGCCGGTCGTGCCTTCCCCCCGAGTCGAACGGAGACCCCACGGGCTTCAGCCGTGTGCGCTGCCGCTTGCGCCAGGAAGGCTTGGTCAGGCCCGCCCGTCCCGGGTGGTGCCTGCCTGTGGACCTGGGCGGATTCGAACCGCCGACCCCCGGTCTGCCGAACCGGTGCGCTACCGCTGCGCCACAAGCCCATCTGCGTCCGGACCCCACGAGTCGAACGTGGTGTCTCCTGCTCGGAGAACAGGCGGGTTGCCGTCTCCCTCGGTCCGGTCGCCCCGGCGCGTGACATGGCAGTCACGCGCCGGGTCGGCACCGACGTACCCTCGATCGGGCCGTCGGATAAATACATGCCATCCACTGTTGAGTTGACAATGAGCAATTCCCCGAAACGTATTCAGGGCACGCACGGGCGGCAGGATTCGAACCTGCAACCTTCGGTTTTGGAGACCGGTGCTCTATACCGTTGAGCTACACCCGTAAGGCGATTTCCGGGAACGAAAAAGCCGCCCGGTCCTCGATGGCGAGGTGGGCGGCGTAGGCGCAGACGCTGCTGCTCTACCCGCTCCACCGCTCCAGGTCACGACTCTGCTCGCTACCTCGGAGGTGCAGCTGGGCCGTCACGACGGACGTGGCAAATCCATACGCCACCCATGACTGGGCGATCGTGCAATTCGGCTGCCACGACATGACGGTTCAACTCCCCTCGAGGCTCTGGTGCGGTGTCGGCATCCAGGATGACCCGGCCCCGCTGTTTTCGTCAACGCTTTTCCGGAGCTATTTCTCGGCTCCCTCGGCGTCGGTACAGATTCTGCTCATCGAGAGCGGCTCTGCGCCAGTCATTTAAATCCGGCGAAGAAGGCGCCGCCGATGCGCCCTATGCGCCGAAGAAGCCGGTGGGACCGGACGAGCCGGCCTGCCGGCCGCCGCCTCCCGGCGGAGGAGGCGGAGGCGGGGCTCCGTAGACGCCGCCGCCAGGCCGGGCACCGGGCTGACCGCCCTGAGCCGGGCGCCCCGGCGCCGCACCGCGGCCGGGTTGACCACCGGCCGGACGACCCTGCTGACCACCGCTCGGACCCCCCGGCTGACCGCCGGCAGGACGAGCAGGCTGCCCACCACCGGGCTGCGGCTGACCGGCACCCGGACGACCCTGCGGGCCACCCGCCGGACGACCCTGGCCACCAGCCGGGCGCGCAGGCTGCCCACCCGCCGGACGAGCGGGCTGACCGCCACCAGGACGACCCTGCTGGCCGCCGCCGGGCTGCACCTGACCGGCCCCCGGACGACCCTGCGGACCACCGGCGGGACGACCCCCCTGCCCACCCCCGGGACGACCCGGCTGGGCGACACCCGGACGACCCGGCTGCGCGACACCCGGACGGCCTTGCGGAGCGCCTCCCGGGCGTACCGGCACCGGCGGGGCGGCGCCGGGGCGGCCTCCCGGAGCGGCTGCTCCCGGTCGGCCCGCAGCGCCTCCGTAGACGCCGCTGCCCTTCGCGGGCGGCTTGGCGCCGCCGTACACGCCGGGTGCCGAGCCTGCGCCGTAGACGCCGGAGCGTTGGGCCGGGCCGCCCACGGACAGGAGCTCCGTTTCGGCGTCGCCCGGTTTGGGGCCGCCGGTCGGGTCGGTGCTCTTCGCGGCCGGTTCCGGTAGGGGCTTCTTGCGGGCCCGGATGATGCCCAAGATGCCGGCGCCGACGAGGAGGGCGCCGAGGATGCCGATGCCGCCCACCAGGTAGGTGAGATCGGAGAGGCTCAGGTCGGAGAGCCAGCTGGGGCCGCCGCTGGAGGCCGCGCTCTTCTTGGCCGCGTCCGTGTTCGCCTCGACCACCTGGGTGGCCGGGGTGTAGCGGAGGATGTTGTTGACCGATTCCTCGTCGTCGATGTCGCCGAAGTCCGAGACCGTCGCGAACGTCTTGCCGTCCGCGCTGTAGGTGATCGCTTCGCCGAACGGCTCGCCCGGCAGGCCCGTGCCGCGCGGCTTGTTCTTCAGCGCGGCGAGGATGTTGCCGTTGGTCACGTCCCACTCGAAGGCGTCGAGGTACGTCCGGATGACGATCTTGTCGCCGCCGGGGGCGATCGCGGCGCCGGTGACCACGCCCTGGGCCAGGCGGGCGAACGCGGTGCCCTGTGTGTCCGTACGCGGAAGCTCGAGCTGCCCGACCTTCTTGAGCGGTACGCCCTCACTGTTGTTCGTCTTGAGCGCCGCCGCCGGGGTGTAGAGCATCGCCGGCCCGGTGACCTCCTTGGTGACGATGATCGGCTTGCCGTCACCGTCGAGCAGGAGGGCCTCGGCGTCGTGGTAGTCGCCGGCGGGGTACGTCAGGCGGTGGATCTTGGGTTCCTTGGAGCCGTCCACCGGCATGGTCCAGACGCTGACGGTTTCGCGGTGTTCCGGTGGCCTCTTGCGGACGCCGTTGTCGCCGGTGTCGGCGATCCAGAGGGTCTTCCCGTCCGGCGACAGGACCATGTCCTCGGTGTCGCGGGGGCCGTTGCCGCTGAAGGGGACCCGCTTGATGATGTCGCAGCCGTCGTCGAGGAAGAAGACCTTCTGGCGCTGCGCGTCGGAACCGTCGTTGATCACGACGTAGCCGTCGTCGGTCGCCACGATGCCCGAGAGCTCGTTCAGGAGCGGATCGGTGACCTTGCACACCTTCTTGCCGGCCGCGGCCTTCCCCGAGGTGGCCGCGGGGGCCGGCTCGGCGGAGGCGGGCACGGCACCCATCATCACCAGCCCGGAGGCAAGCATGACCGGGAACACGAGACGCCGCATCCGATCAGTGTCGCATGCGGCGTCCCGTACTGGCGTTACGCGCGGATCAAGGCAGGTCAGACGGGGCGCGCCGGGGTACGTAACGGGCAGATCGCCCAGGTGTCCCACGTCACAAAGCCCGTTTTCCACAAGGGAGCGACCTCAGGCTTTGAATGCCTCCAGCTCCGCGGCGAGCTGTTCGTCGACCCGTACGCGAAGCTCGGTGCCCTCGTCCGTGTGCCGGGTGTCGAGAACCTGTCCCCGCCGGTGGATCCGCGCCACCAAGTCGCCCCGGTCGTACGGGAGCAGCACCCGCAGGTCCACCGCCGGCCGCGGCAGCCGCTGCGCGATGGCCGCATGCAGGTCGGCGATGCCCTGCCCCGAGCGGGCCGAGACGAACACCGCGTCGGGCCAGGTCCGCTTGAGCCGCAGCATCGTCTCCTCGCCCGCGGCGTCGATCTTGTTGACGACCAGCAGCTCCGGGATGCGGTCGGCGCGGACCTCGCTCAGGACCTCGCGGACCGCCGACACCTGTCCCTCCGGGTCCGGGTGGGCGCCGTCGACCACGTGCACGACGAGGTCCGCATACGAGACCTCCTCCAGCGTCGAGCGGAACGCCTCGACGATCTGGTGCGGCAGGTGGCGGACGAAGCCGACCGTGTCGGAGAGGGTGAAGACGCGCCCGTCCTCGGCGGCCGTACGGCGGGTGGTCGGGTCCAAGGTCGCGAAGAGCGCGTCCTCGACCAGCACGCCCGCCGACGTCAACTGGTTGAGCACGCTGGACTTGCCCGCGTTGGTGTAACCGGCGATGGCCACGGCCGGCACGCCGCTGCTGGCGCGGCGCGAACGCTTCGTCTGCCGTACCGTGCGCATGGCCTTGATCTCACGCCGCAGCTTCGCGATGCGGTGGTTGATCCGGCGCCGGTCGGTCTCCAGCTTCGTCTCACCGGGACCACGTGTGCCCACGCCGCCGCCGGAGCCGCCGGCTCCACCACCCTGCCGGGACAGCGAATCACCCCAGCCGCGCAGCCGCGGCAGCAGGTATTGCAGCTGGGCCAGCTCGACCTGCGCCTTACCTTCCTTGCTCTTCGCGTGCTGGGCGAAGATGTCCAGGATCAGCGCCGTCCGATCGACGACCTTGACCTTGGCCTTCTGCTCGAGGTTGCGCAGCTGCGACGGGGAGAGCTCGCCGTCGCAGATGACGGTGTCGGCGCCGGTGGCGACGACCACGTCGCGCAGCTCCTCCACCTTGCCGCGGCCGATGAAGGTGGCCGAGTCGGGGCGGGAGCGGCGCTGGATGAGGCCCTCGAGCACCTGGGAGCCGGCCGTCTCGGCCAGCGCGGCGAGCTCGCTGAGCGAGTTCTCCGCGTCCGAGACGCTGCCCTCGGTCCAGACGCCGACCAGGACTACTCGTTCGAGCCGCAGCTGCCTGTACTCGACCTCGGTGATGTCCGTGAGCTCCGTGGAGAGCCCGGCTACCCGCCGTAGCGAGTGCCGCTCCTCCAGTTCCAGCTCACCCGTGGTGACGTCGGGTTCGAAAAGCTCAGTTCGCAAAAGGTGACCTCCTCAGCCCGATCGTGGCACGCCAGGGTTGCCGGCGCATCCACATAACGCGGCTGAACGTTGTCGCAGAGTGTCTGACTCATCAGTAACCACCGCGATGGCCGCCGTCATTCCCGAAGCGCAAGAATGCGAAGACTCACCCGCCAACGACGGAGGGACTCCCGTGGTGACCACCCGCCTGCCCAGCGCAGGATTCTCGATCACGATCCGGATCGCCGTGACCGCCGACGCCTCGTCCATCGGCCGGCTCACCACCTGTGTGGGTGAGGCGGGCGCGATCGTGACCGCGCTCGACGTGGTGGACTCCGACCCCAGCCGGGTCCTCGTCGACCTCACCTGCGACACCGCCGACTCCACCCATGCCGACCAGGTGGTGAAGAACCTGGAGGAACAGGACGGCGTCGACGTCCGCAAGGTCTCCGACCGTACGTTCCTGCTGCACCTGGGCGGCAAGATCGAGGTGTCGTCGAAAGTCGCGCTACGCAACCGGGACGAGCTTTCCCGGGCGTACACGCCGGGCGTGGCGCGCGTCTGTATGGCGATCGCGGAGAACCCGGCGGACGCGCGCCGGCTGACCATCAAGCGCAACACGGTCGCCGTCGTCAGCGACGGCTCGGCCGTGCTCGGGCTGGGCAACATCGGCCCGGCTGCCGCGATGCCCGTCATGGAGGGCAAGGCGGCGCTCTTCAAGCGCTTCGGCGGGGTCGACGCGTGGCCGGTGGTGCTGGACACCCAGGACACCGACGAGATCGTCAACATCGTGAAGGCGATCGCTCCCGCCTACGGCGGCATCAACCTGGAGGACATCGCCGCGCCGCGCTGCTTCGAGATCGAGATGCGGCTCCGCGAGCTGCTGGACATCCCGGTGTTCCACGACGACCAGCACGGGACCGCGATCTGCGTGCTGGCCGCGCTCACGAACGCGCTGCGGGTGGTGGGCAAGAACCTCGCGGACGTCAAGGTGGTCGTCTCGGGCGCGGGTGCCGCGGGTACGGCGATCATGAAACTGCTCCTGCGCCAGGGGGTGGGCGACATCGTCGCGTACGACCGCAGGGGCGCCCTGCACCGCGGCATGGACGACATGACCCCGACGTGGCAGTGGCTCGTCGAGCACACCAACCGCGACAACTACTCGGGTGACCTGCCCGGGGCGATCGTCGGCGCGGACGTCTTCATCGGGGTCAGCGCGCCCAACCTGCTCACCGGCGCCGACATCGCGAAGATGGCCGACAAGTCGATCGTGTTCGCGCTGGCCAACCCGGATCCGGAGGTGGACCCGCGGGAGGCGCGGCAGCACGCCGCCGTCGTGGCGACCGGCCGCTCAGACCAGCCCAACCAGATCAACAACGTGCTGGCCTTCCCCGGGGTGTTCCGCGGCATGCTCGACGTGAGCGCCGAGGAGTTCACCGAGGAGATGGCGCTGGCCGCGGCGATGGCGATCGCCAACGTCGTCGGCGATGACAAGATCAACCCGACCGTGATCGTCCCCAGCGTCTTCGACGCCCGGGTGACCCCGGCGGTGGCCGCCGCCATCCGGGCGACGGTCAAGGGCACGCCGGCGCCGCACAACCCGGCCGCGACGCCTCAGGCCGAGCTGGACAAGGCCCCCGGAGAGACGTTCTGAGCCCAGCCGGTCAGCTCCCCGGTGTGGTCGGTGATCAAGCCGGCCACACCGGCCTCGACCAGGTCCGCCCAGAGCGTCACGTCGTTGGCGGTCCACGGCATGACCGCCACCCCCGCGCCCGCCAGCGCGGCGACCGTCTCGGGCGAGCCGAGCACCGCGTTCATGGACGGGTTGCAGTAGCTGACGCCCAGCTCCTGCGCGACCTCCACCTGCGAGGTGTCGAAGGCATCCCGCAGCAGGCCCCGGCGCACGTCGGGGGCGACCTCACCGGCGAGGCGGACGACGGCCGGGTCGAAGCTCTGCACCACGGTACGGCCGAGCAGCCCCGCGTCCGCGACCTGCCCGAGGATGACCTTCACCTGTTCGAGGGTGGCCGGCGGCTTGATCTCCAGCAGCAGCTCGACGCGCGGGGCGACCGCCGGCGTCACGCCCGCATCGCCCGCCGAGTCAGCGAGGACCGCGTGCGGGCGCAACAACTCGAGCACCTCGGCGAGCCGCGGTACGCCGATCCCCGCGTAGGCGGGCGAGAACCACGACCCCGCGTCGAGCCGGGCGATCTCGTCCAGGGTCAGCTCCCAGACCTTGCCGGCGCCGTCGGTGGTGCGGTCGACCGTACGGTCGTGGATCACCACCGGCACGCCGTCGGCGGTCGTACGGACGTCGAACTCCATGAACGTGGCCCCGGCCAGGACGCCGGCGGCGAAGGCGGGCAGCGTGTTCTCCGGCGCGACCGCCGAGTAGCCGCGGTGCGCCACGCGGTGCAACGACCCCATCAGACGAGGGCCGCCACGTCGACCTCACCGGTGGCCACGAGCACGGCCGGGCCCGCCAGCCACCACCGCCCCTGGTCGTCGGCGGTGACGGTGAGCCGTCCGCCCGGCACGTCCACCGCGACCACGCCGGTCTCGCGGCCCGCGTCGCGCAGCGCCACCGCGGCCACCGCGAGGACGCCGGAGCCGCAGGACAGGGTCTCGGCGGAACCACGCTCGTAGACGCGCATGTGGACGTGCAGATCGGCACCGTCGACGGGTGCGCCCGGGGTGGTGAACTCGACGTTGACGCCCTCCGGGAACAGCGCCGGGTCATGGCCCGGTGCCACGTGCAGGTCCAGCGAGGCCAGGTCGACCCCGTCGTGCAGCGCGCTCACCAGGTGCGGGTTCCCGCAGTCCACGGCCAGCCCGGGCACGGTCAGCTGGCCCACGGTCGCGGTGCCGGCCGCGTACACCCGGGGGGAGCGCATGTGGACCGAGATCTGGAGCTCACCGACCACCGCTCGCACGACGCCGGCCCGGGTGGCGACCGGCAGGCCCTCGGGGCCGGCCGTCGCGAGGCCCTGGCTGATCAGATAGCGGGTGAAGACGCGGACACCGTTGCCGCACATCTCGGCGGACGAGCCGTCGGCGTTCCAGTAGTCCATGAACCACTCGGCCTCGGCCGCATGTCCCGCGCTGTCCGGATGCTTGGCGCTGCGCACGACGCGCAGCACGCCGTCCGCGCCGATGCCGCGGTGGCGGTCGCAGAGCGCCGCGACGAGCGACGGCGTCAGGTCGAGCGCCCCGTCGGGGTCGGGCAGGATGACGAAGTCGTTGCCGGTGCCGTGGCCTTTGGTGAACAACACGCGCTCCATCATGGCGCAGCCGCGCGGCACGCTGCCAACGCGTCCTCCGTCAGGGTCGCGGAGGCGCCGTCGAGCCAGGTCACCCGGTCGTCGCGGCGGAACCACGAACGCTGGCGGCGGACGAAGCGGCGGGTTCCGCGTACGGTGTCCTCCTTCGCCTCCTCCTCGCCCAGCACGCTGTCGATCTGGGCGAGCGCCTGCTGGTAGCCCAGGGCGCGGCTCGCCGTCCGGCCCGCTCGCAAACCGGCGCGGTCCAGCTCGCGCACCTCGTCGATCAGGCCGGTCGCCCACATCAGGTCGACCCGCTCGGCGATCCGCCGGTCCAGCTCCTCGGTCTCGCGGTCGACGCCGATCTGTACGGAGTCGTAGAAGGGCTTCGGCTCGGGCAGGGCCGCGGTGAAGGGCGCCCCGGTCATCTCGATGACCTCCAGCGCCCGGACGATGCGCCGCCCGTTGGACGCGAGGATCCGAGCTGCGGCGTCCGGGTCTGCCTCGCGCAGCCGGGCATGCAGCGGCGCCGGGCCGCCCTCGGCCAGCTCCGCCTCCAGCCGTTCCCGAATGGCGGGATCCGTGCCGGGAAATTCGAACTCCTCGAGAACGGCCCGCACATACAACCCCGAACCCCCGACCAAGATGGGTACGCGGCCCCGCGCGGCGATGTCCTCGACGGCCGCCCGGGCCGCCTCCTGGTACTCCGCGACGCTCGCCGGGAACGTGACGTCCCACAGGTCGAGGACGTGGTGCGGAACGCCTTCCCGCTCGTCGGGCGGGAGTTTGGCCGTGCCGACGTCCATACCGCGATAGAGCTGCATCGAGTCCGCGTTGACCACCTCGCCGCCGAGGGCGTGAGCGAGCGCGAGGCTGAGCGCGGTCTTCCCGGCGGCGGTGGGCCCGACGACGGCGACCACTCCGGGGGGCGGGAGCAATGGCACGGAGTCACCGTAACGGGCTGGTCACGGTCATCCTCGGGCGCTTCCCCGGAACCGGGTTGGACCTGTGACAATGCGCGGGAAAGAATGCCGGTGGAATGATGGCATTCGACTGCGCTATGGCGGCCGTCGGCGGGCAGCGAGGCCCGCGACGCCGGGAGAACGAGGATGGCTCATGAACGACTGGACGACCTTCGGGCGCGTGGATGCCGACGGCACCGTGTACGTGAAGACGGCCGAGGGCGACCGGGTGGTCGGCTCATGGCAGGCGGGCACTCCTGAGGAGGGCCTGGCCCACTTCGCCCGGCGCTTCGCGGACCTGGTCACCGAGGTCGACCTCGTCGAGGCCCGCCTCAAGTCCGGCGCCGCCGACGCGTCGCACTCCCTGGCCAGCATCAAGCGGCTCCGGACCACCCTCGACGAGGCGCACGTCGTCGGCGACATCGACGGGCTCGCGGCCCGGCTGGACCGGCTGACCGCGATCGCCGACGAGAAGGCCGGCGAGGCCAAGGCCGCCCGCGAGGTGGCCCGCACCGAGGCGCTCGCCCGCAAGACCGCCCTGGTCGAGGAGGCGGAGGCGATCGCCGCCGAGGCCACCGGCTGGAAGAGCGCGGGCGACCGGCTCAAGGAGATCCTCGACGAGTGGAAGACCATCCGCGGCGTCGACAAGAAGACCGACGGCGAGCTGTGGAAGCGCTTCGCCACCGCCCGGGACGGCTTCACCCGCCGCCGCGGCGCCCACTTCGCCACCCTCGACGGCCAGCGCAAGCAGGCGCAGACCGCCAAGGAGGAGCTGGTCAAGGAGGCGGAGACGCTCGCCGAGTCCAGCGAGTGGGGACCGACCGCCGCCCGGCTCAAGGAGCTGATGAGCGAGTGGAAGGCGGCGCCGCGCGCCGCCAAGGAGGCCGAGCAGCGCCTCTGGGAACGCTTCCGCGCCGCCCAGGACGCCTTCTTCACCCGCCGCAGCGAGGTCTTCTCGGCCCGCGACGCGGAGTACAAGGGCAACCTCGAGAAGAAGCAGGCCATCCTCGCCGACATCGAGGCGGTGGACGTCGAGGCGGACCCGCGCGGCGCCCAGAACAAGCTCCGCGACGCCCAGGCCGCCTGGCACGACGCCGGCCGGGTGCCGCGCGAGTCGTCCGCCTCCCTCGACCGCCGCTGGCGGGCCGCCGAGGAGCGCATCCGGATCGCGATGGACTCGGCGTGGCGCAAGACCACCCCGCAGGACAACCCCCTGCTGCGGCAGATGCGCGAGCAGGTCGCGGAGGCCGAGCAGCGGCTGGCCCGGGCCCAGGCCGCCGGCGACAGCCGCCGGATCAAGGAGGCCGAGCAGGCGCTCGCCTCCAAGAAGCAGTTCCTGGCCCTGGCCGAGCAGGCCAGCTGAGCGAATGAGCCCCGGGCACGCGCCCGGGGCTCACGCCATGGCGAGGCTCAGGACACCCAGGGACTTGGACCGCTTCGCCTCGTACATCGCGAGGTCGGCGCGGTTGATCAAGTCGTCGGTGGTGGCGGCCGGGCCCGCGAAGGCCGCGCCCGCGCTGACACCGATGCGGACCTGCTCGCCGCCGGCAGTGAACGGCTCCCCGACCATCGCGCTCACCCGGTCGCAGACGAGCTCCACCGCGCGGCGGGGATCACGGTCACGGCACACGATGACGAACTCGTCGCCGCCGAAGCGGCTGACCAGGTCGGTCTCGCGGACGCAGCCGCGCAGCCGGTCAGCGACGGCGATCAGCAGCTCGTCCCCGGCGGCGTGACCCAGGCGGTCGTTGACCGGCTTGAACCCGTCGAGGTCGCAGAAGATCACCGCGAGCCCGGACCGGTGGCCCGCCCCGGCGTCCAGGTCGCCGGTCAGCCGCTGCAGGCACGCGGCCCGGTTCGGCAAGCCGGTCAGCGGATCCGCGGTCGCCAGGCGCAGCAGCTCCCGCTCGGCGCGCCGGCGCTGGGTGGCCAGCCGGGCGACGCGCAGCATGACGAGCGGGATCAGCATGGCCGAACCGACCGCGATCAGGACACCGTCGGCGGGAAGGCCGAGGATCACCCGGCCGCCGCCGACGACCGGGATCAGCGCCAGCATCAAGCCGAGGAACATCAGCCGGCCGGTCGTCAGGTCGTCATCGGGAGCCGGGCCCGGCTGGGTGAGCATCGGGGCGGACGGGTGCAGAACGGCGCAGCCGATGCCCACGTACGCCAGCAGGAACGGCACGTTCGCCCAATCCGGGAACACGTGCGTGACCGGGTCGGTGGCGGCGGCGAGGACCACGTTGCCGACCATGCAGGCGGCCAGGCCGGCCGCGAACAGCCAGACGGCGACGAGGCGCTCAGGTGACACCAGGGCGACCCGCAGCAGGGCGCCGACAATGCCCATCATGACGAAGACGTCGACGAACAGGATCGCCTGATTCGCCTCGGACACGTGAGCGACCTGCTGGAACGGCAGGAACACGACCTCCCACAACACCCCGCCGAGCGCCAGAGCCGTGATCGCCGCATCGATCATCCCGCCGACGTCGCCGTGGCCGCGGCGCACGACGATCGCCACCGCGGCGGCCAGCAGGATCACGTACCCGAGGGCGTAGAGAACGGCGGACGCCGGGTCGTCGCCGCTGACGCCGCCGGCGAGCCAGGTGGACCGGACGTAGGCGACATTGCCCGCGTTCAGCACACCGAGGGCGGTCAGGAGCAGCCACCACGGCCGCCGCGCCCGGCGCGCGCTCCGTCGCATCCCCTGGGCGACCGCCAGGACGGCCGCGAGGGTCACCAGCAGGAACGTCAGCAGGCGCAGCTGGGGAAACGCCAGGTACCCCCCGATGAGCGCCAGCGACACGACGGCATACCCACGGGACGACACGACTGACCCATCGGTCAGGCAAATGCCGAGTTGAGGGCTCCTACAACGCGCAGCCGCCGGTGGTGGCCGGCAGCGGGGCCGGGACGCCGATGGTCGGCAGGCCCAGGGACACACCCGGCATCTTCGGCATGCGGCCGGCCTCGTACGCGTCGCCCGCCCGGGTGCGGCGGTGGCTGAGCGGCTCGCCGTCGGCGTTGAGGTGGTGCGGGGCTGCGTACGTGATCACGGTCTCGACGACGTCACCGGGCCGCGGGCTGCTGACTCCCGTGGCGAAGTGCACCAGGCGGCCGTCGCGGGCGCGGCCGCTCATCCGGCCCGTACGCTCGTCCTTGCGTCCCTCGCCGACCGCGACCAGGACCTCGACCTTCTCCCCGACCAGGCGCTTGTTCTCGGCCCAGGTGATGTCCTCGAGGAGGGCGATGAGCCGCTCGTAGCGTTCCTGCACGACCTGCTTCGGCAGCTGCTTGGCCATCGTCGCGGCGGGCGTGCCCGGGCGCTTCGAATACTGGAACGTGAAGGCGCTGGAGAAGCGGGCCTGCCGGACCACGTCGAGGGTGTGCGCGAAGTCGTCCTCGGTCTCGCCGGGGAAGCCGACGATGATGTCGGTGGTGATCGCGGCGTCCGGCATCGCGGCCCGGACCTTCTCGATGATGCCGAGGTACTTCTCCGAGCGGTAGCTGCGGCGCATCGCCCTGAGCACCTGGTCGGAGCCGGACTGCAGGGGCATGTGCAGCGAGTGGCAGACGTTCGGGGTCTCGGCCATCGCCGCGATCACGTCGTCGGTGAAGTCCTTGGGGTGCGGGCTGGTGAAGCGGACCCGCTCCAGCCCGTCGATCTCGCCGCAGGCGCGCAGCAGCTTGCCGAACGCGAGGCGGTCGCCGAACTCGGCGCCGTACGAGTTGACGTTCTGCCCGAGCAGCGTGACCTCGAGGACGCCCTCACGGGCCAGCGCCTCGACCTCGGCCAGGATCTCGCCCGGGCGGCGGTCCTTCTCCTTGCCGCGCAGCGACGGCACGATGCAGAAGGTGCAGGTGTTGTTGCATCCGACAGAGATCGACACCCAGCCCGCGTACGTCGACTCGCGCTTGGTGGGCAGGGTCGAGGGGAACACCTCGAGCGCCTCGAGGATCTCGACCTCGGCCTCCTGGTTGTGCCGGGCGCGCTCGAGCAGCGCCGGCAGGGAGCCGATGTTGTGCGTACCGAAGACGACGTCGACCCAGGGCGCGCGCTTGACGATGTCGCCGCGGTCCTTCTGGGCCAGGCAGCCGCCGACGGCGATCTGCATGCCGGGGTTCTTGATTTTGGTGGGGCGCAGATGACCGAGGTTGCCGTAGAGCCGGTTGTCCGCATTCTCCCGGACCGCGCACGTGTTGAAGACCACGACGTCGGCCACGTCCGCGTCCACGGCGCGGACATAGCCCGCGTCCTCCATCAGGCCGGAGATGCGCTCGCTGTCGTGCACGTTCATCTGGCAGCCGTACGTACGCACGTCATAGGTGCGGGGTACGGCGCTCTGCGGGGTCTCAGTCATGGCAATTGACCAGGGTAGTCCCCCGCAGGCCGGAAGCCCTAAGCGGCCGCGGGTCGCTCCGGGGCGGCCGACGGCTTCCACCGGGAACGCGAACAGCCGGGGCCGGCCGCGCACGCCGGGTCGGAGCCGGTGCACGGGCGTACGTGGCGTCTCTCCGTACCGTCGTCGGTCTCGGTCTCGTCCACGTGCACGGCCCGCAGCGTCCCGTCGGGCTCGGCCAAAACGTATCTCGTGGGGTTGAGTGTGTCGTCGGCGAGCAGGAGGTCAGCGCCGAGCCGGACCGCGACGGCGCTGGCCATCGTCGCCTCGCAGAGATCGTCGGGCGTGAGGTAGCAGTCGATCAGCGTCGGGAAGTCGCCGCCGACGTGCCAGACGTCGCACAGCACTGCATTCCCGGATGGAGCGTCCAGGGTGGTCACTGGTCGTTGCAGGGCACCGGAGACGGCCTCGCGGACCACCTGCGCCTCGACGGCGCCCGCGGCGCACCAGTTCCAGAGACCGTCTGTCGGATCGGCGTCAGCCATACCGCTCATCGTGGACATCCCTTCCCCTGTACACCTGCGGTGTTACTGCTCCGTGACCATTCTCGGCGCGAACCGATACACCCGCCCCCTAGAGTGACCCCATCCGAGTGAACCCAACGACGGGACGGTGGTCAGACGGTGACGACGAGTGAGCCTCTCATCGTCCTCGAGCACGTCGACAAGTACTTCGGCCCGTTGCACGTCCTGCAGGATGTCAGCCTCTCCGTAGCCCGCGGCGAGGTGGTCGTCGTGATCGGACCGTCCGGTTCGGGCAAGTCGACGCTGTGCCGGGCGATCAACCGGCTGGAACCGATCAACTCCGGCACCATCACCTTCGACGGCCGCCCGCTGCCCGCCGAGGGCAAGGCCCTCGCGCGCCTGCGCAGCGAGGTCGGGATGGTGTTCCAGTCGTTCAACCTCTTCGCGCACAAGACCATCCTGCAGAACGTCATGCTCGGCCCGGTCAAGGTCCGCGGCGAGAAGGCAGCGGTCGTGCACGAGCGGGCCATGAAGCTCCTGGACCGGGTCGGCATCGCCAACCAGGCGGACAAGTACCCGGCCCAGCTCTCCGGCGGCCAGCAGCAGCGCGTCGCGATCGCGCGCGCCCTGGCCATGCAGCCCAAGGCCCTGCTCTTCGACGAGCCGACCAGTGCGCTCGACCCCGAGATGGTGGGCGAGGTGCTCGACGTCATGACGTCGCTGGCCAAGGAGGGCATGACCATGGTCGTGGTCACCCACGAGATGGGCTTCGCCCGGCACGCGGCGGACCGGGTCGTGTTCATGGCCGACGGTCAGCTCGTCGAGGAATCCACGCCGGCCGACTTCTTCGAGAACCCCAAGAGCGAACGCGCCCGGGACTTCCTGTCGAAGATCCTGACGCACTGATCCGTCCATTCCGGACACCTTGTATATGCATCTCAGTAGGAGGAGTGTGACGATGCGCATCATCCGATTGACGGCAGCGGCCGGAGCGATCGCCCTGGCCATGGCCGCGGCTGCATGCGGCGGCGACGACGGCGGATCGGGTTCGGCCAGCGGCATCGTCGGCAAGACGAGCAGCGCCAAGAAGCTCGTCGTCGGCGTCAAGGCCGACCAGCCGGGCCTCGGCCTCCAGACCGGCAGCGCCTACACCGGCTTCGACATCGAGATCGCGAAGATCATCGCCAAGGGGCTCGGGGTGCCCGACGGCGGCATCGAGTACAAGACCACGGTGTCCGCCAACCGCGAGCCGTACCTCCAGCAGGGCCAGGTCGACATCGTCGTGGCGACGTACACGATCAACGACGAGCGCAAGAAGGTCGTCAACTTCGCCGGTCCGTACTACGTCGCCGGCCAGGACCTGCTGGTCCCGACCGCGTCGACGATCACCGGGCCGGAGTCGCTGGCCGGCAAGAAGGTCTGTTCGGTGTCCGGCTCCACGCCGGCCAAGCGGATCCAGACCGATTACAAGGACGCCAAGCTCCAGCAGTTCGACTCCTACTCGAAGTGTGTGCAGGCACTGTCGGACGGCTCCGTGGACGCGGTCACCACCGACGACATCATCCTCGCCGGTTACGCCGCGCAGGAGCAGTACGCCGGCAAGTTCAAGGTGGTCGGCAAGAAGTTCAGTGACGAGCCGTACGGCATCGGCCTGAAGAAGGCGGACACCGAGGGTTGCAACAAGATCAATGACATCCTGAAGACGGCGGCGACCGACGGCTCGTACAAGGCCGCTTGGGACAGCACGCTCGGCAAGAGCGGCACGCCGGCACCTCAGCTGGACGTTGCGAAGCTGACCAACTGCAGCTGAACCACCGCAGTGCGGGCGGGGCCGGTGTCGAGCCGGCCCCGCCCCGCTGTCACCGGCCACCTGCGGTCTTCCGAAAACACCTTTCCTGACCGGCGTCGCCCTGCGGCGCCCCAGAGCACCTCCAGCGTCGCGAGGAAGCGAGGGCGATGGACGTCTTCTCCGACCCCACCAACATCGACACGTACGTCACCGGATTCCTCTGGATCCTGAAACTCACCGCGGTTGCGACCGTCTCTTCCGTGGTGCTCGGCGTCGTGCTGGCCGCGATGCGGGTCTCGCCGGTCCCTGTGCTGCGCGGCTTCGGTACGGCCTGGGTCAACCTCTTCCGGAACACGCCGCTGACGCTGATCGTCTTCTTCTGCTACTTCGGCCTGTTCTCAGCGCTGGGGCTCGAGCTGGCGGACGACATCGACCTCAACAACTACTGGCTGGGCGTGATCGGCCTTTCGGTCTACACCGCTGCGTTCGTGTGCGAGGCGATCCGCTCCGGCATCAACACGGTGCCGGCCGGGCAGGCCGAGGCAGCCCGCGCTATCGGGATGTCCTTCTTCCAGACCCTCACCATGATCGTCCTGCCGCAGGCCGGTCGGGCCGTGGTCGCCCCGCTGGGCAGCATCTTCATCGCCCTCACGAAGAACTCCACCATCGTCGGCACGATCGGCCTGATGGAATCCTCCAGCGCGATGAAGGAGCTGATCAACGCTAACGGGAACGCGGTCGTCCCGATCTTCCTGGTGTTTGCGGGCACCTTCGCCATCGTCCTGATCCCCACCGGCTACCTGTTCGGCTGGCTGGCCAACCGCCTGGCGGTGAAGCGGTGAGTTCCCACACCGACGCAGTCCTCTACGACCATCCCGGTCCGCGGGCCAGAACCCGGAACATCATCCTCACCATCGTCTTCGGACTCGCCCTCGTCGCGCTGCTGTGGTGGATCTACCGCAAGTTCGATGAGAAGGGCCAGTGGGCAGGATCGTTGTGGCGCCCCTTCCTCGAAGCTTCCACCTGGACGGACTACATCCTCCCCGGCCTCTGGGGCACCGTCAGCGCCGCTGCCATCGCCATGGTGCTGTCGCTGATCTTCGGCCTGGTCTTCTCCGTGGGGCGGCTCTCCGACCACTGGTGGTTCCGCGTGCCGTCCGGTGTGGTGGTGGAATTCTTCCGGGCAGTACCGCTGCTGCTGATGATGTTCTTCATCTTTTTCGGCATCCCCTTCCTCACGCATCAACCGATGCCGCCGTTCTGGGCAGTCGTTGTCGGCCTCACCCTCTACAACGGCTCCGTTCTGGCGGAGGCGTTCCGCGCGGGCGTCCACGCGGTGCCCCGTGGGCAAAGCGAGGCCGGGTACGCGATCGGCATGCGCAAGAGCGATGTGATGATGGAGATTCTCATTCCCCAGGCGGCCCGGGCGATGTTGCCGGTGATCGTCAGCCAGCTGGTCGTCCTGGTCAAGGACACTGCGCTGGGCTACATCATCGGTTACACGGAGCTGCTCCAGCTCGGCGTGAACACCCTGGGCGCCAACTTCGGCAACATCGTGGCGGCGGCACTCGTCGCGATCGGCCTTTACGTCCTGCTCAACGCCTCGCTGACGTTCTTCGCCGGGGTGCTGGAGCGTCGTACCCGGCGCAGCGGCCGGGCGCCGCGCGTCCCGAACATCGCCGACGGAACGGACAACTCGGCGGCACTGGCGGCCGTCGACGGCGGTGTGGCGGAGCCGCAGGGCTGAGCGAAGGTGAGCACAACCATTCACGCAGGCCGAGGGCGCGAAGAGCCGTTCAAGAGCCGCAAGGCTCCTGGCTCTTCGTGCCCGACCTCGGCGTGAGCGAAGGTCTGCACCACCCACTCCGCTACGACAGCCAGCTCTTCCAGCTCTTTCAGCGGGCCAGCTCGGTGACGCGGGACTCGCGGACGACCGTCACCCGGATCTGGCCGGGATAGGTCAGCTCCTCCTCGATCTGCTTGGCCACATCGCGGGCCAGGACCGCCGCGCCGATGTCGTCGACGTCCTCCGGACGGACCATGACGCGGATCTCGCGGCCGGCCTGCATGGCGAAGACCTTGTCGACCCCCGCCTTGCCGCCGGCGATCTCCTCGATCCGCTCGAGCCGCTTCACATACGCCTCGAGGCTCTCCCGGCGCGCGCCCGGGCGGCCGCCGGAGCAGGCATCGCTGGCCTGGGTCAGGACGGCTTCGACGGTCTGCGGCGGCACCTCGTTGTGGTGGGCCTCGATCGCGTGGACGACGTCCTCGGACTCGCCGTACTTGCGGGCCAGGTCGGCGCCGATCAGGGCGTGGCTGCCCTCGACCTCGTGGGTCAGTGCCTTGCCGATGTCGTGCAGGAAGGCCGAGCGCTTGATCGTAGGGACGTCGAGGCCCAGCTCGGCGGCCATGATGCCGGCGATGTGGGCGGTCTCCACCAGGTGCTTGAGGACGTTCTGGCCGTAGCTGGTGCGGTAGCGCAGCCGTCCCAGCAGCGTCGCCAGCTCCGGGTGGATGTCGGTGATGCCGACGTCGACCAGGGCCTCCTCGGCGGCCCGCTCGCAGAGGCGGTCGACCTCGTTCTTCGCGCTCTCGAACACCTCTTCGATGCGGTGCGGGTGGATGCGGCCGTCGAGGACGAGCTTCTCCAGCGTGAGGCGGCCCACCTCCCGGCGTACCGGATCGAAGCAGGAGAGCAGCACCGCCTCGGGGGTGTCGTCGATGATCAGGTTGACGCCGGTGGTCGACTCGAAGGCCCGGATGTTGCGGCCCTCGCGGCCGATGATGCGGCCCTTCATCTCGTCGCTGGGCAGGTGCAGCACGCTGACGACGCTCTCGGCCGTCTGCTCGCTGGCGATGCGCTGGATGGCGTCCACGACGATGTGCCGGGCGCGGGTGTCGGCGGTGCGCTTCGCCTCGGTCTCGATGTCCCGTACCAGGATGGCGGCCTCCCGCTTGACCTGGCCCTCGATGTTCTCGATCAGCTCGGCCCGGGCCTGGTCCGCGGTGAGGTTCGCGATCCGCTCCAGCTCTCGGCGGCGCTGCTCCTCGGCCTCGGTGAGCTCGGCCTCGCGGGTGCTCAGGGCACCCTCGCGAGCGGTCAGGTCGGCGTCCATTGCGGCGAGGCGCCGCTCGCGCTCGACGAGGCGCTCCACCTCCTCGGCGTGCAGGCGCTCCCGCTCGTCGATCCGGGCGGCCCGCCGCTCGACCTCCGCGGCCTGCTCCTTGACCGTGGTGTTCAGCAGCGCGACCTCGCGTTCGCCGCTGCGCCGGGCGGCCGTGCGAACCTGCTCCGCGTCGGACTCGGCCTGGCGGTGGGCGTGCTCGAGGACCGTGTCGGCTTCCTCGTGGGCGGATTCGAGAACCCGCCGCGCCTCGGCCCTGGCGGCGGTCGCTTCGGCCTTCGCGGCGGCGACTTCCGCGCGTACGGACGCAGCCTTCGCGTTCGCGTCGTCGACCTTGGCCTTGGCGGTCTGCAACGTGCGCTCGCGGTTCTCCTGGTCGGCGGACCGGGCCTCCTGAAGCTGGCGCAAAGCCCGCGCGCCGAGTATCAGGCCGGCCACGACAGCGGCGGCGAGAACGACGACCGCCACCACGAGCACCCAGTCCAGGGGCGTCATCTCGCCGCTTCTCCCTTCGCCACGCCGCAGGGTCTGCGGGCCGGTCTGTATCCTGCGCGGTGCGCGGGTAAGGGATGCCCGACCAAAGGCTGATGACCGCAGGTGCTATCGGTCGCTCTGCTCCGGGTTCCGTTCGGTGGGACCGTACGGGCTTCGGTGCCGGCGACCGACCGCGGGGTGGGGCTTGCCGCTGCCCGTGCGGTCTTCGGGCTGCTGCGTTTCGCCTTCGGCTGGGCGGCCTTGGCGGGCTTTCGCCTGCCTTGGCCGGCTTGGGCCTGCCGTTGCCGGTTGCCCTTCAGCCTTGGCCTTTCCCGGCTTCGGCCCTTTTGCGGCCTTGGCCCTTCCAGCCTCGGTCTTCTTGCGGCCTTGGCCTTTGGGACTTGGCCTTTGGGGCCTTGCCGGTCTTCCGGTCGTGGGCGTGGTTCGCCGGCTTGCACCGGTTGACCGAGCTGGGACCAGCTTTGCCGATCCCGCCCTGGTGCCACCGTCTGCGGAGCCCGGCCGGGCGGGCCGACGGGTTACCGGCCTTGGTTGTGCCGATGCTCCGCCGGACGTTCCGGTCGACGGTGTACGGTCTGCGCCGTCGCACCGCCACGGGTACCGGCCTGCCGGTGGCGAGGTTGCCGCCCACCGGTCGGGCGGTCGGCTGGCGGCGATGGGGTCGCCGGGCGTCCCGTCCAAGACCGGAAGTGATGCCGAAAAGTAATGCGATCTATGTTGTGCGCGTAGCCTTCGATGGTCGAGAAAACCTGTGTAACGCGAGGCTAGGTCGCGGAAGCCGGTTCGGTCAAGGACTCATGATTCGGCAGCGGATGGGACGTACGGCACAGACCCACTCACGCCCAGGTCACGCACGGTGAGGGGCATTTCAGGCGTAGCGGGCCCAGACGTCGCGCATGGGATCCCACTTCTCACCCGTGCCCTCCTCCCAGTACGCGAGCAGGTACGCCGCGACCGGCGTCGCCGTGTCGTCCCACCAGATGCCGGCGACGGTACGGTCGGTGACCTGGTAGGCGTACTCGACGTAGTTGCCGTTCGTACGCCCCGACGGAGTGGCCCGCTCGGCAGTCGGACCCACGCCGGGGGTGAGCGTGCGCGCGTCGACGTTCTGCCCCAACGCGGTCACCCGGGCCTTGTCCCGGTCGGCGGTGGTGGCGTACTCGACGAAGATCACACTCATGGCGTCCATCTCGCAGCGGACGCGGACCTTCTCGCCCCGGCCTGGCTTCGGCCCGTCCTTCTCACCACTACGAGAACAACCCGAAAGGTACGGGAGCCAGCCCTGCGCGACGGGCCCGAGCGGACCGGCGAACTTCGGCTGGTTGATCGCAATCTGGTTCTGCTCGTAGACGCCCTGGGCGGTGGGGGCGGGTGCGGCGGTGGGAGCTGCCGGCGCCGGTTTGGGGTTCGGGGCGGTGGAGCGGCCGAGGAACCAGCCGCCCGTACCGAAGATCAGCAGGCCTGTGGTGAGGCCGATGAGGGCCGGGATGAGGAAGCGGCCTCGGGGTTGCTTGGGGGTGGGTTCGATCCGCGGGCCGGAGCTGTAGGCCGGGGTGGGCTCGAAGCCGAAGCGGTCCGGCAAGGCTGCACCGGCGCCGCTCGTGGGGGCGAAGGGGGCCGGCGTGCCGGCGCCGCTCCCGGGGGCGAAAGGGGCCGGCGTGCCGGCACCTGCGCCGCTGGTGGGGCCGAAGCGGTCGGGGCCGGCTATGTCGAGGCCGTACTGGTCTACGCCGGCGCCGGAGGTTGGAGTGGGCCATCCCGGGGGTGCGGAGGTGGGATCGGCTCCTGAGGCCGGAGGCGGAGTCGCGTCCGGGGTGGGGTTCCACCCCTGGGCTGTGTTGTGGAACGGGCCGTAGGACGGGGTGGCTCCTGGGGCGGGGTTGCCCGGTGCCGCGTCGTAGTAGGCGGCGCCTGCCTGCGGCGGCAGGCCGGAGGTCGCATCCGCCGTGGGACTGCCGGCGACCGGCTCGGTTCCCGCGACGCTGCCTTCAGGGTCTTCATACGGAGTCGTCGTTCCATATTCGTGGTCCGTTCCACTCACCGGACCCGTCCCCTCGACTGCGCTGTTCCGATGGTCCCCATCCGCGCCTGCCGAACCACCGGGCCGGGGCAGAACAACCATCTCGGGATGATCGACAACTCCGGCCGACCGTGCGGCCGCGGACGTCTCCTCGGTGTCCCCGGGGAGGGGAACGCCGGCGTCCTGGGCGCCGTGGGAGTCGTCTGTCACGACGATGCAGATTACCAGTCGGCTGCGATCGACGAGGTCCCGCGAAGATCCACCGAAGGGAATGGACCCGCAGCCCAGAGGGCCGCGGGTCCATCGGTTACCGCTTGTCGCCAGGCGGCCGAGGGAGACGGATCAGGTGGCCGCGTCCTCCGTGCGACGACGCCGCGTCACGAGGATGAGACCAACGCCACCCGCGGCGATCGCCGCACCGACGCCCGCGATGCTGACGACGTTGACGCCGGTGACCGGGAGGCCACCGCTCGCGTCGGAGCTGGCAGCGGTGCCGCCGTTGTTGCCGCCACCGTTGTTGTTGCTGCCGTGGTTGTTGCCGCCGCTGGAGCCACCGTTGTTGTTGCCGCCGTTGTCGCCGGTGCCGCCGCCTTCGCCGGATCCGTCGCCGCCCGGGAGCCCAGGGTCATCCGGCGCGCCCGGGTCATCCGGCGTGCCCGGGTCATCCGGCGTGCCCGGGTCATCCGGCGTGCCCGGGTCATCCGGCGTTCCCGGGTCATCCGGCGTGCCCGGGTCATCCGGCGTGCCCGGGTCATCCGGCGTTCCCGGGTCATCCGGCGTTCCCGGGTCATCCGGCGTTCCCGGGTCATCCGGCGTGCTCGGGTCGGTGGGAGTTCCCGGGTCGTTGGTGCCGGAGTCTTCGCCCTCCTCGCCCTCCTCGGCGGCCTGGGTAGCCGAGTCGTCGCCCGAAGTGGCGGCAGGCTCGTCGAGTACCACGACACCGCGGGTGTGGATCTGCGTGGTGGAAGCCGCCGCGGCTGAGGCACCCGCGAGGGCGGCCACGCCGACGGCACCGACCATGAAGCCGAGCCGCGCAACGGCACGCACGCCACGGTGGCGTGCGAGCTGATTGGTTCGCATGTTCCTCCCCGTACTTCAGACTGATCAGTCTTCAGTGGACAATCATTTCCATGAGTCCGAAGAGGCAGATTACCGGCAAGGAGCGGAGCACTTCCATCCACCAGTGACAATGTGGGTGAAGTCGGACGTTGAACCGAACCGATATCGACTCACCGTAGGGGCATGCTCGCTCTTTCGAGCGTCGTTCGACCAGCGGCCGGGCGGCGCACGGACAGATTCGACTGACGTGATCAACGTGCGATGACGAGGTGGACGCCGGCGTCCACGCGCGGTCTTGCTGGCATGACGGCCGGCGCCAGAAAGGCTGGTCCGTCCCTTGATCTGGACGGGATCAGGCCGACGCTCGGCGCGCAACATCCTGGCCCTGCACACATCCGGCCGGCAACTCGGACTTGTCGAGCCGTTCGATTCATAACGCGCGGCGAGCCACCGACCACGCATGCTCTCAGCCGTCGGATGGAGGCGCCGCCGAATAGAGATACCGAATTGAGTCCGTCTCAGCTCCGCACCGGCTCTCGACGAGGCGATCCGGAGCGGCTGTCGATTTCGTAGCCGGCCTTGGCATCAACTCTCGGCAAACGGCCAGAAGGAGCTGTGCGAGCAGACGAAGGAGCTGTGCGAGCAGTCAGGACGAGCTGTCGATTTCGTGATCGGCCATGGCGTCGGCGTCGATCTGATCGGCGAATTCGGCAGCCTCGGCATCGCGGGCCGCCAGTGTGTCCTTGACGGCGCGAATGGCCACGCCGGCGGGGTATCCCTTGCGGGCCAGCATGCCGACCAGACGGCGGAAGACCTGGTCCGGCGTACCGGTGGCCGTGCGGAGTTTGCGGTCCACCAACGCCCGGGCGGTCGCGGCCTCCTCGTCCTCGTCCAGGGTTTCGAGCGCCTCGGTCGCCACCTCGGCGTCGACCCCTCGCTGCCGGAGTTCGTTGGCAAGAGCGCGGCGCGCCAGCCCACGACCTTGGTGGCGGCTGGACACCCAGGCCCGGGCGAAGGCTGCGTCGTCGATGATGCCGACCTCGTCGTAGCGGTCGAGGACCTCGGCGATGACCTCCTCGGAGATCTCCTTGCGGGTCAGCACCTTGGCCAGCTCGGCGCGGGTGCGGGGGCGTACGGCGAGTTGCCGGAGACAGATCTCCCTGGCCAGCTCGGACTCGGACTTCGGCGGCTCGGCCGGGCGGTCCGCAGCCTCGGCGGAACGGGCACGGCGGCGCCCTCTGGCGGGGCTGTCGCGGTCAGGAGAGTCGTCCCGGGGAGGCCTGGGTGGGATCGCGTCCCAGCCCCGCCCGGACCGCGCTCCACGTCGTCCAGCCACTGCTCAGCGTCCCCTCGTTCGTATGTTTCGCCGGTCCGCGGTCACGGCGATTCATGAGCGCGGACGAGCTGGGCCGCCGCTTGAAGAGGACCCGCGGCCCTCCTCGACTCAGAGGCCAAGGAGGGACAGCAAGCTCTTCTGGCGGCGAAAGTGAACCGCCGCGTCCGACGAGCCCGGCGGATAAGACCGGGGCGACCGCAGACCGGACCAAACCGCACGACCGGGCCAACCGCACGACCAGAATCACGCAGGTCCGGGCGACCGCAGGACCGAGTGACGCAAGACCGAACCGACCGCGCGGACCGGCCCGATGGCGAACCGGATCGCCGGCTGGGCCGATAGCAAGCAGGCCGCCGATAGCGACCTGGGCCGCCGATGGCGATCCGGGCCGGGCCGATAGCGAGATCGGCCCGGCGGGCGTTCGATCAGAAGTCGACCGGCGGGAGCTCCGGGCCACCCGCGGCGTCGCCGGTGGTCTGGCCCACGCCGAGCTTCTCGAGGATCTTCTTCTCGATCTCGGCGGCGACGTCCGGGTTCTCCTTCAGGAACTCGCGCGCCTTCTCCTTGCCCTGGCCGAGCTGGTCACCGTCGTACGTGTACCAGGCGCCGGCCTTGCGGATGATGCTCTGCTCGACGCCGACGTCGATCAGCGAGCCCTCGCGGGAGATGCCCTTGCCGTACATGATGTCGAACTCGGCCTGCTTGAACGGCGCCGCGACCTTGTTCTTCACGACCTTGACGCGGGTGCGGTTGCCGACCACGTCGGTGCCGTCCTTGAGGCTCTCGATGCGGCGCACGTCGAGGCGCACCGACGAGTAGAACTTCAGGGCGCGGCCACCGGTCGTCGTCTCGGGCGAGCCGAACATGACGCCGATCTTCTCGCGCAGCTGGTTGATGAAGATGGCGGTCGTGCCGGAGTTGTTGAGGATACCGGTGATCTTCCGCAGCGCCTGGCTCATCAGGCGGGCCTGCAGACCGACGTGGCTGTCACCCATCTCGCCCTCGATCTCGGCGCGCGGCACGAGTGCGGCGACCGAGTCGATGACGATGACGTCGAGTGCGCCGGAGCGGATCAGCATGTCCGCGATCTCGAGCGCCTGCTCACCCGTGTCAGGCTGCGACACGAGCAGTGCGTCCGTGTCGACGCCGAGCGCCCGGGCGTAATCCGGGTCGAGCGCGTGCTCGGCGTCGATGAAGGCGGCGATGCCGCCGGCCCGCTGGGCGTTGGCCACCGCGTGCAGGGCGACCGTCGTCTTACCGCTGGACTCGGGTCCGTAGACCTCGATGACCCGGCCGCGCGGCAGACCGCCGACGCCGAGTGCCACGTCGAGGGCGATCGAGCCGGTCGGGATGACGGCGGTCTGCACGACCGGCCGCTCTCCCAGCCGCATCACCGAGCCCTTGCCGAACTGCTTGTCGATCTGTGCCAACGCCAGATCGAGAGCCTTGTCCCGGTCGGGTCCTGCCACCATGTCCGCCACCCCTGTATTCGACTTCGCAGGCGTCTTCGCCGATGAGCTTCTGTTCAACACGCGAGTCACGCTAGACGGTGGGTCTGACAGAAACTGCCGCCCGGTCGTGAGCTGTGGATGAGTACGCCGTTGGCGACAATAGCCGAACACCTGTACGACGATCGAGCGACACGCCAGAACAAACGTACGAAAACCTGTCAGTGGAGCTGTCCGGGCACCCGATCGGGGTACGCAGCCACGACAGCTCGCCAGATCGTGGCCGTACCAATACCCTGCGCGATGGCCTCGTCGATCGTCCGTCCACCGAGGTCCGAGAAGGCGTGATCGGCGGCGATGCTTCGCGCGTACGTGGCCCCGAAGGCCTGCTCAAGGCGCTGCCAGAAGTCCGTCAATCGCACTCGAAAAGCCTACTCGCGGAGCCGCGGCAACCGAGCGGGCCCATGGCACTCCGAGCACGTTGATGAGATCCGAATCACTAACGTCGATGTTGCCTCCGGTCGCCCGGAAGGTGGGCGAGTCGTCCAGGCGTACTCATCAAGCGAGTGCCGTGGCGGCGACCTTGAGATCGTCGACCAGGCCCTTATACGCGGCGTCGCGGTCGTCGGCCCGGAGCACGGCGGACGGGTGGATGGTGGCGAGCGCCTGGATCTCCGCCACCGGGAAGTCCTCGGGATGCTGGGCGGACGCCGGCCATGGCATGAGCTGGCCGCGCGACCGGGTGACCCGGAACGACGGACCGAGCAGCGCCTTGGCGGCGGTCGCCCCGAGCACCACGACCAGCTCCGGCTTGAGCAGCGCGAACTCGGCCACGAGCCACGGGCGGCAGGCCGTGATGTGGGCCGGGCCCGGGCTCTGGTGGATGCGGCGCTTGCCGCGCAGCTCGAAGCGGAAGTGCTTGACCGCGTTGGTGATGTAGACGTTTCCGGGGTCGATGCCGGCGTCGTCCACGGCCTCGCGGAGGAGCCGTCCGGCGGGGCCGACGAAGGGCAGACCCTTCTGGTCCTCGACGTCGCCCGGCTGCTCGCCGACGAAGACGACACGCGCGTGGGCGGCACC
The DNA here is from genome assembly GCF_040689425.1 of Actinoplanes sp. NPDC051475. Taxonomy (NCBI): domain Bacteria; kingdom Bacillati; phylum Actinomycetota; class Actinomycetes; order Micromonosporales; family Micromonosporaceae; genus Actinoplanes; species Actinoplanes sp. NPDC051475. The sequence goes on from NZ_JBFAZZ010000007.1 coordinate 274,111, forward strand.
GCGGCCGAACACCGTCTGCGTCGCGTTCTGGTAGAGCTCGCAGCCCTCGCAGTGGGCTGCGGCGGATTTGAGCTCGTCGAGCTCGTGCGCGTTCGGCGGAACGAAGTGCTGCGCCCCGATGGGAGCCTCGGTCCTCGGCATGTCACCGTTCTACCCCTTCCCGTGTTGTCCACGCCGGGCGGTATCACCTGAAGGGGGTTGACCAGGACCAGCTGCCGGCATGCGGTGCGCACGAGCCGCCGACGTCATCGGCCCGGGATGGTCACGCCGGGCGGGTAGGCGGCAGCGGCCACGCTCTCGGCGAAAGGCTCGATCGCGGCGTCGTCGAGCGGGCTGACGGTGATCCGTACGCCCGGTGGCGCGTCGATGCGGAACAGGGAGCCGGGCGCCACCGCGTATCCCGCGTCTCGTAGTGCTGTCACCAGGCGGGTCTCGTCGGGTGTGCGTACCCATAGATTGATGCCCGTCTCGCCGTAGGCCTTGACCCCCCGGGAGGTCAGCGCGTCGCGGAGCGCGCGGCGGCGGCGGTCGTAGCTTCTGCCGGCGTCGGCGATGTGCGCCGTGACCTCCTCTTCCTGCCAGAGCCGGAGAAGTAGTCGCTGCAGCACCGTGGAGACCCAGCCGGCGCCGATCCGCATGCGGCCCACCACGCGCGCGATGGTCGCCTCGTCCCCCGCCATGACGGCGATGCGCAGGTCGGGGCCGAAGGGTTTGGACGCTGACCGGATGAAGGCCCAAGACCTGGTGGCACCGATCAGGCAATGCAACGGTACGCCGGAGAGCTCCGCAGCGTGATCATCCTCGATCAGCAGGACGTCGGGGCGATAGGACAAGACCTCGCGAATTGCGGCGGCGCGCTCGGCGGTCACGGCGGAGCCGGTCGGGTTCTGGGCGCGGGTGGTGATGACGACTGCGCGCACACCGGCGGCAAGCGCGCCCAGGAGGTTGTCGGGAAGCGGACCCTCGTCGTCGACCGGGACCGGCACGACGGTCAGGCCGAGCGCCGCGAGCAGATCAAGGAGATTGGCCCAGCCCGGGTCCTCGACGGCCACGGAGTCACCGGGCCGCAGGTGGATGGTGAGGAGGCGTTCGATGGCGTCGAGTGTGCCGTTCGTGACCGTGATCGCCGCGTCCGCAACCGGGACGCCGTCGGCCTCGAGGCGGGGGCGCGCCGCGTCGATCAGCTCGGGCATGGCGCCGGCTGCGTACCCGCAAGGAGGGTCGACCACATCGGACAGCGCGCGAAGGTGCACACCTAGAGCGGGCAGCAAGCGGACGTCGGGGTCTCCGGAGGAAAGGTCGACCGCGCCCGCGGGCACCGGCAGGCGCATCGCCGCTCGCGGGCCGGCGACCGGAGGGCGGGGTCTGATGCGCGTGCCACGCCTCCCGGAGGTCTCCACGATGCCGCGTTGGCGCAGGTCCTGATACGCCTTCGAGACCGTGGCGGGGCTGACGTGCAGCTGGTCGGCGAGCACCCGGATCGGAGGAAGCGCGGCTCCCCAGACCCAGTCGCCGCGCCGGACACCCGCCTCGATGCTGTCCGAAATCGAGGCGGCGTTCGAGCCGCTGACCTGATATTGTTCTGACACAGCGCCGATTCTGTACTAGTACAGAGGTCTTGGCAAGGAGGATCTTGTGACCGACCTCTACCAGCCCACCGCACGCACGACAGCGACCCGCTACCGCGACCGCATGCACTACGAGCGCGACGCTGCGCACGCGATCTTGGACGAGGCGTATGACTGCACGGTGGCGTTCGTGGTCGACGGGGAGCCTCGTGCCCTGCCTACACTGCACGTCCGCGTCGGCGAGACCCTCTATCTCCACGGCTCGACAGGGGGTCGGATCGGCCTGACAGCACGTGCCGACGGCGTGCGCGCATGCGTCTCGGTAACCCTGCTGGACGGGCTCGTCTACGCGCGCTCGCAGTTCCATCACAGCGCCAACTACCGGTCCCTGGTCGCGCACGGCATGGCGCGGCCCGTCACGGACGCGGGCGAGAAGAGCGCCGCTATGACAGCCCTGGTCGAGAAACTGGGAGCGGGCCGGGCGGCCGACAGCCGCCCACCCACAACCCGGGAGTTGGCGACTACCGCCGTTCTGGCACTGCCGTTGACAGAAGTTTCGGTACGCGCACGCGCAGGCGGAGTGGCCGACGAAGCCGAAGATCTCCCCCTCCCCCACTGGGCCGGAGTGCTACCACTGCAACGCGTGGCCGGCCCGCCACAGCCGGACGCCGGAGTGGCACCGCCCCCACCGGCGTACCTCCCCCGGCGGACCTCACCGTGGACCACAGCCGCGCCGATGCGAGGTCAGCACGTAGCGCTGGAGCCTCTGGCGCCGGCCCACGTCGACGGCCTGCTGAGCGCATTGGCAGACGACGAGGTGTGGCAGTTTCTGCCGACCCCTCGCCCGAAGACCCGCGAGGAGATGGCGGAGCAAGTCGCGCTCGCCGGCCGCCAGCAGTGGGCAGGCAGCCACGTCTCGTGGGCGCAGTGCGACCCGAACACCGGCGAGGTCATGGGGAGGACCAGCTACCACGACGTGGACGAGGAGCGAGGCTCACTCGGCATCGGACACACGATCCTCGGGCGCCGATGGTGGCGTAGCGGGGTCAACACCGAGGCCAAGCTGCTGCTGTTGGAGAGAGCTTTTGAGGTGCTGGGCGCGGAGCGCGTGTTCTGGTACACCGACATCCGCAACGAACGGTCGCAGCGGGCCATCGCGCGGCTGGGCGCCAGCCGTGACGGGGTGATCAGGCGGCACCGGCTCCGGCAGGACGGGACTTGGCGGGATTCCGTGCTGTTCGCGATGACGGCCGACGAATGGCCCGCGGCCCGGGAACGGCTGCGGACCCGCTTGGAGGCCGCCTGACCACTGATCATCCCTAACCCTGACCCAGAGCCTGGGCCGCCCCGGCTATGGCCATGGCCCTGGACCCTGCCCCGTGGCCGCCGGCCCCGTGGCCGCCTGCGCCGTGGCCCCCTGGCCCCTGGCCTCCTGGCCTTTGGCCTTGGACCTGGACCTGGCCGTGGCCCCGGATCCCGCCCTGTCGCCCCTTGTCCCCTGCCCGTCTGACCGCCTGGCCACGGGGGCTGGCGGGCAGGCGGGCAGGGGACAGCCGATGAGAACTCGCAACGCACCCGAGGCGACGTCGGGGCCGAGGGAGAGACGCGGTCATCCACTAGCCGAATTCGGGCGGGCAGGCTGCGAGCTGGCGGACAGCCGGGTGACGATCCGGACGGCGCCGGAGGCGACGCGGCGACCGCGGAAGCATGGATGCGGTCGTCCGGTAACCGGCGTGGCAGCCGAGCCAGCGAGCGAGCCAGCGGAAGCAAAACGCCGTGGGCAAGGCCACAGCTTCTTGGCCATGCGGACCAGTGCCTCCGCCTCACCACGATGCCGAAGATAAGAACGTGTTGGGTATCACCGAATTCTGGACGTACGTGCTTGGAACCGTGGCAATCGTTCTATTGCCCGGCCCCAACTCCATCTTCGTGATCTCCGTCGCCGCCCAGCGCGGCGTACGGGCCGGCTATCGCGCCGCCTTCGGAGTCTTCTTGGGCGACACCGTTCTGATGGTGCTCGCCGCCGCCGGGGTGGCCTCTCTTCTCCAGGCGTACCCACCGATCTTCATGGTGGTGAAGTACGCCGGCGGCGCCTACCTCGCATGGCTGGGCGTGGGAATCATCCTGAGCGCCTGGCGGAAATGGCGGGCGCGGGGCGCGGCGGCCGGCAGATCCGACGCGGCGACACACCACCGCCGGGATGCGCGGCCACAAGATTTCCATCTGGCCGCGCGCGATTCGAGTCGGGCGCGCCGGGACTCCGACGAGCTGGACCCCGCGACCGGAACCGGTGGGCTCGAACAGAAGCGGACGCCCGCGCTCTCCGCCGTAGTGGCCACCGGCGCCTCCACCGTACTGGCCACCGGCGCCTCCACCGTCGTGGCCACGGGCGCCTCCACCCCGGCCCCCGAGACCCCCGGCGTGCGGAGGCCCTTCCGGCGTGCCCTGGTTGTCAGCCTGCTGAATCCCAAGGCGATTCTCTTCGTCGTCTCGTTCTTCATCCAGTTCGTCGATCCCGGCTACGCGCATCCGGCTCTGTCGTTCCTGGTGCTCGGCGCGATCCTGCAGTTCTTCAGCGTCCTCTATCTGAGCGGACTGATTTTCGGCGGGCAGTTCCTGGCCGGGCAGTTCCGGCGGCGGCGCCGGCTGTCCGCCGCGGCTTCCACCGGGATCGGGGTCGTTTTCGTCGGTTTCGGCATCAAGCTCGCCACCGCTACCGCGGGTTGAACACCGCTACCGCGGGTTGAACGAGGAAGGCGCGTGCATTCCGCCATCTCTCGGCAGCCCGGGCGCCCCGGCGGGCAAGGCCCCGCGAATCGCGGACTCCACCTCCAGAGCCCAGTCTTTCGACGCCACCTCGAGGTGTGAGAGGCGGAGCCGGGCGTACCGGTCCTCGGCCCGGTGCCACAGGCCGCCGTGCTTCTCCAATTCGAGGATCACCTCGACCCCCTCCGGATCCGCCACGAAGGTCAGTTCCATCTCGTCCATCGCCGCCGCCACCACCTGCGGTGGGGTGAACTCGATTTCTTGGTAGAACGGCAGCTCCTGGCGTACGCCGAAGATTGCTCCTCGTTCCACGTCGGCGTGGCGGAAGTGGAAGCCGAGGCGTTCGATCGCCGCGAGCACCGCCTCCTGCGCGGGCAGGGGACGCACGGCCACCACGTTCACGTCACCGTTGTCGACCGCCTTCTCGACCGTCAGTTCCGTGCGCAGGCCGAGGGACATTCCGCTGAGCTTTTTCCCGTACGCGTGGGTCAGGGGTGTCTCCCACGGCAGCGTGATGCTGAACGGGATGTCCTGGTGCTCCCCCGCCGCCAGGGTGAAACCCGCGGCGACCCACGCGCGGTGGAATTCGACGAGGGCGTCGCCGTCCTCGGCCTCCACGCGCGTCACCAGGCCCACCGCCAGGGTTTCGATCGCCACGTCGTATTCGCCGCCCGTGAGCCGGGCCACGCCGAGGAGTTCGCCGCCCGGGTAGGCGTCGGGGGTGGCCAGGACGGTTTCGACGGCCGGGCCGCCCACGCCGAATGCGCGCAACACCTTCTCGAAGACCATCCCGCTCCCTCTCAGCGCATGCGCCTGCCCACCGGTACGGGATCAGTCTCGTCGTCGAACTCGCCGATGACCTGCTCCAACAGGTCTTCCAGGGCGACGAATCCCACTCTTTCCCCGCGTCGGGTGACCATGGCGAGCTGCGCCCGGGCCCCGCGCATCGCGGTCACCGCGTCCGTGACCGTCGTGCCCGCGTCCAGGACGAACGCCGGGTCCATCAGATCCTGGGCGGTCGCGGGCCTCCCGGCCGTCGTGGCCCGCAAGGCATCGCGCACATGCACCACGCCTACCACCACATCAGCCGGCGAAGCCGCCGAAGCCCGCGAGGCCGCGGAAAGGGAAACCCGCGAGGCGGCGGAACGCGAAGGCGAGGAAAGCGAAGCCGCGGAAGCAGAAGGAGCAGGCGAGACGACAGCGAGCCGAGACCGCCCGCTCCGCAGCGAAGCCTCCTCCACCTCCCCCGCGGAAGACCCCGGCCGAACCGTCACCAGCTGCTCGTCCGGGATCAGCAGATCCCCCACCTTCATCTCCTGGAGCTTCAGCATGCTGGTCAGCAGCTCGGTCTGCTCCGCCCCGATCAGCCCCTCCGCCCGCGACCGCTCCAGCAGGATGTTCATCTCCTCCGGCCCGTGCGCCTGCGCCAGCTGGTCCTGCGCGTGCACCCCGAACGGCTTGAGGGCCACGTTCGCCAGGCCGTTGAGGCCCAGCAGCGCCGGGCGGGCGAGCCGGACGAAGCCGCGGAACGGCAGCGCGAGCAGGGTTGCCGAGCGTTCCGGGTCGGTGATCGCCCAGGACTTCGGCATCATCTCGCCGAGGACCAGGTGCAGGAACGTCACCACGATCAACGCGACCAGGAGGGCGACGACCGCGCTGGGGACGTCCGGGAGGCCGGCCGCGTGCAGCAGGGGGTGCAGGAGGTGCTCGATCGCCGGTTCGGCGAGGGCGCCGAGGCCGAGGGAGCACAGCGTGATGCCGAGCTGGGCGCCGGCCAGCATCACGGACAGTTCGCGGCTGCCGTCGAGGGCGGCGCGGGCGGCGCGGCTGCCGTCCGCCGCCGCGTGTTCGAGGCGGTAGCGCTTGCTCGCCACCAGGGCGAACTCGGCCGCGACGAAGAAGCCGTTCCCGGCCAGGAGCAGGAGCGAACAGATGACGGCCCAGGTGGTGCTCATGGGGCCACGATCCGTACCGACTCCGGGACGTGGCGGTCCACCGAGAGCACCGCCAGGTCCGCTCCGGAGTCCAGGGACACCGAGTCGCCGACCTCGGGAACCCGGCCGAGGTGGGACATCACCAGGCCGGAGATGGTGTCGTAGTCCGTACCTTCGGGGAGGTCCACTCCGGTCGCGTCGGTGACCTCGTCGATGCGCCAGCGGGCCGGGACGATCCAGGAGCCGTCGTCCTGGCGGGCCGGGGCCGGTTCGGGCAGGTCGTCCTCGTCGCGGATGGGGCCGACGAGTTCCTCCGCGATGTCCTCGAGGGTGATGATGCCGGCGAAGCCGCCGTACTCGTCGACGACGCAGGCCAGCTGGCGGTGGCCGGTACGGAGGCGGTCGAGGACCGTGGGGAGGCGCAGCGACGCGGGGACGAGCAGCGGCGGCACGGCGATGTCCGAGATCGGCGTCGTGGCGCGGTCTCCCGGCGGCACGGCGAGGAGGTCCGTGATGCCGACGACGCCGACGATCTCGTCCACGCCCGTACCCGATCGGACCGGGAAGCGGGACCGGCCCGTCCGCAGGAGGTCGACGATCTGCGATGCCGGCTCGGCGGCCTGCACGGTGTGGACGTCCACGCGCGGCACCATCACCTCGGAGGCTGTCCGGCGGCGGAAGTCGAGGCCGCGGTCGAGCAGCGCGGAGAGCTCCGGGCCGAGGTGTCCCTGGGCGCGCGACTCGGCGATGATCTGCTCGAGGTCCTCCTCGGTCGCGCCCTCGGGCAGCTCCTCGATCGGCTCGATGCCGAGGCGGCGCAGCAGCCTGGCCGCGGCGATGTCGAAGAGCTTGATGACCGGGCCGAAGACGGTGAGGTAGAGCAGCGTCGAACGGCTGAGGGCCTTGGCGATCGTCTCCGCGCGGGCGATCGCCAGGTTCTTGGGGGCGAGTTCGCCGAGGACCATCTGGACGACGGTCGCGATGACCAGGGCCAGCACGACCGAGACGGGCATCGCGACGGCTGCGGGAACGCCGGCGACGCCGAAAAGGTCGGCCATGCCCTCGCCGAGGAACGGCTCGGCCACGTAACCGACGATCAGGGCGGTGACGGTGATGCCGAGCTGCGCGCCGGACAGCACGAACGAGAGACGTTCGGTGACGGTCAGGGCTCGGGCGGCGGCCTTGTCACCGCGCTCCGCCTGCTGGCGCAGGCGGTTGCGGTCGACGGCGACGTAGCCGAACTCCTGGGCGACGAAGTAGCCCGTGACGGCGGTCACCACGATGACGAGCAGGAGGCCCACCAGGATCAGCATGGCGGGACCAGGGACCGGAAAGGCCGGGCAGAGCCCGGCCTCATACTGCCACTCATCGGAAAAAGGGTAACAGCCCGGCGGAAGGTAGGGCCTGCCCTAAGCCTGGGTGATCACGATGTCGTCCACGGCCGCCTCGACCAGGCTGGCCGTGCCGGTGTCCGCCGCCTCGACCTGCAGGCGGATGGTCTGGCCGGCGTACGGGGTAAGGCTCACGGTCGCCTTCTGCCACGCGGCGGCCCGGTCGGTGGCCGCGCCGGCCTGGCTGAACACCGTGGTGGCGGTGGTGCCGGAGATCACCTGGACGCGGAAGTAGTCGCCATTGGTGGCGTTGCTCAGGTGGGCCAGGTACCACGAGAACGACAGTGACGAGGCGCCGCCGGGCAGGATGATCGCGGGTGAGCGGATCGTCGTGGTGCCGCCGTCGACGTCGTTCGCGCCCGCGCTGGACCCGGCCGGGGCGCCCGTCACCAGGTCGTTGCTGCCGTTGACGGTGGTGCCGAGCTGGGTGGCGACGCCGGACGAGGTCGCGGCGGGGTCCCCGCGCTCCCAGGCTCCGGTGGTGGCGGTGTCGGTGCCCGCGGCGTTGGTGGTCCAGCCCTGGGCCGTCTCGAAGTCGTCGGCGAACACCGACGGCCCGGGCGGGGTGGCGGCGCCGGCCAGCGTCCAGACCGCGTACGCGATGGCGTCGGAGTCACGGTCCAGCGCGGTGTCGTTGATGTTGGAGATCGTGTCGCAGGACCGGTGGTAACAGGCGTCGAACGCGGCCTGCGTGCCGCCCCAGAGCTGGACCTGCGCCGCGGTCTTGCGGCCCTCGGCGCCGGTGAAGATGCCGCCCGCGGGGATGCCCGCGGCGATGAACGGGCCGTAGTCGCTGCGGCCGTCGAAGTCGGTGCCGCGGGTCGGTACGCCGATCGACGTGAAGTACGCCTCCAGCGTGTCCTCGATCTCGGCGGAGCCCGCGGGCCCGGGGCCGGAGCCGGTGCCGTCGGAGTTGTCGCCGTCGTACAGGAAGTAGCCGGGGTTCGGCGAGCCGACCATGTCGAAGTTCAGGTAGCCGGTGATGGCGGCCTTCTGCGCGGAGCTGAGCGAGTTCACGTACGCCGTCGAGCCGCGCAGCCCCAGTTCCTCGGCGCCCCACCAGCCGAAGCGCAGGTGCCGGTCGGGGTGGAAGCCGGTGCGCGCCACGGCGAGCGCGACCTCGAGATTGGCCGCCGAGCCCGAACCGTTGTCGTTGATGCCCGGACCGGCCGTGACGCTGTCGAGGTGGGCGCCGACCATCAGCGTGTCGGCGGTGTCGCCGCCCGGCCAGTCCGCGATGAGGTTGTAGCCGGTGGCTCCGCCGTACGTGAACGACTGCTGTTGGGTCTGGAAGCCGGCGCTGTCGAGCAGGCCTTTCACGTAGGTGACCGATGCCAGGAAGCCGGGGCGGCCGTGGGCGCGGTTGCCGCCGTTGGCCGTGGCGATCGACTGGAGCTGCGACAGGTGGTTCTTGACGTTGGCGAGCGGGATGTCCGGGGGCGCCACGGCTGCGGCCTGCGCCGGTGCCGCCGCCGCGACGGTGACCAGCAGGGCCGTCGCGCCGATCAGGGATAGTGCTCTCACGGGAGTCCTCCGCGGGCTCGGGTCGCCGGCGCCGGGGGTGTGGCGCGGCCAAGCCGAGCATTTCAGAGAGGACGGTCGATGGATTCATACCGACTGATACATACCGTCCGGGCTCACGGATCGGTGTAGAAGGTGCTGACGATCATGCCCCAGGTGGCGAAGTTGGCCGGCCAGTCGAGGTCGCGGGTCATCAGCCCGAACGCATAGCCGCTGCCGTCCGACGCTATCCAGCGGGTCATCGCGTGCATGCGGACGCCGGTCGGGCCGTCGTACGCGTACTCCCAGTCGGCGGCCCGGGTCAGCGACGGCACCTTTCTGAGCGCGTACTGCTGATAGCCGGGCAGGTCGCCCGCGGCCCGCAGCCGGGCGGCCTCGTCCCGGCAGGCCTTGACCGGGTCGCCCTTGGCCTTGCGCTCCGGGTCGACGCTGAGCACCCGCAGGTTGCTGGGATCGCGGAAGCAGAGCGTGGTGCCGATCCGCTCGTACGTCCAGCCGTCGGGCACCGCGATGTGGAAGTCGCCCCGGGTGAAGTAGGACCAGCCCTGGTAGAGCGCCCAGCCGTCGCGCAGCTTCTCCGCGCCGGACTGCGGGGTCCGCGGCAACCCGGGCGCGGCCGGGCTCAGACAGCCGACCGGGCTGAAGCCACCGGCGCCGCCGCCGACGCCGGACGAGGACGTCACCGGCAGCGAGCCGACGGCGCTGGGCGGTGTCACCGGGGCGTCGTCACTCATCGTCAGGCCGGCGGCGATCGCGGCCGCACCGAGGACCGCGGCCGTCGCCACCCCCGCGACGAGCAACCGGGATTTCGGGCGGACCGGGACATACGAGGAGTGGTCGCGCTGGCTCGGGATCAGCGGTGCGTCGAGACGCGTGGCGACCCGCGCCGCGGCCAGGAGCGCGCCCCTCGCCGGATCGGCTGCGTGCCGCGGCCCGGTGCCGGCGTCGGCAGACCTCCTCGGCGCCGGTACGGCCGGACGACCGCCCTCGTCGGCGGCGAGAACAGCGTGCAGCCGCTCCCCGGCCTCCTTGCCGGTGAGGCGTTCCACCGGCTCGCGCTGCAGCAGGCCCATCAGCACCGGGGCCAGCGGTCCGGCCCGGGTCGGCAGATCGGGCTCGTCGGTCGCGAGCGCCATCAGGGTCGCCATCGCGCTCTCCCGCGCGAACGGTGAACGGCCCTCGACGGCGGCGTACAGGGTCGCGCCGAAGGACCACATGTCCGACTCCACCGTGGACGCGCCGTCGCGCGCCCGCTCGGGCGACACGTACTGCGGGGAGCCGACCACCAGGCCGGGGCCGGTCACCGAGCCGTCGTCGACGAACGTGGCGAGCCCGAAGTCGGTGAGGACCACCCGGCCGTCGGTCCCGATGAGGACGTTGTGCGGCTTGACGTCGCGGTGCAGCACGCCGGCGCGGTGGGCGGCCGTGATGGCCTCCAGCACGTCGAGGCCGATGCGGGCGGCGTCCTGCGGCGAATAGGGGCCGTCCTCGCCGATGACCTGGTGCAGTGAGCGCGACGGCACGTACTCCATCACGATCCACGGCAGGTCCTCGGCGTGCACGACGTCGTAGATCCGGACCACGTGCGGATGATTGAGCCGGGCCGCACTGCGGGCCTCGCGCAGCGTCCGGGTGCGCAGCCGGGCCTTCTCGCCGTCGGTCATCCAGTCCGGCGGGACGAACTCCTTGACCGCGACGTCCCGGTCCAGCATCTCGTCGCGGGCCAGCCACACCCGGCCCATGCCTCCGGCACCGACCGGCTCGTGGAGACGATACCGACCGGCGATGAGCATCCGCCTGACCGCCATCGGCTCCCACCCGTCGCTTCGTTCTCAGGATAGTCGTGCGGACGGGCCATCGGGTACCACGATCACCCGGCCACCGCGTACACCACCAGGTTGTCCCGGTATGACCGCAGACTTCGGTCGAAGACGCCACCACAGGTGATCAGCCGCAGCTGGCGATCCGGCGTCGGGCCGTAGACGCGGCCGGTCGGGAACGCCTTCTTCGGATACCAGGCGGTCCCGGTGACCGTGAACGTGACCGCCGCACCGCCGCGGATCACCTCGATGCGGTCGCCGACGTCGATCTCCCGGAGCCGGTAGAAGACCGCCGGGCCGCTCCGGGAATCGACGTGGCCCGCGAGCACCGCCGGACCGACGTCGCCGGGCGCGGTGCCGTCGGCGTACCAGCCGGCCCGCTCGTCGCCCTTCGGCGGCACGAGTTCGCCGTCGGCGCCGAGATGCAGCGTCTCCAGCTCCGTGTCGATGCCCACGGCCGCGACCCGCAAGCGGGTCGGCAGGCCGTTCACCTCCGGCTTGGCGGTCCGGAACGGGTCCGGCACCCCCGCCGGCTCCGGCCAATCCGAGGGTACGGGCACATTCGACGGTACGGGCACAGCAGGCGCGACGACATCAGGAGTGGCGCGAGGCTCGTGGGTCACCAGGTAGCCGGCCGCGACGACGATCCCGGTGAGCAGGGCGACTGCGACGGGCAGGAGTGCGCGCCGCGCTGTGGTCCGTACCGTCATCAGGAGATCTTCGGGCGCCGCCTGAGCGCGACCACGACGCCTCCGGCGAGCACGGCCGCGAGGCCGGCCAGCAGCAGAGCCGCCGGCAATGGATCCTCCGGGCGACTGCCGCCCGCGCCGGTGGCGACCCCGCCCTGCGGCACCCCGCCCTGCCGGGCCGCGTCGATGTGCAGCTCCGGCTTGAGGCCGCCGTTCTTGTCGTCGAGCACCAGCAGCGAGTAGACGTTGCCCGCGCCCAATGTGCACGGCAGATCGCTGGTCCTGCCCCCGCCGGACGGCTGTACCTTCACCGTCCACTTGCCCGGGTTCACCTCGCGGTAGGCGGTGGTGGTGGCGAACGCGACCCCGTCGGCGATGGTTCTGCCGTTGGCGCCGCCCACGTCGAGCACGGGTGCGCGTACCGAAGCCTGAATGATTCTGATCTTGGATTCGTCCCGCCCGGGCAGGCGCAGGTCGTCCTTGAGCACCCGCAGGCCCAGGTCGGCGTAACGACCCACGCCGGCGACCGTGTACGCCGCGCCGTCGTCGACGGTGACCTGGGTGGTGAGCACCGGCGGCGTGCTCGCGGCGGCACCCGCCTTGCGCATGGCCACCGAGTAGGTGCCCGTGGGCAGGCGCAGGTAGTCGGACATGGCGCCGTACGCGACGCCGTCGAACCTCTGCGCCTTGGCGCTCTTGCCCTTGAGATACACGTCGACCGCCGGAGTGTCCGGCGACAGATGCGCCAACCGTACATATCCGGCTCCGGCGGCCGTTGCCGGCGTTGCAGGCAGGACGAAAGCGGCGAGCAGGACGAGTACGGCGGCGATGCGGTTCACCACGGAGCCTCCCGTTCGGTCTCAGCGTCAGGCATCAATGTGCTCCCCATCACCTGAGGAGCACCATGGTCCGTCCGGTTCGGCATCGCCGCCGGTCCGGTGCCCGAACTGTGGTCCCGCGTCTGATTTCGTCGGCTCACGCTTTTCTGTCGTACCCCCGGGGCACGATGAGAGACGTGTCAGACGTGCTGGAGCAGTTCGGCCTCGCCACCCGCGAGTGGTTCAAGGCCGCCTTCGCCGCGCCCACGGCCGCCCAGGCCGGGGCGTGGCGGGCCATCGGGGCCGGGCGCAACGCGCTGGTGGTCGCGCCCACAGGCTCCGGCAAGACCCTCGCGGCGTTCCTGTGGTCGATCGACCGGCTGGCCCACGAGGCCGCTCCCGAGGATCCGAAGCACCGCTGCCGCGTCCTCTACATCAGCCCCCTCAAGGCGCTCGCCGTCGACGTCGAGCGCAACCTGCGGGCGCCGCTCACCGGGATCCGCCAGGCCTCGGGGCGGCTCGGCGTGCCTCCCCCGGACATCACCGTCGGCATGCGCACCGGCGACACCCCGGCCGACGAGCGCCGCAGCTTCGCCCGGACCCCGCCGGACATCCTCATCACCACGCCGGAGTCGTTGTTCCTCCTCCTGACCTCCGCCGCCCGCGAGTCCCTGCGCGGCGTGGAGACGGTCATCATCGACGAGGTCCACGCCGTGGCCGCCACCAAGCGCGGCGCGCACCTCGCGCTGTCCCTCGAGCGCCTCGACGGCCTGCTCGGCCGGCCGGCCCAGCGCGTCGGCCTGTCCGCGACCGTACGGCCCATCGAGGACACCGCCCGCTTCCTCGGCGGCGCCCAGGACGTCGAGATCGTCCAGCCGAAGAGCGCCAAGACCATCGAGGTCACGGTCCAGGTGCCGGTCGAGGACATGACGCGCCTGGACGAGACGCCCGACCCCGACGCCGACGACCCGGGAGCGGGCCGCCACTCGCCGTCCATCTGGCCGGCGGTCGAGGAGCGCGTCCTCGACCTCATCCAGGAGCATCGCTCGACGATCGTCTTCACCAATTCGCGGCGCGGCGCCGAGCGGCTCTGCGCGCGGATCAACGAGCTGGCCCTCGAGCGGGCCGGCGGGGAGCTCACCCCGTCGCCGCGGCCCCCGGCACAGGTGATGGCCCAGTCCGGTGAGGCCGGCGGTGCGCCGCCGGTCGTCGCCCGGGCCCACCACGGCAGCGTGTCGCGCGAGGAGCGGAAGCAGATCGAGGAGGCGCTCAAGTCGGGGCAGCTGCCCGCGGTGGTGGCCACCTCGAGCCTGGAGCTGGGCATCGACATGGGCGCGGTCGACCTGGTGGTGCAGATCGAGGCGCCGCCGTCGGTCTCGGCCGGGCTCCAGCGCATCGGCCGGGCCGGCCACCAGGTCGGCGCGATCTCCCGGGGCGTGGTCTTCCCGAAGCACCGCGGCGACCTGGTCTCGTGCGCCGTCGTCGCCGAGCGCATGGGTGAGGGGGCCATCGAGGAGCTGCGCTACCCCCGCAACCCGCTCGACGTCCTCGCCCAGCAGATCGTCGCCATGGTCGCGCTGGACGAGTGGCACGTCGACGAGCTCGCCGCCCTGGTCCGCCGTGCCGCGCCCTATGCCGAGCTGCCCGACTCCGCCCTGCACGCGGTGCTGGACATGCTCTCCGGGCGCTACCCGTCCACCGCCTTCGCCGAGCTGCGGCCCCGCCTGGTCTGGGACCGGACCACCGACCGGCTCACCGGCCGCCCGGGCGCCCAGCGGCTGGCCGTGACCAGCGGCGGCACGATTCCCGACCGCGGCATGTTCGGCGTCTTCCTCGCCGGTTCCGAACGCGCGTCCCGCGTCGGCGAGCTCGACGAGGAGATGGTCTACGAGTCCCGCGTCGGCGACGTGTTCCTGCTCGGCTCCACGTCCTGGCGCATCGAGGACATCACGCCCGACCGCGTCCTCGTCTCCCCCGCGCCCGGCGCGCCCGCGCGCATGCCGTTCTGGAAGGGCGACGCGCTGGGCCGCCCGGTGGAGCTCGGCCGGGCCATCGGGGCCCGGCTGCGGGGCCTCACCCGCGCCGGCGACGACACCGCCACCGCCTCGCTGCGCGAGTCCGGCCTGGACGAGTGGGCGGCGAACAACCTCGTGGCCTACCTGCGCGAGCAGCGCGAGTCCACCCGGAACCTGCCCGACGACCGCACCATCGTGGTCGAGCGCTTCCGCGACGAGCTGGGCGACTGGCGGATGACGGTGCACTGCGTGCTGGGCGCCCGGGTCAACGCGCCGTGGGCCCTGGCCATCGGCCGCCGCCTCAGCGAGCGCTACGGCGTGGACGGTCAGGTCATGCCCTCCGACGACGGCATCGTGGTGCGCCTGCCCGACACCGCCGAGGAGCCGCCCGGCGCCGACCTGGTGGCATTCGACCCGGAGGAGATCGCCCAGCTCGTCGAGGAGTCGGTCGGCACGTCGGCGCTGTTCGCCTCCCGGTTCCGCGAGTGCGCCGCCCGGTCCCTGCTGCTGCCGCGCCGCGACCCCCGTCGCCGCCAGCCGCTCTGGCAGCAGCGGCAGCGCTCGGCCCAGCTCCTCGACGTGGCGCGCGAGTTCGCCGACTTCCCGGTGACGCTCGAGGCGGCCCGCGAGTGCCTGCAGGACGTCTTCGACCTATCCGGCCTCGTCGGGCTGATGCGCGAGATCGCGGGCCGCAAGGTGCGCCTGGTGGAGGCCGAGACGCCGCGCCCGTCGCCCTTCGCCCGTTCGCTGCTCTTCGGGTACGTCGGCGCCTTCCTCTACGAGGGCGACGCACCGCTGGCCGAGCGCCGGGCCGCCGCCCTCGCCCTCGACTCGACGCTGCTCGGCGAGCTGCTCGGCCGCGTCGACCTGCGCGAGCTGCTCGACCCGACGGTGGTGACCGAGAGCGAGAGCCAGCTCCAGTGGCTGACCACCCAGCGCACGCCGCGCGACGCCGAGGACGCCGCCGAGCTGCTGCGGCTGCTCGGCGACCTGTCCCCGGAGGAGCTGACCGCGCGCTCGGTCGACCTCGCCTGGATGGACGAGCTCGTGGCGTCCCGCCGGGCCATCCGGGTCCGCATCGCCGGCGAGGACCGCTGGATCGGCGTGGAGGATGCCGGCCGCTACCGCGACGCGCTCGGTGTCGCCCTGCCGGTCGGCGTCGCGGAGGCCTACCTCGAGCCGGTCAACGACCCCCTCGGCGACCTTGTCGCCCGGTGGGCGCGCACCCACGGCCCCTTCGCGGCGGCCACCTGTGCGGCCCGGTTCGGCCTCGGCGTCTTCGTCGTGGAACAGGCCCTCAAGCGGCTCAGCGCGACCGGCAGGGTGGTCTCCGGCGAGTTCTCCCCCGGCGGCGCCGGCACGGAGTGGTGCGACGCCGAGGTCCTGCGGCTGCTGCGCCGGCGGTCCCTGGCCGCGCTGCGCCGCGAGATCGAGCCTGTGCCACCGCGCGTGCTCGCCGCATTCCTGCCCCGCTGGCACCAGATCGGCGGCAACGCCCGCGGCATCGACGCGGTCGCCGCCGCCGTCGAGCAGCTCCAAGGCGTGGCGGCGCCGGCGTCGGCCTGGGAACGCCTGATCCTGCCGGCCCGCGTCGCCGACTACGCACCCCCGCAGCTCGACGAGCTCTGCGCGGGCGGCGAAGTGCTCTGGGCCGGCTCGGGCAGCATCGCGGGCGGCGACGGCTGGGTCACCCTGGCGTACGCGGACAGCGCCCCGCTGCTGCTCCCACCCCCGGACGACGAGCTGCCGCTCACGCCCCTGCACCAGGCGATCCTCGACACCCTCGGCGACGGCCAGGCGCTGTTCTTCCGCAACCTGTCCGACCGCGTGGGGTCCACCGACGACACCGCCCTCGCGGCGGCCGTCTGGGATCTGGTGTGGGCGGGCCACCTGACGAACGACACCCTCGCACCGCTGCGAGCACTGCTCGGCAGCAGCGGCGCCCATCGCGCTAAGGCCGCCCCGGCCCGTACCCGCTACCGCCGCCCGGGACGCCCCACCATGCCGTCCCGCAGCGGCCCCCCGGCCATGGCAGGCCGCTGGTCCCGCCTCCCCGACCGGGACCTGGACCCCACCCGCCGCGCCGCGGCCCTCGCCGACCTCCTCCTCGAACGCCACGGCGTCGTCACCCGCGGCGCCGTCATGGCCGAGGGCGTCACGGGCGGCTTCGCGGCGGTCTACCCGGTCCTCGGCGCCCTCGAGGAACGCGGAGCAGCCCGCCGCGGCTACTTCGTCGAAGGCCTGGGAGCGGCCCAGTTCGCCGTGCCCGGCGCGGTCGACCGCCTCCGAGCCCTGTCCGAGCCGGCCGAACTCGCCAAACGCACCGGCGTCACGGCCGTGGTCCTGGCCGCCACCGACCCGGCCAACCCGTACGGCGCGGCGCTCCCCTGGCCCGACCGGGTCGTGGACAGTGGCAACGGCGAAACCGTCCCGGCCGCCGGCCACCGCGCAGGCCGCAAAGCAGGAGCCCTCGTAGTCCTGGTAGGAGGCGACCTGACCCTGTACGTCGAACGCGGCGGCCGCACCCTCCTCTCCTTCACCGACGACACGGAAGCGCTGGTCGCGGCCGGGCAGGCGCTGGCAAGCTCGGTCCGCTCGGGCGCCCTGGGAGCGATGTCGGTGGAGCGGGCGGACGGCGAGTCGGTGCATTCCTCGCCGTTGCGGGACGCACTGACGGCGGCGGGCTTCCGTGCCACGCCTAGGGGGTTGCGCTTGCGCGGCTAAATCTCTTCGCGGTGTTCCCATGCGTGCGTTGCTCGGTCGCGTGTCGCTCCAACGTGCATCGCTCAGCCGCCGCCCGTCGCCCGCTGACGTCTCGGGTCCGCCGGGCGCCGTCCCGCCACGTCTTACCACACCACGCGTGCACGCTTGGCGTCACCACGCCTCGTCGCGGCGCGGACCGCCGCACCACGCCCCACCAGCGCGGACCGCCGCACCACGCCCCACCCGGCCAACCAGCGCCCGGGCCGCCGCACCACGCCCCACCACCCCCGCGGGCCAACACCCTCGTCGCGCCCATGACCACCCCACCACCTCGACCCGGGCCACCCGCCATCCCCGCTTGCGCGCCGCACTTCCCCCATCGCCCGCCGCCCGCCACCTCAGCGCCACCGCCACCGGCCGCTAGCACCTGGCCACCCGCCACCGCCACTGCCACCCACCGCCACCCGCCACCCGCCACCCGCGACCGGAATCGGCGACCGGAATCGTTTGATGCGGCGTCGCCGGCACGGCGGCTATCGTTGCGCCGATGAGCCCGGCCCACCCCGTGCCCCGCGCGAAGCAGGCCGACCTCCCGAAGTGGGAGAAGATCCGGATGCTCCGCGCCGAGGCGGAGTACGACGCCGTCAAGAAGGACGTCCGGGTGGCCTACGCCCTCTGGTGCGTCGTCGGCCTCCTCGGCGGCCACCGCTTCTATCTCGGCGACACAGCCCGGTCCCTGGCGATGCTGTTCACCTTCGGCGGCCTCGGCGTGTGGACGCTGCTCGACGTGTTCTTCATCGCCCGCCGGGTCCGCGCCGTCAACCGGTCTCGGCGGGCTTCGGTCATGGCTCGCTACGGCATCCTCGACGATCCCGACTACGCCTGACCCTATGCAGAACTAGGAATAGCCGGCACCGTCGCTCGCCGTGGGCACCCTTCGCATGACGACGCCGCGCTTGCTGGCGCTGCAGACGCTGTTGGACGATCCGGAGCAGGAGCGTTACGGGCTGGATCTGGCCACTCAGGCCGGCCTGGAGCCGGCCACCGTCTATCCGATCCTGGTGGCGTTCGAGACGGTCGGCTGGGTGAGCAGCCGGGAGGAGGACGTCGACGCACACGTGGTCGGGCGGCCGCGGCGGCGCTACTACCGGCTGACCGCGACCGGGGTCACCGCGGCGCGTGACGCCATCGCGGCCCGGCATCAGCGCAGCGCCAGGAGCAGCTCGCGGCGGCTGGCATGGTGAGCCGCGAGGGATCCACGGCAGCGAGTTCGACGAGCGCCGGGCAGGCGGGGACCGTTGCGGCAGGTGCCGAGCGGGCGGCGGTGGCCGTGCTGGCCCGGATGCTGCCGGCCGGTTTCCGGGACCGGCAGCGGGCGGAGTGGACCGCCGACCTGCTGGAGGTCGCCGTCCGCGGCCGGGTGGCGCAGTGGCGCTACCTGTTCGCCGCCGCGTGGACGCTGCCCACCCTGCGCTCATTCGCCCGGAAGGGCGCCGCCGCGGGCGCCGGTGGCCTCCGCGACGTGGTGGCCGCGCCCGCAGGGTTGAGGCTGATTGCCCGGACCCTGGTGGCGAGCGTGGCAGTGCCGGCTCTCTGCGTAGCGGTGTCCATGGTGCTGAGCCAGGATTTCGTCAGGTTGCCGCAGGTGCTGCGCGCCTGGGATGAGATCCCGCTTCAGGTGCTGTATCTGGCTCTCCGGATCCCGGCCCTTGCCATTTGGTACGGCGGTGCCGCGCTGGTCGCCTGGCTAGCCTTGATCGTGATGGTCCTGGGCCCGCTGCAACGGGGCCTGCGCGCCGGGCGACGGGTGGCCGCGGGCCTGGCCGGCCTGGCAACGGTGGCGGCTCTGGTGGTGATCACCTTCTGGCTGAACCAGTACCCGGGCGGCCGGCTTCATTCCGCATTGGACTGGCTGGTCAACGCCGACGGGGACACGGGCGCGATGACGGGGCTGGTCGGTGCGGCGAGCGTGGCGCTGAGCGTACGGGGCCGGACCCTGTCCAGGCGCATCCGCATCGCGCTCACTGTTGCCGGCATCGCCGCGTTGACGCTCACGGTCCTGCATTACAGCCCGGCCGACGCCTGGATCAACCTGCAGTTGCAGGACTAGTTCCAGCGCAGCGTGTACATCCAGTCGGGGCCGTCCTCGCCGGGTTCGTCGAGGTGGTCGGCGCGGAGCAGGCCCGCACGCATGGCGACCCGCTGGGAGGCGATGTTCTCGGGGCGTACCCGGGCCAGGATAGGCCATTCCGGCAGGTGCTCCCCGGCCCATGCCACGACGGCGGACGCGGCCTCCGTTCCCAGGCCGCTGCCCCAGGCCGCGGTGGCGAAGCGGTAGAAGAGGTTGAGCACCTCCCGGTCCCGGAAGCGTACGAACTTGAGACCGCAGAAGCCGATCGTGGTCCCGGCCGCGCGGGTGCGGGCCACCCAGTAGCCGAAGCCGTGCCGCCGCCAGTGCTCGTCCCACTTCGAGAAGAGCTCCTCGGCGTCCGTACGGGCCGCGAGCATGTCCGACGGGTTGTGCCGGCAGGCCTCCGGGTCGTGGTGGATCTCGTAGATCGCGTCGAGGTCGGAAGGGACCGGTGGGTTCAAAGCGAGCCGGGCGGTGACAATCTCCACGGTTTGCGACTTTACGATCTAGCGCGGCATCCCCACCAACGCAACACATACCGGCCCCGCCCGGTTGAGTAGCCGGACGGGGCCGAATGAGCAGAAAGTCGTCAGGCGAGCTGCGGCGCGACCGCCGAGGCGACCAGCTCGACGTGGTCCAGGTCACTCAGGTCGAGCATCTGCAGGTACGTCCGTGAGGCGCCCGCCTCGGCGTACCGGCCGAGGATCTCCACGACCTGGTCCGGGGTGCCCACGATGCCGCCGTTGCCGCGCATCTCGTCGACCTCGCGGCCGATCGCCGCGGCCCGCCGGGCCACCTCCGCGTCGTCGCGGCCCACGCAGAGGACCGCGGCCGCCGAGAACTCCGGGGGTGTCTCGCGGCCGATGGCCCTTGACGCTTCCCGGACCCGGTCGTACATCGCCGGGAGATCGTCGATCTTCGCGAACGGCGTGTTGAACTCGTCGGCGTACCGGGCGGCGAGGGCCGGGGTGCGCTTCTTGCCCGCCCCGCCAACGATGATCGGCGGGCGCGGGGACTGTGCCGGCTTGGGCAGGGCCGGCGAGTCCACGATCTGATAGTGCTTGCCGTCGAAGCTGTACGTGTCGCCCTGCGGGGTGGTCCACAGGCCCGTGACGATCTCGAGTTGCTCCTCGAGGCGGTCGAAGCGCTCACCGAGCGGCGGGAACGGGATGCCGTAGCCGGTGTGCTCGGCCTCGAACCAGCCGCCGCCCAGGCCGAGCTCGACCCGGCCGCCGCTCATGGCGTCGACCTGGGCCACGCTGATCGCGAGCGGGCCGGGGAGGCGGAAGGTCGCCGAGGTGACCAGCGTGCCGAGCCGGATGCGGGAGGTCTGCACGGCCAGCCCGGCCAGCGTCACCCACGCGTCGGTCGGGCCGGGCAGGCCGTCGCCGCCCATGGCGAGGTAGTGGTCGGAGCGGAAGAAGCCGTCGTAGCCCGCCTCCTCGGCGAGCTGGGCGACCCGGCGCAGGTCCTCGTAGGAGGCACCCTGCTGGGGTTCGGTGAAGATGACGAGACGCATGAATCAACCCTGCCAGACCCGGCGACGCGCCCAGGGGACCTGTCGCACACACAGCGTGCCGGGGCAGTAACGTAACTCCTCATGGGCCCCTATGGATGGATCAGCCTCACCACCGACTACGGCACGTTCGACGGGTTCGCCGCCGCCTGCCACGGGGTGATCGCGCGCCTGGCTCCCGCCGTACGTGTCATCGACGTCACCCACCACGTGCCGCCGGCGGACGTCGCTCGCGGGGCCGCGGTGCTGGCGCAGACGGCGCCGCACCTGCCGCTGTCCGTCCATGTCGCCGTGGTCGACCCGGGGGTCGGCACCGAGCGGCGCGGCATCGCCGTCGGCACCCCGAACGGCATCCTCGTGGGCCCCGACAACGGGCTGCTGGTGTGGGCCGCCGAGGCGCTGGGCGGCCTGGACACCGTGGTGGAGCTGACCAACCGGGAGTGGTTCCTCGGCGACGTCTCCCGCACCTTCCACGGCCGCGACATCTTCTCCCCCGTCGCGGCGCGGCTGGCGCTCGGCGAACCGCTCGCCGACGCCGGGCCGTCGGTCGACCCCAAGTCCGTGGTACGCCTGCCCGACCCGGTCGTCGCCATCGGGGACGGCTGGATCGAGGCGGAGGTCGTCACGGTCGACCGGTTCGGCAACGTGCAGCTCGCGGCGGGCGGGAGCATGCTCGCCGACCTCGGACCCGAGCTGGTGGTCGGCGGGGTCAAGGCCCGCCGGGCGCAGACGTTCGGCGACGCCGACAAGGGCGAGATGATCGTGTTCGAGGACTCCGCCGGCCGGCTCGCGATCGCCGTCAACGGTGGCCGGGCGGTCGTCGTCCTGTCCGTCCGGCCCGGCGACGTCGTGCGAGTGGCGGAACGCTAGAGACATGCCCGAGGGTGACACCGTATGGAACACCGCCCGAGGCCTGGAACGCGCGCTGCTCGGTGACGTCCTCACCGGCTCCGACTTCCGGGTGCCGCGGCTGGCGACCACCGACCTGACCGGCTGGACGGTGGCGGAGTCGGCCAGCCGCGGCAAGCACCTGCTGCTCCGGCTCACGCGCGAGGACCGGGCCATGACCCTGCACTCGCACCTGCGCATGGACGGCGCCTGGCGGGCGTACGCGCAGGGTGAACGCTGGACCGGTCGCCCGGCGCACCTCATCCGCGTGGTGCTCAAGACCAAGCGGTCCGTGGCCGTCGGCTATCACCTGCACGAGGTGACGCTGGTGCCGACCGCCGAGGAGGACTCCCTCGTCGGCCATCTCGGCCCGGACCTGCTGGGCGAGGACTGGGACGCGGCGGAGGCGGTGCGCCGCATCGCCGCCCGGCCCGAGGCGAGCATCGCCGAGGCGCTCCTCGACCAGCGCAACCTCGCCGGCGTCGGCAACCTCTACAAGGCCGAGACGCTGTTCCTGCGCGGCCTGTGGCCGTGGACGCCCGTGGCGGACGTGCCGGACCTCGTCGGCACGGTGACCCTGGCCCAGAAGCTCCTCGCCTCGAACCGGGGCCGCTGGACCCAGACGACGACGGGCTCACTACGCAAGGGCCAGACCAGTTACGTGTACGGCCGCAGAGCGCAACCGTGCCGTCGCTGCGGCACAGCGATCGCGAAGGCGGAACAGGACGAGCGCGTGACGTACTGGTGCCCGCACTGCCAGCCGAAACCTCATTGAAGGGCGGGGGTGGATCCGGACGGGGACCGGATCCACGCCCCGCGCCTTCACGAGGCGGCGGTCAGGGGGTGAAGGCCTGCGCCGCCGCGTAGCTGTTCTCGAACATCGTGTAGCGGGTGATCCGGCCCTGCTCCACGGTGATCCGCAGGGCGAACCGGCCCTCGAAGATCTTGCCCGTGGCGATGACCTCGTGGGCGAGCTCGCCGAGGACGATCCCGTCCGCGCCGTCCACGATGGTCTTCTCGATGGCGAAGCGCTGCGTCCGGATGTCCTCCATCGCGCTGCGGACGAAGCCGGCGATCTCGGCCGGGGTCCCTCGCTTGCCGGTCCACGGCACGATCTGCGCACCGGGTACGTCGAAGTCGACCCGGTCGGCGAAGGCGGCGAGCATGCCTTCGGCGTCACCGGCGCCGAAGCGGTCGAAGAACGCCGCGATGGTGTCGGCGGTGCCGCGTACGGCGGTGGGGGCGGGCGTGGTCACGAAGCTCTCCTCGGGTTGGGTTTCGACAGTCACTGCAGCGCGGCAGCCGCGGGTACGGACATCTCGGTGATCGCCGTCAGGTGTTCGCGGATCGCGGGAAGCCCCGGCGTCCGGTCCTGCGCCGCCACGTAGTGGTCGGGTCGGACCAGGGCGGCGGCGAACCGGCGGGGCTGCCACGCGCCCGCGTACCGGAAGCCGGTGCCGCGCGGCGCCTCGATGGCCAGCGGGTCCCGCAGCGCGCCGGTGCCGTCCAGCACCCGGACGTGGATGAGGCCCTCCCGGGTCGACTGCAGGGACCGCAGCGTCATCAGCACGGTGGCCGGCAGTACGTCGCCCGCCGGCACCGTCACCAGCACCGTGTACCGGTCGCTGGGAAGCGCCTCCCGCAGCGGGACCGCGGTCGGGTGCCCCGGGGCGATCACGGGCGGGTTCGGCAGCAACCGCCCGGCGTGGAAGTCGGTACGGCGCCCGCGTCCCCGGCGCGGCACCGGTCCGACGATGGCCCCGCTCTCCGGGTAGTCGTTGGTGAGCCCGGCCAGCCAGGGCGAGTACCAGCGGTCGAAGGCGCCGGTGGCCTCGGCCAGCCGCGCGGAGCCGTCCCGCAGCGCCACCTGCCAGCGCTTCTTGAACAGCCACGCCTTGGTCTGCCACTCGGCCTGCTTCACCACTGCCGTCGCGACCGCGCCTCGTTCCGTACCGTAGGTGTCGAGCAGACCCGGAACGGCGCGGCCTCCGTGCACCAGCGCGAGCTTCCATGCCAGATTGTTGGCATCGGTGATGCCGGTGTTGAGGCCCTGGCCACCGGCCGGGCTGTGGATGTGGGCGGCGTCGCCGGCCAGGAAGACGCGACCCTCACGGAACCGGTCGGTGTGCCGCGCGTGGATGCTGAACGCGGTGTGCCAGCCGACGTTGTGCAGCTCGAGGCCGCCGGGGCCGCGCTCGTCGACGTACTGCTGCAGCAGCGGCACGGTCAGGTCGTCGGGCTTCATCGTGGGCGGGCCCGCGGTGAAGATCCGGAACCGGCCGTTGGGCATCGGCACCATCACCAGGATGCCGCGGTCGGAACAGTAGTAGTGCACGGCGTCGAACTGGAGGTCGCCGCGGACCTCCGTGTCGGCGAGCAGGAACAGGTTCGGGTACGTGGCACCGTGGAACTCCATGCCGACCAGGTCACGTACGGTGCTGCCCGCGCCGTCGCAGCCGACTACGTACGAGAACTCTTCGACGGTCTCGGTGCCGTCGGCCGCGCGCAGCCGGGCGTGCACCCGGTCCGGCTCCTGTTCGAGGCCGAGCAGGCGGGTCTCCCACTCCGTCGCGCCGCCCGCCTCCTTGAGGGACGCGCGCAGCAGATCCTCCACATCCGGCTGCGGTAGCACCACGGGCTGCGTGATGCCGTCGAAGCCGATGCGGCAGATCTGCTTGGCGTTCGAGTAGTAACGGAACGAGTCGACCGGCAGGCCGTGGTCGACGATGTGGTCGACGCCGCCGAGCTGACGCAGGATGTCCAGGGTCCGGGGCCAGACCATCAGCGCCTTGGTCAGCGGGCTGGGCTGGGCGGCCTTGTCGACCAGGCGCGTCTCGACGCCGCGGCGGGTGAGCTCGGTCGCGGCCGCCAGCCCGACGGGCCCGGCGCCGACGACGAGCACCGGCAGTTCTTCTCGCATGAGGAAACTCCGATCGGGATGTCGGGACCGGTTCAAGGACGGCCCGCGGGTTCGGTGAGGGGTGCCGCCGCCAGGTCCGCGGGGGCGGCGGGTGTCCGGCGCTCGCGCAGCAGGGCGACGATCGCGGGGGCACCGACCGCGCAGACCGCCGCGAGGATCCACAGCACGGTGTGGAAGGCATCGGTGTAGGCGCCGCTCACGACGTCCACGAAGGCGGACTGCTGGCCGCCCGGGACGTTCGCCGCCGCGGCGGCGATCTCACCCTGGGCGGCGCGGTTGGCGACGGTGCCGACGTCCTGTGCGTACGGGCCGAAGCCGTCCAGCGTCCCGGTCAGCTCCCGCCGCGTGAGCGTCACCAGCAGGGCACCCATGCCCGCGATGGCGACGGCCTCGCCGGTGAGCCGCATCGTGTTGAACATGCCGGCCGCCATGCCGGCGCGCGACGAGTCGACCGCGCTGAGCGCCGCGCCGTCGAGCAGGCCGAACGAGATGCCCACCCCGGTGCCGATGACCAGCAGTGGCCCGATCAGCGCCGGCACGGTCGTGTCCCGGTCGATGACCGTCAGCCAGGCGGCACCCGCGGCGATGAGCAGCAGGCTCGTGCCGAGCAGCACCCGCGGCGGCACGGTCCGCGACACGGCGCCCGCGATCACCGGGAACAGCAGGACCGGGCCGGTCAGCAACAGCATCGTCGCGCCGGCACGACCCGAGCTCATCCCGTTGATCCCGATGAAGAACGACGGCAGGAAGACCAGCAGGCACACGAAGCCGAACGCCAGCAGGACCGGCATCAGGCAGATCGCGGTGAACGCCGGCCGCTGGAACAGCGCCAGGTCGAACATCGGGCGCACCTGACGGCGTTCCACGACGGTGAAGGCCACCAGCAGCAGCACGAACGTGGCCAGCAGGCCCAGCACCGCCGGAGAGGCCCAGCCCAGCTGCGGAGCTTCCACCAGGGCGAGGGTGAGGGCGAACAGGCTACCGCTGAAAGTGAGCGTGCCCCAGCGGTCGATCCCCGTGGCCGCCGGGTCACGCGACTCCCGCAGGAACGGCAGCGCGAGCATGACGAGGGCGGCGACGATCGCGTGGACGATGAAGACGGTCCGCCAGCCGCCCCAGCCGATCAGCACCCCGGAGGTCGACGGGCCGAGCACCAGCCCGAGGCCGAACGAGGAGCCGAGCGCCCCGAAGGCCCGCATCCGGGACGGGCCGTCGAAGGTGTGCGCGAGCAGGGCCGACGCGGCGGTGAGCACCATCGCGGCGCCGATGCCGGCGACGCCGCGCAGCACGTCGATCACCACGATGTCCGACACCGCGGCGCAGCCGGCCGTGCAGGCCACGAAGACGACGAGTCCCCAGGTGAACATCCGGCGCCGGCCCAGCAGGTCGGCGAGCGCGCCCGCCGCCAGCATGACGCTGGCGAACGTCAGGTTGTACGCGTTGACGACCCACTGGAGGCTCGTCAGGGAGGTGTGCAGGTCCTCGCTGATGCCCGGCAGCGCGATCGACGTGCCGGTCAGCGAGGCCGGAAGCAGGCCGCAGGCCACGCACACCGCGACGAGCGTGACGGCGGGATGGACCCGGCGGGGCGGGGCGCCGTTGATCCTGGGCACGGCAGACTCCTTCGAAAGGCACAAAGAAAGGGGATGGCCCGACGCTAACAGCAATCGCGAACCGGTAAATGTTGGCGCTTATCGTGGTACCGCGAACACCTGGCTCGGGTCCCGGCCGGAAACCACTTCGTGACAAACGGCTGCCACCATCGCAGACGCTTGTGCGAATGTTTTCCGTACGACGGGGGGAATGACGTGGTGGCGACTCATCTGGGACCGGTCGAGGTGCGCCCGGCCTATCGGGACGAGCAACTCGTGGCGAAACTCGGCATCGAGATCCTGTGCTGCGAACCGGGACTCGTGGTCGGCTCGATGCCGGTCGCCGGCAACCGGCAGCCGGTCGGGATCATGCACGGCGGCGCCAACGCGGTGCTGGCCGAGACGCTGGGTTCACTCGCTGCCTGGCTGCACGCGGGCACCGACCGGCAGATCGTCGGCCTGGACCTGTCGTGCACGCATCACCGCTGGGTGGCCGCGGGCACGGTGACCGGCGTGTGCCGCCCGCTGCACGAGGGTGCGGCGACGGCCACGTACGAGATCGCCATCAGCGACGCCTCGGGTGTGCGTACCTGCACGGCACGCTTGACCTGCGCGATCAGCCGGCGTCCCGCGGGCGCCGGCAGCTGAGCATGCCGACCGGCCGCGGCTGGGGCCGCGGCCGGGTCAGGCTTCGCGGGTGGCGGGACGCGTGGACTCGGGCGCGTTCCACATCGCGATGAGGTCGAGGGCCGCCTGGGCCGGGCCGGCCGGATCGGCCGAGAAGGCGACCAGGCGCTGGCCGGCCACCCCGGGCAGGTCGAAATTCTCGAATCGCAATGTCAGTTCGCCGACAAGCGGATGCCGGAATCGTTTCTGGCCGTGCGTGCGTTCCCGGACGTCGCGGCCCGACCACAGATTCCGGAATGCCTCGCTGCGCATGGTCAGCTCGCCGAGAAGTGTGGCGAGCGCCTCATCGTCGGAATAGCGACCCGCGGCCAGCCGCAGGGCGCCGACAGTCGCTTTGGCGACATCCGCCCAATCGACCCACCGTTCGCCGCTCGCGGGGTCCAGAAAGGCGAACCGGGCAAGGTTGCGTTCCCTCGGCGAGACCGCGTCGAAGTCGAAGAACAACATGGCCGCCAGCCGGTTCCAGGCCAGCACGTCCATCCGGTAGTTGATCAGCAGCGCCGGGGTCTTCTCCATCAGCCCGAGCAGCTGCACCAGCTCCGGGCGGGCCCGCTCGGGCTGCGCCGACCGGCGCGGGATGACGGTGCCGGTCCGGGTGAGGTCCTGCAGGTGGGCGCGTTCGACGTCGTCCAGCTCGAGGGCCCGGGCCAGGGCGTCGAGGACCTCCGGGCTCGGGCGGGTGGCCCGGCCCTGCTCCAGCCGGACGTAGTACTCGACGCTGATGTCGGCCAGCAGCGCCACCTCCTCGCGGCGCAGTCCCTGCACCCGCCGGCGCGCGGAGACGTGCAAGCCGGCGCGTTCCGGGCTGATCAGGGCCCGGCGTGATTGCAGGAAGCGGCCCAGTTCGCGGCGATCGTCCATGGTGGCCAGTATTCCCTGCCCTGGCCACGGGAGGGTGGTCCTGTCATTACCAGTAAAGCCGGTACCCGGGTCGGACAGGGGTCTGGCTGTCCCCGCTCGCGGTCAGCAGCATGGGTCGCACCGCACCTCGAGACCGAAGGAGCACCACCCATGTGTCACAGCACCGAGAGCAGGCCGCCGGCGGCGCCGGTCACCGGCAGCGTCAAGGAGGACGGCCCGCTCACGCTGACCTCCGCGGACGGTACGCGATTCGGCGCGTTCCAGGCCCTCCCGGACGAGCCGAACGGCCGCAACGTGGTGATCCTGCCCGACGTCCGCGGCGTGCACGCGTACTACCAGGACCTGGCCCGGCGCTTCGCCGAGGCGGGCTTCGGCGCCGTCGTGGTCGACTACTACGGGCGTACCGCCGGGGTGGGCGAGCGTAACGACGACTTCGAGTGGCAGCCGCTCCTCCCCCAGGTGCAGGCGGACGAGGTGGCCGCGGACGTGCGCGCGGCGGCCGAGCACGTGACGGCGGCCAACCCCGGCGCGACGTTCTCGGTCGGCTTCTGCTTCGGCGGCGGCCAGTCGTGGCGGCTCGCCGCGGGTGACCTGCCGCTCGCGGGCTCGATCGGCTTCTACGGCAACCCGGCGCACGTCGAGGACGTCGTCGACCAGGTCTCGTCGCCGGTGCTGATGCTCGTCGCGGGCGACGACGTCGCGACCCCCCAGGAGAAGTTCCACGAGCTGGACGCCAAGCTCAAGGAGGCCGGCGCCACCCACGAGATGTACGTCTACGACAACGCCCCGCACTCCTTCTTCGACCGCTCGTTCGGCGAGTGGCGAGAGGCCTGCGACGACGCGTGGCGCCGCATCCTCACCTTCACCAGCACCCACGGCGCCAGGTCATGAGCGACGGCACCGCCCGCGCGTGGGGGGAAGGCGAGCGGTACGACCGGGGTGCCGCCCGCATCGCCGAGATCGACGGCGACCGGCCGGAGCGCCGGCAGGAGGCGTACCGGGTCCTGGCGGAGGTCGCCCCGGATCTGCCCCGTTTCGCGATCGAGTTCGCGTACGGCGACATCCATTCCCGCCCGGGTCTCGACGCCGCCCGTCGGGAACTGGTCACCATCGGCGTGCTGATCGCGCTGGGCGACACCGAACGCCAGCTCACCTCGCATCTCGTCAGCGGCCTGAACATGGGGCTGAAGCCGCACGAGATCGTCGAGGCGGTGCTGCAGGCACTTCCCTATGCCGGTTTCCCCCGCACCATCAACGCCATGAGCGTGGTGCGCCGGGTGCTCGAGGAACGGGGGGAGTTGCCGCTGCCGCCGTCCTGAGCACCCGTTTCCCGGTCCCGGTCACCGCCGCCCCCGCGGTGGCCGGGACCGGCGTGCTCGCCATTCCGTGAAATCGCAAGAATTCGGACGTGGCGGGGGGTCGCCACGCCATTTACTCACGCTTTCAATAATGCGTGATCCAGCAACGCCCGGAAATGCAACCCCACGATTGCGCGTTGCCTCCGTCACCTCGTCGTCATGTTGCTTGACAGGGGCGGAGCCAGTAAACCAGCATCAATTCATGCGTAGTCATGGGGGAAACGCAAGGCACCTGGAAGAATTGAGTCAGTTCCTGCGCAGCCGGCGCGCCCGGCTGAGCCCCGGCGATCTCGGCCTGACCGTGTCGAGCCGGCGCCGCACGCCGGGCCTGCGCCGCGAAGAGGTCGCCGTTCTGGCCGGCGTGGGCACGTCCTGGTACACCTGGCTCGAGCAGGGCCGGGACATCAACGTGTCGGAGTCGGTGGCCCGCGCGATCGGCCGGGCGTTGCGACTGAGCCCGTCCGAGCGGACGTACATGTTCCGGTTGCTCGGCATCCGGCCCCCGCTGCCCGAGTCCGGCGAGCGCCGCCACGGCGAGTTCGCCTCGGTGGTGCAGGAGTGGATGCCGAGTCCGGCACTGGTGCTCGACGAGTTCTGGAATCTCCTGGATTGCAACAAAGCGGCCCGCGAAGTGTTCGGACTGTCCGATTCGGACAAGAACATGCTCGTCAGCTTCTTCGTCAATGAAGAACACCAGGGGCGGTACGTCGATCCGCGCGCTCAGGCACGGCTCGCCGTCGCCCAGTTCCGCACCGACATCGCGCAGTATCACCAGGATCCGCGCTTCTTCGAGATCGTGGACGATCTGCGGCTGCGCAGCGAATTGTTCGCCACGCTGTGGCACGGCCACGAGGTCCAGCAGGTGGCCAACAAGGACAAGCATCTGCTGCACCCGCGGGCCGGCCGGCTCAGCTTCAGCACCCTTCCGGTGCAGATGAGCGGCAACGAGCGGATCCGGATGATCCTCTGCATCCCGAAGGCGGGGACCGGGACGCGCGACCGGCTGGTGTCGCTGCTGCACGAACAGCCCGTTCTCGCCGCCGTCGGCGGCTGCGCGAGATAACTGCGAGATTCCTGTCAGATCATCTTCACCCAAGCGGATCCGGCACCCGCCGGATCCGCTTTTCGCGGGCTCGTGGAAGGGCCTTGGTCACGGCTTGTCCGTTTGCCGATGAATTGATCCTGGTAGTGGTGCCACCCGTTTCGCCGTACCGGTATAAACAATCGTACGGAAAGCGCTCTGGATCATGCTAACTTTTCCACCGGAATAACAACCGGCAGCGCGCCGCGTATGACGGCGCCCCGGATTCCGTCATTGTTTCGGCAATGTTCCCGCCACGTCAAGAATCCTGATTCCTTCGATGGGAGTCGATATGACACAGGCCATTTCGTCCGGTAGATCGATCGACGACTACCTGGGCTCGTCCGACAAGCGGTTCTTCTCCGCGGGCTACCGGAGGGTGGACTACCGCTTCGGCGAGGTGTCGGTGACCGCCGGCGCCGGCCCGGCCGAGCTGAACACCGCGGTGTCCCTGAGCTACCCCGGCAACTGGTCGAAGAAGGCCACCGGGGATCTGCGCCCGCACTTGAGCACCATCGACGCCATCCTGCTCGGCGTCGCCGCCAGTGAGGCGTATCTGCTGCACACGACGGCGCCGGGCGCGGAGGACCGGCGGCGCATGTGGGTGAGCCGCGTCCGGATCCGGGCCGCTGCCAGCCCGGACGAGCAGCTCGAGCAGGTGCCGTTGCGGGCCCGCCTGCGGGCCACCCACGACCGGCCCGGCCTCCCGGGCGTCGTCTCCGAGCTCGAGGTCCGGGTCGGCGGCATGCGGATCATCGTGGACGTCGTGCATCCGGGGCATTTCCCGGACGGCGGACCGGCCGAGGCCGCAGCGGCCACCGCCCGGGGCATATACCGCGATCTGGAGGAGCTCGCCGGTCCCGCCGCCGCCCGCTACTACGGCGCCGGCTTCAAGCGCCGGTCCCACCGCATCACCGACCCGGTGATCGACCTCGAGGCCCGTACGGCCACCGCCGCCGTCCACCTCAGCGACGAGGAGACGGTCGTCGACCAGGGCATCGAGGGCGGCTACCCGTCGTCGGCAACCATGGTCGACTGCTTCGCCACCAGCCTCCAGCTGGCCCAGATCCTGCTCTACGAGCTCGACGGCATGAAGCGCAGCATCAGCAACACCCTGTGGATGCGCAGCACCGACCTGCGGGTACGCGACGCGGCCCGGCCCCCCGTGAACGCGTCGGGACTGCCCCTGACGTGCGCCCTCGAGGGCCTGGGGCTCACCGAGATGGGCGGCGGCCGGTGGCGTACCACCGACATCGTCTCCCACCTCGCGGGAGTCGACCTGCGCTGCGCCGTCGCCCACCGCCTTCCGTCCTGACACGACACTCGAGAAGAGAGAAGCACCCCATGAAGCTCGCGATCTCCGGCACCTACTCCTCGGGCAAGACGCTGACGTCGTACGCCCTCTCCCACCTCATCGGGATCCCGCGGACCCGCGCCCGCACCATGCGGGAGCTGCTGCCGTTCGCCGTGCCGGGCAAGACCCTCGAGCAGTGCAACGGCGCCGAGCTGCTCCAGCTGATCGTGCGGCGGCACGTCGAGCGCTGCGTGCACGAGAGCCACCTCACCGACGGGTTCATCTCCGACGGCTCGTCGCTGCAGGAGTGGATCTACGGCTCGGTCCGGGTCATCGTCGGGATCAACCCGAACGACTCCGTGCACCTCGCCGACACCGAGCGGGTCGTGCGCACCGAGGAGATGGCGTTCTTCGAGGCCGTCGTGGACCAGCTCGGCATCGCCATCAAGGAGCACGTCAAGGAGACGTACGACGCGTTCGTGCACCTGCCCAACGAGCTCACCCTCGCCAAGGACGGGCACCGGCCGGTGAACGAGCGTTTCCGGACGCTGGCCGACGAGTCGATCGCCCAGAACATCGACGCGCTGGGCATCCCCCGGCACGTCGTCAGCGGCACCCTGCCCGAGCGCCTCGAGCGGATCGTCGAGATCTTCGGCTTCGAGCCGGTCACCGACGTCGACAAGGCGATCGCCCTGGCCGAGGACGAGTACAAGGCCGTCGACATGACCATCGAGTCCGACCGAGCCTGGGCCACGAAGTGAGGCACGCCGTCCTAGCGGGGCTGGGTGCCGCCGTACCGGAGCAGCGCATCACCAATGCGATGCTGGCCGAGCGGATGGACACCAGCGACGAGTGGATCCGCAGCCGCACGGGGATCGCCGAGCGGCGGCGGGTCGGCCCGGAGGAGTCCACCAGCGACCTGGCCGTGGCCGCGGGCCGCCGGGCCCTCGAGTCGGCCGGCGGGGAACCGGTCGACGCCGTCGTGGTCGCGACCACCACCCCGGACCACACCTGCCCGGCCACCGCACCCGTGGTGGCCAGCCGGCTCGGGCTCGGCACGGTGCCCGCCTTCGACGTGGCCGCGGTCTGCTCCGGCTTCGTCTACGGCTTGTTCACCGCGGCCGGGCTGATCGCCCAGGGCGGCGCCGGCCGGGTGCTGGTCATCGGGGCGGAGGCCTTCAGCACCATCATCAACCCGGACGACCGCACCACTGCGCCGATCTTCGGGGACGGCGCGGGCGCGGTGGTCCTGCGGGCCGGTGACGAGACCGAGCCCGGTGCCCTGCTCGAGTTCGCCCTGGGCAGCGACGGCAGCCTCGCAGACCTCATCATCGTGCCGGCCGGCGGCGCCCGGCAGCGCTCGTCGGGCAAACCGGCGGCGCCGGACGACCACTACTTCCAGATGCAGGGCAAGACGGTGTTCATGCACGCGGTCCTGCGGATGGAGGAGTCGTCGCGGGAGGTGCTCCGGCGCGCGGGGTGGGACACCTCCAGTGTGGACCTGCTCGTGGGCCACCAGGCCAACATCCGCATCCTGCACGCCGTCGCCGACCGGCTGGACATTCCGGCCGAGCGGGCCTTCGTCAACCTCGGCCACTACGGCAACACGTCGGCCGCCTCGATCCCCCTGGCGCTGGACGAGGCCGCGGCCACCGGGGCGCTCAAGGCCGGCGACCGGGTGCTGCTGACCGCCTTCGGCGGCGGTGTCACCTGGGGATCGGTCGCCCTTCGGTGGCCCGACCTGGCCGCCGCCTGATCGACACACCACAACACACATCGCATCCCACGGGGAGGACACAATGGAAAGCACGTTGAAGCCACGGGTCGTCGAGCTCATCGCCGAGAAGGCGGAGCTGCCGGTCACGGAGCTGGAGCTGGGCCGGACGCTGGAGGACGCCGGGCTCGACTCGCTGCACATCATGGAACTCGCGCTCACCGTTCAGAAGGAGTTCGGTGTCACGATCGTCGAGGGCGAACTGCAGCTCGAGCAGACCGTCGCCGAGGTCGTGTCGCACCTGGAAGCCCGGATCGGCTGACCGCACGATGGGCATCCCCGCGGCGATCTTCGACCTCGACGAGACCCTCCTCGGCGTCACCAGCATCTTCCGGTTCCTCGAGTACGACCTCGCCGCGCGGGGGCGGCCACCGTCGGCGTACGAGGCGGAACGGGCCTGGCTCGGGGAGCTGAGGTCCGCCGGGGTGCCCCGTACCGAGCGCAACCGGGCCTTCTACCAGGCCTTCGCGGGACGCTCGGCCGCCGAGGTGAGCGGACGGGGCGAGGTGTGGTTCCTCGAGGAGCACGCCCGTGGTGCCCTGTTCGATCCCCGGGTGCTGCGCCGCTTCCGGGCGCACACCCGGGCCGGGCACCTGACGGTCCTGGTCACCGGTTCCTTCCCGCCGTGCGTCGAGCCGATCGCCCGGTACGTGCGGGCCGACGTCGTCGTCTGCACACGACCCGAGGTCGTCGGCGGCCGGTACACCGGCCGGGTCGACGTCCCGATGGTGGGCGAGAACAAGGTCGTCGCCGTACGGCAGCTCGCCGCCCGGCACGGCATCGACCTGCACCAGAGCTACGCCTACGGCGACGACGCCTCCGACCTGCCGGTGCTCGGCCTGGTCGGCAGTCCCTGCGCCGTCGGCGACGATCCCGTCCTGCTCGAGCACGCCGAGCGGCTCGGCTGGACCACGTTGAGAAGAGGAGTCACGTGCCGGACACCATGAAGGTCATGCGCACCACCGCCGTCGGCGGGCCCGAGGTGCTTCAGGTCGCGGAGGTGCCCAAGCCGGTGCCCCTGCCGACCGAGGTTCTCGTCAAGGTGCACGCGGCCGGCATCAACCCGGTCGACTGGAAGATCCGCGGCGGCGTGTTCCCCACCGGGGCCCTCGGCGCGCCACCGTTCGTGCAGGGCTGGGATGTCGCCGGGGTCGTCACCTCCGCACCCCGGGTCACCCGCTTCCAGCCCGGGGACGAGGTCTACGGCCTGCTCTGGTTCCCGCGCCAGGCCGGCGGCTACGGCGAGTACGTCACCGCACCCGCCCGTCAGTTCGCCCGCAAGCCGCGCGGACTGTCCTTCACCGACGCGGCGGCCCTGCCGCTCGCCGGCCTCACCGCCTGGCAGACCCTCGTGGAGGTCGCCGGTGTCACCGCCGGGCAGCGGGTTCTCGTCACGGCCGCGGCCGGCGGCGTCGGTCACCTCGCCACCCAGCTCGCCCGGCACCTCGGCGCCGAGGTGACCGGCACGGCCCGTACGGCCAAGCACCCGTTCCTGCGCGACCACGGCGTCGACCACCCGGTGGACTACACGACCACCGACGTGGCGGCGGCCGTCCGCGACCAGGACCTCGTGCTGGACCTGCTCGGCGGGGCGAACAGTGTCGCGCTGCTCTCCACGCTGCGCCCGGGCGGCCTGTTGATCACGACGATCGGCCAGCCGAGTGAGGAACTGCTCGGCACGGCCGAGCGGCTGGGCGTACGCGTGTCGCCGTTCCTGGTCGAGCCGGACCGCCTGGGCCTGGAAGCCCTGACCACGCTCGTCGAGGACGGCGCGCTGCGCGTACACGTCGATCAGGTCTTCGACCTGGAGGAGGCGGCCAAGGCCCACGAGGTCG
Organism: Actinoplanes sp. NPDC051475; assembly: GCF_040689425.1. Lineage (NCBI taxonomy): Bacteria > Bacillati > Actinomycetota > Actinomycetes > Micromonosporales > Micromonosporaceae > Actinoplanes > Actinoplanes sp. NPDC051475. The sequence goes on from NZ_JBFAZZ010000007.1 coordinate 309,273, forward strand.
GCCAGTCCGACCGCACCACGGGAAAGCTCGTCCTGTCCGTCAGCGCCTGACCTGCCCGCATCGCCCGGTGGCCACCTGTGAGGTGGTCGCCGGGCTTTTCCCGTACCCGGAGAATCTCGCCATGCCCACGCAGCCCGTCGCCGGCGGTGGTCTGTCCGGCCGCGCGACCACCCTGTTCGCGGTCGCGGCCGGCCTCGCCGTCGCCAACATCTACTACGCCCAACCCCTGCTCACCGGCATCGCCCACACCTTCGGGGTGGGCAGCGGCCGGGCATCGCTGATCGTCACCGTCACCTCGATCGGATACGCCGCCGGCCTCGCCCTCGTGGTCCCGCTCGGCGACATCCTGCGCCGGCGGCGCCTCGTCGTGACCATGCTGCTCGTCGTCGCCGTGGCCCAGGCTGCCTCCGCCTGCGCGCCGTCGATCGGCTGGCTCACCGGCTTCTCCGCGCTGCTGGCCGTCTGCGCCGGGGTCGCGCCGCTGCTGGTCGCCTTCGCCGCCACCCTCGCCACGCCCGACCAACGGGGCCGCGTCACGGGCCGGGTGATGGGCGGCACCCTCACCGGCGTACTCCTGGCCCGCGCGGGCGGCGGCCTGATCGCGGAGTTCTTCGGCGGCTGGCGCACCGTGTACGCGGTCGCCGCCGTCCTCATGGTCGTGCTCGCGCTGGTGCTGCACCGCGCCCTGCCGGACCTGGCCCCCGGTGCCCGGCTGCGGTATCCGACGCTGCTGAGGTCCACCGCCACACTGCTCCGGGAGGAGCCCCTGCTGCGGCTGCGCTGCGCGTACGGGTTCCTGTCCTTCGCGGGCTTCTCCGCCCTGTGGGCCTCGCTGGCGTTCCTGCTGGCCGGCGCGCCGTATCACTACGGTGAGGCAGGAATCGGCCTCGTCGGGCTGGCAGGCGCCGCGGGCGCGCTGGCGGCGCCGCTGGCCGGCCGGCTCATCGACCGCGGCCACGAACGCCGCGCGACCGGGCTGCTGATGGTGTGCATCCTCGCCGGCTGGGGCCTCACCGCGATAGCGGGCGGACGCGTCACGGCAACGCTGCTGCTCGGGATCATCCTGTTGGACCTCGGCGTCCAGGGCCTGCAGACGACGAACCTGAGCGTCATCTACGCCCTGCGGCCCGAGGCTCGCAACCGGGTGACCACCGCGTACACCGTCACGTACTTCCTGGGCGGGTTCGCCGGGGCCGCGGTGTCCGGGGTGGCCTACGACCGGGCCGGCTGGCCCGGGGTGTGCGTGGCGGGAGCCGTGTTCGCCGTGCTGGCGCTGCTGCTGCGGTTCGTGGCGGCACGGCGCGAACGACGGGCCCGCGTGAGGGCCGGCACGGTCGCCGGCTGAGAAGGCTCAGACGGCCGGCGTCGGCGGGCGCTTCAGCTCGGAGAGGCCCTCGGCCAGGCCACGCAGGCGGTCCGTCGCGTCGGTGAGGCTGCTGAGGGCCGGGTGCTGGCCGGTGACCGGGTGCCCGTCCTCGGCGACGTAGCTCGCCGCCGCCGCGACCAGCCGCTCGTAGGCGGACACGCCCCCGGTGAACTGCGTCGCCAGGCTCTCGTGGGACTCCTCCAGGACGGCGCGCCGGTCCGGCGGGGTCAGCGGAAGGGCCCGCTCGACGCTGGCCACGCGCTGGCCGAGGTCGCGGAGCCACTGCTCGGCCACGGCCGCCTCGAGGACCGCGCCCTCGCCGGGACCCGTCAGCCGGCCGCTGAGGCCGGCGAGGGTGGTCGAGGCGCGGTCCAGCCGGTCCCAGGCCTGCGCGACGGCGGATCCGCGGACCGCGTACCGGTTGCGCTGGCGGCGGACCTCCTGGACGACCTGGCGGCCGGCGGGGAGACGCTCGACCGCGGCCATCAGGCGCTGACCCGGCAGGGCCGGCGGAGGGGCCGGCGGGGGCGGGATCGCGGCGAGTTCCCGGTGGTCGCTCCACCGCCACCAGGCGAGCGCCACCGAGGCCCCGGCGGAGGCGGCCCAGGCGGCGTCGGCGATCCCGATTCCCGCGTACGGCGTGAGGACAGCGGTGGCCGCGGTCAGCCCACCTCCGATGACGCTCCACCGCCGCGCCGAACCGCGCAGCCGCTTGAGCCGCCGGAAGTACCTGGTCCTGTCGTCCACCGTCCGCTCCCCTTCCGCTGTGGGCCGCCCGGCCCGGATCAGCCCGCGGCGGAGGTGTCCCCGCGCTTGCTGTTGATGCTGGCCCGGATCTCGTCGAGGCGGGCGACGCCGGCCGGGTCCGACGCCGGGGCGGCCTGCTCGACCGCCGGCTGGGCCGGGGCGCTGCCGAGCTTCTCGCCGGCCATGCTGGCCCGGATCTGCTCCAGGCGGGACGAGCCCGCCATGTCGAGGCTCGACTTCTGCACCTCGAGCATGCGGCCCTCGACCGAGTTCGAGGCGAGCTCGGCGCGGCCCATCGCGTTCGCGTACCGCTGCTCGATCTTGTCGCGGACCTCGTCCAGGGACGGGGTGTTGCCCGGCGCGGCGAGCGAGGACATCGACTCGAGCGACTTGGCGACCGTCTCCTGCATCTTGGCCTGCTCGAGCTGGCTGAGCAGGCGGGAGCGCTCGGCGATGCGCTGCTGGAGCACCATCGCGTTGTTCTCGACCGCCTTGCGGGCCTGCCCGGCGGCGCCCAGCGCCTGGTCGTGCAGGGTCTTCAGGTCTTCCATCGACTGCTCGCCGGAGACGAGCTGGGTGGCGAGCGTCTGAGCGGTCGACTCGTACTTCTGGGCCTCGGCCTCGTCACCGCCGGCGCGGGCCCGGTCGGCCAGGACGAGCGCCTGACGCGCCATGCCCTGGAGCTTCTCGACCTCGGACATCTGCCGCGACAGCTTCATCTCGAGCTGGCGCTGGTTGCCGATCACGGCCGCGGCCTGCTGCACGAGCGCCTGGTGCTGCCGCTGGGCATCCTCGATGGCCTGCTGGATCTGCACCTTCGGGTCGGCGTACTCGTCGATCTTGGCGCCGAAGAGCGCCATCATGTAACGCCAGCCCTTGACGAACGGGTTCGCCATATCCGCGGTATCCCCTCAATGTCGCTGCACAGGACGCGCCACCGACGCGGGCCCGAGGGGTCTTCACGATGGCGCGGGCTCCATCGTGCCAGCTCCATGCCACCGGCGTCACGTGACCTCGGGGGGATCTCAGGGTGTTACCCCAGGCCCCCCACCACGAGGCTACGCGCCGATCGGCGTTCCGGCGACGGCCCCGGCCTGCGCCGGGTCGGGCGGCATGGAAAAGCCCGCGCGGAACCGCGCGGGCAGGGCGAGAAATGCCGGCCCCACCCCCGCCCCCGGGAGAAAGGCCGGCGGAAATCAGGCGGCGTAGATCACGTCGCGCTCGCGCTTGCGGCGCGTGCGCAGGGTGGCCTTGAGCGGCGTGTCCTGGCGGACCGAGACCGACACGGTGCCGTCGGTGGTCACCTGGCGGACCGGTGCCGCCTCCTTCGCCTGCTGCGTGGCCTTCGCGCCGGCGGCCGCGGCACTCATCGCGGCCGAGGCGGCCTTGACCGGGGCTTCCGGCGCCGCGGCGGCGCCCGATCCGGTCGACTGGCTCGGCGCGGTCCCGACCGGGACGAGCACACCCTGCATGCCCTCCGCGAGGGCGAGCGTGTCGCTCACCTCGCCGAGCACCTCGGACAGGCGTGCGCCCAGCGCCTCGCAGATGGCGGCGAGCAGCTCGCTCGACGCCTCCTTCTGGCCACGTTCGATCTCGGAGAGATATCCCAGGCTGACGTTGGCGGCGGTCGACACCTCACGCAGTGTGCGGTGCTGTCCCTGCCGACGCGCCCGAAGTGCGTCACCGATAACCCGGCGTAGCAGGACCATGGCACCTCCTCCTGCGGCGGGGCCGCCGGCAGCCGCCGGAGGCTTCCCGCAACCGTACCCGCTGCGGGCCACGCCGACATCCCGCCCCGCCGAATTCCGGGACGGCCGGGCAGCGCCGGTCGCCCGCGGGGGTGCCGCGTCCATCAATACGCACAGCGCGGCGCCGACTCTCAATCCGCTGGCCGGTCGCCGGATTCACGCAGCTCATCGACGAGGAGGGCGAGGGCCGAGGTCATCGTCTCGCGCCGGACGTCGTCCCTCGACCCGCTCAGCTTGAGCTCCTGCACCGTCGTCCGTGCAGGACCGGCCACGGCGACGAAAACCATCCCCACGGGTTTGCCGTCCTGCGGCTCGGGGCCGGCGACACCGGTGGTGGCGAGGCCCCAGTCGGCCCCGCAACGGCCGCGCGCGCCCTCTGCCAGGGCCTTGGCCACGTCGGCGTCGACCGGGCCGCGGTCGGCCAGCAGCTTCTCCGGTACGCCGGCGAGCGAGTGCTTGAGATCTGTCGCATACACGACCAGGCCGCCCCGGAAGACGGAGCTGACCCCGGGGATCTCCACGACGGTCGCGGCCAGCAGCCCGCCGGTCAGCGACTCCGCCACCGCGAGGGTCTGCCGACGTTCGACGAGCGCGTGTACGGCCGCAGCCGCGGCTACCCCGGTGTCCATGTCCCCATCGTCGCCCACCTTCACAGTCGGCGGATGACGACCCCCGGCTTGACCTGCGATGCAAGCGAGAGTTGTGCAATATCGTCCGGATCGCTGGTGAACACGATGGCGCCGCAGCTGAGCGCGACAGTGACCACGATGGCGTCGACAACGTCCCTCGTCTGCGCCTTGCCGCACAACATGCCGGCCGCCTTGGCCAGCTCCGATCCGACCGGGACAACCTCGCAACTCTGCAGGAACCTCCCGAGCTGAACCTGGCGGCGCGGATCGCGCCATGCCTGACTCACCACCACCGCCGGGACGAGGATCTGCCTGCCCTCCTCGATCGCCAGGTGATGGATCGCCCACATCCTCCGGTCATTGCCGTCGATCGCGATCAGAGCGCCGGCGTCGTAGACGTAAGGGATGCTCACGCGGCCGCCGTCGCGGAGCTGCTGAGCGCTTGACTATCGGCTGCGGCCATTTCCGCCTTGGCGGCGGCGAGTTCCTCCACGGTGAAGGCGCCGTGTTCGGCTTGCCATTCAGCGACCAGCTGCCGGCCGATCCGCCGACGCAGTTCCCGCTCGGCAGCGGCCGCCACAAGCCTCGAGAGGGGAACACCGTCCTCGAGTGCGGCCGCGCCGAGAGCGTCGACGAGTTCCTGAGGAAGAGTAACCGTGACCTTCTTCGTCGCCATACAAGCACCATACATCGGTATGGCGCTGGTATGGCGCCCGCGTCGACAGGCTAGCCGCGGGCCTTCCGGCGGATGCGTACCGCCTGCAGGACGTAGTCCACGCCGGTGACGAGGGTGACGATCAGCGCCGCCACCATGAGTCCGGTGCCGATCAGGTCGAACGGCTCCGGCACGGGCCAGAGGAACCATGCGATCGCCGCGATCTGCAGGGCGGTCTTGAGCTTGCCGCCCCGGCTGGCCGGGATGATGCCGTAGCGGATCACCCAGAACCGAAGCGCCGTGACCCCCCACTCGCGGACCAGGATCAACCCCGTCACCCACCAGGACAGTTTCCCGTACGCCGAGAGCAGCACCAGCGCGCTTCCGGTGAGGGCCTTGTCGGCGATGGGATCCGCCACCTTGCCGAACGAGGTGACGAGCTCGTAGCGCCGGGCGATCCAGCCGTCCGCGAAGTCGGTCGCCGAGGCCACGCAGAAGGTCAGGCAGGCCGCGATGCGCCAGGCCGACTCGGCCATCTCGGAGACGACGACCATCACCACGAAGACCGGGACGAGCACGATGCGGGCGGCCGTCAGCAGGTTGGCCGGGTTGTTGAGCGGGACCCGCCGGGTGGCGGCGACCGGCACCGGCTCGTCGGTCATGGTGTTGCCGTCGCCACCGGCGCCGCAGACGCCGTCCGGACCACGGGGGCCGCCGAGACCATCTCGATCGGGACGGCGATGAGGTCGACGCCCTCGGTCGCGGTCACCCTGGCGCGTACGAGGTCGCCGGGGCGCAGCGCCGCCAGATCGACCTGCGCGTCACCCGCGACCAGGGTGGTGGAGCCGTCGACCTCGGGCGCCTGGTGCTCGGCACGGCCCTCGACCTCGCTCGCGTCCACCGAGTCGATCATGACCTCGACCAGTGAGCCCAGCCGGTCCTCGGCGCGCTGGGCACACAGCTCGTCGGCCAGGTCGCTGATCCGGGCGTACCGGCGTTTGATCGTGTCCTCGCGCACCTTGCCGGACAGGCCGGCGGCCTCGGTGCCGTCCTCGTCGCTGTAGTCGAAGACGCCGATGGCGTCGAGGCGCGCATCGGTCAGGAAGCGGACCAGCTCCTCGACGTCCTGCTTCGTCTCGCCGGGGAAGCCGACGATGAAGTTGCTGCGCGCGCCCGCCTCGGGGGCGAGCGCCCGCGCCGAGGCGAGCAGGTCCAGGAAGCGGTCGGTCGAGCCGAAGCGGCGCATCCGGCGCAGCACCGGCTCGCTGGAGTGCTGGAACGACAGGTCGTAGTACGCGGCGACGCCCGGCGTGGTGGCGATGACCTCGACCAGGCCCGGCCGCGTCTCGGCGGGCTGCAGATAACTGGCCCGCACCCGCACGATCCCGTCGACGGCGGCGAGCTGCGGCAGGAGCTTCTCGAGAGCGCGGGGATCGCCGAGGTCCTTGCCGTACGAGGTGCTGTTCTCGCTGACCAGCACCAGCTCGCGCACGCCGGTCTTGGCCAGCCACTCCGCCTCGGCGAGCAGCTCCTGCGGGTCCCGGGAGACGAACGCGCCGCGGAACGCCGGGATCGCGCAGAACGAGCACCGGCGGTCGCAGCCGCTGGCGAGTTTCAGGCTGGCGACCGGCCCGGTGTCGAGCCGGCGGCGCAGCACCGTACGCAGGTGGGCGGGGGTGTGCTCGTCGACGGTGGCGTGCCCGGGGACCACCACCTTGGCCGCCTGCCGGTGGACCGGGGTCAGCGGCAGCAGCTCCCGCCGGTCGCGCGGGGTGTGGGAGTCGAACCGCTCCCCCGCCAGCACGCCGTCGAGCCGGGCGGCGATGTCGGTGTAGTCGTCGAAGCCCAGCACGGCCTGCGCCTCGGGCAGACTCTCGGCCAGCTCACGCCCGTACCGTTCGGCCATGCAGCCCGCGGCGACCACCTTGGCGCCGGTGTCCGCGGCCGCGAGCAGCGTCTCGATCGAGTCCTGCTTCGCCTTCTCGACGAAGCCGCAGGTGTTGACGACCACCACGTCGGCGCCCTCGGCGTCCGTGCTGACTTGCCATCCCCCCGCATCGAGGCGCGCGGCGAGCTCCTCGGAGTCGACCTCGTTACGGGCACAACCGAGGGTGAGAAGAGCGACGCGGCGGGGCGGAGGAGTCACGGACACCCGACAAGGTTACCGGCAGTCCCGGCTCAGTCGTCGAGGCGGAGGGTGGCGAGGGTTGCTTCCAGTTCGTCCGGTTTGACCAGCACCTCGCGGGCCTTCGAGCCCTCCGAAGGGCCGACGATGCCCCGCGTCTCCATGAGGTCCATCAGGCGGCCCGCCTTGGCGAAGCCGACCCGCAGCTTGCGCTGGAGCATCGAGGTGGAGCCGAACTGGGAGGTGACCACGAGCTCGATGGCCTGGAGCAGGACGTTCAGGTCCTCGCCGATCTCCTCGTCGACGTCCTTCTTCTTGTTCGCCACCGGGGCGGTGACGTCCTCGCGAAACTCGGGCTCGCGCTGGTCCTTGCAGAACTTGACGACCTCGGAGATTTCCTTCTCGTCCACCCAGGCGCCCTGGATGCGAACCGGCTTCGAGGCGCCCATCGGCAGGAAGAGGCCGTCGCCGCGGCCCAGCAGCTTCTCCGCGCCGGGCTGGTCGAGGATGACCCGGGAGTCGGCCAGCGAGCTGGTCGCGAACGCGAGGCGGGACGGGACGTTGGCCTTGATCAGGCCGGTCACCACGTCGACCGAGGGCCGCTGGGTGGCCAGCACCAGGTGGATGCCGGCCGCGCGGGCCAGCTGGGTGATGCGGACGACCGAGTCCTCCACGTCGCGCGGCGCGACCATCATCAGGTCGGCGAGCTCGTCGACGATGACCAGCAGATACGGGTACGGCTTCATGACCCGCTCACTGCCCGGCGGTGCCGTGATCTCGCCGCTGCGCACCTTGCGGTTGAAGTCGTCGATGTGGCGTACGCCGTTGGCCGCGAGGTCGTCGTAGCGCATGTCCATCTCACGGACCACCCATTCGAGGGCGTCGGCCGCCTTCTTCGGGTTGGTGACGATGGGCGTGACGAGGTGCGGGATGCCCTCGTACGCGGTCATCTCCACGCGCTTGGGGTCGACCAGCAGCAGCCGTACCTCGTCCGGGGTGGCCCGGGTCAGGACCGACACGAGCAGGGAGTTGAGGCAGGACGACTTGCCGGCACCGGTGGCGCCCGCGATCAGGATGTGCGGCATCTTCGCCAGGTTGGCGACGACGAACCCGCCCTCGATGTCCTTGCCGAGCGCGACCAGCATCGGGTGGTGGTCGGCCGTCGCGGCGCGCGATCGCAGGACGTCGCCGAGCGAGACGTTCTCCGGGTCGGTGTTCGGGATCTCCACGCCGACCGCGCTCTTGCCCGGGATCGGCGACAGGATGCGCACGTCGGGGGACTTCACCGCGTACGCGATGTTGCGCGACAACTGGGTGATCCGCTCGACCTTGACGCCCGGGCCGACCTCGACCTCGTAGCGGGTCACCGTCGGGCCCCGCATGAAGCCGGTGACCTGGGCGTCGATGTTGAACTGGTCGAAGACGCCGGTGAGCGCCGCCATGATCTCGTCGTTGGCGCGGCTGCGGGACTTGGGCGGAGTGCCCTTGCCGAGCAGGTTGGGCGGGGGGAGGCGGTAGTCGCCCGGCACCGAGGTGATGTCGAGCTGCTCGGCGCGGGTCGGCAGCGGCGAGTGCTCCGGCGGCTCCGGGGCCTTGCGGCTCCCGGGCAGCTTGGCACCGCGGGGCAGGGCGACCGTGTCGTGCAGGATCTCGCCCTCGGCCGACTCCTCCTCGTCCTCGCCGGGAGCCAGGCCTATGTCGGCGAGCGAGCCCTGCCGGCGCCGGGCGGGCCGGCGGCGCTTGGGCTCCTCCTCGGCGCCCTCCTCGTCGTTGTCGCCCAGGTCGGGCAGGTCGGGGTCGGGCAGCGGCGCGCGGGTCGTCGACCGGCCCAGCAGCACGTCGGTGAGGAGCAGCAGCCGCTCGGGGATCTTGTTGATCGGCGTCGCGGTGATCACGAGCAGGCCGAAGACGAACAGCAGGATCAGCAACGGTACGGCGACCCAGGCGGTGACCGCGTGCTCCAGCAGCGAACCCACGCCGTACCCCAGGAGCCCGCCGGCGCCGGTGAGCTCCACGTCGTCGGCGGGCTGGCGGCTGATGTGCAGCAGGCTCGCCGTGGCGATCAGCAGCGCGCTCCAGCCGACCAGGGACCGGCCCCGGTGCTCGGGGTCGGCCGGCTTGCGCATGAAGCGGACGGCGCCGTACAGGAGAAGCAGCGGGAGCAGCACGCCCAGACCGCCGAGGAAGAGCCGGACGGCGTCGGCGAGCCACTTGCCGACCGGGCCGGCGGAGCCCGCCCAGACCGCGACGCCGACGAGGATCGCGAGGCCGAGCATGAGCAGCCCGGCACCGTCGCGGCGGTGTTCGGGATCGATCTCCTTGGCGGTGGCCGCCTGGCGGCCGACGCCGCGGGCGACCCAGCCGACGCTGTGCGCCACGCCCATCCAGAGGGCGCCGATGCCGCGGCCGACACCGCCGGCGACGGCCGAGCCGACGCTCGGACGCGCGCGGGAGGCGCTGCGGGCCCGGGTGCGTGCGGAAGTGGACTTGCGGGCCGGGGCGGCGGCGGCCTTACGGGCGGGCTGGCGCACCGGCTGCCGGGCACGCTCCGACGCGGAGCCGCCCTTGGACGCGGCACGGCCCCGGCTCGCCGGAGGAGTACGGCCCGCCATGTCCCTTACCGTAACGGTGCGGCGCCCGCGAGCCCGCGCGCCGCACCGTGACCAGGATTCGCTTTTTCCCCGATTAGGATGATCACCATGTCCGCGCCCCTGCAGCCGCTGAGCCACGACATGATCGTCTCGGCGCTCTCCGCCCGCGAGTTCGCCCACTTCGTCGACGAGGACGGCGACGTCGGCGGCAACTGGCAGGGCTGCCTCATCTACTTCTTCCGGCTCGGCAAGAACCAGGAGATTTTCCAGGTCCGCGCGCTGACCCATCCCTCGTTCACCACCGACGACGTGCCCCAGCTGTACGCGTTCTGCAACGCCTGGAACCACGACCGGCTCTGGCCGAAGGCGTACGTGCACACCGGCGACGACGGGGTGGTGCACGTGGTGGGTGAGGTGGGCGCCGACTTCGAGCACGGCGTCACGCCGGAGCAGCTAGACCAGGTGATGGTCTGCGGCATCGCCACCGGCATCGAGCTGGCGGAGGCGGTTCTGGCGCTGAAGTAGCGCGAAGCCGATCCACGAGGTCAGCACCAGGACGGCCACCACGATCTGGGCGACCCACTCGTAGCCGTGCGGGTAGAAGACGCCCGCGGCGTGGTTGTCGAGGAAGCCACCCTCCAGGGCCGGCTTGCCGAGCCCCTCCCGGCCCCGGTCCTCGAGCCAGGTAAGCGGGCAGTAGAGCTTGGCCACGACGATCACCAGGAGCCAGAGCGCGGCCACGACCTGCACCCGGATGAGCCGGGGCCAGCGCCAGGCGAGGAAGCCGCCGAAGATGCCGAACGCCAGGAACGCGAAGTGCGCCCCGACGGCGGCCACGATCAGCAGCGAATAGCCCACCTCTACCACGCTATAGACACAGCGCTGCCCGCGTAGGACGGAGGATGACCTACGCGGGCAGCACGTTCCTGGGTGAATCAGTTGTTGCCGAGAAGCTGTCCGAGCCCGCGGTGCCCGTGACCGCGGCCGCGGCCTTGGCCGTTCCCGTTGTTGCCGGGCGGCTGGGTCGCCTCGGCGGGCGGCTGCGTCGCCTCGGCCGGCGGCGGGTTCGCGCCGGCGTTGTCGCCGCCACCGGCGCCACCGTTGTCGCCGCCACCGGCGCCTCCGCCACCCGTGGTGAGCAGCGTCAGGTTGTTGCGATCGAGGATCTCGGTGACCGGCTGGAAGAACGTCTCGCCGCCGGCCTTGCAGTCGCCCGAGCCGCCCGAAGTGACACCCTGCGCCTGGTCACCCGACAGCCACGGGCCGCCCGAGTCGCCACCCTCGGCGCAGACATCGGTACGGGTGAGGCCGGTGACCGTACCCTCCGGGTAGTTGACCGTCTGGTTCTTCGCCAGGATCGTCCCGCAGAAGGTGCCGGTGGTGGAGCCGGACCGGCAGACGGCCGCGCCGACGGGCGACTCGGTCGAACCGCCGACCGGCAGCGCGTTGCCGTCGAAGTCGTCGACGAACGGCTGGAGCTGCACGTCGGCTTCCGTCTGGACGAAGCCCATGTCGGCGTTGCCCGGGAAGACCGACGCCGCCACCTCGCCCTGCGGCTGGTTGTCGAGGTCGGTGGTCGGGGTGCCCGCCTCGCCGCAGTGGCCGGCGGTGATGAAGCCGCCCTCGACCGCGAAGCCGATCGAGCACCGGGCCTGGGCGTTGCCGAGGTTGATGAAGTACGGCTGGGCGCCGATCACGTCGGCCAGCGGCCGCGGCTTCGCCTTCACGGTCACCACGCGGAACGCGGCGTCCGGCAGGCCCGCGTCGCCGGCGAGGTCCTGGGCGCGGGCCGCGTCGCCCGGCAGCGCCTGGAGCACGACCTGGTTCGACGGCACGTCCACGTACCAGCCGGGCAGGTCGCGGTCGGCCTTGGTCGCGGCCGCGTCCAGCGCCTGCTTCGCCCGGTCCAGCTGGCCGACGCTGCGCTGCACCAGCTTGGGCTGGGCACCGGCGGCGCGGACCTCGTCTGCCAGGGCGGCGTCGGTGATCGCGACGTTGAGCGTGGTGCCGTCCTTGGCCAGCCAGGAGCCGCCGTACGAGTCACCCGAGGCGCTGCGGAGCTTGGCGCTCACGCCGCTGGCCCACTTCGCGCGCTGAACGCGGGCGGTGGCCTCGTCGGCGCTGAGGCCGAGGTCGCGCTTCATCGCGGCGAGCAGCTGCGGGGCCACACCGGCGGCCGGCTGCTGAGCGGCGGAGCGCCGGGTGGGGGTGGTGCCCGCCATCGACGGCAGGGTGAAGGCCACCGCCGCGCCCGCCGCCGTCACCGTCGCCGCGATCGCGACGACCGTTCTGCGCTGCATTCGGTACTCCCCTCGCATCGCGGTGCCGTGGGGGCGGCACCGTGCTCATCGATACGAAGGGGAGCCCGGAACAGTTCAAAAAAAGGTCAAACCTCGACCACGGTGGGGACGATCATGGGCCGGCGGCGGTACGCGTCGTTGACCCAGCGGCCCACCGTGCGGCGCACGACCTGCTGCAACTGATGGGGGTCGGTGACGCCCTCCTCCGCCGAGCGGTGAAGCGCGGCGGTGAGCAACGGGATCACCGGGTTGAACGCCTCGGGGTCCTCGGAGAAGCCCTTCGCCATGACGCTGGGCTCGCCGACCACCTTGCCGGTGACCGAGTCGATGACCACGGTGGCGGAGATGAAGCCTCCGTCGCCGAGGATGCGCCGCTCGGTCAGCAGGGACTCGCTCACGTCGCCGACGGCGAGGCCGTCCACGTACACGTAGCGGTTCTTGACCCGGCCCACGTGCCGGGCGTGCCCCTCGACCAGGTCGACCACGTCGCCGTCCTCGCAGAGGACCACCCGGTCCGGCGCGACGCCGGACTCGATGCCGAGCTGGGCGTGGGCGCGCAGGTGCCTCCACTCGCCGTGCACGGGCATCAGGTTGCTCGGGCGTACGACGTTGAGCAGGTAGAGCAGCTCACCGGCCGGGGCGTGCCCGGAGACGTGCACCTTGGCGGTGTCCTTGTGCACCACCGTCGCACCGGCCCGGGCCAGCTGGTTGATGACCCGGTAGACCGACGTCTCGTTGCCGGGCACCAGCGAGCTCGCCAGCACGACGGTGTCGCCGGGGGCGATCGTGATGTGCCGGTGGTCGCCGGTCGACATCCGGCCGAGCGCGCTCATCGGCTCGCCCTGGGACCCGGTCGACATGAAGACGATCTCGTCGGGCGGCAGGTTCGTCGCCTCGTCCAGGCTGACCAGCAGGCCGTCCGGGATCCGCAGCAGGCCGAGGTCGCGGGCGATGCCCATGTTGCGGACCATCGAGCGGCCGATCAGGGCCACCTTGCGGTCGTACTCGTACGCGGCGTCCATGACCTGCTGCACCCGGTGCACGTGGGAGGCGAAGCTCGCCACGATGACCCGGCCGCTCGCCTTGGCGAAGATCGAGTTGAGGACCGGGCCGATGTCGCGCTCCGGGGTGACGAAGCCGGGGATCTCCGCGTTGGTGGAGTCCGACAGCAGCAGGTCCACGCCCTCGGCGCCGAGCCGGGCGAACCCGGCCAGGTCGGTGATCCGCCCGTCCAGCGGCACCTGGTCCATCTTGAAGTCGCCGGTGTGCAGCACCAGGCCGGCCGGCGTCCGCACGGCGACGGCCAGCGCGTCCGGGATGGAGTGGTTGACCGCGAAGAACTCGCACTCGAACGGGCCGAGCCGCTCGGTGCCGCCCTCGCGCACGGTCAGCGTGTACGGGTCCAGCCGCCGCTCCGCCAGTTTCGCCTCGACGAGCGCGAGCGTGAACTCGGAGCCGACCAGCGGGATGTCCGGCTTGAGCGCGAGCAGGTACGGGACCGCGCCGATGTGGTCCTCGTGCCCGTGGGTGAGCACTATCGCTTGCACGTCCTCCAGGCGGTCCCGGATCGGCTCGAAGTCCGGCAGGATCAGGTCGACGCCCGGCTGTTCCACGTCGGGGAACAGCACGCCGCAGTCGACGATCAGCAGCTTGCCGTCGTACTCGTAAACCGTCATGTTGCGGCCGATGGCGCCGAGTCCACCGAGCGGCATGACACGCAGGGCGCCCTCGGGAAGCGGCGGGGGCGGATCCAGCTCGACGTGCGCTTGGCTCATGTGTGTCTTTCCCGTTGTCAGAGGTCCACGCCGGCCGCCGTGGCGTCCTGGCGCAGCTGGTTCAGTTCCGCGTCGGTGGCGTCCACCAGCGGCGATCGCACCGGGCCGGCCGGGAGGCCCTGGGCGCGCAGGCCGGCCTTCACGAGAATCGTGCCCTGGGTGCGGAAGATCCCGGTGTACAACGGCAGCAGCTGCCGGTGCAGGGCGAGGGCGCCGGCGACGTCGCCGTGCTCGTACGCCTCGATCATCTCCTTGGTCCGCGCCCCGACGAAGTGCGTCGAGGTGCCGACGACCCCGACCGCGCCCACGGACAGCAGCGGGAGGATGGCCGCGTCCTCGCCGGAGTAATACGCCAGGTCGGTCCGTCGCAGCACGTCGGAGCTGGCCGCGATGTCACCCTTGGCGTCCTTGACCCCGACGATGTTCGGGTGCTCGGCGAGCCGCACCAGCGTCTCGGTGGCGATCGGCACGCCGGACCGGTGCGGGATGTCGTAGAGCAGCACGGGCAGCCCGGTCGCGTCGGCGACGGTGGTGAAGTGCCGCAGCAGCCCGGCCTGCGGCGGCTTGTTGTAGTACGGCGTGACGACCAGCAGACCGTGGGCACCGGCCTTCTCGGCGGAGCGGGCCAGCTCGATCGTGTGCGCCGTGTTGTTGGTGCCGACCCCGGCGATGATCCGGGCCCGGTCCCCGACCGCCTCGGCGACGACCCGGATGAGGGTCTCCTTCTCGGCGTCGGTGGTGGTGGGCGACTCACCGCCGGTGCCACTGATGACGAGCGCGTCGTGACGCTGCTCGTCGACCAGGTGGGTGGCGAGAGCGGCGGCCCCGTCGGCGTCGAGCGAGCCGTCCGCGGCGAACGGGGTCACCATGGCCGTGATCAGCCGGCCGAAGGGCCGGGCGGGGTCGTGCGTCATACCCAACAACTTATCGGACGCCTCGGGGCCCCGCCGTGGGGCAGTCAGACGGCGAACGCGGTGAAGGGTGCCCAGGGGAGGTTGCGGAGAACGCTGAAGAGGCCCCATGCCGCGATGAAGGCCCCGATGACGCCCGGGGACAGGACCAGCTGCGGGACCTTCCAGCCGAAGAGGCGTTTTCCGGCCCAGGCCACGTACATGTACAGCAGGAAGGGCACGGCGAAGACGAAGAGCGCGTGATGCCGGGCCGCCGCAGGGAGATCGCCGTGCAGCAGGAACCAGGCGGCGCGGGTACCGCCGCAGCCCGGGCAGGTGAAGCCGGTCGTGTACTTGAGCAGGCAGCTGGGCGCCGCCCCTGCGTTCACCTCGGTGGGGTGCGTGGCCAGCGTGTAGCCGACCGCGCCGGCCATGCAGACGAGCATCGCCGTCGGCGCCACCCAGAGCGGCGAATTGCGCCATTTGCGCTGGATGAAGCGGGTGACCCGGTCCTGCTGGGGCTCCTGGTACGGCGCGTACGGCGGATAGCCGGCCCACGCCGGCACCTGGTGCGGCAGAGCCGGGTGCGACGCGTCCGGCTGCGCGGGAGCCACCGGCTCGGTCGCACTGCTCATGGCCGCCACGGTACACCGGCCATGACACCAGTCGGCGCCCGTGCTCACCGCTTGCTAGGACGTCGCCTTGAGGGCCGAGGTCAGCGGACCGGCGAGATCACCTCTCTCCGGGGCCGCGATCGCGTTCAGCCCCAGCCATCCCGCCAGCCGCCGCAGTTCCGCCGCCAGCGCCTCCGCCGTCTCGTCCTGGTCGGCGGTGGGTTCGATCCAGGCCGCCGGGATCTGCAGGACGCCCGCCTTCCGGTCCGCCTTGAGGTCGAGCCGGGCCGCGAACCGGTCGCCCAGCAGGAACGGCAGGACGTAGTAGCCGTACAGCCGCTGGGCGGCCGGGACATAGATCTCGATGCGGTAGTTCATCGCGAACAGCCGCTCGGTGCGGCCACGCTCCCAGATCAGCGGGTCGAACGGGCTCACCAGCGTCGCCGCGCGCACCCAGCGCGGGAGGCGGGCCTCGTGGTGCAGGTAGGCGGGGTTCTTCCAGCCCTTGACCGTCGCGGGCAGCAGGACCTTGTCCTCCACCAGCTCGGCCAGCGCCTGCTTGAAGCCCGCCAGCGGCAGGCGGAAGTAGTCGCGCAGCTCGGGCTCGGCTGCCACACCGAGCGCCCGGGCCGACATCTCCACCAGCGCCCGGAACGCGTCCTGCGGCGCCGGGGTGGGGGTCTCGAGGACCTGCCGGGGCAGGACGCGCTCGGTCAGGTCGTAGCGGCGGGCGAACGAGGTCGTGCGCTCGGCGGCGGTGACCTGGCCGGTGTAGAAGAGCCATTCGAGGGCCTGCTTGACCGCCGACCAGTTCCAGCCCCACTGGTCCTTGGTGCGCGGAACGTCGTGCTCGATCTGGGCGGCCGTGATCGGGCCCCGGTCGCGGACCTCGCTCAGCACGCGCTCGACCAGCTCGGGCTGCTGGGTGGCGATGCGGACCATGCCGCCCCACGCGTATTCCCTGGCTCGCTCCATCCGCCAGCGGAACAGCGGCTGGAGGTCGGTGGTGATCAGCGACGCCTCGTGGCCCCAGAACTCGAAGAGCTCCCGGGGGTCACGGTAGGCGGCCCGTTCCAGCAGCCCCGGCTCGTACGGCCCCAGCCGGCTGTAGAGCGGCATGTAGTGCGCGCGCCGGAGCACGTTGACCGAGTCCATCTGGATCAGGTGCATGCGGCGCAGCACCCGGCGCAGGTGCCGCCGATCGGTGGCGCCGCCGGGTGCGGGGTCGGTGAAACCCTGCGCGGCCAGCGCGATCCGGCGGGCCTGCGCAACGGAGAGAGATTCGGGAAGGGCCATCGACCGAGACCCTAAATTATGGGTACGACAAAACGCAGCCGCCGACGAGGATGGGCCCGTGTTCGAGATCCGTCCCCAGACCGACGCCGACATCGACGAGGTCGCCGCCCTGCACCTGCGCACCTGGCAGGTCGCGTACGCCGGCATCGTCCCCGCCGACTACCTCGCCGGCCTGAAGCATGAGGACTTCGCGGCACGCCGTAAGTACGGCACGACGCTGCTGGCGGTCGGCGACGGCGCCGTCGCCGGATTCGTCAGCGTCGGACCCGGCACGGAGGGCGAGGGACACGGTCAGCTGTACGCCCTCTACGTCGCCCCCGAACGGTGGAACATCGGTGCCGGGCGGGCGCTCGTCGAGGCCGCGGAGAAGCAGCTGGCGGGCGCGTACCCGGATATGCGCCTCTGGGTTCTCGAGGAGAATCACCGGGCTCGGCGGTTCTACGAGCGCGCGGGACTGCGCCCCGACGGCGAGCGGTATCTGTGGCGGCCGCACGGCACGAGCGTGGATCTGCCCGAGGTCCGGTACGCGAAGCCTCTGTAGGCTGCCCGGCATGGCACTCGGCTTCGTCCGTCCGGCCCGTCCCGAGGACGCCGGTGAGATCGCGCGCATCCAGCTGTCGACGTGGCGTACGGCGTACCGGCGCATGTTGCCGGCGCATGTGCTCGCCAATCTGGACGAGGCTTACCTGGCCCGCGGATGGGCCGAGGCGATCGAGGCCGCGCCGTCGGGCCGGCATCGGGTGCTGATCGCCGTGGAGCAGAGCGAGTCGGCGCAGACGGTGGTCGGTTTCGTGGCCGCCGGGCCGGCCGACGAGCAGGCGCTGGCGCCCGAGGAGCCGCCGCTGGCCGACGGCGTCGCGGCGATCACCGACCTGCTGGTCGAACCGCGCTGGGGCCGGCGCGGGCACGGCAGCCGCCTGCTCGCGGCGACCGTCGACCTGTGGCGCGAGGACGGCTTCACCTCCGCGGTCGCGTGGGCGTACGACGCCGACGACGTGATGAAGAAGTTCCTGACCTCGACCGGGTGGGAGCCCGACGGCGCCACCCGCGCCCTGGACGTGGACGACATGCTGGTCAACCAGCTCCGGCTGCATGTCGGGCTCGAGCAGGCCTGACCCGATGCAGCCGCTGCTGCACGACCTAGTCGTCGCCGTCGCGGCGCCCACCTCGGTGCTATGCGGCGCCGACGGGCAGATCCGGGCGACCGGCGTGCAGGGCATGTTCCACGCCGACGCGCGCGTGCTGTCCGAGGCCGTGCTGCGGCTCGACGGCGAGGAACCCGAGCCGGTCGGTCACGCCCCGGCCTCGGCGGGAACCACACACTTCGTCGCTGTCGCGCGCCGGCCCGACGGTCCGACGGTGCGGATCCGGCGGACGAGGATCGTCTCCCCCGCGCGGATGCAGGAGCGCATCACGGTCGAGGCGCCCGCGCCGGTGACTGTCACGGTGACCCTCGACCTGGCCGCCGACCTCGCCCCGATGGCGGTGGTCCGCTCGGGCGGCACCGGCAACCCCCTGTCGCCGCGTCCGGGCGCCGGCTCGCTGAGCTGGTCGCGCGAGGGCATCACCGTCACGGCCGTCCATGACGGCATCGGGCCGGGGAGCCGTCTGAGCTGGGCGGTGACCCTCGAGCCGGGTGCGGCCCGGGACCTGACCTTCACGGTACGGGTGGACGACCCGTCCGCCGTCATCTCCCCACCGGTACGCGACCACGACTGGAGCCAGGCCCGCGTGACCTCGGGTGACCGGCGGCTGGGTCGCCTCGTCGCCCGCTCCCTCGACGACCTGCGCGGGTTGCGGCTCGCCGAGGGCGACGACACGTACCTGGCCGCCGGGGTGCCGTGGTATCTGACGCTCTTCGGGCGCGACAGCATCTGGGCCGCCCGGATGCTGCTGCCGCTCGGCACGGACCTCGCCCTGGGGACGCTGCGGGTGCTCGCCCGCCGCCAGGGCGCCCGGCTCGACGCGGTTTCCGGCGAGGCGCCCGGCAAGATCATGCACGAGCTGCGGCGGGCGGATCTGCACCTGCCCGGGGCGGGGCTGACCCTGCCGGCGGCGTACTACGGGACGATCGACGCCACGCCGCTCTGGATCAGCCTGCTGCACGACGCCTGGCGCTGGGGTCTGCCCGCCGGGCGGGTTGCCGAGCTGCTGCCGCACCTCGACGCGGCGCTGGGCTGGCTCGCGGCGCAGGGCGACGGCTTCCTCGAGTATCTCGACACCAGCGGGCACGGCCTGGTCCACCAGGGATGGAAAGACTCGGGGGACGCGGTGCGGTTCCGCGACGGGCGCCTGGCCGAGCCGCCCATCGCCCTGGCCGAGGTGCAGGGCTACGCCTATCGGGCGGCCCTCGACGCGGCCGCGCTGCTGGACGCGTTCGGCCGGGCGGACGGCGACCGCTGGCGGGAATTCGCCGCCGCCCTTGCCACCCGGTTCCGGGAACGTTTCTGGGTCGCCGGCGGCTACGCGGCTCTCGCGCTGGACCGGGAGGGGCGGCCGGTCGACTCCTTGACCAGCAACATCGGGCACCTGCTCGGCACCGGACTGCTCGCCGGGCCCGAGGAGCGGTCGGTGGTCGCGGCGCTCTCCTCGCAGGCCATGTCCGGGGGCTACGGGCTCCGGACGATGTCCGCCGACGACCGCGGGTTCGCGCCGCTGTCGTACCACTGTGGATCGGTCTGGGCGCACGACACGGCGATCGTCGCCGCCGGGATGGCCCGCGCCGGGTTCGGCGCGGAGGCGGCGACCTTGATCGACGGGCTGCTGACCGCCGCCGAGGGGTTCGACTACCGGCTGCCCGAGCTGCACTCCGGGGACTCGCGGGCGGTGCTGAGCCGGCCGATGCCGTACCCCGCGGCCTGCCGTCCGCAGGCGTGGTCCGCGGCGGCGTCGGTGCTCATGCTCCAGGCGGTGCTGGGGCTGGAGGTGGACGTGCCGGGCGACCGGGTGCGGCTGAATCCCCCGCCGGGGCTGCCGTTCGGGACGCTGGAGGCCACCGGGCTGGTGATCGCCGGGGCGCCGGTCGGTGTCACGGTGGACGCGACCGGCGCGACGATCAGCGGGCTGCCGGCGGGGCTCTCAGTCGAGTAGCGGGTCGAGGCCCAGCGTGAGGCCGGGGCGGTTCCGGATGGCGCGCACCGCGAGCAGGACGCCGGGCATGAACGAGACTCGGTCCAGGCTGTCGTGCCGGATGGTCAGCGTCTCTCCCTGCGTACCGAAGAGGACCTCCTGGTGGGCGACCAGGCCCGCCGCTCGCACCGCATGGACCCGCACCCCCTCGATCTCCGTGCCGCGGGCGCCGGCCATCTCCTCCTTGGTGGCGTCGGGCATCGGCCCGAGGCCCGCCTCGGCGCGGGCGGCGCCGATCAGCCGGGCCGTGTGGCTCGCCGTGCCGCTGGGGGCGTCGAGCTTGCGCGGGTGGTGCTGCTCGATGATCTCGGCGGACTCGAAGTAGCGGGCCGCGCGGGCCGCGAACTGCATCATCAGCACCGCGCCGATGCCGAAGTTCGGGGCGATCAGCACGCCGGCCCCGGGCTTGCCGGACAGCCAGGAGCGCACCTGGTCGAGGCGCTGCTCGGAGAAGCCGCTCGTGCCGACGACCACGTCGATGCCCTGCTCGACGGCCCACCGCACGTTGTCCATCACCACGTCGGGGGTGGTGAAGTCGACGAGCACCTGCGCGCCGGCGTCGGCGGCGCCGGACAGCCGGTCGCCCTGGTCGAGCCTCGCCACGAGCTCGAGGTCGTCGGCGGCGTCCACCGCCTTGCACACCTCGAGACCCATGCGGCCACCGGCGCCGAGGACGCCCACCCGGATCCGTTCACGCTCGTCAGTCACGCCGACAATTTACTGCCCTCGGGGTCCGGGCCGACGACGAGGTCGTCGCCGACCGGGCCGAGGCTGCCTCCCGGTTCCGGTTCCGGCGCCACCGGATGCCGGGTGCGCCACCACCGCTCGGCCGCGCCGACCAGCAGGAAGACCGCTGCCACGTACGCCCACCCGACCAGCACGTCGATGACGTAGTGCTCGCCCGAGTAGACCAGCGTGAAGGTCATCGCCAGCGGGTACGCGAGCATCAGCGGCCACCAGCGCCGCGCCACCATCGGCAGGAAGAAGGCGGCGGCCATCATCGCGTACGCGGTGTGCAGCGACGGCATCGCGGCGACCGGGTTCGACGCCTCCACCTGCAGCGCGTTGAGGGTGTTGCCGGCGCTGTGCAGGCCGATCGCGTTCCACCCGTTGGTGGAGATCCGCTCGACGTGCTGCTCGAGCTGCCCGTGCAGGGACGCCCACCACGGCGGCGCGGCCGGGTAGAGGAAGTACGTGATCAGGCCCGCGACGCTGAGCGTGAACCAGCGGCGCATGAAGCGCGCCCACTGCTCCCGCCGCCGCAGCCAGAGGATCACGCCGATGGTCGGCACCGCGAGGAAGTGCGAGACGTAGACGAGGGAGACCACGACCTCCCACCACTGCACCGCGCCGGGCTGGTAGAGGTGCTGCTGCAGCCAGATGGTCGGGACATGCCCGCCGAACATGGCCTTGTCGGCGTGGATCAGCTCGGTGACGTGCGGGGCGAACAGGTCGTCGGCGTACCCGCGGGAGATGTTGTAGACGACCAGCAGCAGCGAGATCGGCAGCCAGTCCCGCAGGAACACCAGGTGCTGCCGCCAGGGCAGGTCGCTGCGCCAGGCGATGGTGGCCAGCCAGAGCCAGCCGAAGGCGATCAGCGGGTCGCTGGTCGGCACGCCGATGAAGTACGTGCCGACCGCGAACAGCGCCGCCCACACGAGCATGCCGATGATGCGGCGTTTCCGGCGGGCGGCCGGGACCGACTCGTCGGCGGGGGGTGGGGGGCTGAGGATGGTCACGGCGTCCCAGGCTAGCGGGCGGACGGAAATGCGCCGTCGTCGAACGGGCCGACCACGGCCAGCGACATCGGGCGGGAGAGCAGCTCGGCGGCGAGCGCGTTGACCTCGTCGAGGGTGACGGCGTCGACCCGGCCGAGGAGCTCGTCGACGCTCATCATGTCGCCGTAGAGCAGCTCGGACTTGGCCAGCCGGCTCATCCGCGAGCCGGTGTCCTCCAGGCCGAGGACGTACGTGCCCTTGGCCATGCCCTTGCCGCGGGCCAGCTCGGTCGGGGTGACGCCCTCCGCCGCGACGGTGGCGAGTTCGGTCCGGATCAGCTCCAGGACCTCCTCCGCCTTGCCCGGCGCGCACCCGGCGTAGACCGCGAAGACGCCCGCGTCGGCGTACTGGCTGCCGTACGAGTAGACCGAGTACGCGAGGCCGCGCTTCTCCCGGATCTCCTGGAACAGCCGGCTCGACATGCCGCCGCCGAGCACGTTGTTGAGCACGCCCTGGGCGAAGCGGCGCTCGTCGTCGCGGCCGAGGCCCTCGCAGCCCAGCACGAGGTGGGCCTGCTCGGTGTCCCGGTGGCGCACCACGGTCGTCGGCGGCTTGACCTTGTGCTTGCGCGAACCGTCCCGGACCGCGGCCGGGGTGGCCGGGGTGTCGAGCGAGGTGCCGCCCAGCGCGGCCCGGACCAGCCGGACGACCTTGCCGTGGTCGAGATTGCCGGCCGCGGTGATGACGATCTGCGGCGCCTTGTAGCGGGCGCGATAGAACCGGTTGATCTGACTCCGGGTCATCGGCGAGATGGTCGCCTCGGTGCCGGAGATCAGCCGGCCGAGCGGGGTGCCGGCGCCGAACATCGCCTCGGTGAAGACGTCGTGCACCTCGTCACCGGGCTCGTCGTCGTGCATGGCGATCTCTTCGAGGATCACGCCGCGCTCGGTCTCCACGTCGGCCGGGTCGAGCACCGAGTTGGCGACCGCGTCGCAGAGCACGTCCACCGCCAGCGGCAGGTCGGCGTCGAGCACCCGCGCGTAGTAGCAGGTGTATTCCTTCGTGGTGAAGGCGTTCGTCTCGCCGCCGACGGCCTCGATCTCCGCGGAGATGTCGAGGGCCGAGCGCCTCTCCGTGCCCTTGAAGAGCAGGTGCTCGAGGAAGTGGGAGGCGCCCGACAGCGCGGGCGTCTCGTCGCGGGAGCCGACCCCGACCCACACGCCGAGCGACGCGCTGCGGGTGGTGGGGATCGACTCCGTGATGATGCGCAGACCGCTGGGCAGGACGGTTCGGCGTACTCCATCTTGCAGGATGACAGTTTTCATCCGTTTTTGGGCGGCGGCGGGGTGGTTGGACGGGGTGACGACGCGGGCCGGCCTTTCGGCCGGCCCGCGGTTATTCGCTGTCATGTGGTGACTTAGCCGCGGTCGCCGCCGCGGTCACCGCTCGGGCGCGAGCGACGACGACGGGGCTCGCCGCCCTCGCCGCCACGGTCACCGCGCGGGGCGCGGTCCTCGCGGGGCTTGTCCGACGCGGCCGGGGCGCCCGCCGGGGCCTCCTCGCCCGCGGGGCGGACCTTGTCCAGGTAGATCTTGCCGCGGTTGTCGATCTCCGCGATGGAGACCTCGACCTTGTCGCCGACGTTGAGGAAGTCCTCGACCTTGTCGACGCGCTTGCCGTCGCCCACCTTGGAGATGTGCAGCAGGCCGTCGCGGCCGGGCAGCAGCGAGATGAACGCGCCGAACGCGGCCGTCTTGACCACGGTGCCGAGGAACTTGTCGCCGGCCTTCGGCATCGTCGGGTTGGCGATCGCGTTGATCCGCTCCACCGCGGCCTCGGCCGCCGGGCCGTTGGTCGCGCCGACGTAGATCGTGCCGTCGTCCTCGATGGAGATGTCGGCGCCGGTCTCGTCCTGGATCGCGTTGATCGTCTGGCCCTTGGGGCCGATGACCATGCCGATCTTGTCGACCGGGATCTTCACGCTGGTGACCCGCGGGGCGTACTCCGACATCTCGGCCGGGCTGTTGATGGCCGCGTCCATGACGCCGAGGATCGTCGCCCGGGCGTCGTGCGCCTGCTGCAGGGCGGCGGCGAGCACGTCCGACGGGATGCCGTCGAGCTTGGTGTCGAGCTGCAGCGCGGTGACGAACTCCGGCGTGCCGGCGACCTTGAAGTCCATGTCGCCGAACGCGTCCTCGGCACCGAGGATGTCGGTCAGCGTCACGTACTCGGTCTTGCCGTCGACCTCGTCGGAGATCAGGCCCATCGCGATGCCGGCGACCGGCGCCTTCAGCGGCACACCGGCGCTGAGCAGGGCCAGCGTCGAGGCGCAGACCGAACCCATCGAGGTGGAGCCGTTGGAGCTCAGGGCCTCGGAGACCTGGCGGATCGCGTACGGGAACTCCTCGCGCGACGGCAGCACGGGCACGAGGGCCCGCTCGGCCAGCGCGCCGTGACCGATCTCGCGGCGCTTCGGCGAACCCACCCGGCCGGTCTCACCGGTCGAGTACGGCGGGAAGTTGTAGTTGTGCATGTAGCGCTTGGACTTCTCGGGAGCGAGAGTGTCCAGCGACTGCTCGAGACGCAACATGTTCAGCGTGGTGACGCCCAGGATCTGGGTCTCGCCCCGCTCGAACAGCGCCGAGCCGTGCACCCGGGGCAGGATGCCGACCTCGGCGGACAGCGGCCGGATGTCGCGCGGGCCGCGGCCGTCCATGCGGACCTGCTCCCGCAGCACGCGGTTGCGCACCTCGGACTTGGTGACCGAGCGGAACGCGGCGCTGATCTCCTTCTCGCGGCCCTCGAACTGCGGGCCGACGGCCTCGAGCACCTTGGCCTTGATCCGGTCCAGGGCCTCCTCGCGGTCCGCCTTCTGGACGATCTTCAGCGCCTCGGCGAGCTCGCCGCCGGTAGCGGAGGAGACGGCCGCGTAGACGTCGTCCTGATAGTCCAGGAAGACCGGGAAGTCCTGCACGGGCTTCGCGGCGACCTCGGCCAGTTCGCTCTGCGCGCGGCACAGCTCGCGGATGGCCGGCTTGGCGGCCTCGAGGCCGCTGGCGACGACCTCCTCGGTCGGCGCGACGGCGCCGGCCTGGATCAGCTTGATCGCGTGCGGGGTGGCCTCGGCCTCGACCATCATGATCGCGACGTCGCCGTCGGCGAGCACGCGGCCCGCGACGACCATGTCGAAGGTGGCGCGCTCGAGCTCCTCGAGGGTCGGGAAGGCGACCCACTGGCCCTCGACGTGCGCGACGCGGGTCGAGCCGACCGGGCCGCTGAACGGCAGGCCGGAGAGCTTGGTCGACATCGAGGCGCCGTTCATGGCGACGACGTCGTACGGGTGTTGCGGGTCGAGCGCGAGGACGGTCTCGACGACCTGGACCTCGTTGCGCAGGCCCTTGGTGAAGGACGGGCGCAGCGGCCGGTCGATCAGCCGGCAGGTGAGGATCGCGTCCTCGCTCGGGCGGCCCTCGCGGCGGAAGAACGAGCCGGGGATGCGGCCGGCCGCGTACATCCGCTCCTCGACGTCGACCGTCAGCGGGAAGAAGTCGAAGTGCTCCTTGGGAGTCTTGCCGGCCGTGGTGGCCGACAGGACGGTGGTCTCGCCCAGCTGGACGATGACCGAGCCGGCGGCCTGCTTGGCCAGGCGGCCGGTGGAGAAGACGACCTCGCGGGTGCCGAACGATCCGTTGTCGATGACGGCGGTGCGAGTTTCGGTGCCGAGAGCTTTCTGCTCTGTCATGTGGTGCGGTACTCCTTCGTCGAGGACCCGGCGGTCTCTACAGCGCGGTTACAGCGTGGCCGGTCTTCGATCGAAGTGCCCGGGAATCAGCCCGGGAACCACTACCGGAGACCGGTGCCGTCTTTGAACTGCGGCCGCGCGGGTCCGTGGGTGTAACACGGGGGAGCGGCCACCTCGGCCACTCCCCCGTCAGGTCATCGGCGCAGGCCGAGACGCTCGATCAGCGTCCGGTAGCGCGCGATGTCCTTCTTCTGTACGTAGTTGAGCAGGCGGCGGCGACGACCCACCAGCAGCAGCAGACCACGACGGCTGTGGTGGTCGTGCTTGTGCACCTTGAGGTGCTCGGTGAGGTCGGCGATCCGCTTGGTGAGCATCGCGACCTGAACCTCGGGAGAGCCGGTGTCGCCCTCCAGGGTCGCGTACTCGCCCATGATCTTGTTCTTGGTCTCTTGATCGAGCGCCATGTTCTCCGTGATTCTGTGTTGCCGGTGATGTGGTTTCCCCGCGGCCCGCGGCGTCGGGCAGGCAGGCGGGACCATGGACATACGAAAACTGCGGCCCGGATAAACCGATCCGGGGTCAACCCTACCAGCCGTTCAGCGCACGATTGAGCGGGTGTCTTCCACGTCCTGCCGGATCTGCGCCACCAGCGGCTCGATGCCGGTGTATACCCGCTGCTCGCGCAGGTGGGCGACGAAGTCGAGGCTGACCCGCTCGCCGTACAGGTCACCCGAGAAGTCGAGCACGTACGCCTCGACCCGGCGCTCGCGGCCGGAGAAGGTCGGGTTGGTGCCGATCGACACCGATGCGGCCAGCGGGCGGCCGTGGTCGCCGCCGCGGATGAGCCGGGCGGCGTAGACGCCGTCGGCCGGGATGGCCGCGTACCGATGGCACATGAGGTTGGCGGTCGGGAAGCCCAGCTCGCGGCCGCGCTGGTCGCCGCGGACCACCACGCCGGCCAGCCGATGCGGACGGCCGAGGGCCTCCGCCGCGGCCTTGACGTCCCCGGCGTCGACACAGCTGCGGATGTACGTGGACGAGAAGACCAGCCCGTCCTCGGTCACCAGCGGCGCCTCCTCGACGGAGAAGCCGAAGGTGCGCCCCAGCCGGGCCAGCAGGGCGAGGTCGCCGGCCGCCTTGTGGCCGAAGCGGAAGTTGTCCCCCTCGACCACCACCGCGGCGTGCAGCGCATCCACCAGCACGTCGTGCACGAACTCCTCGGGCCCGAGGTGGGAGAACGCCGGCGTGAACGGCACCACGCAGAGCGCGTCGACACCGAGCTGCTCGATCAGCTCGGCCTTGCGGACCGGCTCGGTCAGCACGGCGGGATGCGAGCCGGGGCGGACCACCTCGGCCGGGTGCGGATCGAAGGTCACCACCACCGACTGCAGGCCGAGGTCCCGGGCCCGCTTCACGGCGTACCCGATGATCGCCTGATGGCCGCGGTGCACCCCGTCGAAGACGCCGATCGTCACGACCGACCGGCCGAACCCGCCGGGCACCGCCTCGTAGCCGCGCCACCGCTGCATCTTCCGAGCCTCCCCTGTGCGTCCCGGCGTAAGCGTATCGGTCTCGACGACTGCCTGAAACGGTACAGTTGATGCCGATATGCGCATCGACTGGAGTGCCGTCATCCTCCTGGCGGCGGAGTTCACCTTCGCCGTTCTCTTCGTGCGGGCACTGCTCGGTTATCTGCGCCGGCGCGACCCGCTGCAGCGCGACGTCACCCTTGTTTTCGCACCCTGCACGGTCCTCTTCGGCCTGGACATCGGACGCCGGATCGTCGACGGCACGCTGCCGGTCTGGGTGAACTCGGCCTCCCTCGCCTTCCTGCTGGCGCAGCCCTACCTGACCGTCCGCCTGGCCGGACGGGTCCGGTCGGTGCCGCTCTGGCTGCACCTCGTCCTACCGGTGATCTACGTCGCAGTCGCCGCGCCGCTGTTCCTCCTGGACCGGCCGCTGCCCCGGAGCTGGGTGCTGCCCGCGGTCGGCTACTTCCTCGTCACCGAGGTCATCGCGGCCGCGCTGCTCTTCGGCAAGGCCCGTTCCCGCACCGGGGCCAACCGGGCCCGGCTGACCATCGCCGCCTGCGCCACCCTGGCCTTCGGCATCATGATCGTCCTCCTCGGCGTCAGCGGGCTGCCCGCCGCCGTGAACCGCATGCTCGCCCTCGTCTCCGGCATCGGCTATCTGATCGCCTTCGTGCCGCCGCGCTGGCTGCGCCGGGCCTTCGGCGCCTCCGCCGGCCAGTCGGTCACCGAGCGGCTGCTGCGGGCGCAGGTCAGCACGCCGGAACAGGTCTGGCAGACGTACGCGGAGATCATGCGGCAGCAGACCGGGGCGGACGCGGTGGCCGTACTGATGCCGCGCAGCGACGGTCTGCTGGCACCCGCGGCCTATTCCGGGCCCGCCGTGCGCACCCCCGAGGGGCTCCGGGCCGCCGACCTGACCGCGTTGATCCGGGCCGGGCGCCCCGCCCGGCTGCGCGAGGGCGACCCGGCCCTGGTCCAGCACTTCGGCAACGACCTGGGCGACGACTTCGTGACCGTGCTCAGCATGCCGGTGCCGCCCGAGGCCGAGGGCGCGGTCCTGCTGTTCAACCGGCACCGCACGCTGTTCAGCGACGACGACCTGCGGCTGCTCGCCCTGCTCGGCGGCCAGGCGGGCATCCTCGCCGAGCGGCAGGCCGTCATGGCCGCGCAGAGCCGGATGGCGCACGAACTCAGCGCCTCGGTGGAGGCACTCACCCGGGCCAGCCAGGCGAAGAGCGCGTTCCTGGCCAACATGAGCCACGAACTGCGTACCCCGCTCAACGCGATCATCGGGTTCAGCGACCTCATGCGCATGGAGGAGCCCGACGGCGACCGGCGCCGGGTGCCCGCGGAGTGGGTCGAGCACATCCACACCAGCGGCCGGCACCTGCTCGGCCTGATCAACGACATCCTCGACCTGGCGAAGGTCGAGGCCGGCCGGCTGGATCTGCGGCTCGCCCCGCTGCGGGTCGACACCGCGATCGAGGAGCTGCTCACCGGCCTGGCCCCGCTGCTCACGACCGGCGAGCTGACCGTGGTCACCGCCCTGGCGCCGGCCACCGCGTCGGCCGACCGGCTGCGCTTCCGGCAGATCGTCGAGAACCTGCTCTCCAACGCCATCAAGTTCACCCCGAAGGGCGGCCGGATCACGGTCACGACCGAGGCCGACGACAAGGTCGTGACCGTCACCGTGGCGGACACGGGGGTCGGCATCGCGCCGGCGGACCAGCAGAAGGTCTTCGAGGAATTCCAGCAGGTCGGTGACCCCGACCGGCAACGGGCGGGCACCGGGCTCGGCCTCGCGCTCACCAAGCGCCTGGTCGAGGCCCACGACGGGGAGATCTCGCTGATGTCGGCGCCGGGTGCGGGCAGTGCTTTCACGGTACGGCTGCCCGCCGCGCCCGTGGTCCGCTCGCCGGCCCCGGACCAGACCGGCGGCGGCGCCCGGGTGCTGCTCGTCGAGGACGACCCGCAGGCGGCGGAGCTGATGCGGACCCAGCTCGAGAACGCGGGCTACGGCGTCGAGGTCGCCGGATCGGGCGAGGCCGGGCTCACCGCGGCCGGGGCGCACCCACCGGACGCGATCGTGCTGGACGTGGCGCTGCCGGGCATGGACGGCTTCGAGGTCCTCCGGCGGCTCAAGGCCGACGAGCGGCTGTCCGGCATCCCGGTGTTCTTCGCCACCATCATCGACGAGCGGCAGGCCGGCCTGGCGCTCGGCGCCGACGACTACTTCGTCAAGCCGGTCGACCAGGCGGCGCTGCTGGGCGCGCTGGCCCGCTCGATCGCCTGCCGTCCGGTGCCGCGTGTCCTCGTGGTCGACCACGACGACACGATCCGGCAGGCCATCGAGGACGGCCTGCGCGCCGGCGGCGCCGACGTGGTGGCGGTCGCCGACGGCCGCGACGGGCTGGCGATGAGCCGCGAGGGCCACTTCGACCTGATCGTCTGCGACATGCAGGCCCGCGAGGTCGACGGCTTCAGCATGCTGGCGGCGCTCGAGCAGGACCCGGCGACCCGGCAGACGCCGGTGCTGGGCCTCACCCCGGCGGCCGGGGACGCCTCCCGGGTGGCCACCGCGCTGGCGGGCGGCGTTGTCGCCACCGCGATGGCCGGCGGGGCCGGCTCGGACAAACTCGCGCCGTTGCTCGGCGTGCGCAATGACGTGGACAAGGAGAAGCCGTGACGGCCGACAACCCGCGCATCCTGCTGGTCGAGGACGAGGAACTGAACCGCACGCTGGTGAAGGCGGTCCTCGCGCGGGCCGACATCGAGGCCGTCCGCGACGCCGAGGTCATCGACGCGCCCAGCCTGGCGGCGGCCCGCAGCCGGCTCGGCGAACGGCAGATCGACCTCATCCTGCTGGACATGAACCTGCCGGACGGCCACGGGCTGATGCTGGCAGGGGAACTCGCGGCGGGCACGGTGGCCACCGGTCACAAGCGGCCGGCCGTGGTGGCCGTGACGGCGAGCGTGCTGCCGCAGGACCGGGCGGCGGCCCTGGAGGCGGGCTGCGACGGCTTCCTGGACAAGCCGTACGCGGCCGCCGACCTCGTCGCGGTCGTCGCCGAGCACCTCCGCAGCCGGCCCTAGGCGGGCCTCAGCACGATCTCGGCGCGGGCCTTGCCCTCGCGCTCCGAGACGACGGCCAGCACGTCGCCGTCCGGCCCGAAGACCGCGTACGGCCCCTCGATGCCGACCGGCTCGAGCGGTCCCCCGTGGCTGAGCACCCGCGTCTCCTCCGGCGTCGCCTCGCGCTGGGGGAAGGCTCGCCGGGCGGCGTCCGCCATCGGGAGCGAGATCACATCCGGGGCACGTTCCTCGAGCTGCTCCAGCGTGGCCGCCTCGTCGAGCGTCATGCCGCCGACGGCCGTACGCCGCAGCGCCGTCAGGTGCCCGCCGACCCCCAGCACCCGGCCCAGGTCCCGGGCGATGGCCCGGATGTAGGTGCCGCTCGAGCACGTCACGTCGACGTCCACCTCGACGACGTCCCCCGGGCGGCGGATCTCGAGGACGTCGAGGCGGTGCACGGTGACCCGGCGCGCGGCCAGCTCGACCTCCTCGCCGTCGCGCACCCGCTTGTACGCCCGCTCCCCGTTCACCTTGATCGCACTGACCGCGCTCGGCACCTGGTCGATCTCGCCGGTCTGCGCGGCCAGCCCGGCCCGGATCGCCTCGTCGGTGACCCCGCCGGTGTCCGCGGTCGCGGTCACGTCCCCCTCGGCGTCGTCGGTGACGGTCGACCGGCCCAGCCGGATCGTGGCCAGGTAGCTCTTCTGCGAGCCGATCACGTACGTGAGCAGCCGCGTCGCCCGATTGACGCCGATCACCAGCACCCCGGTGGCCATCGGGTCCAGGGTGCCGCCGTGCCCGACCCGCCGGGTCTTCGCCAGCCGCCTGATCCGGGCGACGACGTCATGGGAGGTCATCCCGGCCGGCTTGTCCACAACGATGAGACCGTCCACGTTCACGGCCTCCACCCAACCAGACCACCGTTATCGGGTGACGCCCAGGACCGCCCATCGCGCGCCGCGCCAGCGCAACAGCAGGGCGACGAGGCGAACCAGCGTGAACATCGCGAGGCCCGCCCAGATGCCGGGCAGCCCCCAGCCGAACGCGTACGCCAGCCAGATGAGCGGCAGGAAGCCGCCCAGCGCGCCCACCAGGGTCATGGACCGCAGGTAGCCGACGTCGCCGGCGCCGATCATCACCCCGTCGAGGGCGTAGACCACCCCGGCGAACGGCAGCATCGCCACGAACCACGGCCAGACCACCGCGGCCTGCTCGTGCACCGCCCGGTCGCCGGTGAAGAGTCCCGGGATCACCCCGGCGCCCGCCGCGGCCAGCACCGCGAAGCCGAGCCCGGCGACCCCGCCGACGAGGGTCACCCGGCGCGCCACCTCCCGGGCCGCGCGTTCGTCGCCGGCGCCGAGGGCCGCCCCCACAAGGGACTGGGCGGCGATCGCCACCGCGTCGAGGGCCAGCGCCGCGAAGAACCACAGCTGCAGGGCGATCTGATGGGCACCGAGCGCGGCAACGCCGAAACGGGCGGCGACCGCGGTGGCCGACAGCCAGCAGGCCTGGAAGGCGGCGCCACGGATCAGCAGGTCACGCCCGAGGACGATCTGGTTGCCGATGATCGACGGCACCGGACGCAGCGGCGCGCGTTCCCGCACCACCGCCCATAGGAAGAGGCCGCCGGAGACGCTCTGGGCGACGACGTTGGCGACCGCGGACCCGGTCAGGCCCCAGCCCAGCGGATAGACCAGCAACGGGCAGAGCGCGGCGGAGAGCACGTTGGCGCCGAGCACGAAGTACAGCGGCCGGCGGGTGTCCTGCACTCCCCGCATCCAGCCGTTCCCCGCGGCGGCGAGCAGGAGCCCCGGAGCGCCGAGCACGGCTATGCGCAGCCACCTCGCAGCGGCGCCGGCGGCCTCCGGGTCGCTCGCGAGGGCACGGGTCAGCGGCTCGGCGAAGACCTGGGCGAGCACGACGAGCAGCACGCCGGTCGTGAGCGCGAGCCAGGACGCCTGAACACCCTCGGCCACGGCGCCGGTCCGGTCGCCCGCACCGAACCTGCGGGCGGCGCGCCCGGTCGTCCCGTACGCCATCAGCGTGCCGAACCAGACGGCCAGCGACATCACAGTGCCGCCGACCGCGACCGCGGCGAGCGGCACCCGGCCGAGATGGCCGACCACGGCGGTGTCGACGAGCACGTAGAGCGGCTCGGCGGCGAGCACCACCAGGGCAGGCAGCGCGAGCGCGGCGATGCGTCGCGAGAGGGAGCTGTCGGCGATGACGGCGGACGGGCTCATGAACACCCATGATGCCCGCCCCGCCGTAAGGATCGCAATGCGGAGCGGCAGTTACCTACTGCCGCGTGTCCAGCGACGTCTGCAGGGCGCGGCGAGCCTGCTCGCGGGCGTCTTCGGAGGGCTGGGGCTTCGGCTTGGCAGCCATGATCTGGTCCTTCCACAGGTGGGGTCGAGCGGTGCGTCGCGAGGACCGGTCCGGGATCGCCGGGTCCGAGGCGGGGCAACGCGGCCCGGACGGGTGCATCCGGGTGGCTCGAGGTCTTCGCGGCGGGCCATGGTCGTGACCGTGCAAAAACCAAATCACCGTTCAACTCAAACTATCGTTCAGTTCCGCTGTGTGCCTGGGTATCCCGCACAACGGGATACCGATCAACGACAAAAGGCCGGCCTCGCGGCCGGCCTTTCCTGTCGGAACTGCTAGACGATCAGGTGCCGGTCGAGCTCCTCGCGTACGGCCACGACGACGTCGCCCGGGGTGCCGTGACCGGTGAAGCCCGCCGCGAGCCGGTGACCGCCGCCGCCCAGCGCGACCGCCACCGCGCTCACGTCGACCGCGCCCTTGCTGCGCAGCGACACCGCCCACTCGCCCTCGGCGGTCTGCTTGACCACCACCGAGACGTCGACCTCGACGACGCAGCGCACCGGGTCGATGAGCGCGTCCAGCACGTACGGCCGCTGCTCGTGGCGGTCCAGGTCGTCGAGGGTCGCGTACGTCCACACCATGCCGTGCCCGCCGGCCGCCGTGGGATCGAGCTGCGCGCGCCCCAGCACGTCGGCGAAGAGCTTCATGGCGCCGAACGGACGGCTGTCGAAGATGCGGCGGGAGATGTCCCCCGGCCGCAGCCCGGTCGCGATGAGCCGGGCGGCCATCTCGTGCACCCGGGGCGTGGTCATGTCGAAGCGGAACGAGCCGGTGTCGGTCGCCAGCGCCACGTACAGGCATTCGGCGATCTCCACGTCGAGCGGCACGTCGAGCCGGTCGAGCAGCTCCTCGGCGACCACGGAGGTGGCGGCCGCGGTGGCGTCGACCAGGTTGACGCTGCCGAAGCGGGTGTTCGAGGCGTGATGGTCGAGCACGACCGCGGCGCCGCCGGTGTCCAGGCGGTCGACCAGGGCGCCCAGCCGCGATTCCGAGGCCACGTCGAAGATCAGGACCAGATCCGGGTCCGGGTACGCCTGGGACTCGGGCACCAGCAGGTCGAGGCCGGGCAGTCCGGTGAACGGGTCGGGGATCTCGAACGGGCCGGGGAAGGTGGCCTGCAGGTCGCGGACGCCCAGCCGGCGCAGGCCCAGCGCGAAGCCGAGCATGCTGCCGAGCGCGTCGCCGTCGGGGTTGACGTGGCAGATCAGCAGCACCCGGCCGCCCGGGGCGAGCTCGCGCACCGTGCGCACCGCGGCGACCCAGTCGGCCTCCGCGATGCTGACCGGCACGGTGATGGTCTCGTCCCGGCTTCCCGCGGCGTCGCGGGAGTGCGCGGTGGCTACCGCGTCCCTCACCGTTTCTCCTCGGCGCCCACGCGTTCGTCCGCCTCGTCCTCGTCCTCGGTCGGCTTGTACGGGTCGGGGTCGCCCGCGTACTGCTTCCCGGCGGCCAGCCGCTGCACCTCGGCGTCCCGGTGCCGCGCGGCGGCGAGCAGGTCGTCGATCTCCTTGGCGTGGTCGAGCACGTTGTCGAGCACGAACGTCAGGCTGGGCGAGTGCCGCAGCCCGAGCGCGTGCCCCACCCGGGTACGCAGCATGCCCTTGGCGCTCTCCAGAGCGGCGGCGGTGGAGGCCTGCTCGGTCGTGTCACCCAGCACGGTGTAGTACACGTGGGCGTCGCGCAGGTCACCCGTGATCCGGGCGTCGGTGACCGTCACCATGCCGAGCCGGGGATCCTTGATCTCGCGCACCAGCGAAGCCACCAGCTCCCGCACCCGCTCAGCGTGCCGTCGCGTCTTGGCCGGGTCCGACATATCGCCCACCTCCGACAACCGTGCCTCCGGGGTAAGTCCAACCCCCGCCCAACGCAGTGAGCCTACCCATGACCGCCCCACCCCGAACGTCCCGGCGGTCCGTCGAGACCCCAGCCACCCCGCCCCGCGGCCACCCTCAGTCGTCGTCGCCGTAGAGGCGGCGGCGCACCGACAGCAGCTCGATCTCCGGCCGCCCCGCGACCTGGTTCTCGCACGTGTCGATGACGGCCCGGGCCTGGGCCGGTTCCGCCGCGATCACCGCGACCCCGATCTGGGCCCGCCCGTGCAGGTCGTGCAGCCCCACCTCGGCGACGCTGACCTCGAACTTGCGCAGCATGGCGATGATCGGCCGGACGTAGGAACGCTTCTGCTTGAGCGACCGCGAGTCACCGGGCAGGAGCAGGTCAAAGAGCGCAGTCTCCGTGTACATCAGCCAGCAGACTACGCGCACCCTCCGACAAGATCATCCGGGTTTCCGGGCCACCACGACGTCGCGTTCGATGCCCTGGTCGACGCGGTGGCTCAGGTCCTCGTGGGCGACGAGCTCCAGGCCGTTGGCGATCAGGATGTCCTCGGCCAGCTCCCGCTTGGCGACCTTGGTGTTCCAGGACAAGCCCACCGCCCCTCCGGGTCGCAGCAGGGTCAGCCATACCGGTACGGCGCGTTCGAGCAGGTCCAGGGGTCGGCGGGACATGCCACCCTCGTCGTCGTGGCTGCCGTGGGCGACGCCGTACGGGAGGTCGGCGACCAGGACGTCGGCGCAGTTGGCGCGCAGCAGGCCGTCCAGCTGGGTGGTGTCGGTCTGCAACACCGTGACCTTCTGCACCGCCCCCGCCTTGTGGTCCTCCTTGCTCGCCGCGAGCGTGACCTCGAGGCGACGGGCGGCGCGGCGGCCCTGGCGGCGTACCGGAACCAGGTCCGCGGTGTGCTTGAGCCGTTTGCGCTTGAGCCACGTCTGGAGGAACAGCTTGTACGCCTCCACGTCCTTGCCGTCGATCTCGATGCCGAGTGCGTCGTAGCCGTACATGAGGGCCTGATTGAGCGTGGTGCCGCGGCCCGCGAGCGGGTCGCAGACGGTGAGGTGGCCGTCGAGCATGCGGGGCGCCGACGCGGAGGCGAGCACGGTCAGGTTGAGCAGGAGCTTGGTGAACTGCTCGTTGGTCTTGCCGGCGTACTTGGGGATGGTGATCAGGTCGCTGTCGAAGCGGGCCAGCGGGTGGAGCTCGACGGGGCGCAGCAGCTCGTCCTCGACCTGCTCGAAAAGGGCATAGCCGGCCGACAGATTGGACAGGTACGCGATGTCCCGCGCGGCGAGGTCGGCCTCGAAGGTGATGTAGCCGACGCCGCCGATGGTCGTCTCCGCCATGGCCGTGAGCGGGGCCGACAGCACCGGGCCGAAGCCGGCCAGTTCGGCGCGGGAGAGGCGGCCGGCCTGGTCGGCGTAGACGCGGTTGGCGGAGGGGGCGAGCAGCAGGGCGTAGCGGGACATCCCAGTAGTAAAGACAACGGCCCCCGGCGCCGAAGCACCGGGGGCCGCATCATGCCGGAGCTCTTACGAGCGCGGCTTCTCGCGCATCTCGAAGGTCTCGATCACGTCGCCGATCTGCGGCGTGCCGAAGCCCTGGAGCGTCAGACCACACTCGAAGCCCTCGCGGACCTCGGTGGCGTCGTCCTTGAACCGCTTCAGCGAGCTGATCGTGACGCTTTCCGCCACCACGACACCCTCGCGCAGGATGCGCGCCTTGGCGTTGCGGCGGATGAGACCCGACCGGACCATACAACCCGCGATGAGACCGATCTTGGACGAGCGGAAGACCTCGCGGATCTCCGCCGTGCCCAGCTCGACCTCTTCGTACTCGGGCTTGAGCAGGCCCTTGAGAGCCGCCTCGATCTCCTCGATGGCCTGGTAGATCACGCTGTAGTAGCGGATCTCCACGCCGGCGCGGTCGGCCATCTCCTTGACCTTGTTGCTGGCCCGGACATTGAAGCCGATGATCGTGGCGATGGCCTCGGAGGAGGCGCTCGCCAGGTTGACGTCGCTCTCGGTGATCGCACCGACGCCGCGGTGGATGACCTTGAGCTGGATCTCGTCCGGAATCTCGATCTTGAACAGCGCGTCCTCGAGAGCCTCGACCGAACCCGAGCCGTCGCCCTTGAGCACCAGGGTGAGCGAGGTCTTCTCGCCCTCCTTGAGCTGCTCCATGAGCGTCTCGAGCGTGGCCTTGCCCTTCGAGTTCGCGAAGCTCGCCGCACGACGGCGTGCCTGCCGCTGCTCAGCGATCTGCCGGACCGTACGGTCGTCCTCGGCCGCCAGGAACGTGTCGCCTGCGCCGGGAACCGAGGTCAGACCGAGCACGAGGACCGGACGCGCCGGACCCGCCTCGGGGACCTGGTTTCCGTTCTCGTCGAGCATGGCGCGGACGCGGCCGTGCGCGCCGCCCGCCACGATCGAGTCGCCGGCCCGCAGCGTGCCCTTCTGGACCAGGACCGTGGCAACCGCGCCGCGGCCCTTGTCGAGGTGGGCCTCGACCGCGACACCCTGCGCCGGCCCGTCGATCGGAGCGGTGAGCTCCAGCGACGCGTCGGCGGTCAGCAGGACGGCCTCGAGCAGGTCGTCGATGCCGATGCCCGGCTTGGCGGCCACGTTGACGAACATCGTCTCGCCGCCGTACTCCTCGGCGAGCAGCCCGTAGTCGGCCAGCTGCTGGCGGACCTTCTCCGGGTTGGCGTCCGGCTTGTCGACCTTG
Organism: Actinoplanes sp. NPDC051475; assembly: GCF_040689425.1. NCBI lineage: Bacteria > Bacillati > Actinomycetota > Actinomycetes > Micromonosporales > Micromonosporaceae > Actinoplanes > Actinoplanes sp. NPDC051475. Next base: position 346,147 of record NZ_JBFAZZ010000007.1, read on the forward strand.
TTGACCGCGACCACGATCGGCACCTCGGCGGCCTTGGCGTGGTTCAACGCCTCGACCGTCTGGGGCATGACGCCGTCGTCGGCCGCGACCACGAGGATGACGATGTCGGTCACCTGGGCACCACGGGCACGCATGGCGGTGAACGCCTCGTGACCCGGGGTGTCGATGAAGGTGATCGCCCGGTCCTCGCCGTTGTGCTCGTACTGCACCTGGTAGGCGCCGATGTGCTGGGTGATGCCACCCGCCTCGCCGGCGACCACGTTGGTCTTGCGGATCGCGTCGAGCAGCTTCGTCTTACCGTGGTCGACGTGACCCATGACGGTCACGACCGGCGGCCGGGTGACGAGGCGGTCCTCGGCGATCTCGGCGTCGAGGTCGATGTTGAACTGCGCCAGCAGCGCGCGGTCCTCGTCCTCGGGGCTGACGATCTGCACGTCGAAGCCCAGGTGCTCGCCGAGCAGCAGCAGCGTGTCGTCGGAGCACGACTGCGTCGCCGTCACCATCTCGCCCAGGTTGAACATCTCCTGGACCAGCGAGCCCGGGTTGGCGTTGATCTTGTCGGCGAAGTCGGAGAGCGACGCGCCGCGCGACAGCCTGATCTCCTGGCCGTTGCCGCGGGGCGCGCCCGACGACATCGCCGGAGCCGACAGGTTGTCGAACTCTTGACGCCGCTGCTTCTTCGACTTGCGACCGCGGGTCGGCCGGCCACCGGGACGCCCGAAGGCACCCGCGGCACCGCCGCCACGGCCACGGCCGCCACCACCGGGACGACCCGGGGCACCGGCACCGACCGGTCCGCCCGTGCCACCACCGGGGCCACCGCGGTAGCCACCGCCACCGCCGCCACCACCGGGGCCGCCACGGTAGCCACCGCCACCGCCGGCACCGCCCCCGGCGCCACCGGGACGGAAGCCGCCACCGGCACCGCCACCGCCACCGGGACGGAAGCCACCACCGGGACCGCCACGGCCGCCGCCACCGGCGCCAGGACCACCGGGACGGCCCGCACCCGGACCGGCCGGACGACCGGGACGCTGCGCCGGCATGGAGGCGGGGCTGGGCCGCGGCGGCATCGAGGCAGGGCTCGGCCGCGGCGGCATGCCCGCCTGGTTGGGACGAGGCATCGCCGACGGGGTCGGCCGGGCGCCACCGCCGGAGACGCCGAACGGGTTGTTACCGGGACCACGCGCCGGCGGACGCGGAGCGCCGCCCGGACCGGGACGACCCGGCGCGGGCGTGCCCGGAGCGCCGGGACGAGCGGCCGCGGGGGAACCGGGACGCGGCGGAACCGTGCCCGGGCCCGGCGGACGCGGACGCGAGGTGCCGTCGGCCGGGGGCTGCTGCGCCCGGCGCTCGGCGTCGCGGGTGCGTGCGGCCTGAGCCGCCTTGACGGCGGCCTCCTGCTCGGCCTTCAGCGCCGAGGCGCGCGCCTCGGCGGCCGCCACCTCGATGTCGTGGGCACTCGCCGGCTTGGCGACCGGGCCGGGCGTGGGGCCCGGGCGGACGGGGGCCGGCGGCTTGGGCCGGGCCATCGCGCCGGGGCTCGGAGCCGGGGACGCGGGCGCGCCGGGCGCTTCCGCAGCCGGGGCTGCCGGGCTGGTCGGACGACGCGGCGGCTGCGGCCGTGCGGTCGCGGGACTGGGACGGGGCGCACTGGATGCGGGGGCGCTCGGTGCCGCCGCGGCGGGGGCCGCCGGAGCAGCACCGCCCGGGGCGTCGAGGGCACCACGCAGCCGCCGGGCCACTGGGGCCTCGACCGTGCTCGATGCGGATTTGACGAACTCGCCCATCTCCTTGAGCTTGGCGAGAACGGTCTTGCTGTCGACCCCGAGCTCCTTCGCGAGCTCGTGTACGCGGGCCTTACCTGGCACTGCACTCCTCACTTCGAGGTCGTGCGAGCCAAACCCGCAGCGACCTCACTCCTGCACTTGAAGCCTGGTCATTTCAGGGACTTCATCGTGTGCTCATGTCGGTCGTCCTACCTTGCTGGGTCGTGACGAAGCTCTGACGCGTCGTCATCGGTTGTTCCGGGCGGCACAGCCGCCCGGATGTGTTCGGCAAGCAAGCCGGTGTCAGCAACACCGGTGAGACGCAGCGCACGCCCGAAGGCGCGACGCCGCTCCGCCTGCGCGAAACAAGCCGGATCGGGATGCAAATGCGCTCCCCGCCCCGGCAGCCGACGGTCCGGATCGGGCTGGAGGCGGAGGTCATCCCCGTCTCGCACCGCGACGAACCGCAATAATTGGAAGGTCGGCACGCGTGAGCGACAACCGATGCAGGTTCGCATCGGGCCGACCCCTGCAAAGTCTACCCCTCCGACGCGTGGTCCGCGTATCCGGTCAGCTTCCGGTCTCGGCGGCATCCCGCTCCGCGGCCGAGGCCGGCTCGTTGTCCGGACGGATGTCGATGCGCCACCCGGTCAGCCGGGCGGCAAGTCGGGCGTTCTGCCCCTCGCGCCCGATCGCCAGGGAAAGCTGGAAGTCCGGCACGGTCACCCGCGCGGTCCGCGAGGCGGCGTCCACAACCTCCACACGCAGGGCTTTCGCCGGCGAGAGGGCGTTGCCGACGAAGTGCGCGGGATCGTCCGACCAGTCGATGATGTCGATCTTCTCGCCGTGCAGTTCGCTCATGACGGCCCGTACGCGCTGGCCCATCGGCCCGATGCAGGCGCCCTTGGCGTTGACGCCCTGCACCCTCGAACGGACCGCAATCTTCGTACGGTGACCTGACTCACGTGCGATGGCGGCGATCTCCACGGTGCCGTCGGCGATCTCCGGCACCTCGAGCGCGAAGAGCTTCTTCACCAGCGCCGGGTGCGAGCGGGACAGCGTGATCTGCGGCCCTCGGAAGCCCTTGGCGACGTGCACCACGATCGCCCGGATCCGCGACCCGTGGTCGTACGTCTCCCCGGGCACCTGCTCGGACTGCGGCAGCACCGCCTCGAGCTTGCCGAGGTCGACGATGACGATGCCCTTCTCGGCGCGGGCGGCGTCGGCCTGCACGATGCCGGTGACCAGGTCACCGTCGCGGCCGGCGTACTCGCCGAAGTGCGCCTCGTCGGTGGCCTCGCGCAGCCGCTGCAGGATCACCTGCTTGGCCGTCATCGCGGCGATGCGGCCGAAGTCGTGCGGGGTGTCGTCCCACTCGCGGACGACCGTTCCCTCGGCGTCCAGCTCCTGCGCGAACACGGAGGCCGTGCCGGATTTGCGGTCGATCTCCACCCGGGCGTGGCCCTCGGCCCCGTCCGTGTGCCGGTACGCGGTCAGCAGCGCCGTCTCGATCGCCGCGAGGATCGTGTCGAACGGGATCTCCCGCTCGCGCTCCAGGGCGCGCAGCGCCGCGAGGTCGATGTTCACCTCTCCTCGCCCTCCCCATCCTCGTCGTCATCTTCATCGTCGGAGTCGTCGTCGAAGTCGTCATCCGGATCGTCGTCGGAATCGTCGTCGTCCGGGAAGACCGCCTCGTCGAGCCGCTTGAACTCGATCTGCACCTTGCCGGGTCCGAGGTCCGCGTACGCGATCTCGCTCGCCGTGCCGTTCACGTCCAGGACGATCCCGGTGTCGTCGGCCGCCGTGACGCGCCCGGTCAGCGGCCGGCCGCCCGCGGTGACGGTGACCAGCCGGCCGACGTTGCGCCGCCAATGCCGGGGCAGGGTCAGCGGCCGGTCCACCCCGGGCGAGCCGACCTCCAGTTGGTACTCGCCCGCGAGCACCTCGCCCCCGGTCTCCTCCGCGGCGTCCAGCGCTGCGGAGATCTCCCGGGAGACGACGGCCACGTCGTCCAGACTGATGCCACCGTCGGCGTCGACCATCACCCGTACGAGGTGGCGCCGTCCCGCGCGGGACACGTTCACCTCTTCGAGGTCGTACCCGGCGGCCGCGACGACCGGCTCGATCACCGTGCGGACCCGGGCCCGGGCGGCCACGAGGTCGATCCGCGGGGCAGCGGGGGCGCGCGTCTCGTCGGAGGCGTCCCGGCCCCGGTTCCCGGAGCGGCGGTTCGCCGGCCGGGCGCCGGTGCGACCACGCTGCGTCATCGGGCCCAACCCTTCTGCTCAATTACGGCGGGTGGCACGCCGCCCGCCGGCCGATCGCCGGGAACACCGGCATGCCACCGGGGCCGAATTCCCCGGCGGCTGACGCAGAGCGTAACGCGCCCCGGCCGCGGCCCCGCCGCCGCCGCACCGAATGCGCGCCATGCGCAGGTCAGCGGCCACCGGCCGGGTCACGGGCGCCCATGGTGTTGACTTGCGGGCGTGAAAAGACGTCAGCTGCTGGGGACAGCTGTGAGTGTGTCCGCGCTCGCCGGTTGCGGGTTCCTCGACGACGACCCGGAGCCGGCGCCGCGCCCCGACGCCCTCCAGCCCGTGCTGGACGAGGCGCTGAAGCTGGCCGCCGCCCACGACCGCGCCGTCCTGGCCGAGCCCGGCCTGGAGAAGCGGCTGACGCCCCTGGCCGCAGATCACCGGGCGCACGCCGCCGAGCTCGCGAAGGTCATCGGTGCCACGCTGCCGTCGCCCGCCGCGTCCAGCGCGCCGCCCTCGGACGCGGCGAAGTCCGTGGCGGCGCTGCGCAAGGCGGAGCAGGCGGCGCAGAAGACCGCCGCGGCCGCGTGCCGGGCCGCGCCGGCGAACCGGGCCGCGCTGGTCGGCTCGATCGCCGCCGCACGGGCCGCGCACGCCGAGGCGCTGCGGTGAACGCGCAACTGGCGGCCGCCCTCGCGGCGGAGGAGGCGGCGATCTACGCGTACGGGACCCTGGGGGTGCGACTCACCGGCGAGGGTGAGCGGACCGAGGCGCGGGTGGCGGAGGGGGTGCACCGGGACCGCCGCGACGTGCTGGTCAGCAGGCTGGCGGCGCTGCAGGCGAGCGCCGCGCCTGCACCGGCCGGCTACGAGCTGCCGTTCGAGGTGACCGACCGGGAGAGCGCCGTGAAGCTGGCGGTCCAGGTGGAGGACGGCGTAGCCCAGGCGTGGCGGGCCGTCTTGCCGGTCACCGAGGGCGGCGACCGGTCGACGGCCCTGAGCGCATTGACGGACGCCGCGGTCCGGGCCACCCGGTGGCGGCGCCTCGGCTCGGTCACCCCGGCCACCCTGGCCTGGCCCGGGCGGCCCTGAGAGCGCGGCCCGCGAAGCCTTTCGCCCGCGGGTCGCGTACCCGAGAATCAAGCGGTGTCGCAGGACGAGATCGACCTGGCCAATCCGCGGTGGTATCTGGCCACGCGGCTGCGCGACGTCATCCTGCGGCGGTGGTCGGCCGAGGTCCAGGCGATCGGCGTGCACGGATCCATGGCGCACGGCGACGACACCGAGACCAGCGACGTCAACCTCGTCGTCGTCACGTATCGGCAGGGTGCCGGGCCCCGCGCGGCCCTGCGCCGCGTCGACGGGATCCTGGTGGATCTCAGCGTCGCGTCCGGCGAGGAGGGACTGCGCCGGTCGCGGGAACTGACCTCGCGGTGGCCGCTGGAGGCGGACCGCTACCTGACCACCCGCGACCTGTTCGACCCGCGCGGCTGGTTCGGCACCCAGCGCGACGCGCACCTCGCCAAGCTCGCCGAGACCCGGCCCGGGGAGTTCAGCTCGCTGGCCCGGCGCAACTGGTGCGTGGCCTCGGCGGCGCACGCCCGCGCGGTCCGGCTCGCCGAGTGGTACGAGACCGACGCCGCCCTGGTGCTGATCGCCGAGGCCCGCCTGCACGCCGCGATGGTCGCCGGCCTGCTCACCCGCACGTATTTCCGCAACCGCGCCGACGCGGTCAAGCGCACCGGGCTGGCGGCCGCGGACATGACCGAGCTCGGGGCGACGCTCAAGGCGCAGGCCGAGGAGCTGACCGCGCGCGGCCGCCCGGTGGACGGCCCGCTCGGCGCGCTCTTCGAGAGCTAGATGCAACGCCGTTCAGTTAGGTGGTTGGTGTGGTCGTCAAGGCGTGTCGGAGACGTAAAGCAGCGGAGCTCAGGTATAGAGGGTGGTCACTCTAAGAC
>NZ_JBFAZZ010000008.1:0-138016 GCF_040689425.1 Actinoplanes sp. NPDC051475
GCGACCTTCTGAAGGAAGGCATGCAGCTGAGGACTGGTCTCCATGTCCAGCTCACCGCCGACCCGCACCACAGTGCAGGCCCGACCGGCCCGGGCAGACAACTGCAGATCCACGACTTCCTCCGGAAAACCGACCGACCAGGCTCCGTCGCCACTCGGCGACCTCGTCCCCCAATATTCAGGATGACGGTTCAAGCGCAAGGCTGATCATGAAATTCAGCCGTCGGCTGTACCCGCTGCGGGAGCGGGAGAGGCACTGCGTAGTCAGGCACGTCATAGCGCCTGCCGCCACGTCTACCGTGATCGCCCTGCCGGGGCGATGAGCTGCGCCACGACCTCGTCCGCTGGAAGGGCAGTTCGAAGGCCAGCGCGAAGAGCCACCGAGGAAGCGAACGGGTCTCGCGGCAACCAACCACTGCAGAGTGGACGGTCGGCCTACGGGCGATGATGAGGGCGAGGCTCCCGAAGAGGGACGTCCTGTTCTGTCCGAACGTTCAAGGAGCCGGAGAGGAGCCGGAGAGGGGCCGGAAGCGGCCGGAAGGGGCCGGGCCCGCGCTCGAGGAACGAGGCGCAGACCCGACCGCCGGCCGGGGCCGGTCAGTTGTCGATGATCTTCCAACCCTGGTTGCTGGTGCCGTCGCAGCGGAACTGCGCCGCCTGCCCGCCGTTCGCGGTGCTCGCACCCGAGATGCCGAGGCACAGACCGCTCTTGCGGTTCTTGATGCGGTAGACGTTCGCGGGGTAGCCCGAATACACCTCGAAGCGCCAGTCCTGGTTGTTGCTGGTGTCCGGGGTCGCCTGGATGGCGTTCGCGCCGGCGGCGGTGCTGGCGCCGTCGATGCCGAGCGCCTTGCCCGAGTGGACGTTGCGGAAGCTGTAGTAGCCGCTGCCCGCGTCGTAGGCGGTCCAGTTCTGCGACGTGATCAGGTCACCGCCCGACAGAGCCACGGGCTGCTGGACGACCTTGGCTCCGTTGGCGGTGCTGCCGCCGGAGGGCTGCAGCACCTTGCTGGACTTGAGGTTCATGAAGCCGTACCTGCCGTCGCCGGGGCTGAACGGTGCGACGCCGCCGCCCTGAAGTGACTGAGCGTGAGCAACAGTCGGGCTGACCGCCGTCAGCAGCACCCCCGCGAGAACCGCCGCGGCGGCCTTACCGGCTCGTGTTTTGCGCATGTTACGTCTCCTCCCGTATGACGTTGCGAGAGCATCATGGCAGACCATAAACGCGGTTGCTGTCCCGTTTGGACCTTCGCCTCACAAAAATGTTCATCGATGCCTTCCGCCCTCAAGATCGGCATTTAGCTGCTACGATCCGCCGCCAAGGCAAGCAAGTGACTCACGCAGGGGTGGCGCGAAGACATCGGCAAACGGCGATGGATGGGTCCTGACAGCAGTCGCCTGCCGGCCCGCCGCTCCGGCCGCTCGGGAAGGTCCGAAGCGCATCCCAGGTCGCATCACTCACAGTGACTGCTTCCAGCGCCCGAGGTAGAATCCCGCATGGTCATCAGCAAGGAAGCATTGGAATCCCTCAAGGCGGATCCTGCCGCTTCCGCTATTCGCCGGTCGCTGGAGTTCTACTACGGGGACCCGCGCCAGGATGCTGCCATGGACGCCCTGTACGCGAAGTTCGTGCGGCCGGGCGATCTCGTGTTCGACATCGGCGCCCATGTGGGCGACCGCATCGGCAGTTTCCGTCGACTCGGCGCCCGGGTTGTCGCCCTGGAGCCGCAACCCCTGTGCATCCGCGCTATTCGCGACATCTACGCAGGTGATGACGATGTGACGGCAGTGGAAGCCGTCTGCGGCCCCCGCGAGGAAACGGTCAAGTTCTACGTCAACTCGGCCAATCCGACCGTGTCCACCGCCTCGCCGGATTTCGTGAAAGCCGCCGACGGCGCGGCCGGGTGGCAGGACGAAGTATGGGATTCGGAAGTGGTGGTCCCGGCCGTCACCCTCGACACGCTCATCGAGGACCACGGCACGCCGGCATTCACCAAGATCGACGTGGAGGGTTTCGAGGATTCGGTCCTGGCCGGCCTCAGCCGTGCCCTGCCGGCCCTGTCGTTCGAGTTCACGACGATCGAACGCGCGGTGGAGCAGCGTTGCCTCGAACGCGTCGCCACCCTGGGATTCACGAGCTTCAACGTGTCCATGGGCGAGAGCATGGCTCTGGAGTTCGCCGACTGGGTGTCACACGAGACGATGGCCGCTCATGTCCTGGCGCTCCCGCACGAGGCCAACTCCGGCGACATCTACTGCTTGTCGCCGGCCACGGACCCGTCCGCACGGTCGTAGGAGCAAGGATCACGGGGTCTTGGCGACCGCCTTGATCTCTACCGGGATGCCGTTCAGCACGCTGTTGCCCGACAGCACATCCGTCGCGAACTCGTCGGTCAGCACGTTGCTGTTCACCCCCGGCCGGGTGGCCGCGACCGACAGCCGCGTGCCCGGCAGACCGTGACCCCAGCCGTGCGGCAGGCTCACCACGCCCGGCATGACGCCGTCGGTGATTTCCACGCGGGCCAGGAGCGCACCCGCCCGGGAAACCACCGAGGCCTCGTCCCCGTCGGTGAGGGCGAGCCGGCTCGCGTCCACCGGGTGGACCTGCAGGGTGCACCGGTCCCGGCCTTTGATCAGGGCCGGGACGTTGTGCATCCAGCTGTTGTTGGAACGCAGGTGCCGGCGGCCCACCAGGACCAGGTCGTCGCGCTGCCGGTCGAGGGCGGCGCGCAGGCGGTCCACATCGGACACGATCGGCGGGGCGCACAGTTCGACGGTGCCGCTCGGCGTCCGCAGGACCGACGGGATCCGGGGCTGCAGTGGCCCGAGGTCGACGCCGTGCGGGTTCGCCAGGAGCTTCTCCAGGGACAGACCGCCGGGTCGCGCTCCGAAGGCGTCACCATAGGCACCGGTACGCAGCGCGACGTCGAGCAGGCGCTCCGCCGGGTGGTCGCCGCCGACCAGCGCCCGCAGGTCCGAGGCCGGGTGGCCGGTGGCGGCGGAGACGCTCTCCAGGGCCTGGTCCAGCATCTGGTCGTGGAGCACCGCGGGATCCGCGTCGGCGCCGCGACCGGTGACGACGAGGGTGAGCCGGGCGAGGATGTCGCACTCGTCCATCCCGGCGGAGTCCGGTGGCAGCGCCGCCGGCGAGTACGCCGCGAAGTTGCGAACCGCCAGCGCCAAGAACGAGAAGTCGTAGTGACCCTTGCGGGCGGCGTCCGTGGGCGGCAGGACGACGTCCGCGTGCCGGGTCGTCTCGTTGAGGTACGGGTCGACACTCACCATGAAGTCGAGCCCGCCGAGAGCCCGATCCAGCCGGCCGCTGTTCGGCGTCGACAGCACCGGGTTGCCGGCCACGGTGATGAACGCGCGGACCTGGCCGTCGCCGGGCGTCTCGATCTCGTCGGCGAGGGTGGCGACCGGCAACTCGCCCTTGACCTCGGGAAGACCGCGGACGCGGCTGTGCCACCGCCCCACCCGGAAGCCCTTGCCGCCCGGACGCGTCTGCGGGCGCAGGTGCGCGGCCAGCGGGAACATGACGCCGCCCGGCCGGTCGAGGTTGCCGGTCAGCACGTTGACGACGTCGACCAGCCAGCTCGTCAGGGTCCCGAACTCGACCGTGCACGTGCCGATCCGGCCGTACACCGCGGCCGTCGGGGCGGCGGCGAGCTCGCGGGCGAGACCACGGATCCGCTCCGCCGGTACGTCGCACACGCCGGTCACCGTCTCGGGCGGGAACGCGCGCGCCAGCTCACGTACCTCGTCGACGCCCGTGACGTGGCCGGCGAGCGCGCCTAGATCGGTCAGGTCCTCCTCGAAGAGCGTGTGGACGATTCCGAAAAGCAGGTACGCGTCGGTGCCGGGTCGGATGAACAGGTGCTCGTCGGCGTGCTCGGCGGTCCGCGTACGCCGCGGGTCGACCACCACGAACCGACCGCCACGGGCCTGGATCGCCTTGAGCCGGCCGGGGAAGTCAGCGGCGGTGGCGAGGCTGCCGTTGGACTCCCACGGGTTGGCGCCGAGCATCAGCAGGAAGTCCGTACGGTCGACGTCCGGCACCGGGATGGCCAGCGGGCTGCCGTAGAGGTAGCCGCACGACACGTGCTTGGGCATCTGGTCGACGGTGCTCGCCGAGAAGATGTTGCGGGTGCCGAGGGCTCGCAACAGCGGCGACAAATAGAGGCCGCCCGCCATGGTGTGGACGTTGGGGTTGCCCAGGTACACGGCGACCGCGTCGGGCCCGTGACGTTCGACGATCGGCCGGAGCCCCGCCTCGACCACCGCGAACGCCTCGTCCCAGTCGACCTCCTCGTGGCGGTCGCCGCGGCGCACCATCGGGCGGCGCAGCCGGTCGGGATCGGAGGTGAGCTGCCCGAAGGTGGCGCCCTTCGGGCAGATGAAGCCGTGGCTGAACACGTGGTCGCGATCGCCGCGCGCCGCGACGACCCGGTCGCCGGTCACGGTGAGCTCGAGCCCGCAGGCCGCCTCACACAAGGGACAGGTCCGATACGCCGTACGCGTCGTGTCATCAGCCACGGAGTCACCAGCCTTCCGAGCCGCAGCGGCGCGGCCCTCGCTTGTTACCCGCCAGTATTGCCCCTGACGGGAGGTCAGTCGAGGGCCGGCAGCGAAGCCTTGCCGCGGTCGGGCAGCAGGAACGGCGTGTCGATGTCCGGCGTGCCCTCGCCGATGTGCTCGGCCCGTACGCCGCCGTTGCGGGTCACGATCAGGTAGATGTCGCCGTTCGTCCGGATCGTGTACTTCGGCTTGTTCTCGGCCGTACCGGTCTTGCGGAAGCGGAACAGCTGGTCGCCGCGCGCCGCGTCGCAGGCCGCCGCCGTGACGGTCTTGTCCTTGTTCGCCTGCAGGCACGATGCCTCGCCGCCGGTACGCAGCCGCGCCGTGCGGATCCAGTAGCGGTCTCCGTCGACCTTCGTGAGCACGAACAGGGCGCGGTCGCCGGACTCGTCGGAGAGCTCGACACGCTTCGACTTGCTGACCGCCAGGGTGCCCTCGGTGCCGACGGGAAGCAGCCGGACTTCCCGATCGCCGCCGAAGACGCCGGCCGGTTTGGCGGTCGACGGCTTGGTCACCGCGGCGGGCGAGGTTCCGGAGCCCGCCGCGGCCCCGGACGACCCGGGTGAGCCCGTCGAGGGCGCGGCGGTGGAGCTCTGACCCGCGCAGGCCTGCTGGGTCAGCAGGACGCCGGCCAACACCGCCGAAGCGGCCGAAACACGGGCGAATCGAGGGGTGATGCGCACAGTCTTCTCCTGTCGTAAGGGGGTTTTGATCAGTCGAGCGAAGGCAGGGAGGCCTTGCCCCGGTCAGGCAGCAGGAAGGGTGTGTCGATGTCGGGGGTGCCCTCCCCGATGCCGATGGCGACGACGCCGGTGCCGCCGGCGGACAGCTGACCGTCCGGATCCTGGACGAGGTAGATGTCCGTACCGGTCCGGATGGTGTAGGTCGGTTTCCCGCCCGACTCGCCCACCTTCCGGAAGCGCCACAACTGGCGGCCCTGCGAGGCGTCGCAGGCCTCCGCGGTCACCGGCACCGCGGCGCCGGTGGTGGCGGCGGCCTCCAGGCAGAACGCCTCGCCGCCGGCCCGGAGGCGAGCGGTCCGGATCCAGTACCTGTCCCCGGAAACCTTGTTCAGGACGAAGAGCGCACTGTCGCCGAACTCGTCCGACAAGGCGGCCCGCTTGTTCTCGTCGATGGCGACCGTGGCCTCGCTGTTCTTCGGCAGTAGCAGCACTTCTCGCCGGCCGGAGAACACGTCCGAGGAGGAAGAGGAGTTCTTGGACGAGGTCGAGGTCGAGGTCGGCGGAGTCGAGGGCGGCGGAGAGGACCGCCGGGACGAAGGCGGGGGCGACGGCGGCCGGGAGGGCGTCGTCCTGGTGGTGGGCGCGGCCGTGACGGAGGGCGGCGTGGCCGGCAGGCTCGCATTCTTCGGCTGCCGGCTCAGCGCGATCCCCACTCCTACGCCCGCGACTACGAGGAACGCCAGGGCCCCGCTCGCCACCTGACGGCCGCGGCGGCGGCGATCGGCGCGGGCCCGGACGGCGGCCGCCGGGGCGAGGTGTCCCGTACGCTCGCCGTGCTCGGCAAGCGCACTCAGGTCGCGGCCGAGGTCGTTGCTAGGCATCGTGATTCACCCTCCCCATGGCGTAGTCGTCGTCGGACAGGTGTGCCGCCATCGCCCTCCGGCCGCGGGCCAGCCGGGCCTTGACGGTGCCGGTCGGCGCCCCGACCTCCGCGGCGATCTCGCCGACGCTGAGGCCGACGAGGTGGTGCAGGACGATCACCCGGCGCTGGTCCGCCGGGATCTGACGCAGGGCGTACACCAGCGCCACGTGGTCCGGGCCGAGCCCCTCGATCTCCTGGTCGACGGCCTCGCGATGGTGCGCCCGGATCCGGTTCACCGCCTTGCGCCAGGCGCTGACCGCGTTGCGCGAGGCCACCCGGCGCACCCAGGCCTCCGGGCTGTCCGCGTCGCGGACGGTCTCCCAGCGGTCCCAGGCCTTCAGATACGCCTCCGCGACGGCGTCCTCGGCCTCCGCGCGATTGCCCGTCATGGCGTAGACCTGGCCGAGGACACGACGTGACGAGCCCGCGTAGAAGGCGTCGAACTCTTCCGCGTCCCGCATCGATCAGAACTCCCCCGCCAGATGCCGGCCCCGGCCCCGGTGGCCGGATTCGGTGGGGTGACGCCCGGGCAGCACCCCCGGTTGCATCGTGATCGGCTTTTTCTGCGGACGCTCGCGGCATGCCCACTTGACGCCCGGACGAGGCACTCGGTTGCCCGGAAACCCCCGCGGATCAGTCCGGCGGGTTGACGATCATCTGCGGGCCCTCGCCGCGGGCCGCGAGCCGGTCCTGCGGGTTGATCAGCCTGCAGCGCTGCAGCGACAGGCAGCCGCAGCCGATGCAGCCGGTGAGCTGGTCGCGCAGCCGTTCCATCAGGGTGATCCGCTCCTCCAGCTTGCGCCGCCACCGGGCCGACAGCCGGGCCCAGTCCGCCTTCGTCGGCGTCCGGTTCTCCGGCAGGGCGGCCAGAGCCTCACGCACCTCCTCCAGCGAGACCCCTACCTGCTGCGCGATCCGGACGAACGCCAGCCGGCGCAGTTCCTGCCGCTGGTAGCGGCGCTGGTTGCCACCCGTACGGGTCGAGCGGATCAGTCCCTCGCGCTCGTAGTAGCGCAGCGCCGACGGGGCCACCCCGCTGCGGGCCGCCATGTCGCCGATGGTGAGGAGCTCCACACGCGCCGTCCTTGAGTTGAAGTGAACTTCAAGTTGCAGGGTGAGGGTATGACCGCGACTGCCGTGAAACCAGACCTGCTGGGCTCGCTGCTCACCCGGATCACCGGGGACGAGAAGCACGCGCCCAGCGCGTACTCGACGCTCGATGTGTTGTGGGTGCTCTACGACCGGATCCTGCGAGTGTCGCCGGAGACCGCCGACGAGCCCGACCGCGACCGGTTCCTGCTCTCCAAGGGCCACGGTCCGGCCGCCTACTATGCCGTGCTCGCCGCGAAGGGGTTCTTCCCCGTGGAGTGGCTCGACGATCTGGGCGGCAGCACGAGCCGGCTCGGGCACCACCCGGACCGCGTGCTGATCCCCGGGGTGGAGATCGGGACCGGATCGCTGGGTCACGGTCTCGGACTCGCCGTCGGCACGGCGCTCGGCCTGCGGGCTCAGGGGTACGCGGAAGCGCACACGTTCGTCCTCCTCGGCGACGCGGAGCTGGACGAGGGCTCGAACCACGAAGCGATCGCCTACGTGGCCGCAACCGGTCTGCCCCTGACCGCGATCGTCATCGACAACCGGTCGGCGACGCACGGCTGGCCCGGCGGCATCGCGAGCCGCTTCGTCGCGTGGACCGTCTCCATGGTGGACGGCCGCGATCACTCGGAGCTGGAGGCCGCCCTGCAACCGCGCGACCGGCCGCACGTCGTCATCGCCACCGTCGAGCCGAAGGGGTACTGATCATGCGAGAGACGTTCGTCGCCACCACCACGGCGATCCTGGCGGAGGACCCGCGTACCGCCGTGGTGCTCGCCGACATCTCCGCCGACGCCTTCGCGCCGGCTGCCCGGCGGCATCCCGACCGGGTCATCAACGTAGGCATCCGCGAGCAGCTGATGACCGGCGTCGCGGGCGGGCTCGCGCTCACCGGGATGCGGCCCTACGTGCACTCGTACGCGCCCTTCGTGATCGACCGCGCGTACGAGCAGATCAAGCTGGACCTCGGTCACCAGGACGCCGGGGCGGTGCTGGTCAGCATCGGCGCTTCGTACGACGCGTCCACTGCGGGGTACACCCACCAGTCGCCGGGAGACGTGGCGCTGCTCGACACGCTCGAGGGCTGGACGGTGCACGTACCCGGGCATCGGGACGAGGTGCCGGACCTGCTGCGGGCCGCGGCCCGGCACGACGACCGGGTCTACGTACGGCTGTCCTCGCAGGAGAACCGGCAGCCCTATCCGGGGGTGGACCTCAAGGTGATCCGGCGGGGCCCGGTGGGCGGGGCCGTGGTGCTGGCCGTGGGGCCGATGCTCGACCCGGTGCTGCGGAGCGGACTGGACGTCACGGTCGCCTACACCAACACGCCGCGCCCGCTCGACACGAACCGGCTGCGAGAACTGGTCACCGGCGAGATCGTCGTCGTCGAGCCGTACCTCGCGGGCACGTCGAGCCGGGTCGTCTCCGCGGCGCTCTCCGCCGTACCCCATCGGGAACTGCACCTGGGAGTGAGCCGCACCGAAGAGCGACGCTATGGAACGCCTGCCGACCACGCCCGGTGGCACGGCCTCGATCCCGCCGGCCTGCGGACCTCGATCGGCGCCTTCCTGCAAGGGCGCTAAGCGGCGATCGACAGGCTCGACCGGCGCTCGCGGAACACGTGATTGAGCAGGGCGTCGAAGTGCCAGACCCGGTCCGGCTCGTCGACGCGGACCCGGAAGCGCTCGCGTACGCCGTCCACGGCCGTGGCCGCGACCTCCACGGCGGAGTGCCGCAGGTCCGGGTTCCACGTCACCTCGCTCAAGTGGCGCAGGTTGGCGTTCAGGTGCAGCCGCAGCCGGTGCAGCACCCGGGTCTCCTGGGTGATGACCAGCCTTCGGTACGTCAGCAGCAGGAGGAATTCACCGGACATCGGGCGGTCAGGGCTGCTGCACCGGGTGACCAGCACAGTCGCGTCGTCCGGTTCCACGCAGCGGCGGAAGACCGGCATGTGGCGGCTCACGGTGGCGATGGGGACTCCGGCCTCCGCGGCGGCAGGAAGGAACGTACGGGAGAACACGTCCATGTGGCGTTTAACGGTGACGCGGAGGGGAAGCATCGGCCGCGCCATGATGAATATCGAATTACAAAAGCTCGACCACCGTGGCGTTGGCCATTCCGCCGCCCTCGCACATGGTCTGCAGGCCGTAGCGGATCCCGTTCTGGCCCATGTGGTGCAGCAGCGTCGTCATGAGCCGGGCCCCGGACGCGCCGAGCGGATGGCCGAGCGCAATCGCCCCGCCGCGCGGGTTGAGGCGGGACGGGTCGGCGCCCGTCTCCGCCAGCCAGGCCAGCGGTACGGGCGCGAACGCCTCGTTCACCTCGTACACCCCGATGTCGTCGATGGTGAGCCCCGCCTTGGCGAGCGCCTTCGCGGTGGCCGGGATGGGCGCGGTCAGCATGATGACCGGATCGTCGGCGGCGACGACCGCGGTGTGGATCCGCGCCAGCGGCCGAAGGCCGTGCGCGGCGGCCCAGCGTGAGGTGGTGACGGCCAGCGCGGCGGCGCCGTCGGAGATCTGCGACGCGGAGCCGGCCGTGACGACGCCGTCGGCCTTGAACGGGGTCTTCAGCCCGCCGAGCCTCTCAAGCGTGGTGTCGCGGCGGATGCCCTCGTCGCGCGCGACGTCACCGACCGGGGCGATCTCGGCGTCGAAGTCGCCGGCGTCCTGAGCCTTGGCGGCCGCGGCGTGGCTGGCCAGCGCGTACTCGTCGAGCTGCTGCCGGGAGAAGCCCCAGCGCTGGGCGATCATCTCCGCGCCGACACCCTGGTTGAAGGTGACGGTGCCGTACCGCTCGCGGACGGTCTCGCCGTACGGGTTCTGCCCCGCGGCGCTGGATCCCATCGGCACCCGGCTCATGGACTCCACGCCGCCGGCGACCACCAGGTCGGCCTGCCCGGAGAGCACGGTCGCCGCGGCGAAGTGCAGGGCCTGCTGGCTGGAACCGCACTGCCGGTCCATCGTCGTGGCGGGCACCGACTCGGGCCAGCCGGCGCCGAGCACCGCGTTGCGCCCGATGTTCCACGACTGCTCGCCGACCTGGGAGACACAGCCCCAGAACACGTCCTCGACGTCGGCCGGATCGAATCCCGCCCGCTCCCGCAGGGCCTGCAGCACCCCGGCTCCCAGGTCCACCGGATGGACGCCGGAGAGCCCGCCGTCACGCCGCCCCACCGGAGTCCGTACCGCACCGACGATCACCGCATCTCGCATACCTCGAAGGTACGTTGTGCTCATGTCGCCTCTCCAGTGGCGGGTGAAACCCGTCCTGCCCGTGACGAAACTCCTCGGCGCTGTCGCGCTGGTCGTGCTCGTCGTCGCCTTCGGGCGGGACGATCCGGTGCAGGTGGTGGTCGCGGTCACGGGGGCGGCGGGGCTGGGGCTGTGGGCGGTCCGCGACCTCATCCGCCCGGTCCGGCTCTCGGCCGACACGGGCGGCGTCACGCTGGTGGTGGGCTTCGCCGCCCGGCGTCACCTGGCCTGGTCGCAGATCGAGCGGATCCGGGTCGACCGCCGCAGCCGCCGGGGGATCCGCAGCGAGTTCCTGGAGATCGACGCGGGCGAGAGCCTGCATTTGTTCAGCGTGCACGAACTCGGCGCCGAGCCGGAGGACGTGGCGCAGGCCCTCACCGAGCTGCGCGCCGGCGCACCGATCTAGCTCAGCATCAGCGTGCGGTAGACGGCGATCACCATCAGGATCGCGAACATCGCCGCGAGCCCCACGCCCTGGACGAGGTCGCGCTTGTCACGCGGAGCGTACGCCAGCACAGCCGCCACGATCGCGCCTGTGGCCAGGCCACCGAGGTGGCCGGCGATGGAGATGCCGCTCGCGGCGAAGGTGAAAACCACGTTGATGACGATCACTGGAAGGATCGGCGCGACGCTGAGATTCAGCCGCTTGAGCAGCACGAAGATGGCGGCCATCAGGCCGAAGACCGCGGTCGAGGCGCCCGCCGTCAGCTGCCGCGGATCCGAGAACACGTACGCCGCGACGTTGCCGCCGAGCCCCGCCAGGAAGTAGAGGCCGAGGAAGCGCAGCGGGCCGAGCACGCGCTCGAGATCGCGGCCGAGGATCCAGAGGGCGTACATGTTCATCAGCAGGTGCAGCACGCCGTAGTGCAGGAACATCGCCGTGACCAGGCGATACCACTCGCCGTTGCCGGCGATGCCGTGCAGGGCGGCGGCGCCTTCCGGGCCGTAGTAGGCGCTACCGAGAACGGCCCCCCACTGCGTCAGCGGGGTGCCGGAGCCGAGCAGGCCACCCCAGCCGCCACCGGCGACGGCGTTCGCGCCGCCCGTCATGATCGAGAGGATCATGACGGCGACGTTGACGCCGATGAGGACCTTGGTGGCGGTCCCGGCCCGGCCGGCCACGCTCCCCCCGAAGGCGGTGCGGGCCGGCCGCTGCGTGCGCCGCCCCTGGGCGATGCACTCCGGACACTGGTGCCCGACCGAGGCCTCGTTCATACAGTCCGGGCAGATCGGCCGCTCACAACGGGTGCACCGGACGTAGGTCTCCTTCGACGGGTGTCGGTAGCAGACGGGAGCCGTCACCGGAGACTCACTCATGCCTCAAAGGTACCCGTGGGCCCTCGTCAGTCGTTGACCCGCTCGATCTCGACGCGCTCGATGACCACGTCCTCGCGGGGGCGGTCGCCGGGACCGGTCGGGGTGGTCGCGATCGCGTCGACGACCTTGACGGACGCCTCGTCGGCGACCTGGCCGAAGATCGTGTGGCGCCGGTTCAGGTGCGGGGTCGGGCTGACCGTGATGAAGAACTGCGAGCCGTTCGTGCCCGGGCCCGCGTTCGCCATGGCGAGCAGGTACGGGCGGTCGA
This sequence comes from Actinoplanes sp. NPDC051475, assembly GCF_040689425.1. Lineage (NCBI taxonomy): Bacteria > Bacillati > Actinomycetota > Actinomycetes > Micromonosporales > Micromonosporaceae > Actinoplanes > Actinoplanes sp. NPDC051475. Next base: position 12,117 of record NZ_JBFAZZ010000008.1, read on the forward strand.
AGTGCAGCTCCGGGTGGAACTCGTCGGCGAACTGGAAGCCCGGGCCGCCCCGGCCGGTGCCGGTCGGGTCGCCCATCTGGACCATGAAGTTCGCGATGACCCGGTGCGAGATGGTCCCGTCGTAGTACGGGCCGCTGCCCTTCTGGCCGGTCCGCGGGTCGACGTAGTCCTTGGTGCCCTCCGCGAGCTCCACGAAGTTGCGCACGGTGGCCGGCGCGTGGTCCGGGAAGAGCTGGAGCCGGATCGGGCCGTGGTTGGTGTGCAGGGTGGCGTAGAGCTTCTCAGCCACGGGTACTCCTATCGGCGTTGGACAAGTTCATTGCAGTTCGGATCCTGCCGCATGTGTCTGAACCGGGTGCGCGGGGGTACCCAAGGGGGCAGCATGGACCCGGACAGAACCACAGGAGGTGCACTGGTGTTCGCAACTATGCGACGGAAGAACCGCAACGCGAGGATGAAGAGCGAGCTCGGCCAGAGCGTTGATCACTTCAAGCGTGCGGCATCGCTCGCCGCGCAGGAGACCAGCGCAACCGTGGGGCCCAAGTTCGCCGCCGCGAAGGATCGCATGCAGCCCGCGACGGACAAGGCCGTAGGCGCCGCGACCAGCGGCTGGGACAGCGCTGTCGCGACCCTCGGCCCGCTGGTGGCCGCGGCGAGCGACAACGTCCGGCAGACCGGCAAGAAGGCCGCGAAGACCAGCAAGAAGGCCAACAAGCAGGCTGCCAAGACGAGCCGGAAGAACGCCAAGAAGCTCGAGAAGAAGGCCGACAAGGCCGTCGGGCGCAAGCAGAGCAGCACGGGCGGCAAGCTGATGAAGATCGCGCTCGCCGGTGCCGCCATCGGTGCCGCGGGCGCCTACGTCATGCGCAAGCGCCGCAGCGACCAGTGGGACGAGTACGACCCCACCGGCCCGCTGAGCACCTCGACCCCGGCCGGGGCCGAGGACGCGGCGTTCGAGCCGGCCGACCTGTCCGGCCCGTCGGGCTTCGTGACGCCGGCCGGCAGCACCGGCCCGGCCGTCGGCGCGGTCGGTGCCGACCCGGTGCTTCCCGCCGACGCCGACCCGGCGCTGATGCCCGACGGCGACCAGACCTCTTCGGCGCTGCACAGCCCCGAGGTGGCCCGGATGGCCAACGGCAAGAACAAGCGCTGACCCCCGGTTGCAGACCGTACGGCGGGCGGGCTCCCCACGCGGGGGCCCGCCCGCCGTTCTGCGCTTCCGTCAGGGGTTCTTCTGCTCGGCGTTGGCTCGGCGGGCGCGTACCGGGTCGAGCGCGGGACCCACGGGCAGCAGCTCGACCAGCTGACCGGGGATCGCCTGGGGCTGGACCCCGCCGTAACCCAGTTTCGCCAGAACGTCGCGGCCGGCGAGGGGATAACTGCGACCCGTGTCGGTGACGACACTGACCGTGCCGCTGCTCGCGGGGGCGGTCGGGGAGGCCACGGCGACGACCACGGCGCCCTTGCCCCGCGGCACGTAGACGCGGTCGGCCTGCACCGACCCCGGCGCCGGCGACTCGCCCTGGACCACGGCGCCCGTGGGCAGCTCCGGGCCGATCCGCACGCTGACCTCGCCGTTCGCGCCCCCGTCGTACGTCAGGCAGACGCTGTCCGGGCCGTTGAGCAGCACCGGGACCGCCGGGGGCAGGCCGGCGGCGTTCGCGGCGGCCACCAGCTGGGTCTTCGAGCGGGGCAGGTTGCCGTACAGGGTCGGAGTCATCTGCTGCGCGACGTTCGCATCCGGGTCGGCCTGCATGAGGTTCGCCTGCACCTCGGTGAGGTCGGCGACGCCGTCGCTGAGCACGACCCCCCACTGGTCCGCGGTGGCGCCGTCGCTGTGGATGCGCAGCACTTGACCGACCTCGGAGTCGGAGATCGCCGCCGAGCGGTCGCCGAAGTCCGAGATCCTTGGCGGCTTCAGGTCGGGGCCGATCGGCACCGCGTTGATCCACGCCGGGGCCACCGGCAGCGCCGCCTGGTTCCACCGGAAGAAGGTCCGCGTCTGCGAGAGCCGCCCGGCCGGGATGAGGAACCGCTTGTTGTTGTAGACCAGGAAGGTCCGGTCGGCGCGGTCGGTGACCAGCAGGCCGCGGAGCTGGTCGGGCGGGGTGTCGGCGCGCGGGACGGGCAGCACGGTGCCTCCGGTGACCGCCTCGCCGATCGACAGCACGCTCTCCGGATCGCTGGAGCCGGTGCCGAACTGCGGCGCCCGGGAGCAGACCGTCCACAGGCTCTTGAGCAGGCCGCCCTTGGCCGGCGGCAGGGTGTCGGGGGCGTCCGGGATGCCCATCGGATCACCGAGCTGCACCTCGGCGAGGCTCTCCCGCGACGCGTTCTTCATCTGCGGCGCCTGCGCGTTGGCGATCAGCAGCCCGGACGAGTAGTTCAGCACCGGGTGCATCTTGTCGTCGGACTTCAGGTAGACGTAGCGCGCGCCGGTGCCCTTCTCCAGGAAAACCACGGCCTCGTCCCGCGGATCGACCGTGCTACGCCCCTTGAGCAGGCCGTAGGCGGCGGCACCACCGACCGCCAGCGCTGCCACCACGATGCTGATCAGCACGGTGGTGCCGGCCCGCCGCAGCGGCGAGCGGTGCGGGTCGGGGTCGTGCGTGACCAGCGCGGCCACCACGCGCTGCTGCGCGTACTGGTACGAGTGCAGCTGATCCTGCCGAGACGGCACGCGACTTCCCTCCCCGGTGTGACCCCGCCCGCCACTGTAAAGGTCCGCAGGCCGCGTTGGGGGGCGGGCTACAACCAGCCGTTGCGGCGGAAGGCACGGTAGAGCAGAACGGAGATCAACAACATGACGGTGATCACGCCCGGGTAGCCGTACTGCCACTGGGTCTCCGGCATGTGCAGGAAGTTCATGCCGTACACGCCGGCGATGGCCGTCCAGACGGCGGAGATGCCGGCCCACGCGGCGATCTTGCGCATGTCGTTGTTCTGATCGACCGTGACCTGCGCCAGCCGCGCCTGCAGGATCGAGTTGAGCAGGTCGTCGTAGGAGGAGACCTGCTCGACCGTACGGGTGAGGTGGTCCTGCACGTCGCGGAAGTAGCGCCGGATCTCCTTGGGCACCAGCCGGCTCTGCGGCGCGGTGATGGTGGCGAGCGGGCGCTGCAGCGGCACCACCGCCCGTCGGAACTCCACGATCTCGCGCTTCATCTGGTAGATCGCCTGCACCGGGCTGCCGGCGTCGCGGGAGAAGACGCCCTCCTCGATGAGGTCGAGGTCGGCCTCCACCTGGTCGGCCACCGCCATGTACGCGTCCACCACCCGGTCGGTGACCGCGTACGCGACCGCCCACGGCCCCTGAGTGAGCAGGTCACCGCGCTCCTCCATGTCCGCCCGTACCGGAGATAGCCGCGTCGCGTCGCCGTGCCGGACCGTGATGACGAAGCGCTCGCCGACGAAGAGCATCATCTGACCGGTCTCGACGATCTGCGACGTCTCGGTCAGCTCGCTGTGCGGCACGTAGCGGGCGGTCCGCAGCACGAGGAAGTGCACGGCGCCGAACTGCTCCAGCTTGGGCCGCTGCTGGGCCTTGACCGCGTCCTCCACCGCCAGCTCGTGCAGGTTGTACGTGCGGGCGATCGCGGACATCTCGGCCTGGGACGGCTCGTGCAGGCCCAGCCAGACGAAGGCGTTGTCCCGGCCGCACGCCTCCCGCAGGGCCTCGTCGGGGGTGAAGTCGCCGGGCTCGCGCTTGCCGTCGATGTAGACGCCGCAGTCGACGACCGCGCTGCCCTGGAACTCCTCGCCGGGGCCGGGGGCCTCGCCCTCGGTGGTGCCGAGGAAGCGGTTCATCGCCCGTACGGGTGCGGTCCAAGCTCGTGACAACGACCTGTTCACGCCGGCCGGCCGGCTGCGGCGCACGCTGCTCTCGCTCATGACTGCCTCCCTCGGGGGTGCTGATGCCCGGACCTCGGTGGCAGGCCCGGCCCGAGGTTACGCCCGTGAGATTGCCCAGCCCGCACGCCGCGCATGCCGTCCCTGGCGGGGTGTCGGGACGCCGGCCTTCCGCCCCGGCAGCGAGGGCCGGGCAGGGGTGGCGCCGGACGGACCGGCCGCATTTCGGGGGGGTGAAGGGTGCGAGCGGCCCGCCCGGCGCCGGGGGGCGGGGGTGGGTGTCGACGCGTCGCACCGCATGGTCATGCAGCTTGACGCCGCAAGCATTGTGAGCCGACGCCGGTCCCGGGGGAAACCCGGAACCGGCGCTGGGCCATGAGTGTCGGAAAACCGACAGTCGGGCAGGTATCAGGCGCGGGTCTCGGCGATCGCCTCGGCCAGGCGGCGCACACCCTCGTCGATCTGGTCGACCGTCACGGCCGAGAAGGCCAGGCGTACGGAGTGCTTGCCACCGTCGAGCAGGAAGTCGCTGCCCTTGACGATGGCGACACCCTTCTTCATGGCCACCGGGAACAGCGCGTCCACGTCGACGTCCTCGGGCAGATCGATCCAGAGGAAGTAGCCGCCGTCCGGCTCGGTGAAGGTCGCGCCGGGCAGGTGCCGGCGGATCGAGGCCGCCAGCACCTGTGCGCGCTCGGCCAGGGCCGCGCTGACGGTCTGGACCGAGCGGTCGATGTCGCCGGAGACGCAGAACTGGTGCACGATCGCCTCGGACACCATGCCGGGCGAGATGTACAGGTTGGTGGCCTTCTTGGCGATCGCGTCGATGAGCGCCGCCGGGCCGACCAGGTAACCGACGCGCACGCCCGGGCACACCGTCTTGGTGAAGCTGGACGCGTGCACCACCGAGTTGTTCTCGTCCATCGACAGCATCGAGGGCAACGGTTCGCCGCGGAAGCGGATGTCGACGTACGGGTCGTCCTCGAAGATCATGAAGCCGTACTCGGCGGCGAGCTTCAGCAGCGCCCGGCGCTTCTCCAGGGAGAGCGTCACACCGGCCGGGTTCTGGTAGTTCGGGATGATGTGCGCGAGCTTGGGGCGCAGGCCGTTCTGCAGCAGCCCGCGCAGTTCCTCGACGTCGATGCCATCCGACTCGATGGTCACCTGGTGCACCTTGCCGCCCAGGTTCTGCAGGCCCAGCAGGGTGCGGTCGTACGTGGGCTTCTCGACGACCACGTCGTCGCCGGCTTGGATCAGGTGGTTGAAGAGGAAGGCATCCGCCTGCAGCGAGCCGTTGGTGACGATGACCTGCTCGGGGGCGACTCCGTGCTTCTCGGCGATCCACTTTCGCAGCGGGATGTAGCCGACGGACGTGCCATAGGCGGTCACTCCGGCCGGGTCGGCGTCGAAGGCCCGGGCGGCCGCGGCCTTGAGGCCGGCGACGTCGACGATGTCCAGGGAGGGCGCGCCCCTTGCGAATGAGATCAGCTGCTCAGCGGTCATGCCCACAAGCTTACGAGCAGGCTCTATATCATTTTTCCTCGTGCCCCATGCCCCCTTGCCCGTCGCCGGTGCTCTCGTCGTGGACGACCGCGGCCGCATTTTCTTCCAGCGGCGCTCCCCGCAACGCAAGCTTTTCCCGAACACCTGGGACATCGTCGGCGGCCACGTGGAACCGGGCGAAACGGTCGCCGAGGCGCTGGCCCGCGAGGTGCACGAGGAGACCGGGTGGCGGATGAGCGCCGTGCTGGGCGTCGTCGGCGAGCACACCTGGACCGGAGCCGACGGGCTGGACCGGCACGAGACGGACTTCCTGGTGAAGGTCGACGGGGACCTCGGCCGGCCCCGGCTCGAGGAGGGCAAGCACACGGAGTTCCGCTGGCTGGGCCCGGACGAGCTGGCGGTGCTGGACGACGGCGACGCGATGATTCGCCGGATCGCCGAGAGCGGGTTCGCGGTCCTGCACACTCTCGGTATATGAACGCACCGCTATCCTCGGCAGGCACCCCCCTCGACTCGGAAGGAACCACCCCATGATCGGTCTGGTACTCGCCGCCGGCGCCGGACGCAGACTGCGTCCGTACACGGACACGCTGCCGAAGGCGCTCGTCCCCGTGGACGGGGAGACCACGATCATGGACATCTCGCTGCGCAACCTCGCCGCGGCGGGACTCACCGACGTGACGATCGTCGTCGGCTACTGCGCCGGCGCGGTCGAGGAGCGCAAGGACGCCTTCGAGCAGAAGTACGGCGTCAAGATCACTCTCGTGCACAACGACAAGGCCGAGGAGTGGAACAACGCGTACTCGCTGTGGCTGGCGCGTGACCGGTTCGCGGAGGGCGCACTGCTGGTCAACGGCGACACCGTGCATCCGGTGAGCGTCGAGGAGACCCTCCTCGCCAACCGTGGGCCGGGCATCCTTCTCGCCGTCGACAATGTGAAGAAGCTCGCTGACGAGGAGATGAAGACGATCTTCTCGGAGGACGGCCGGCTGACGAAGATCACGAAGCTGATGGATCCGGCCGACGCCTTCGGCGAGTACATCGGCGCCACGGTCATCGAGGCCTCCGCGGCCGCCGAGCTCGCCGACGCGCTCAAGACCACCTGGGAGCGCGACCCCAACCTCTACTACGAGGACGGCTACCAGGAGTACGCCGACCGCGGCGGCGAGATCCGCGCGGCGACCATCGGCGACATCCCCTGGGTCGAGGTGGACAATCACGACGACCTGGCCAAGGCCCGGGACATCGCATGCCGTTACTAGCCCGCAGCGTCCAGACCCCGCTGCACATCGACGTACGCCGCGGGGCGGTGAGCGACCTCGGCGCGATCCTCGCCGACGGCCGCATCTCCTCCGGCGGCGACGTCGCGGTGGTGGTCGGGCCGGGCCAGGGCGAGAAGATCGCCGACCTGATCCGCCCGTCGCTGGGCTCGGCCGACGTCTACATGACGGCCGGCGGCACCCTGGACGCGGCGATCGAGCTGGGCGCCAAACTGCGGTCCCGCGCCTACGACGCGGTTGTCGCCATCGGCGGCGGCAAGACGGTGGACACGGCCAAGTACGCGGCCACCCGCTACGCCCTGCCGATGGTCTCGGTCGCCACGAGCCTGGCCAACGACGGCGTCGCGTCGCCGGTCGCCAGCCTCATCAACGACGGCATCAAGGGCTCCTACGGCGTCCACATCCCGATCGCCGTCATCGTCGACCTGGACTTCGTCGAGAACGGCCCGGAACGGATCAACAGGTCCGGCATCGGCGACGTGATCAGCAACATCAGCGCCCTGGCCGACTGGGAGCTGGCCCGCGAGGTACGCGGCGAGCCGGTGGACGGCCTCGCCGCCTCGCTGGCCCGGATGGGCGCCGAGGCGGTGCTGAACATGCCGGGCGACATGACCGACGACGCCTTCGTCACCGTGCTGGCCGAGGCGCTCATCTCCAGCGGTCTCGCCATGGCCGTGTGCGGCAGCAGCCGGCCGTCCAGCGGCGGCTGCCACGAGATCATGCACGCGACCGACTCGCTGTTCCCGGGCACGGCGTCGCACGGAGAGCTCGCCGGCATGGGGGCGCTGTTCTGCACGTTCCTCCGCGGCGACGAGCGACGCTTCGCGCAGATGTCGGACTGCCTGGCCCGGCACCAGCTGCCCCGCACCCCGGCCGACGTCGGCCTGAAGTCGCAGCAGTTCGTCGAGGTCGTGGAGTTCGCGCCGCGGACCCGGCCGGACCGCTACACGATCATCGAGCACCTCGCCATGTCCCCGGAAGAGATCCGCAGGAAGCTGGCCGAGTATGTCGACGCCGTCGCCCGCCGCTGACCCTCGAGGCTCCGCCCGCGGCCCGGGCGGCGGCTCGGTCCTGGGCCGCGACGGCACCGTCGGCGGCCCGGGCCGCAGGCCCGATATGCCCGGCCAGGGTTCCGGTGCGCAGGACAAAAGCTCCGGTGCTGAACCGGCGGGCCCCAACGCGACCACTGTGGCGGGCGCGGCCCCGACGGCCGCCGATTACTACGCCGTCAACCGCGGCGGCGGGCTCTTCAGCGAGGCGATCAGCCAGCGCATCGGCGCCCGGATCGCCGTGTTCGCGCACAAGCGCCGGCTGGCCCCGACCGTGCTCACCGTCGCGAACCTCGGGCTGAGCTGCCTGGTCTCGTTCGTCGTCGTCGCGGCGGCGGGCCCGGTGGCCGAGGACCGCGTCTGGGCCTGGCCGGTCGGCCTGCTCGCCCTGCTCGGCTGGCAGTTCGCGTACGCCCTGGACTGCGCCGACGGCCAGCTCGCCCGGGTCACGGGTCAGGCCAGCCCGGCCGGTGGACGGGTCGACGTGCTCTGCGACGTGGCCGGGCAGATCGCGCTGGTGGCCGCCCTGTCGGCGACGGCGGAGGCGCAGGTGCCCGCCACCCCGGCGTGGCTGCTGGCGGCGTTCGCCGGCACCTGGATGGTCAACCTGGTCACCTCCGTGATGCAGACCGGCTCGCAGGCGGCCAGCATGGTGACCAGCCGGTCCTTCCCGGTGCGGGTGGTCAAGCTGGTCCGCGACTACGGCGCGGTGATCGCCCTCGCGGGCGTCGTGCTCACCGTCGCTCCGCACTGGACGATCTTCGTCATCGGCGCGTTCACCCTGATCAACGGCGCCTTCCTGGCCGCCAGCATCGCCTTCGCCGGCCGGCAGTCCCTGCGCGGCTGAGCACGGTTCAGACCCGGACCGGCACCGCGGACGACGTTCTCAGCACCTTCCCGGCGGCGTCGAGGGCGTCCACCACCACGTATTCCGGCGTGCCGGGCACCGTCAGCGTCGTCTCGAAGCCGGTCCGCGGCGCCCGGACCGTCTGGTTCAGGGCGCCCGGCCGGCCGCCCGCCCGGGCGCGCCACTTCGCCACCCGGGTGCTGCCGTTCCAGCTGGCACTGACCACCACGTTCCCGCCGTCGACGCGCAGCCCGAGCGCCGGCTGGTCGAGGGGGATGCCGGTCCACTCCGCCCGGTACGCCCGGTACGACTGGTTGTCGAGCGGCAGATGCCCGTCGAGCCGGACCGTGCCGTCGGGGGCGTACTCGGTGAAATAGGGCATCTGTCCCCAGCCGATGAACGAGCCGCCGTCCGCGAGCTCGCGGAAGTTGCCCTGCGTCGGCGCCGAGAGCTTCCGCGGGTGCAGGAACTCCCGCACGAACGAGACCCGGCGGGCCTGCTCGTCGACCTTGAACACCAGGCCGCGCGACTGCTCCCGTTCCTTGGTGACGCCGGCGCCGTTGTCGAAGACGCTGTACGAGCCGTCTCGGCGGCGGCGGAAGTCGTGCTGCCAGCTGAACCGCGCCCGTTCCTCGACGGCGAAGCTCGACTTCTTCCCGCCGATCCGCCAGATCACCTCGCCGGTGTCGCGATGGATCTTGTACGTGGTCCAGGTGTGCCGCGCCGACGCGAGGATGTGGCCGTCCGCGTCGAGGCCGACCGAGTTGGCGTGGAAGTAGTCGTACGGCAGGTGCGCGGACTCGCCCTGCGGCAGTGGCGCGTACGACTCGTCGAGGCTCACGTGCTCGCGGGCCCGCCACTCGAACAGGCGCCGGCCGGTCCTGATGTCGATCTCCTGGATGACGCCGTCGTGCAGCACCCCGTCCTTCGGGCCGCCGAGCGCCGACAGGTCGTACGGGACCGGGTCGTAGACCCAGAACAGGGCGGTGTCTCGCGGGGTGATCACGAAGTCGTGCTGGTCGGCCTGTTCGGTGCCGGCGGCCCGGACGCGGGTGATCTCCCTGTACGCGGTGTCCACGACGACGAACTCGCCCTGCCCCACGCCCTGCCCGCCGGTGCCGCCGATGGTCCCCTCCCACCAGGTCAGCACCGGCCGGTTCCGGTACTGCTGCACCTTGAGGTCGATGGCGACGGTGGCCGGGTCGGGCACCTTGCGGAACCAGACCGGCGAGCCCTTGTCGTCGACCATCAACGGTCCCCACAGGCCGGTGCCGGAGGCCGGGGTGAGGAGGATGAAGCCCGGCGCGGTCGCGTTCGCCGGCGTCGTGATCGTCACGTCCGGCAGCGTGCGCAGGTCCGGCCGGGAGCGGTACTTGGGCGGTGGGGCGGCCGGGGCGCGTGCCGCCGCGGGTTCGGCCCGCTCGCTGTGCCCGATGGCGTATCCGGCGCCGCCGGCGGCCGCGGTGAGGACGGCGCCCAGGAGGACGGTCCGACGTGAGGTCATGCCGTCGAGCATTCCCCACTTCGACGGTTGTCTACCTCTGTGAGCCCGGTGTAGATGTCGATGAGCTGCCGCGTCACCACGTCCGGATGGAAGGCGCGCAGGTAGCGGTCCCGCGCGGCCGGGGCCAGGCCGGCCGCATCGGCCCGCGCGATCGGCAGCGCCGCGGCGAGCGTTGCGGCATCCGGGCGTACCGCCCATCCCGCGGGAGACTCGGTCTCGCCGAGTCCCAGCAGGTACGGGATCCCGCCGACCTCGGTGCCGAGCACCGGCCGGCCCGCCGCCATCGCCTCGAGAATCACCGTGGGCAGCACGTCGTTCCAGGTCGGCACGGCGACGATCACCGCGGCGTCGCGCCGGGCGGCCACCATGCCGGCCCGATCCAGGGCGCCCAGGTACGTCACGTCACCGCGTTCGGCCGCCGCCTGTTCCGCCAGCGGCCGCAGTTCACCGTCGCCGGCGATGCGCAGCGGACCCAGGGCGCCGTCCGGGTGCCGCCGCCAGGCGTCGAGGAGCAGGGCCAGACCCTTCTCCGGGGACAGGCGGGCCGCGTACAGGAAACCGTCGCCCAGCGGATCCGGCTCGCCCGGGTCCGGCAGCCCGTTGGGTTTGATCACGATCCGGTCGTCCGGAATGCCGTAGTCGCTCAAGTGTGCGGCGATCCGCCCGGTGAGCGCGATGTAGCGGTCCACGGAACGCCAGGTGGGCCGGTGGACGGCCAGCGTGGTCGCCATCAGCGCGCTCTGCGCGGCCGAGCCGCGGTAGCACTTGTGCTGGATCGCCGGCCAGCCGAGCACCTTCCCCCGGCAGTCCGTGCAGTTGTGCCCGTCGCGGAAGTAGAGCCCGGACGAGCACACCTGCCGGTAGTTGTGCACGGTCTGCACGACCGGCACCCCGTGGGCGTGCGCGGTGCGAATCACCCAGGGCGAGAGCAACGGGTACGGGTTGTGCAGGTGCAGCAGATCCGGCTTCTCCCGCCGCAGCAGATCGGCGAGGTCCCGTTGCGCCGCCCGGCCGAAGATCGGCGAGACCGGCAGCAGCACCTTCTGGCTCGCCGGCAGGTCCGCGATCGAGTCGGAGGCGCGCTGGAACGGCAGCACCTCGACGCCCGCCGCGGTGAGCTGGGCGATCTCGGTGTCGACGATGACGTTCTCCCCCGAGGGGATGGCCTCGCGATACCGGTTGTGCGCAACGACGACCTTCACGGCCACAAACGCTACCGTTAGGGCGTGCCTGAGCTGCCCGAGGTCGAGGCGCTCGCCGCGTACCTGCGGGAGCGTGCGGTCGGCCATACCGTGGAGCGCTTCGAGGTCTCCTCGTTCAGCGCCCTGAAGACGTACGACCCGGCGCCGAGCGCGGTGGCGGGTCTGGCGGTGACCGGCGCCGGCCGGCACGGCAAGTTCCTGGACCTCTCGTTCGGCGACGACCTGCACCTCGTCGTGCATCTCGCCCGGGCGGGCTGGCTGCACTACCGGGACTCCTTCAAGTCGCCCGCCCCGCTCAAGCCGGGCAGCGGGCCCATCGCTCTACGGGTACGCCTGGACGACGGTTCCGGCTTCGACCTGACCGAGGCGGGCACCCAGAAGTCGCTGGCCGCGTACCTCGTGCGCGATCCCGCCGAGGTGCCCGGCGTGTCCCGGCTGGGCCCGGACGCGCTGGCGGTCGACCGGGACCGGTTCGCCGAGCGCATCCGCAGCCGCAACGGGCAGATCAAGGGCGTGCTGACCGACCAGGAGGTGCTCGCCGGCATCGGCAACGCCTACTCGGACGAGATCCTGCACGTGGCGAAGCTGTCGCCGTTCGCGCTGACCGGCAAGCTGACCGACGAGCAGCTCACCACTTTGTACGAGGCGACCCGCCAGGTGGAGACCGACGCCGTGGCCCGTTCGGTGGGTCAGAAGGCCGCCGAGCTCAAGGGTGAAAAGCGCGCCGGGATGCGCGTGCATGCCCGCACCGGCCTGCCGTGCCCGGTCTGCGGCGACACCGTCCGCGAGGTCTCGTTCGCCGACAAGAGCCTTCAGTACTGCCCCACGTGCCAAACGGGTGGCAAGCCCCTGGCCGATCGACGGCTGTCCAAGTTGATCCGGTAGTAACGCACCGTAGGCGTGCCGTTTCCCGGGGGAAAGCGACCACAACGTCCCCTTCTTCTGCGTCGTTCCATCGGTATAGTGGCCCGGTCCCGTGCTTCGTCGGCGGCGCGCAGGGGACCGGCGACCCGCCGGAGTCCAGGGGGTCGTGGCGGTGCGTAATGTTCTCGGTGTGGGCGGTACGTGATGCGGGAGGACATAGGCGAGGTGACCACGAGCCTCCAGCGCCCGGCGTCCAGTGGCAGCAAGAGCCGGAGCGGCATGCCGTACGACAGCTTCGAGTGGCAGCAGGATCCGCCGCCCAGTAACGGCGTGCCCCGGTCGGCTTGGACCCGGTCGCATCGCCGACTGTCCCGCTGGCACCGGCCGTACACGGCGGTCCTGATCGTTCTCGATCTGCTTTCCGCGATGCTCGCGAGCTGGCTCGCCGTCACCTTCATCGAGAAGGCGAACTCCGGCTTCCAAGGCCGGGAGGAGATCTTCTACCTGGTCGCCTTCCTCGGCGTGCCGCTCGGCTGGGTGATCATCCTCTGGGGCAACGGCAGCTACGACCGCCGTTACCTGGGGCTGGGCAGCGAGGAGTTCAAACGGGTCGTCCGCGGCTTCGTCACCGTGGTGGCCGGCGTGTCCCTGCTGTCGTTCGCCACCAAGACCCAGCTGTCCCGCGTCACCATCGCGTACGTCACGACCGCCTCGCTGATATTCATTCTCTTCTGCCGGTATTCGGCCCGGCAGGTCCTGCACGTCGCCCGGAGGAAGACCGGTCACGGCGCGCACCGCATGGTTCTCATGGGCACCCTGCCGGAGGCGCTCGAGGTCTACACCGCGGTCACCCGCAGCCCCGCCGCCGGCCTCATCCCGGTCGCCATCCACATCACCGACGGCTACGCGGCGGCCCGGGGCATCGAAACCCCCGTTCCCGTGTACGCGGCCCGCGACGTGCTGACCCTCGTCCGGGAGGTCGGCGCCGACACGATCGCGGTCTGCGGCTCGGCCAGCGCGGAGCCGGGGGAGCTGCGCCGCCTCGCGTGGCAGCTCGAGGGCACCGGCGTCGACCTGGTGGTGGCGCCGCAGCTCACCGACATCGCCGGGCCGCGGGTGCACATCCGCCCGATCGAGGGCCTGCCGCTGCTGCACGTGGAGGAGCCGACCCTCTCCGGCCCCGGCTGGCTCGCCAAGAACCTGCTGGACCGCGTGGCCGCGTTCTTCGGGCTGCTGTTCCTCACGCCGGTGCTGGGACTCATCGCGCTCGGCATCCGGCTGTCCGACCCCGGCCCGGTCTTCTTCCGCCAGCCCCGCGTCGGCCACGAGGGACGTACCTTCTGGGTCTGGAAGTTCCGGACCATGTACGTCGACGCCGAGGAACGCAAGGCCAGCCTGGAGGAGCTCAACGACTCCGACGGCATGCTCTTCAAGATGAAGAACGACCCGCGGATCTTCTCCTTCGGCAACAAGCTGCGGGCGACGTCGCTGGACGAGCTGCCGCAGCTGATCAACGTGCTGAAGGGCGAGATGTCGCTGGTCGGCCCGCGCCCGCTGCCCGCCGACGACGGCGACTACCTGGGCGACGTGCGGCGCCGGCTGCTGGTCCGGCCCGGCATTACCGGCCTGTGGCAGGTCTCCGGGCGTTCCGACCTGTCGTGGGACGAGGCGGTCCGGCTCGACCTCTACTACGTGGACAACTGGTCGCTGACCTACGACCTCAGCATCATGTGGCGCACGATCTGGGTGGTTTTGAAGCGCAAGGGCGCTTATTAGCCGCCGGCCGTCCTGGCGTTCCGGGACGGTTCCGGACAGGATGCGTGCGTGAGTGGTCAGGCCGGGAGCGTCCTAGCGGTCGTCGCCGTACTCGCCGCCCTGGCCGGGGCCGTCGTGGCGGTGCTGCGGCTGCGCGCCCGGCGGAGGATCGCCACGGCCGGTCAGCGGGCCACGTACGAGGTGCTGCACGCCGCCTCCCTCGCCGCCGAGCCGCTGCGCAGCGGCCTGACCGCCGCCTCGGCCGGCAAGGCCGTACGCCACCTGCGCCGGCTCGTCGGCGCGCCCGGGCTGGTGGTCAGCGACGGCAAGAGCTGCCTGGCCTCCGACGGCCCGGGCAGCCACCACATCGACCAGTTCGTGGCGGCGGCCCGCCGGGCGGTGACCAGCAACCGCTCGATCGTGCTCGGAGCCGGCGACCTGCCCTGCGACCGGATGGACTGCGTGGTGCGCGGTGCGGTGGTGACGCCGCTGACCGGCCCGGACGGGAAGGCGCTCGGCGCGCTCGTGGCGGTGGCCGATGACCAACCGGCGCCCGGGCTGGTGCAGGCCACCATGGAGACCGCCCGGTGGGCCGGCTCGCAGGTCGCGCTCGCCGAGCTGGAGTCGTCCCGGGAACGCCTGGCCCGCGCCGAGGTCCGCGCGCTGCGGGCCCAGATCAGCCCCCATTTCATCTACAACGCGCTCACCGCGATCGCCTCGTTCGTGCGTACCGATCCTGAACGCGCCCGCGAGCTGATCCTGGAGTTCGCCGAGTTCACCCGCTACTCGTTCCGCGCGCACGGCGACTTCACCACGCTGGCCGAGGAGCTGCGCTCCATCGACCGCTACCTGACCATCGAACGCGCCCGCTTCGGCGACCGGTTGCAGGTCCGGCTCCAGATCGCGCCCGAGGTGCTGCCGGTCGGCCTGCCGTTCCTCTGCCTGCAGCCGCTGGTGGAGAACGCCGTCCGGCACGGCCTTTCCCGCAAACCGGGCGTCGGTACGGTGAGCATCGAAGCTCGGGACGCCGGTGCCGAATGCCACATCACGGTCGAGGACGACGGCGTGGGCATGGACCCGGCGGCGCTCGCCGAGGGGGTGGCGGAGGCCGCCAACGGCACGGGCGACGACGCCGGCCGGCACGTGGGCCTCTCCAACGTGGATGAGCGGCTGCGCTCGGTGTTCGGCGACCATTTCGGCCTGGTGGTGGAGACGGCGCCGGGAGCGGGGACGAAGGTGAGCATGCGCGTGCCGAAATTCCACCCGGGGGTACGGGCGTGAGCCTGGTCGTGCTGGCCGTTGACGACGAGCCGCCGGCGTTGGACGAGCTTGCGTACCTGCTCAATGCGGACGGGCGGGTCGCCTATGTGCACCGCGCCGGCGATGCCACCGAGGCGCTGCGGGTGCTGCGGGACACCGAGGTCGACGCCGTGTTCCTGGACATCCGCATGCCCGGGCTGGACGGGATGGAGCTGGCCCGGATCCTGCGCCGGTTCGCCCGCCCGCCGGCGATCGTGTTCGTGACCGCGTACGACGACGGCGCCGTGGACGCGTTCGACCTTGGCGTCACCGACTACGTCCGCAAGCCGGTACGCGCCGAGCGGCTCGCCGAGTCGCTGCGCCGGGTCGCGGGGTTGCGCGCGGCACCGCCGCCGGCGCTCGCCAAACGAGCGGAGGAGCCGAGCATCCCGGTCGAGCTGGCCGGCACGACCCGGATGCTGCCGCGCTCGTCGGTGCGCTGGGTCGAGGCGCAGGGCGACTACGCCCGGCTGCACACCGCGGATGCGTCACACCTGGTCCGGGTCTCGCTGGCGACGCTGGCGGAGCGCTGGGCGGATGCCGGCTTCGTGCGCATCCACCGGTCCTACCTGGTGCAGCTGCGGCTGGTGGCCGAGCTGCGGCTCACCCAATCGGGGTACGTGGTGACGATCGACGGCGCGGAGCTCCCGGTCAGCCGCCGGCACACCCGGGAGCTGAAGGACAAGCTCATCCGCGCGGCGAAAAACGACTGGACCCGCTGACATCCACAGCGTTTTCCACAGGTCCACAGCGTTGTCCCCAGAGTTATCCACAGGCTGACGGTGATCTTCACAAGTCGTCCACAAGTCCACCCCCGGGCCTGCACTCCTGGTCAATAGGCTGCCACCGCACGGCGAAGATCGGCGGCGACGGGGGCGCGCCGGTCTTGCGATCGCCGAGCAGGATGCGGGCTGGAGGGCAGCGAGATGAGTGGCAACGCGGGCACGGGGACCTCGAGCGCAGCGGGCGGGCCGGTACGCCGGGTGCTCGTCGTCGAGGACGAGCGCACGATCGCCGAGGCGGTCGCCGCCCGGCTGCGGGCCGAGGGGTTCGAGGTGGCGCTCGCCGGCGACGGCCCGGGCGCCGTGGAGGCCGCGCGGCGGGTCCGGCCCGACATCGTCGTCCTCGACGTCATGCTGCCCGGCTTCGACGGCCTCGAGGTCTGCCGGCGCATCCAGGCCGAGCGGCCCGTGCCGGTGCTGATGCTCACCGCCCGCGACGACGAGACCGATCTGCTGGTAGGCCTCGCGGTCGGCGCCGACGACTACCTCACCAAGCCCTTCTCGATGCGGGAGTTGACCGCCCGGGTGCACGCCCTGCTGCGCCGGGCGAGCCGCGTTCCCGCGCCGGAGGCGGAGCCGGAGCTGCTGCGCCTCGGCGATCTCGAGATCAACGTGGCCGAGCGCCGGGTGCACCGGGCCGGCCGGGAGGCTCACCTGACCCCGACCGAGTTCGACCTGCTGGTCCACCTGGCCGCGCGGCCGCGTACGGTGCTGCCCCGCGAACGCCTGCTCGCCGACGTCTGGGGCTGGGCGGACGCCTCCGGCACTCGAACCGTGGACAGCCACATCAAGGGCCTGCGCCGCAAGCTCGGCGCCGATCTGATCCGCACGGTCCACGGCGTCGGGTACGCCCTGGAGGTCTCCCGGTGAGGCTGCTGACCCGGGTCCTCGGCTGGCTGCCTCGACCGCTCGACCCCGTACGTTCGATCAAGGCGAAGTTGTCCCTGGCGCTCGGCCTGGCCGGCGGGGTGGGCCTGCTGATCTTCTGGTGGAGCCTCGACTGGATCCGGGTCGAACTGTCCTGGTTCGCCATCGCGGTGGCGCTCGGCCTCATCACTCTCCAGGTCATGGCCCACGGCGCGACGGTGCCGTTGCGCGAGATGACCGTCGCGGCCAAGGCCATGGCCCGCGGCGACTACACCCGGCGGGTACGCGCTACCTCCCGCGACGAGGTGGGCGAGCTGGGCGCGGCGTTCAACCAGATGGCGGCCGACCTCGCCGCCGCCGACCGGCAACGCCGGGAACTGATCGCGAACGTCTCCCACGAGCTCCGGACCCCGATCACCGCCCTGCGCGGCCTGCTGGAGAACATCGTCGACGGCGTCTCCGGCGCCGAGCCCGAGACCATGCGGACCGCCCTCGCCCAGACCCAGCGCCTGGGCCGGCTCGTCACCGAGCTGCTCGACCTCTCCCGCCTGGACGCCGGTGTGGTCCCACTGGCCCGGGCGCCCATCGACCTGGCCGCGTTCCTCGACGAGGTGGTCCGCGAGGCGCGAGTGACCGCGGACGGCGCCGGGCACGACGTCCGCTTCGAGGTCACCACGCCGCGGATCCAGCTGACCGGCGATCGCGAACGCCTGCACCAGGTCTTCGCCAACCTGCTCGACAACGCGGCCCGGCACAGCCCGCCCGGTGGCACTGTGACAGTCCGCGCCGAACGCCACGACGACCACGTCCGGATCGCCGTCATCGACGAGGGCGACGGCATCCCGGCGGCCGACCGCGAACGCGTCTTCGAACGCTTCACCCGCGGGGAGCGGGCCACGGACGGCGGTACGGGCCTCGGCCTGGCCATCGCCCACTGGGTGGTCCAGCTGCACCGGGGCACTATCGCCGTCGCGGACCCGGGGCCCGGCTGCCACATCCACGTGACCCTCCCTCTGACGTAGGAGACGACCATGCCGACCACCAGTCCACCGCCGGCCCAGCCCTCTCCTCCGCCCGGAAAACAGGCGGCCACCGCCCTCGCCGCGCCGCCCCCGGCCGGCCCGGCGGGTTATCGGCAACCTCCCGGCGCTCCCCCGGTGGCGCCGCTCCACGGTCCCTGGGCCGACCCGTCGCTCTTCGGCCGCCGCTGGCCAGGCCCCGGACGCCCGGCCACGGTCGCGACCTTGACGGCCGTCCTGCTCGCCGGCATCGTGGCGGCGCTCAGCATCCCACTCGACCGTCCCGGCATCGGATGGTCGGTCACCGCCGTCGCGGGAGTCGTCGCGCTGATCGTCGCCCGGGCCGTGCCGGGCAAGCTCTCGCCCACAGCACCACGGCCGCTGGTCGCCTGGCAGCCGCGGAAGCTCGGCAGCGATCGCTTCGGCTGGTCCGTGGCGACCCTCGCCCTGCTCGGCGTCGGGACGTTCCGCGCGGCCGGTTGGCTGTTCCTGCTCTGCCTCGCCACCTCGCTGCTCACCGGTGCGCTCGCCGTCGCGGGTGGACGGTCGACCCGGGGCATGCTGCTGGCGGCGCTGATGGCCCCGTTCGCCGGGCTGCGAGCGCTGCCGTGGCTCACCCGCGGGGCGACCACCGCGCGCCAGGGCGGCGGCAACGGTGCACGGATCGCGGCGACCGTCGCGGTGTCGGCAGTGCTGCTCCTGGTGTTCGGCTCGCTGTTCGCCTCCGCGGACGCCGCCTTCGCCGACATGATCGGCGCGGTCGTCCCGGACGTCGACGCGGGCACCGTCACCCGCTGGATCTTCGTCTTCACCGTGGCCGTCTGCGTGCTTGGCGGGGCCGCCTACCTGCGCGCCGCCCCGCCGGACCTGTCCGGACCGGACGGATCGGGACGCCGGCGCGTGACCAGGCTCGAGTGGGCCGTACCGCTGAGCCTGCTCGTCCTGCTCTTCGGGCTCTTCGTCGGCGTTCAGCTCACCGTCCTCTTCGGAGGCTCGCAGCACGTATTGGACACCGATGGCCTCACGTACGCGGAGTACGCCCGCGGCGGCTTCTGGCAGCTGCTGATCGTCACCGGGCTCACCCTGCTCGTCCTCGCCGGAGCCGCCCGGTGGGCGCCGCGCGGTACGCGTACCGACCGGGTGCTGATCCGTGCGGTGCTCGGGGCGCTGTCCGTCCTCACGCTCGTCATCGTGGCGTCGGCGCTGCACCGGATGGACCTCTACGCCGATACCTACGGGCTGACCCGCCTGCGCGTCCTGGTGTCGGTCTGCGAGATGTGGCTGGGCGTCGTGTTCCTCCTCGTGCTCGGCGCGGGCCTGCGGCTGAGGGCGTCGTGGCTGCCCCGGACCGTCGTGGCGGTGGGCGTGCTGGCCCTGCTCGGCCTCGCCGCGGCGAATCCCGATCACCTCATCGCCGACCGCAACGTGAGCCGGTACGAGCAGAGCGGAAGCATCGACACCGCGTACCTCTCGCAGCTGTCGGCCGATGCCGTGCCGGCGCTGGACCGCCTGCGGGGTGAACAGCGCGACTGCGCGCTGGAGCCGGTCTACAAGGACCTCGACGAGAATGTGGACGATCGGCGCGGCACCAACCTTGCCCGGGAGCGCGCCCGCGAGGTGCTCGCCAAGAATCCGCCCGTGTACCACTCCACCTGCGCGACGAGGCCGTAGCCTGCTTGACTTTGCGGCCCGAGCGGCCAGACTGCCGGTCATGAGCGACGAGACCGGTGCTGCGCCGAAGCGCACCCGGGTCGTGCTCGGCGAGGCCGCGGCCCGGCGCCGGCCGGCGGACCCGGCCCGGGCTCACCTGGCGGACGGGACCGCGGTCGGGGAGGCGCTGGTCAAGGGCCTGGTCCGGGCCCAGCTCGCGCTCGCCGTCCGGCTGGGCCTGGTGGTCGTGACCGGGCTCGGGGCGCTGCCCCTGCTCTTCGCGGTGGCGCCCGCGGTCGGGCAGGTCAAGGTGCTCGGGATCAACCTGCCGTGGCTGCTGCTCGGTTTCCTGTCGTTCCCGTTCCTGGTCGGGGTGGGCTGGGCCTATGTGCGCTGGGCGGAGCGCAACGAGCAGGAGTTCACCGCCGTCGTCCGCAGGCCCGAAGCGTGAATCCGTACGTCGTACCCGGGCTGGTCGTGGTCGTGCTGGTCACGGTCGGGATCGGCGCGTACGGCCTGCGCTTCGCCCGGACCACCTCGGACTTCCTGGTCGCCTCCCGGTCGGTCAGCCCGTCCTGGAACGCCGCCGCGATCAGTGGCGAGTACCTGTCCGCGGCGTCCTTCCTCGGCGTCGCCGGCCTGGTGCTGCGGTACGGCGTCGACGTCCTCTGGTATCCGGTCGGGTTCGCCGCCGGCTACCTGGCCCTGCTGCTCTTCGTCGCGGCGCCGCTGCGGCGGTCCGGCGCGTTCACCCTGCCCGACTTCTGCCAGGTGCGCCTGCGATCGCCGCTGCTGCGGAGGCTGGCGACCGTCTTCGTGGTCTTCATCGGCTGCCTCTATCTGGTGCCCCAGCTCCAAGGCGCCGGCCTCACGTTCACGACCGTCACCGGCGGCCGGTACGAGTGGGGCGCGCTGCTGGTCGGCCTGGTCGTCACCGCGAACGTCGCGCTCGGCGGGATGCGGGCCATCACGTTCGTCCAGGCGTTCCAGTACTGGCTCAAGCTGACGGCTCTGGCCGTACCAGTGATCTTTCTGGCGCTGCAATGGCAGGCGGACGGGCGCCCGGCTGTCACACCCCCGGCCGGCCCGGTCTTCTCCACCGCGACCACCGTCGTCGTCGAGCAGGACGCGGTGCTGGACGGCGCCATACGGGTACGGGCCGGCGACGAGCTCGCGTTCGCGCCCGGCGAGCGGGTGCCCGAGGTCAGCTCCGTCGAGGGGAACCGCGACGAGTCGTGGCTGCTGCCGGGCGGGAACTCCACCCTGTTCGCCACGTATTCGCTCATCCTGGCGACGTTCCTCGGCACGATGGGGCTGCCGCACGTCCTGGTCCGCTTCTACACCAATCCGGACGGCGCCTCGGCCCGCCGCACCACCCTGGTCGTGCTGGCGCTTGTCGGCCTCTTCTACCTGCTGCCGACCCTGTACGGGGTCCTCGGCCGCATCTACACCCCTCAACTGCTGATGACCGGGCGTACGGACGCAGTCGTGCTCATGCTGCCCGAGGCGGCGCTCGGCGGCGGCCACCTCGGCCAGTTCCTCGGCGCCCTGGTCACCGCGGGCGCCCTGGCGGCGTTCCTGTCGACGTCGTCCGGGCTGCTGACCAGCGTGGCGGGGGTGGTCTTCACGGACGTCATGCACGCCGACCGGGGTGGCTCGGTGCGGGACTTCCGGGTGGCCACGGTGCTCGCTGCGTCCGTACCGATGGCCCTGTCGGTGTATGTGGCCAACATGGACGTCTCGCGGGTGGTCGGGCTGGCGTTCGCGGTGGCGGCATCGAGCTTCTGCCCGTTGCTGGTGCTGGGCATCTGGTGGCGCGGCCTGACCGATGTCGGCGCGGTGGCCGGCATCGTGACCGGTGGGGGCGCGGCGATGGGTGCGGTGCTACTCACCGTTATGGGGCCGCCGCTGACCGGATGGCCGGCTCAGCTCGTCGGGCAGCCGGCCGCGTGGACGGTACCGCTGGCTTTCACGGTGATGGTGACCGGATCGCTGCTGACAAAGCGTCGTATACCCCCGGATATCGGTGCGACGATGCTCCGGCTGCACGCCCCGGAGTCACTGCGCCTCTAAATTTTTAGGAGTGTTTGCTGAACCCTTCGGTACCCACCCTCCGTAGATAACGATGCTGCAACGGGGCAGCTCGTCGAGACGAAGGAGCGGTGCATGTACCGGAGAAGCAGGATGACCGGCCGGACCCGCAAGGTGCTGATCGGCGTCGCGGCGGCGGCCCTCGCCGGCGGCGCTTTCGCCGTCAGCACGGGAATGAGTAGCGCGGGTGAGAGCTGTGCCGGCCTCGACACCGCCCTCCAGAACAACCTCACCTTCATCGCCGGCCAGAAGACCAACCCGGACGCCCTCTCCGAGGCGCGGATCGCGAACCGGCAGGCCGTCGTCGACCTGATCAACCAGCGCCGGGCGACCGCGGGCTGCACCGCCGACGTCCAGGCCCAGCCCCCCGCGCAGGGCCAGGGTCAGGGTCAAGGCAAGGGCCAAGGCCAGGCGCAGGGTCAAGGCCAGGGCAAGGGTCAAGGCCAGGCGCAGGGCAAGGGCCAAGGGCAGGCGCAGGGCCAGGGCCAGGCACAAGGCCAGGGCCAGAACCAGGGCCAGGGTCAGAACCAAGGCCAGAACCAGAACCAAGGCCAGAACCAGGGCGGCGCCGGCGAGGTCGTCTGCAAGGGCTCGACGGTGACCCTCTCCGGCGAGGGCGGCGACGCGGCCGCGTCCAGCGGCACCTTCCCGATCGGCACCACCCTCAAGGTGACCAACCTGGACAACAACAAGAGCACCACGGTCAAGGTGGCGAGCACGTCCGGCAGCTGTGTCCTGCTGAACAACGCGGCCTTCGAGCAGGTTCGCGAGGCGGGCAAATTCCTCATCCGACGTGCCGTGATCGAACGGGTCGGATAACCGTCCAACCACCCCACCCACCACCCACAATCGGACTGAAGGCTGCCGTCCGTAACGGCGTGGCCAGCGGCCCGGGCCTCCCACGGGGGTGGCCCGGGCCGCCGCATACCCGGTAGGTTGCGCGCCATGGCCGTACCCCATCAGCGCTCGAGCACCGAACCGGCGCTCGCGCTCCAGGGCCTGGTCAAGCGATTCGACACGAAGGTCGCGGTTGCCGGAATCGACCTGGATGTGCCCGCGGGCTCCTTCTTCGGCCTGCTCGGCCCGAACGGCGCCGGCAAGACCACCACGCTGTCCATGGCGGTCGGTCTGCTGCGGCCCGACGCGGGCCGGGCCCGGATCCTCGGGTACGACGTGTGGGCCGCCCCGACCGAGGCCAAGGCGCGGATCGGGGTGCTGCCGGACGGCGTACGCCTCTTCGACCGCCTCACCGGCACGGAGCTGCTGGCGTACCACGGGCTGTTGCGCGGCATGGACGCCGAGGTGGTCGACCGGCGCAGCGCCGAGCTGATGGACGTGCTGGAGCTCGGTGCCGGCAACCGCACCCTGGTCGTCGACTACTCGGCGGGCATGAAGAAGAAGATCGGCCTCGCCTGCGCGATGCTGCACGCGCCGCGGCTGCTGGTCCTCGACGAGCCGTTCGAGGCCGTGGACCCGGTCTCGGCGGCGCTGATCCGCGACATCCTGCACCGCTACGTCGCCGGGGGCGGGACGGTGGTCTTCTCCAGCCACGTCATGGCGGTCGTCGAGCGGCTGTGCAGCCACGTCGCGATCATGGCGGACGGCACCATCCGGGTGCGCGGCACCCTGGCCGAGGTACGAGGCGAGCGGTCGCTGGAGGACGTGTTCGTCGAGGTCGTCGGCGGGCGCACAGCGACCGGCTCGGAGCTCGCGTGGCTCTGAGCACCCGCCATTTCGTCCGTCTCAAACTGCGCCTCACCGCCAACGGCCTGCGGGCCCAGACGTGGCGCGTGGTCCTCTTCGTGCTCGGCGCCGTGCTCGCCGCCTGCGCCGCCGTCGTCGGGTACGCCGCCTTCGTCCTCCCCGGCCTGCTTGACGAGCAACGCGCCGCGGAGGTGCTCCTGCCCCTCGGCGGCGCGGCGATCGTGCTCGGCTGGCTGTTCCTGCCGCTGGTTTTCTTCGGGGTGGACGAGTCGCTGGACCCGGCACGGTTCGCCCTGCTGCCGCTTCCCCGCCGTACCCTGATCCGGGGTCTGCTGGCCGCCGCCCTCGTCGGCGTGCCGGCGGCGGCGACCTTCGCCGCAACCCTCGGCATGGTGCACGCGACGGCCCGGCTCGGCGGGGCCGGCGCCGCCCTGGTCGAACTGGCCGGGGTGACCACCGGCCTGCTGTTGTGCGCGGCCGTCAGCCGGGCGGTGACCAGCGCCTTCGCCACCGCCCTGCGCAGCCGCCGGGCCCGGGACCTCGCCACCGTCCTGCTCGCCGCCACCGCCGCGCTGCTCGGTCCGCTCCAGCTCGCCGCCCTGGCCGGGGCCCAGCACGCCGACTGGGAGCGGGTGGGTGGCGTGGCGGACGTGGTCGCGTGGACGCCGCTCGGCGCGCCGTACAGCATGGGTCTCGACGTCGTCGCGGGCCGGGCCTGGGCCGTCCCGGTCAAGCTCGCGCTGGTGCTGGCCACGATCGGCCTGCTGCTGTGGTGGTGGTCCACGACGGTGGAGCGCGCCATGGTCGGCACGGCGGCGAGCCCCCGCCCCCGGCAGCGGACGGCCACGAACCGGAAGCCGGTGGCGCAACTGGTGCCGCGCTGGCTCCCGCGCAACCGGTTCGGCGCGCTGGCCGCGCGCGAGGCCCGGTACTGGTGGCGCGAGAGCCGCCGGCGCGCCAGCCTGATCACCTTCTCCGTGGTGGGCGTGTTCCTGCCGGCCTTCGCCGCGGCCGCGAGCGACGGCCCGGCGGCACCGACCGGCATGCTCATCCTCGTCGGCGCCCTGGCGGCGATCAGCCTTGCCAACCAGTTCGGCTTCGAGGGCAGCGCCTACGCGGCCAACATCGTGGCCGGGGTCCCGGGGCGCGTCGAGCTGGCGTCGCGGATCGCCGGGTTCTCCGCGTACGCCGTACCTGCCCTGCTCGTGATCGCGCTGGTCGTAGGCATGGTGACCGGCCGCCCGCAAACCATCCCGGTGCTGGCGGGCACGCTCCTGGCCGCATACGGGGTGGGCCTCGCGATCGTGCTGCCCCTCTCGGTCCGGGCGGCGTACGCCCTGCCCGACACCGTCAACCCGTTCGCCATGTCGTCGGGCGGCGGCCTCGCCAAGGGCCTGCTGAGCCTCGGCGCCCTTCTCGGCGCGGCCCTGGCCACCGCTCCGCTCCAGCTCGGCGCCCATCTGCTCGGCGACGTCTGGCTGTGGGTCGGACCGCCGATCGGGATCGGCTACGGCGTGGGCGCGCTCGCCCTCGGGCTCCGCCTGGCCGGCCCGATGCTGGACCGGCGAGCACCCGAACTGCTCGCCACCGTGAGCGCGGCTCAGTAGACCGTACCCATCGCCTCCCGTACCTCCCGCAACGTCTGATCCGCGATCGCATTGGCCCGCGCGTTCCCGGTCCGCAGCACGTCACGGACGAAACCCAGATCTTTCGCGTACGCCGCCCGCCGCTCCCGCATCGGCGCCAGGAAATCGTTGACCGCCTCGGTGACAGTCCGCTTGAGCCGGGCGGCCCCCGCATCCCCGACCTCGGCCGCGACGTCGTGCGGATCCCGGCCCAGGCAGAGGGCTGCGAGGTGGACCAGCCCGGACACCCCCGGCCGGCGCTCGGGTTCGTACGTGATGTGACGGTCCGCGTCTGTCGTGGCCGCCCTGATGAGCCGCGCGGTCTCGTCCGGCGTCGCGGAGAGCGCGATCGCGTTCCCCCGGCTCTTGCTCATCTTCCGCCCGTCGGTCCCCGCCAGCACCGGGGCGTCGCTGAGCAGTCCCTCGGGTACGGGGAACACCGGCCCGTACCGCTCGTTGAAGCGCCGGGCGACGGTACGCGTCACCTCGATGTGCGGCATCTGGTCCTGCCCCACCGGGACGAGGTTGCCCTTGCAGAACAGGATGTCCGCGGCCTGGTGCACCGGGTACGTGAACATCAGCCCGCTTACCGTGCTCTGCCGGGAGTGCGCGATCTCGTCCTTGACGGTCGGGTTGCGCTGCAACTCGGGCACGCTGACCAGGCTGAGGAACGGCAGCAGCAGCTGATGGAGCGCGGGCACGGCACTGTGCGCGAAGATCGTGGCCCGTTCGGGATCCAGCCCGGCGGCAAGGTAGTCGAGCAGCAGCCCGTCGACGGTCTCGACCAGCCGGTCGGCGACGTCCCGGTCGGTCAGCACCTGATAGTCGGCCACGATGACGACCATGTCGACGCCGCGCCGCTGCAGCTCCACCCGGTTGCGCAGCGTGCCGAAGTAGTGGCCGAGGTGCAGCGGCCCGGTCGGCCGGTCCCCGGTCAGGACTCGGAAGTCCTGGGGCGCGGCGGCGATGCGCTCCTCGAGCGGAATGGCGGTAGTGATCATTCTGTCTCCTCAGGGGTCGCGGACAGCCCTGCGGAAACAAAGAACGGGCCGTCCGAGTGGACGGCCCGAGCGCGATGGGGTAGCCGTCCCTAGGACAGCCACCAACCCTGCACGCGCGCGGTATTCACGCCCCCGAGCTTACCCTCCCCCGTCTGACCAGCGGCAGAATGTTTCACGTGAATCCTGATGCCGGTGGGCACATCCACTCGACGGACCCGTTCGCCACGCCTGAGCGGGACAAGTCTTCGGTGCGGCGGCTTCGGGGCCGCCTCGCCGCACCCGTCACGCTGTGGACCGCTCCCGGGCCCGCCGGCCTCACCGTCTCCTCGATGCTGGTCGCCGACGGCGATCCGGGGCGGGTGCTCGGCCTGGTCGACGAGGAGAGCGACTTCTGGGACGCCGCCGCCACCGCCAAGCGCTTCGCGGTCACTCCGCTCGGGCTCGGCGATCAGCAGCTCGCCGACCGGTTCGCCGGGCTCATGCCGGCGCCCGGCGGGCTCTTCGCGGGTGGTGACTGGGTGGAGACCGAGTACGGCCCGGTGCCCGGGCAGGCCGGCACCTGGGCGGGGTGCCGGCTGGATGCCGAGCGGCCGTACGGGTGGGCCCTCCTGGTCGAGGCCACGATCGAGAGCGTGGTCATCGGTCCGGGCGACGCCACGCCGTTGCTGCACTTTCGGGGTCGGTACCGGAAGTTCGACCGATGAGCGCACGCTGACTGCCGCTCGGCGCAGCCGCTGACCGGCGGCCAGTGATCGACGCCACTGCTTCGTACGGTGCCGGGAGACCCCGCCCTACGAAGACGGTGCGGGAAAGACCCGCCCCCACGAAGGTGGTGAGCCCCGTTGACGACCGATGCGACCCCGACCGACAGGTACATCGAGGTCCAGCAGTCCGCCGAATTCACCGGGTTGCGCCGCAAGCTGCGCAACTTCGTCTTCCCCATGACGGTCGCGTTCTTCCTCTGGTACGCGCTGTACGTCCTGCTCTCCGCGTACGCCCGCGGTTTCATGTCCGTGAAGCTCGTCGGCAACATCAACGTCGCGCTGCTGTTCGGCCTGCTCCAGTTCGTGTCGACGTTCCTGATCGCCTGGTACTACTCGCGCTACGCCGCAAAGGAGCTCGACCCGGTGGCCGACAGGATCGGCGCGGACCTGGCCGGCGGCGGCCCCGTTCCCGTCGCCAGTGAGCCGCAGACGACCACCGCTGAGCCGCAGGAGACCACCACCACGGACACGGAGGCGGCGAAATGATGAACCTGGCGGCCGAGGCGACGACCTCGACGAGTCGCACGCTGACGATCACGCTCTTCCTGATCTTCGTCGCGATCACCCTCGCCATCACCGTGTGGGCCAGCCGGCAGACCAAGACCGCCACCGACTTCTACGCCGGCGGCCGGCAGTTCTCCGGGTTCCAGAACGGCATGGCGATCGGCGGCGACTACATGTCGGCGGCGTCCTTCCTGGGCATCGCCGGCCTGATCGCCCTGTACGGCTACGACGGCTTCCTCTACTCGATCGGCTTCCTGGTGGCGTGGCTCGTCGCGCTGCTGCTGGTCGCGGAGTTCCTGCGCAACGCGGGCCGCTACACGATGGCCGACGTCCTGGCGTTCCGGATGCGGCAGCGCCCGGTGCGGACGGCCGCGTCCGTGTCCACCATCGTCGTGTCGATCTTCTACCTGATCGCCCAGATGGTCGGCGCCGGCGCGCTCGTGTCGCTGCTGCTCGGGATCAAGCCCGGCACGACCTTCCTCGGCATGGACGCCGCCACCGCGAAGGTCGCGACGATCATCCTGGTCGGCGCGCTGATGATCGTGTACGTCGTGGTCGGCGGCATGAAGGGCACCACGTACGTCCAGATCGTCAAGGCGTTCCTGCTGATGACCGGCGCCCTGGTGATGACGGTGATGGTGCTGGCGCACTACAAGTTCAACCTGTCGTCCCTGCTCGGCGACGCCGCGGAGCATTCCGGCAAGGGCAGCGCCTTCCTCGAGCCCGGCCTGCGGTACGGCGTCGAGTCGGCCAGCGCCTCGGCGACCTTCTACAGCAAGATGGACCTGCTCTCGCTGGGCATCGCCCTGGTGCTGGGCACGGCCGGTCTGCCGCACATCCTGACCCGCTTCTACACGGTCCCCACCAGCCGGATCGCCCGTAAGAGCGTGCTCTGGGCGATCGGCATCATCGGCACCTTCTACCTGTTCACCCTGGCGCTGGGCTTCGGCGCGGCGGCCCTGGTGGGCGGCAAGGCGATCACCGCGCAGGACAAGGCCGGCAACACGGCGGCGCCGCAGCTGGCCCAGGCGCTCGGCATCGACTACCTGGGCGGCGACACCGGCGGCGCGGTGCTGCTGGCGATCATCGCGGCCGTTGCCTTCGCCACGATCCTCGCGGTGGTGGCCGGCCTGACCCTGGCGTCGTCGTCGAGCGTGGCGCATGACTTCTACGCCAGCGTCATCAAGCGCGGCCAGGCGGGCGAGCGCGACGAGGTGCGGGTGGCCCGGATCGCCGCCTTCGTCATCGGCGCGGTTGCGATCGTCCTGTCGATCTTCGCGCAGAGCCTCAACGTGGCGTTCCTGGTCGCGCTGGCGTTCGCGGTGGCGGCCTCGGCCAACCTGCCGGCGATCCTCTACAGCCTGTTCTGGAGGCGGTTCAACACCTCCGGCGCGCTGTGGTCGATCTACGGCGGCCTGACCGCCGCGGTGGTCCTGGTGTTTTTCTCGCCGGTCGTCTCCGGCTCCGCCACGGCCATGTTCCCCGACTCGGACTGGCACTGGTTCCCGCTCAACAACCCGGGCATCATCTCCATCCCCATCGGGTTCCTCTGCGGCTGGATCGGCACCGTCCTGTCGAAGGAGAGTGACGCCGACAAATACGCCGAGCTCGAGGTCCGGTCGCTGACCGGGCACGGGGCGCACTGAGCACGAGGGGTAGGGAACGGGGCCGATCCGGAAATCGCGGGTCGGCCCCGGTCGCCTAGAGTGACCCTCATGGCGGTGCAGCAGCGGTTCGGCGAGGGACATCGGATTCTGGTCAGCGGCGGGGCCGGCTTCGTGCCGTCCCACGTGGTCGACGCCCTGCTCGCCCGCGGCTGCACGGTCGTCGCCATCGACAACTTCGTCACGGGTACGGCCGACAACGTCGCCCACCTGGCCTCGGAGCCGCGCTTCACGCTCATCGAGGCCGACGTCACCGACGGCCTGCCCGCGCACCAGGCGATGACCGAGCGCTTCGACGCCATCCTGCACATGGCCTCGCCCGCCAGCCCCACCGACTTCGCCAAGCTGCCGGTGGAGATCCTCAAGGTCGGCTCGGCCGGCACGCTGGCGCTGCTCGACCGCGCCGTCGCCGACGCGGCCCGCTTCCTGATGGCGTCCACCTCCGAGGCGTACGGCGACCCGGCCGTGCACCCGCAGCCGGAGAGCTACTGGGGCAACGTCAACCCGGTCGGCGTGCGCGCGGTCTACGACGAGGCGAAGCGGTTCTCCGAGGCGGCCACGATGGCGTACCACCGCTTCCACCAGCTCGACACGGCCATCGTGCGCATCTTCAACACGTACGGCCCGCGCATGCGCCCCGACGACGGACGGGCGATCCCCACCTTCATCTCGCAGGCGCTGCGCAACGCCCCGATCACCGTGCACGGCACCGGCGCGCAGACCCGCTCGATCACGTACGTCGACGACCTGGTCCGCGGCATCCTGCTGCTGCTCGACTCCACCGAGACCGGCCCCATCAACTGCGGCACCGAGCACGAGCTCACCATGCTCGAGCTGGCCGAGCTGATCGTGAAGCTCGCCGGCAGCACCTCTCGCATCGAGCTGATCGAGCGTACGGCCGACGACCCGGAGAAGCGCCGCCCCGACCTCACCCTGGCCCGCACCCTCCTCGGCTACGAACCGCAGGTGGCGCCCGAGGAGGGCCTGCGGCGCACGATCGAGTTCTTCGCCCAGTGAGTAATTGATCGCAGTAGTGAACGTTGCACGAACGGTAATTGTCTCCCTCGTTCGTGCCGAGCCGGTGTCGATGCACGCTTTGCCTGGTTGCCGGTACGTAATCTGAAGTCATGTCTGCGACTTCGTCCTCTTGGGGTAGCCCCGCCGGCCGGGCTTCGGTGCCGGGCTCGGTGGGTATGCCGGGCGCCATGAACCGCGCCTCGGTTCCCGGGTCCTCCGGCCGCGTGGGCACCAGCCGTCCCGGCTCGGGCCGCACGTACGGTGATCGTCCGGCGGGTGCCCAGCGCCCCGGGAGCGGCCGCGCGTACAGCGACGGCGCGGAGGAGTGGCCGCCGCGCGGCGCGGGTGGCGGACCGGGTGGCCCGGCGGGACCGCCGCGGGGGCCAGGAAAGCCGGGTGGCCGGTCGTACAAGGGCAAGCGCAAGCCGCACTGGGGCCGCATCGCCCTGGTGGCGGGCGCCGCGGTCCTCGTGATCGGCCTGGTCGCCGCGGTCTCGATCTACGGGTACGCCAACGGGCTCAACGGCGACCTCAAGCGCACGGACGCGTTCTCCGACCTCACCAACGGCCGACCGGTCAAGGAGGTCGAGGGCGCGCTGAACATCCTGCTGGTCGGCAGCGACTCGCGGGACCCGGACGCGACCAAGGAGTCGACGAACGCCTGGCGCGCGGACACGCTGATCGTCATGCACATCCCCGAGGACCACAAGTCGGCGCAGCTCGTGTCAATCCCGCGGGACCTGTGGGTGAACATCCCGTCGGCCAACGACGCCGAGTGCAGCAACGGCAGCCGCAACAAGATCAATGCCGCGTTCGCCTTCGGCGGGCTGCCGCGGGCGGTCCGGACCGTCGAGTGCATGACCGACGTCCACCTGGACCACGTGCTGGCGATCGACTTCGGCGGCTTCAAGGAGGTCACCGACGCGCTCGGCGGCGTGGACCTCAAGGTGGAGCAGAGCATCACGTCGATCCACAAGCCGCACCGCAAGTTCACCAAGGGCACGATGCACATGGACGGGGCGCAGGCCCTGGACTGGATCCGCCAGCGCAAGCAGTTCGCCCGGGGCGACTTCGCCCGGATGCAGCACCAGCAGGACTTCCTGAAGGCGCTGATGGACAAGGCGGCGAGCGGCGGCACGCTGAGCAACCCGGGCAAGCTCAACGACTTCCTCAAGTCGGTCACCAAGGCGATCACCGCCGACCAGGACTTCTCACTCACCGACATGGCGCTGCAGTTCCGTAACCTGCGCGGGGAGAACCTCACCTTCCTCACCAGCCCCAACAAGGGCAGCGAGACCATCGAGGGACAGAGCGTCGTGGTCGCGGACCGGGAGAAGGCTTTGGCTATGTACAAGGCGATGTCTGCCGACAAGATGGGCGAGTGGATGACGGCGAACAAATCGTCGAACCAGGCGGGCGGCTGATTCCCCGGAATCGGTCAAACGGCGCGGGTCGGCGGTTATTGCCACCCGCGCCGTTTTGGTTAACGGTGCGTGTATCGCTCTGGAACAGATGAGGTCTCGCACGAGATCGAAGTTGAACGTACAGTGACTTCCGCCGTTGACGCCTATCGCTGGGAGAGTTCGTGACCGTCCAGACCACCCGGCGCCCCCCGTCGCCGGATCGGAACGGCAGTCGTGGTCCACAGCGAAACACCCGGCCGCCGATCGTCGCGGCGCCGCCCACGACGCGGACGAAGCGCAAGGACCCGCTCTGGGCCAAGCTGATCGTCGTGTTCGGCGCGCTCCTGATGATGGGCAGCGGCGCCGGCGTCGTCGGCACCAAGTGGATGGTGAGCAACGCGACCAAATCGGTGACGCAGGACGACCTGCTCGGCGGCACGGGGAAGAACTCGGCCGAGGGTGGCGGCGACATCAAGGGCCCGGTCGACATCCTGCTCATGGGCGTCGACGCGCGGAAGCGCTGGGCCGTGGACGACCTCCGGTCCGACACGATCATGGCGCTGCACATCCCGGCCAGCCATGACCAGGCGTACCTGGTCTCCATCCCGCGCGACACCGAGATGCAGGTTCCCGCCTTCCCCAGGGCGAAGTACGCGGGTGGCACCGCCAAGGCGACCGAGGTCTTCTTCCACGGCGCGCAGAACGGCGGCGGCTGGGCCGGCGGTGCTCAGCTCATGGCGCAGACCATCAAGGCCAACACGGGGATGACCTTCGACGGCGCGGCGATCATCGACTTCAACGGCTTCAAGAGCGTGATCGATGCGCTCGGCGGCGTCCACATGTGCGTCACCCAGCGGGTCAAGTCGCACCACATGCAGCTCGTCAACGGCAAGCCGATGTATCTGGCCGAGGCCCGCAAGACCGCCGGAACCCACAAGGACATCTGGTACGAGAAGGGCTGCCGCGACATGGAGGGCTGGGAGGCCCTCGACTACTCCCGCCAGCGGTACGGCCTCAAGAACGGCGACTACGACCGCCAGAACAACCAGCGGAGGCTCGTCAAGGCGATGGCCAAGAAGGCGGCGAGCAGCGGCGTGCTGAGCAACCCGCTCAAGGTCAACAACCTGATCAAGGCGGCCGGCAAGGCGTTCGTGCTGGACACCGGCGGCGTACCGGTGGCCGACTTCATCTTCGGGCTCAAAGGGGTCGCGGCCAACGACATGGTGCTGCTGCGGACCAACAACGGCACCTTCGCCGGCAACAGCAACGGCCGCGAGACCATCACGCCCAAGAGCATGGAGATGTACGAGGCGGTCAAGCAGGACAAACTCTCCGAGTTCATCCTCGCCAACCCGGACGTCGTCGCCACCGAGAAGTAGTTCTACGCTGAGGGGCGTGTTCGGACCACAGGTACCCAGCGTGACGCCCGCTCAGGTCGAGCCTTCGGCCTACCTGCTCGACGTGCGGGAGCCCGACGAATGGCAGGCCGGCCACGCGCCGGACGCCCACCACATGCCGATGATGGAGGTCCCGGCGCGCATCGCCGAGATCCCGAACGACACCGAGGTTGTCGTCGTGTGCCGCTCCGGCGGGCGCTCGGGGCAGGTCGTCTCGTACCTCATGGGCAACGGCTGGGACAACGTGCGCAACCTCGACGGCGGCATGCAGGCCTGGGCCGGCGAGGGGCGCGAGGTCGTCAGCGAGAACGGGCACCCGGCCCACATCCTGTGAGACCCGGCCGGCCCTTGATCTTCGCGCACCGCGGCGGGGCGGACGCGCTGCCCGAACACACCCTCGCCGCGTACCTGCGGGCACTCGACGAGGGTGCCGACGGCGTGGAATGCGACGTCCGGCTGACCCGGGACGGGCACCTCGTCTGCGTCCACGACCGGCGCCTCGACCGCACCAGCAACGGCCGGGGGCGGGTCAGCACCAAGACGCTCGCGGAGCTCGACGCGCTCGACTTCGGCTCCTGGCACGCCGCGGCGGCCGAGCTGGACGAGCCCGTGGACGACTACACCCGGCTGTTGACGCTGGACCGTCTCCTGGAGGCGCTGCGTGACAGCGGGCGGCCGGTCCGGTTACTCATCGAGACCAAGCACCCGTCACGGTACGGCGCGGAGGTCGAGCGCCGGCTGGTCCGTACGCTGCGCCGGCACGGGCTGGCGGAGCCGGGGCCGGCTGTGCCCGTACACGTGACTGTCATGTCTTTCGCGGCGCTCGCGCTGCGCCGGGTCCGCGCGCTGGCACCCGGCATCCCGACCGTCTATCTCCTGGAGATCCTGCCGCCGGGGGTGGGACGAGGACGGCTGCCGTTCGGGGCCCGGATCGCCGGTCCCGGTATCGGGCTGGTCCGCGCCCGGCCCAGTCTTGTGCCCGCACTGCGCGCGGCCGGGCTGCAGACGTACGTGTGGACCGTCAACGACGAGAGCGACCTCGACCTCGTGCTGGCCCAGCGGGCGGACGGGATCATCACCGACCGCCCACGCTTCGTGATCGACGCGCTCGAGAACGCACCCGGAGTGTGACGCGGGACACTCTCCAGCCGATTATCGACAAGATCGACACCTACCGCCCTGCCGAAACGGGCGGAAGCGAGGCAGACTCGCAGACATGCCGGACGGACCCGACTACGCCGCGCTGACGCGGGGGCAGCTCGCGCTCCTCGACCGGGTCAACGCGGGCGAGACGGGCCTCGCCGTGCTCGACGCCATCGTCCGGCTCGCCCGGGACGTGCTCGGCGCGCTCGGCGCCGGCTTCGCCGAGTACAGCCCCGGCCACGGCCGGATCATCGCGGCGACCGGCTCCTGCGCCCGGGCCCTCGGCCGGCGCGTCCCCGAGGGGACCGTCGACTCCTGCAACGGCGTGTTCTCCGGCCACATCGAGGGCGGCGGCGGGCACCGCGTCCTCGGCGCACCCTGCGAAGCCGGCGGGCTCACCGTCGGCTCCCTGCACGTCTCGTACGGCGACGACGCCGGCGAACCCACCCCCGAGCATCGGGCGGTGCTCGAACTGCTCGCCGCCAGCGTCGGGCACATGTACGGCAACCAGGCGGGCCTGCCGGTGCACGGCGACGGCCCGGTGGTGGCGGCCCTCGCCGACGGCCTGGCGGTGATCGATCGCGACGGTGTCGTCCAGCTCTGGAACCCGGCCGCCGAGCGACTCACCGGGCGTACGGCCGCCGAGACGCTGCACCGTCAACTGCCCTTCCCCGTGCCGCCGCCCGGCCAGGTCCTCGTGCACCGCCTCCCCTCCGGCCGGCGGCTCAAGGTCACGGCCGGCGACCTGCCGCCCACCCCCGGGACGCGGGTCGTGACGTTCCGCGACTCCACCGACCAGGACCGCCGCAACGAGGACCGCGACCTGTT
Organism: Actinoplanes sp. NPDC051475; assembly: GCF_040689425.1. Lineage (NCBI taxonomy): Bacteria > Bacillati > Actinomycetota > Actinomycetes > Micromonosporales > Micromonosporaceae > Actinoplanes > Actinoplanes sp. NPDC051475. The sequence goes on from NZ_JBFAZZ010000008.1 coordinate 46,728, forward strand.
CGTCGCCGTCACCAGCCACGAGCTGCGTACCCCGGTCACCGTGATCAAGGGGTACGCCGACACGCTGACGAACCACTGGGACTCCCTCGGCGAGGACGGGCGCCAGGAGGCCGTACGGGTGATCGGCGCCCGGGCCGGCGAACTGGCCCGGCTGGTGGACCGGCTGCTCTCGGCCACCAGCGACGACAGCGGGGTCGGCGGCTCCCCGCCGGGACCCTTCGACCTGGTGGACGCGTTGCGCGCGGCGGCCGGGGAGCTCCCCGCCGACCTGCGCCGCCGGCTGGACCTGGCGGAGCTGCCGGGCGACCTCCCGAAGGCGTACGGCGACCGCGACTCCCTCGCCACGATCCTCACGGAGCTCGCCACCAACGCCGACAAGTACTCGCCCGGCGAGACCGAGGTGACCGTGACCGCGGCCGCCGACGAGGCGACGGTGACGTTCCGGGTGGCGGACCGCGGCATCGGCGTGAAACCCGAGCACGTCGAGCGCGCCTTCGAGCGCTACTGGCAGGGCGACAACGCGCATCTTCCGGGCGCCGGGCTGGGCCTCTATCTCGTTCGCCGGATCGTCGAGCGGCAGCAGGGCTGGGTGTCGTTACGCCCGCGCGACGGCGGCGGCACGGTGGCGGAGGTCCGGCTCCCTCGAGCCTGAGGACCATGATCGATGTGGACACGGCGGGCCACGTGCCGCGGATCCGGCCCGGAACGCCTAGGCTGGATCGCCGTGAGCAAGCGTCGAAAGAACCCCCGAGCCGCCGCCGACGCGGCGCCCAAGCGCCAGAAGGTGCGTGACATCTTCGTCGCCCGGCCGTTCGAGGGCCTGGCCGACGAGACCGAGTGGATCGCCCTGCGTGAGCTGGTCCCGGCCGCGTCCGCGCCGCTGACCCTCAAGCCGGAGATCGTCGAGGAGTACGGCGACCGCCCGGTCACCCTCTCCACGGTCCTGCCGATGGCCTGGCCCGCGATGACCCGGCAGGACGGCCGCGTCTTCGTCGGCCTCCAGCGCCACATCCAGTCCGGCGACGTGTCCCGCGACATCGCCGAGGCCGTCCTGTGCGCCCTGCGAACCCAGCCGGGCGACACCGTGGCCGTCCCCGCCCTCCCCGGCGAGGGCCCGCGCCTGCAGGACATCCTCGTGGACGGGCCGCTCGACATCGCGATGCACGACGGCTTCGAGTACTGGCTCGACGCCGAGCAGGCCCAGGACGCCACCGTGAAGGCGTCGCTGGAGCGGGCGAACGCCTCCATCTACCCGACGGTGCGGTTGTCGGCGGCGCACGCGGCGTACTGGTGCCGGGTGCCGGACAAGGCACACGTCCGCTGGGTCCTGCCCGAGGCCGAGGACGCGGCGCTGGACGCGCTGGCGCGGCTCTCCGCCGCCGGCGATCTGGTGCTGGGTGACAACACCAAGTTCGCCGGCATGTTCCGGGCCCACGGGCTGCTGGTGCCGGTCTGGGACGTGCCGGGCGAGCCGGACGGCGCGGACTGGGAGGCGCCGCTGGCCGACTTCGCCAAGCGCTACGCGGACACGCTCGCCGAGACGGGCCCGCTGGACAGCGCCGCCCGCCGCGCCAAGCAGGGCCTCGTAGGCCGCCAACTCACGCTCCGCTGAGCCGAGCCGCTTTGCCGAGCCGAACCGCTCGGCTGAGCCGGTTCGGCTCGACCGCGACGGACCATCGCCCCCGCCCGGATGGCGGCGCGGCGAGGTCGGGACGGCACCGCCCTGGCGTGTGTCACGGGGCGGGGCTGTGCCCGTATTCAAAAAAGCCTGTAGTTAAAGAGGGCGCCGTTCCACCGGGCATGACATGCAGCGCGGGCCGCCGCGACCCGAACCGAGCTCCGAACCGCTGATCGCGATGACCTCGATGCCGGCCCGCTCCAGCTGGGCGTTGGTCTCGACGTTGCGCTCGTACGCGACACACAGGCGCGGTGCGATCGCGAGCGTGTTGTTGCCGTCGTCCCATTGTTCGCGCTCGGCGGTCACCGGGTCCAGGCCGGTGTCGATGACGCGCAGCCGGTCGATGCCCATCGCCTCCGCGGCGGCGACCAGGAACGGACGGGCCGCGCCCACCACGGGTTCACCATCGAAACCCGAGGTCACCGGGTACGCCTGGAGCGTGTCCGCGATGTTCGGGTACATCACCACGGCGTCGGCGTCGACCATCGTGCACACGGTGTCGAGGTGCATCGTCGCGCGCTCCTGAGCGATCGGCACCGCGAGGATCGTGTGGGCCAGGCCCGCCGCGAACACCCGGCGGGCCAGCCGTTCCGCGCCGGCGGGGGTGGTGCGCTCACCGACCCCGATCGCCAGTACGTCGGGGGCGAGCAGGAGCACGTCGCCGCCCTCCACGTGCTCGAGGCCCGGGGTGTAGAGCAGCTCGGTGCCCGCGAACCGGGGGTGGTGGGTGTAGATGGCCCGGGTCAGCGTGGTCTCTCGGCCCCGGGCGGGCATGGCGAGGCTGGTGACCGCCACCCGGTCGCGTACCCACACCGACGAGTCCCGGGTGAACAGCAGGTTGGGCAGCGGATCGATGACGAAGTCGTGCCGGTCCATGAGCTCGTAGACCAGCCCGCCGCCCTTCCCCGGACCGGGTTTCACCTCCTCGTGTGCGAGCCCTGCCATGAGCACGTGGGCGAGCTCGCCGGGCCCGAGGTCGGCCAGATGCGCCGCGACCCGTTCCCGGAGGCTGTCGCCCAGCCGCGGCCCCGCCAGCACGCCCTGCGTCAGCTCGGCGCGCGCCTCGGGCACCTCGAGCGTCTGCTCGATCAGCTCGCCGAGGTAGAGCACCTCGACGCCCCGGTCGCGCAGCGCCTGGGCGAACCGGTCGTGCTCCTCCTGGGCCCGCCCGACCCACGGGATGCCGTCGAAGAGCAGGGAGTCGTTGTTCCTCGGAGTCAGCCTCGCGAGCTCGGCACCGGGGCGGTGCAGCATGACGGTGGCGAGCTGGGCGACTTCACTGTCCACGTAAGGAGGCACGGGTCGAGCCTAGGACCTGGAGGCGCCGGTGGCCCGGGGAGCCGATTTTGTCCCTACTGTCCGCATCCTTGCTGTGACGTTGCGCCAAGATTCGAGACATGGATGCGTTTCACGTAAGGGCACGCTAACTTGACGGAGGACGTTTCGGATCCCAGGGGAGTCCTAGGTCGCGTGATGCACCATACGGAAAAAGAGGATGTGCGTGAATGCGGCATTCATCCCCACTCATTCCGCTTTCTTTCGCGTGTGATGGCTTGCTTCTGTACCCGGTCCAACACATACCGTAGTGGAAAGAGAGCCCGATGGACCTTTTGCCGGAGGTCGCAGTGACTGTCTTCCCCGCACGCCCCGCCCTGCCCGTGCCCCATCGACCGCATCCCCCCGCCATCGACCCCCGACGCACCACACCGCCCGCCGCGCTCGAGCCGGTCCGCCCCAGCCCCGTCGAGTGGGCCCGCCGTCGTCGCGCCGAACGGGACGCCCGCCGCCTCGAGGCCGCCGGCGCCCGCGCGCTGACCCGCCTCGACCGCCTCGGACCCGCGTGGCACGTCATCGACTGGCCCCGTACCGACTCGCTGGGCTACGAGCACGACGCCGGCGACGACCGGGCCGGATTCCTCGCGATCGGCCCCGGTGGCGTCTACGCCGTCACGGTCGCCGACCACGGCCGGGCCCGTGTCCTGATCGCCGGGGACGTGGTCCAGATCAACGGCAAGCGTCCCGCGTACGTGGCCGACGCCCGCCGCGACGCCAAGCGTGCCGGCCGTGCCATGAGCTCCGCCGTCGGCCTGACCGTGCCGGTGACGCCCGTACTGGCCTTCGTCGGCTCCGGCGTCATCAGCGTCCACGGCCTGCCGAAGGACTGTCTGGTCGCCACCCACAAGGAGCTCGACCGACTGCTGATCGCCGGCGGTGCGCGCATCTCGCCGGCCACGGCCAGCAAACTCTCCGCCGTGGCGCAGCACCCCGCCACCTGGGCGAACGCCCCCTACCGCCCCGGGGGCGACTACCGGTGGTACGCCGGCGACCAAACGGCCGCTGACAAGCGGGCGACCCGCCGGTAACGTTCCTTCCAGTGCTCCGCTCGCCGTCGAGGCTTGACGCGAGCGCCGCCGGCCGGACACTCGAGGTGTGAGACCGTGGGGTCTCGAGCCTCGTCGGTCCGGTCGGAGTCGGGTCCGCCGGACGGCACGGATGACAGGGAGGTGCGGGTGGCGCACGTGGAGCTCTCACTCTCGGGAGCGTTCGTGCCCCAGGCGCGGACGCCGGACGAATCGGAGTTCGTCTCGAACATCGACCGCTGGGCCGCGACGGTCTGGCAGGCCGTCGAGCCGTGCCTGGTGATCGACGTGAGTTCCACCATCGTCGCCGTGTCCCCCTCGGCGAGCGACCTGCTCGGCCTCGGCAAGGGAGCCGACGTGGTCGGCCGCCCCCTGCTCGGCGGCGAGGGCGCCCTGCGCCTCATCGACTTCACCGCCGGCGGCGGCGACCTGACGGAGCAGGAGATCGAGAAGATCCCGCCCCTGCTGGCGCTGACGTCGGAACGACTGGCGCGCGGGCTGATGCGGATCCAGCCGCCCTCGGAGGAGCGGCACGTGACGGTCGACGCGATCGCCACGCCGATCCTGGAGAACGCTCGGGTGGTCGCCTCCCTGACCTTCTTCTCCGCGATCCGCTACTGACGTGTGGCGATCAACGCACCGGTAACCCATTGGGGTGAACGGGGTCGGGACCGTAGGGTTCCCTCATGCTCGATCTAGACCTGCTGCCGGAGGAGTACGCGGTGTGCCGGCTGCCGGCCGGATCACCCCTGCCCGCCTCCCTCAGCAGCGGGCCGGACGACAAGGGCGTCATCTCGGTGACCTGGGGCCCCGACGAGCTGTCCGTCATCTGCGCCAGCACCCGCATCCCGGACGGCGCCACCGTGGAGGCCGCCTGGCGCTGCCTGCGCGTGGTCGGGCCGCTCGACCTGGCGCTGACGGGCGTGCTGGCCTCGCTGGTCGGGCCGCTCGCCGACGCCCGCGTGAACCTCGTCGCGTTCTCGACGTACGACACGGACTACCTCCTGGTGCCGCAGGTCCGCCTGACCGAGGCGATCGACACGCTCACGGCCGCCGGTCACCGCATCAACCCCTGACCGCCCGCCGCTCTTCGGGAACCGCAATGCCGAGCAGCCGACGCATGTTCGGGCGCTCTGTCGCGCGATCCTTACCGTAGGTGCCATTTCGGGCAGTGCTGGGGGATGAGTGCGGCCGAATCGAGACGATTGTCCGACCTTTGACGTCCTAGCATGGGCGCGTGCTGGGTGATTCTCGCCGCCGGGCCTGCGGGGTGCTGCCGACCGCGGATGGGTTGCGGCTGCCGCCAGGCAGGTCGCCGCTGCCGGCGAGCAGGTCGCTGCTCTCGATAAGGGGGTTGTCGCTGCCGGCAGGCGTGTTGCTCCGGTCAGCGGGTGCGTTGCTGACCTCGGCGGGCGGGTTGCTGCTGTTGGCGGGGTGCGGGGCGCCGCCGGCGCCGCCGTTGACTTCTCCGCCCGGGATGACCGGCAGCCCCGCCGTGTCCTCGTCCGCTTCCGGTTTTCCGGCCGTCGTGCCGACCGTGCCGGCGACGGCGCCGACCGGCGGAGGGCTGCCGGGGGTACCGCCGGGGGTGCTGCCCACCGCGACCCTGCCCACGCTGCCGTACACGCCGCCTACCGCCACGAGTCCGACGACCACCTCGCCCGCGACGCCGGGGCCTGCGCCCGCGACGAAGTGCACGAGTGGGCCGACCTCCGCCCAGATCGTCGGGGTGGTGGAGGGGACCGCCGGGATTCCGGACCGCGAACTGAAGGTCATCGACGGACCTTTTTGCTCGGGCAAGTGGCAATTCGCCACCATCGAGATCGTGGCGAAGGCCTCCGAGGAGAAGTTCGAGCCGTTGTCCGTGGTGACCACCGGCGCGCCGGCCACTCTGCAGCTTGTGGAGGCCGGCACCGACGTTTGCAGCGCGCGGGTGCGTGCCGAGGCGCCCGCCGGGATTCGGGTTCGCGCCTGCGGCGCCTGAGGACGGATACGCTCCGGGACCGGTCGGGGCCTTAGGGTGGGGGAATGCCCGGTACGCCACCCACCCGATTCGTCTACCTGGGACCCGAGGGGACCTTCACCGAGCAGGCGCTGCGGACCATTCCCGCCGCCGAGCGGGGGATCCGGACTCCGGCCCGAAGCGTGCCGGAGGCGCTCGAGGCGGTACGCGCCGGGGACGCCGATGCCGCGCTCGTACCGCTCGAGAACTCGGTCGGCGGCGCTGTGCCGGTGACCCTGGACGAGCTGGGTACCGGCAGCCCGCTGGTCATCACCCGCGAGGTGGTGCTGCCGGTCGAGTTCGTCCTCGCCTCCGCCTCGCTGACGCCGATGGCCGCGATCCGCTCGGTGGCCGCGCACCCGCAGGCCTCCGCGCAGTGCCGGAACTGGCTGCGGGCCAATCTTCCCGACGCCGTCGTGGTCGATGTGCTGTCGAACGCGGCCGCCGCGATCGCCGCCGCGGCGGGGGAGTACGACGCTGCGATCTGTGCGCCCATCGGGGTGCCGAAGAACGGTCTCACCGTGCTGGCGGAGAAGATCGCCGACCATGCCGATGCGGTCACCCGGTTTGCGCTGCTGTCCCGCCCCGCCCCGCCCGCGCCGCCGACCGGGGACGATCTGACGTCGCTGGCGGTCATGATCGCGCATGACCGGGTCGGGGCGCTGCTGTCGGTGCTCACCGAGCTGGCGGTACGGGGCATCAACCTGTCCCGGATCGAGTCCCGGCCGACCGGTGAGCAGCTCGGGGTGTACGTGTTCTTCCTCGACTGCACCGGCCACGTCGCCGAGCCCCGGCTTGGGGAGGCGCTGCAGGGGTTGCGGCGGATCTGCGCCGAGGTGCGGTTCCTCGGCTCGTATCCGCGTCACCGCTGGTCGAAGAAGGCCCAGGAGGAAGCAGCGCCGTCGCGGCCGGGACTGACCAACGAGGACTTCGCCGACAGCGCCGCCTGGCTCAGCCGGCTCCGCTCGGGCGATCCCTGCTGAAGCTCAGCCACTTACGCAGAATGAAGGGCCCGGAGGTCCGGCCATGAGCCGCTGGGCGATTGGATCTCCGGGCCCGGCCTCGACGGGAGTTGCGGTCCGCACCACCCACCGAGCTACGACATGAAGCTCTTGATCTTGATCTAGTTGCCCAGCAGGTTGCCGAGGATGCCGCCCTGCTGCTGCTGACCGTGGGCCACGCCGGCGAGACCGCCCGGCGGCTCCTCGGAGGGCTGGACCACGACGAAGCCCTGGCCGCCGAAGCTCATCGTGAAGCGCTCGCCGGTGGTGCGGCCCAGCAGCGTGCCGATGCCGAGCTGCTCCGCGCGGTGGTAGCCGGTCTGCAGGTTGGCCGACCAGCAGATCGCGGCCTGCGGGTCGACGTAGGTGGGCTGGTCGACGGTCAGGACCACCGGGCTGCCCTTGGTCGTCACGGCGATGCGGCCGTAGCCGGAGAAGACACAGTTGAAGAGGCCCGCGTTGGAGAGCGCGCCGGCGCCCTGGACCATCTTGATGTCGTAGTTGAGGGTCGAGTCGAAGGCGAGGACGTTCGCGCCGTTGATCGACAGGCCGTCGCCCGGCTCGAGGTCGATGAGGTGGATGTCGGCGGCGTTCTCCGCCAGGAAGACGTCGCCGCGTCCGCTGACCTTCATCAGGGGAACGCCCTCGCCGGTCAGCTTCTGCTTGAGGAACTTGCCGATGCCGCCGGAGCCGAGCGCCTCGAACTGGACCTGGCCCTGGTACGCGACCATCGAGCCGACGCGGGCCATGAAGTCGCCGTTCAGCTCCGCCTTGAGCAATTTGGAATTCTGGAGCCGCAGGCCCGGCTGGGAGGACTCCTTCTCGAGATTCTCGGCCGAGAACAGATCGCTGCGCATGAGGTCCTCCTGTAGGCGATGACTCAGCAGAGAGTAAGGCCTGACAGCAAGGTTTCAGCCCCAACCCAGCTCGTGTAGTCGCTGGTCATCGATGCCGAAGTGGTGGGCGATCTCGTGCACCACCGTGATCGCGACCTCGTCGACGACGTCGGTCTCCGTCTCGCAGACGGTGAGGGTGGGGAGCCGGAAGATGGTGATCCGGTCGGGCAGCACGCCGGCGTAGTCCCAGCCGCGGCGGGTCAGATCGGTGCCCTCGTAGAGGCCTAGCAGGTCGAGCGTGCCGTCCGGGGGCAGATCCTCCACCAGGATGACCACGTTGCTCATCATCTTGAGCAGCTCGGGCGGCACCTCGTCGAGGGCCTCGCCGACCAGTTCCTCGAAGCGTTCACGGCTCATCTCGACCGGCACGCGGCCCATTGTGCTCCACCCGCCTGAGAGCGGGTGGAGCACGGACGAGCGTGGTTCAGGAGAGGGTCGCGCTGAGGGTGATCTGCGCGCCCGGCGAGAGCAGGCGGGAGATCGGGCAGTTCTCCTTGGCACCCTCGGCGATCTTCTGGAACGTGTCGGCGTCCACGCCCGGGACGTCGCCGACGGTCTCGAGGTCGATGCGGGTGACGGAGAAGCCCGCGTCGGTCTTGTCCAGGTGAACCTTGGCGGTGGTCTCGACGGAGGTCGGGGTGAAGCCCTCGTCCGCGAGCGCCTTCGAGAACGCCATCGAGAAGCAGCCGGCGTGCGCGGCGCCGATGAGCTCCTCGGGGTTGGTCCCCTCGCCCTCTTCGAAGCGGGACTTGAAGGAGTAGTTCCCCTCGTACCCGCCCTTTCCGGTCTTGACGGTGCCGGAGCCCTCGGTGAGGTTGCCCGACCAGCGGGCGGAAGCAGTGCGAATAGGCATACCCGTGACGCTAGTCCATATCAGGCAACGCTGGCCGGTGGACGGCGCGCGGGCAATGATGGGGTGCATGTCCGACCCTGTCGTCGTCGAGTTCGGCCCCGAGCCGCCGCCGTCGCGCCGGGCGAGTTTCCTGACGGGTCTGGCGATCGATCGGCGGGTAGTGCCTCTCGCCGCGGCCCTGGGCATGCTGGCTCTGTTCGCGTCCCTGGTGTCGGAGTGGCAGGTCACCAAGATCGACGCCACGGTCTTCCGGGACGTGCAGACCGGTTCCCGTACGTTCCGGGCCACCGTCGCGGAACTCGACGGGTGGGGGACCGCGTACCTGGTCGGGATGTTCTTCCTGACGGCCGCCGTGGTTCTCACGCTCGCCGGGCCGGCGCCGGGTCGCGCGTACGCCCGGCTCGCCGCCCTGAGCACCGGCGGCGTCATGCTGGCCGTGGTCGCGGCGGTGTGGTCGTCGCTGGACGAGAAGACGTGGGTCGCCGGGCAGCTCGACGTCAGCGGCCTGGAAAGCGACCAGATGGAGCTCACGACGGGCCGCGGCCCGTGGTGTGCGGCCGCGGGCATCGTCCTGGTCCTGCTGGCCATGTATCTGGCCGGGCGGCGGATCCCCGAGGCACCGGCGGCGGCGTGGCGGCGGCCACCGGCCGAGGAGGACGAGGGGCCGCCCGACGCACCCTTCGAGCTGACCGTCGCGCCGGCCCAGACCTGGAGCGCGTCCGAGGAGAGCCGGGACAAACCAAGCTAGGCATATCGAGGTGAAGACCGGACACGGGCGCCGGTAGGCTCATCAATCGTGATTGACCTGCGACTGCTGCGCGAAGACCCCGAGCTGTTCCGTGCCAGCCAGCGGCTGCGCGGCGAGTCCCCCGACAAGGTGGACGAACTGCTGCGCGCCGACGAGGAGCGGCGGGCGGCCACCCAGCGGTTCGAGGCGGTACGGGCCGAGCAGAAGTCCCTCGGCAAGCAGGTCGCGAAGGCTTCCGGCGACGAGCGGGCGGCTCTGCTCGCGCGTACCAAGGAGCTCGCCGCCGAGGTGAAGTCCTTCGAGACTGCGACGAGCGAGGCCGACGAGGCGCTCCGCCGCGCCCACCTGGCCCTGCCGAACGCGGTGCAGGACGGCGTGCCGGCGGGCGGTGAGGACGACTTCCTCGTGCTGCGCGAGGTCGGCGAGCTGCCCGTGATCGAGAAGCCGCGGGACCACCTGGAGATCGGCGAGGCGCTCGGCGCGATCGACACCGAGCGCGGCGCGAAGGTGTCGGGCTCGCGGTTCTACTTCCTCACCGGCGTCGGCGCCCTGCTGCAGCTCGGCATGCTGCAGATGGCGATCGCCCAGGCGGTGGAGCGGGGCTTCACCCCGTCGATCACGCCGTCGCTCGTGCGCCCCGAGGCCATGGAGGGCACCGGGTTCCTCGGCAGCCACGCGAGCGAGATCTACCGGCTCGAGGCCGACGACCTGTTCCTGGTCGGTACGTCGGAGGTGCCGCTGGCGGCGTACCACTCGAACGAGATCCTCGACCTCGACGGCGGGCCGGAGCGGTTCGCGGGCTGGTCGTCGTGCTACCGCCGGGAGGCCGGCTCGCACGGCAAGGACGTCCGGGGCATCCTGCGGGTGCACCAGTTCGACAAGGTGGAGATGTTCTCCTTCTGCAAGCCTGAGGAGGCCGAGGCGGAGCACCAGAAGCTGCTCGCCATGGAGGAGGAGATGCTCGCCAAGGTCGAGGTGCCCTACCGCGTGATCGACGTCGCCGCCGGTGACCTCGGTTCGAGCGCCGCGCGCAAGTTCGACTGCGAGGCCTGGGTGCCGTCGCAGGGCCGCTACCGCGAGGTGACGTCCACGTCGAACTGCACCACGTTCCAGGCCCGGCGGCTCAACATCCGCTACCGGGACGCGGACGGCCGGCCGCAGACCGCGGCGACGCTCAACGGCACCCTGGCCACGACCCGCTGGCTGATCCCGATCCTGGAGAACCACCAGCAGCCGGACGGCTCGGTGCGCGTGCCCAAGGCGCTCCAGCCGTACCTCGGCGGTCGGGACATCCTGGAACCTGTTCGCTAACGGTTAATACACCGTCCGGCTACCAGAAGTCATAGCAGCTGGTAGCCGGGCCGGTGTAACGTTTTCCTTCCGCCCTCCGCGGGGGTTACCGCACCCTCGGAGGCTCAGATGGCCAAGCCCGGTCTGCCGAAGCTCATCGCGACCGACCTCGACGGCACTCTCGTGCGCAGCGACGACACCGTGTCCGCGTACACCCATGAGGTGTTGCACCGGGTGCGGGCCGCCGGCATCCGCATCGTCGGCGCCACCGGCCGCGGACCCCGGCTCACCGAGCTGACCCGCAACGACATCCGCGCCGCCGACTTCCTCGTGCTGGCACAGGGCGGCTGGGTCATCGACCAGAACGAGTCCGCCCTGCTCCGGAGCGCGCGCCTGCCCGGCCGTGACCTCGAGGTGGCGCTGGAGAACCTGGAGGCCGAGGTCGGTCCGCTCTCGGTCATGGTGGAAGCGCTGGAGCACGACGACGCCCCGCTCTGGGGCGACTACGACCCCACCTGGCGCTATCCGGTGACGGTCGAGCGCCGGACCCGCGCCGAGTGCCTCACCGGCGATGTGATCAAGGCGTTCGCGCGGTCGTTCGAGCGCGACGTCGACGACCTGCTCGCCGCCGCCCAGCGCATCGTGCCGCCGGATGTGGCAACGGTCACCCAGGCCGGCCTCAACTACGTCGAGATCTGCCCGCCCGGAGTGGACAAGGGCACCGGTCTCGCCGTGGTCGCGCAGGCGGTCGGCGTCGACCCTGCAGACGTCCTGGTCTTCGGCGACATGCCCAATGACCTGCCGATGTTCGCCTGGGCGGGCTGGAGCCGGGTCGCCGTGGCCAACGCGCATCCGACGGTCCTGGCGGTCGCCGACGAGGTGACGCTCACCAATGACGAGGACGGGGTGGCGGTGTACCTCGACCGGCTACTGTCGAGGTGATGCATGCGCCATTCCGCCTCGTCGCCTCGGACATCGACGGCACCCTGATCCGCGACGACGGCACGCTCAGCCCCCGTACCATCGGCGTCCTCGACCGGCTGCACCGCCGCGGCGTCCCGACCGTCCTGGTCACCGGCCGCCCGGTGCGCTGGCTGCGCCAGCTCTACGACCAGATGGCCGAGCCGCTGCCGGCGGTCTGCGCCAACGGCGCCGTGGTCTACGACCCCGACACCGACGAGATCCTCCGGGCCGCCCCGCTCTCCGTCGACCTGCTGCTCGACGTGACCAAGCGGCTGCGCGAGGCCGTGCCCGACGTCGCGCTGGCAGTGGAGGTCGAGGACGGCAGAAGCTTCTGGTACGAGGAGAAGTGGCCGTTGATGTGGGACGGCGAACACAAGGCCGTACGGATGCTGACGACGCCGGAAGAGCTGACATCGGCGCCGGCGGTGAAGCTGCTGGCCCGATCCGCGAACCACGGTCCGGACGAATTCGCCGAGCTGGTCAGCCGCACCCTCGGCGAACTGGCCGAGGCGACGCACTCGTCCTCGTCCGCGCTGGTGGAGATCTCGGCGGCGGGCGTGACGAAGGCCGCCGGGCTGGCCTGGCTCTGCGAGCGCGAGGGCGTCGAGGCGGCGCAGGTCGTCGCCTTCGGAGACATGCCGAACGACCTGCCCCTGCTGGCGTGGGCAGGCCGTTCCGTGGCGATGGGCAACGCCCACCCCGCCGTCAAGGGTGTCGCCGACGAGGTGGCGCTCACGAACGACGAGGACGGCGTAGCGGCGTACCTGGAAGATCTTTTCGGGTTATAGGTACTGGCCGGTGCTGCCGGTGCCGTCGACCTGGCCCGGCATGCCGGGGATGACCCCGTTGGGGCCCATCGGCAGGGCCGGGCGGCCCTGACCGCCGCGCATCTGCTCGAGCTGGAGGCGGGCGGCCATCTGCTGGGCGACCAGCGCCGCCTGGATGCCGTGGAACAGGCCCTCCAGCCAGCCGACCAGCTGAGCCTGGGCGATGCGCAGCTCAGCCTCGCTGGGCAGCGTCTCGGACTCGAAGGGCAGCGAGAGCCGCTCCAGCTCCTCCTGCAGCTCCGGCGCGAGGCCGTCCTCCAGCTCCTTGATCGACCGCTGGTGGATCTCCCGCAGCCGGCCCCGGCTGGCCTCGTCGAGCGGCGCCGCCCGGACCTCCTCGAGCAGCTGCTTGATCATGCTGCCGATGCGCATGACCTTGGCCGGCTGCTCGATCAGATTGCCCGGCTCCTCGGCCTTCATCGTGCCGTCGGACTCCACCGTGCCCAGCGGGCGGCCGTCCGGGCCCACCACGATGACGGAGCCGTCGTCCTGCTTGTCTGCCGTGCGGGTCTCGTCGGTCATGCGACCCATCTTGCCTCGCACGCACCACGATGCCGCATCAGGGGCGCAGCTCGGCCACCGCGCACTTGACGCTGCCGCCGCCGCGCTTGAGCTCACCCAGCTCCACGTGCACCGGGGTGTAGCCGGCCGCGCTCAGCTTCTCGCCCAGCGCGGTCGCCTCGGAGTTGAGGACGATGTGGCGGCCGTCACTGACGAGGTTGAGGCCGAAGGACTCCGCGTCGGCGCGGTCGGCGATCACCGCGTCCGGGAAGAGCTGCGCGAGGACCCGCTGTGACGACTCCGAGAAGGCCGCCGGGTAGTACACGATGTTCTCGTCGTCCAGCGCCGCGAGGGCGACGTCGAGGTGGTAGAACGCCGGGTCGACCAGCTTCAGCGAGATCACCGGGCGGCCCAGCACCTCCTGCGCCTCCGCGTGCGCGGCCGGGTCGGTACGGAAGCCGTGGCCGGCCAGGATCAGACCGCCGTGGGCGGCGGGCAGGTAGGCGAAGTCGCCCTCACCCTCGTTGACGTGCACCGGGTCGGCGAAGGTCCACGGCCCGCCGGCCTCTCCGGCGTAGAAGGCGCGGTGCGCGGCCGCCTCGGCTGCGCGCTGCGGGTACTTGAAGCGGGCGCCGTAGACCCGGCCGTCGACCGAGAACGCGCCGTTGGCGGCGTACACCATGTCGGGCAGGCCCGGGACGGGTTCCAGGACATGGACGGTGTGCCCGAGGTCGGTGAGAGCATCGCGGAGCAGGATCCACTGCTTGAGCGCGAGAGCCGGATCAACCGGGACGGTGGTATCCATCCAGGGGTTGATCGCGTACTCGACCGTGAAGTGCGCGGGAGGACACATGAGGTATGTCCTGGTTCGCGGCAAGCGCTCCGTGTAGCTCATGTTGTAAAGGGTAGGTACGCTGGGACGGACGAAACAGCTCGATCCCTTGCTCGTCGGAGGCGAATCGTTGCACATGGACGCCGTAGACAAGCGAATCATTGCACTGCTGGTGGCCGACGCCCGTACGTCATACGCGGATATCGGAGTAAAGGTCTCACTCTCCGCCCCCGCGGTGAAGCGGCGCGTCGATCGGTTGCGGGCCAGCGGCGTCATCAAGGGATTCACGACCATCATCGAGCCGTCCGCGGTCGGCTGGACCACCGAGGCGTTCGTCGAGCTCTTCTGCACCGGGCGTACCACCCCCGCCCAGATCACCGTCGCGACCCGGCGGCACCCTGAAGTGGTCGGCGCGTACACGGTCTCCGGGCAGGCCGACGCGCTCGTGCACCTGCGCGCCGCCGACATCGCCCACCTCGAGCAGGCCCTCGAGCGGCTGCGGGCCGAGCCGTTCGTCACCTCCACGCGCAGCATGGTCGTGCTGTCCCGGCTGGTCGAGATGCCCACGCCGGTGCCCACGACGAATTAGCCGGAACCCGGGACCGGCGCATCGCGTCCCACCCCCCATGTCACGCCGTCTGGTTCTCTGCGCCGCCCTCGCCGCCACGTTGCCGCTCGCCGGGTGCACGGCGAAATCCTCGCCTCCTCCCGTTCATCAATCGGGTTCGATGCGGCTCGTCTCCTTCGATTCCTGCTCGCAACTTGAGTCCGAGCTGAAGAAGGCCGCGAAGGCGAGCGTCGGCCCGTACGGCTTCCCCGGCGACGGAGTGATGCCCGAGGCGGTCGCCGTCGGCGGAGCCCGGACGATGGCCGACGCCGCGAAGGCTCCGGCCCCCACGCCGGCGTACTCGGGCACCAACAACCACGAGCAGGACGCCGACGAACCAGACATCGTGAAGACCGACGGCCGCCGCATCGTCACGGTCGACCAGGGCACGCTCCGGGTCGTGGACGCGGCCACCCGCCGGGAGACCGGCAGGCTCGCCCTGCCGCTGCAGGCCACCGGCGGCCCGGTGGAACTGCTGCTCTCCGGGGACGTCGCGCTGATCCTGGTCCCGGGCGGCATGGGACGGTACGTGATGTACAAGCGGATGCCGGTCGCGGAAAGCCCGCAGGTGATCTCCGTCGACCTGTCCGGCAAGCCGCGGATCATCAGCCGGTACAAGGGCGAAGGCAGGCTCGTCGACGCGCGCCTCACCGGCGGCACCGCCCGGATCGTGCTGCGCACCTCGCCGCGCCTCACATTCCCCGACAACCCGAGGGTCCAGGACGAGAGCGACCGCGTCGACGACAACCAGGCGGCCATCGACCGCGCCGACGTCGACGCCTGGCTTCCCACCTGGGAGGTCACCACCGGCACCGTGACCGAGAAGGGACGGGCCGACTGCGGACGGGTCAGCCGGCCGACCGACTTCTCCGGCGCCTCCCTGGTCAGCGTGCTGACGTTCGACCTGAGCAAACCGGAACTGGGTAGCGGCGACCCGGTGACGGTGGTCGCCGACGGCGACACCGTCTACGCCACCGGGAACAGCCTTTACCTGGCCAGCGACCAGCGCTGGCGGCTCGACCGGTTCCCGGGACGGGCCGCGATGCCGGTCCGGCAGGAGACCGACCTCTACCGCTTCACGTTCACCGGCAACCAACCCCCGGTGTACGCGGCAGCCGGCACGGTACCCGGCTTCCTGATCAACCAGTACGCGCTGTCCGAATGGGACGGTCACCTGCGCGTCGCCACGACGAACCAGGAGGCCGGGCGGTCGGCTGTGCGCGTACTCCGCCAGGACGGCGACAAGCTGGAGCAGACCGGGGTGGTCGACGGGCTCGGCAAGGGTGAGCAGATCTACTCCGTACGCTTCATCGGCCCCCGCGGGTACGTCGTGACGTTCCGCCAGACCGACCCGCTCTACAGCCTCGACCTCACCGACCCGGCCCAGCCGAAGGTCACCGGCGAATTGAAGATCACCGGCTACTCGGCGCACCTCCAGCCGGCGGGCGAGGGCAGGCTCATCGGCATCGGCCAGGAGGCGGACGGCGCCGGACGGGTCCAGGGCACCCAGGTGTCGCTCTTCGACGTGTCCGACCCGGCGAAGCCGCGGCGCCTCGCCCAGCACCACATCCCCGGCGGGCAGTCCGAGGCCGAGTGGGACCCGCACGCCCTGCTGTGGTGGCCGGCCACGAAGCTGCTGGTCGTACCCGTGTCGGCGTACTCGTTCGACGGCGGAACGACCACCGATGGCGCGCTGGCGTTGCAGGTGGGCGACACCGGGGTGAAGCAGATCGCCATGCTGCACCAGCCGGCGATCCGGCGCTCCCTGGTGATCGGCGACGTGCTGTGGACCCTCTCGGACGGCGGGCTCCAAGCCTCGCAGCTGTCCACCATGGAGAAGGTCGCCTGGCTCCCCGCCGGCTAGAGGTACATCCCGGGGCGGTGGTCGTCGCCGTCCTTGCCCTTCGCGGGGGCGGGCTTGTCACCCTCGCCGAAGAAGCGCTTGCCGCCGAACTCGCCGTGCAGCCGGTCGTCGAGCTCGTCCGCGAGCCCGGTCATGACCTGGACGGCAAGCATGAGGTGGGTGGCCTGGAAGTTGCGGCCGAAGACCGGGATGGAAGCCCAGACGGTGTCCTGCGCGCAGTAGAGCCGGCCGATCGGCATGCGGTTGGTGAGCTCGGACAGCTTCACGTACAGCTGCTCGGTCGGCTCGACCTCGGTCAGGATCGGCGACAAGACGTCGACGAGCGGCGGGTTGTCCCGTACCCGGACGAAGACCATGGCCGAACCGGCCCGGATGCCGATGTCCCCGTCGGTGTCCACCTGCAGCTGGTCGACGGTGGTCTTGGACATCGTCGCGACGACCGTCCGCACCCGCTCCTCGAGGGGGATGACCTCGTCGGCGGCACTGGCCAGCGCCTCGGACAACACGCCGTCCTCGTCGAGGTCGTCGAGGCTGAGCTCCTCGTCGATCGAGGGCTCGTGCCGGGCGGTGGCCAGCGGCGTCGTCTCGATCGGCTCGTCGTCCTCGTCATGCACGAGGTAGACGAGGAAGGCCGGATGCGGCGCGCCGTACACGTCCCGCAGCGTGCGCGAGACGACGGTGGCCAGCTGCTTCACCGCATCGGCGGTGGTCCGCAGCCCGAACGAGTCCCGCGAACCGGGCAGCACACCCGGCGGCGACCAGCCCAGCGCGACCAGATCGGCCACCGCGGCGCGATCCATGCGGAAGCCCTCGGGGAGGCCGGCGTTGCCGACGGCCAGCGCCTCGACGACGCCGTCCGGCAGGACGCGGACGCTCACGGAATAGACCGCGTCGCCGGTGCCCGAGGCCGTGGGGTCGAGGGTGATGTCGACGTGCGCGCCGGGGTTCAGGGTGGGGAGCAGGGCAGCCAGCGCCGCGGCGAATTCCCGCCACGCCTCGGTCACCTTGGCCCGCAGGTCGGCCGTGGTCGGCTCGTCGAGCAGGACGCCCTCGGGCTGGCCGTTGGGCTGGCCCTCGGGCTGGTCAGGAGTGTTCTCCGCCGTCATGATCGTCACCTCCGCCTCGCCACCCTATCGAGCGTGCCGGCCGCACCGCGGGCGCGTCCCATACCCGACCGTAGTTTTGCGCGGTCTTGCTGAGCCGGCGTCTTGTCGACATCCCTTTTGTCGCTGGCGGCGTTCCTCGCCTCAGTCGCCTTTTTCGTCGGCGGCGGCGTTCCTCGCCTCAGTCGCCTTACTGTCGGCTTCGGCGTTCCATGCGAGCGCGAGCCGGCTGAGCCGGGCGGCGGCGTCCGCGGGATCGGCTCCGCGGCCGACGGCAAGCCCCATCAGGTACGCCGAGACGGGTGCACCTGGGCGCACGACGTTGTGCGCGACATCGCGCGCCACGTCGAGAACCGATTCCCGCGGCACGTCGTCGGGTCCCAGCCCGAGCTCGACCGAGGCGGCCTTGATCCACTCGTCGAGCACGTTCACCGGGCCCATTCCTCCGCGGTCCGCAGGTCGTCGTCGGTGTCGCAGTCGAACCAGGGCGGCGGCCCCGGGCGGCGCCACGAGACCTCGATGAAGCGCAGGTGGTCCAGCAGCGCGTGCATGGAGGCGCCGCGCAGGTCGCCGCGCTCCTCGGCCAGCTTCTGGACGGCCTCGCGCAGGGCGGCCGTACGCCAGACCCCGCAGAGCGTTTGCCGGCGCCCCTCGGCGTCCCGGTAGACCGCACCCTGCAACGGCGCGGACTCGACGGTCAGTCGCAGCACGTCGATCGCCTCGCCGGTCAACAACGGCAGGTCCGCGGCGAGCAGGGCGGTGAGGCTGACGTCCTCAGGCACCAGGGCAAGCCCCGCCGCGGTGGCAGCCACGGGACCCCCGCCGCGCGGTTCCTCGCTGGTGGAGGCCACCTGAACGGGCAGGCCGGGAGGGACGCGCCCGACCACGACCTGCGGGTTGGCGTCATGGACGGCGGCAAGTACCCGGGTCAGCATCGACTGCCCCGCCACCGGGATGGCAGCCTTGTCCGTACCACCCATCCGACGCGCCGCACCGCCGGCCAGCACCACCGCCGCGAATCCCCCCACGTACGTACCGTATCCCGCCGAGCCCGCGAGCGTGACTGTGCGGAGCCTGACAGCCCGGAGAAGGCCGGTTCGCCCCGATTGTGGAGGGGTGGGAGCGGGGCGCGCCTACGGAACGAACCGTCCTGACCGTGAGTGGAGCGGGGCCGGCCTTGGGCTCGTCCTGGGGTGGAGCTGAGCGCCGGCCTCGGGTCGGACGGGTTCGTCCTGGCGGGAGTGGTGTGGGCGGGTTGGCTCGGCGGGCGGTTCTCGCGGACAGGCCTACGCTGGCGGTATGGCACGGACGATGCATCGGCGACCCCTGGTGAAGATCGACCTGGACGGGACCGCCGAACCGCGCCGCCGGGCGGACGATCTCGCCGCCGAGGAGCCGCTCGAGATCCGGCTGCGCCGGGAGCCGCTCGCGGTCACCATGCGCACCCCTGGGCAGGACATCGACCTCGCGATGGGCTTCCTGCTCACCGAGGGCATCATCCGCACCGCCGCCGACGTCGTCACCGCGCAGTTGTGCGCCGGCACCGACGCGCCGAACACGTACAACGTGGTGGACGTGGTGCTGGGCGCCCACGTGCCGCCGCCGGTCACCGATCCGAGCCGCAACTTCTACACGACCAGTTCGTGCGGGGTGTGCGGGAAGGCCAGCATCGACGCGGTCCGGACCCGGTCGCCGTTCGACCTCGGCGCCGACCAGACTTCGGTCGCGGCCCGGACGCTGGCCGAGCTTCCCGACAAGCTGCGCGCCGCTCAGCGGACCTTTGACCGTACGGGCGGACTGCACGCTGCCGGGCTCTTCACGACCGACGGCGAACTGGTCGTCCTGCGTGAGGACGTCGGCCGGCACAACGCGGTCGACAAGGTCGTCGGTTGGGCGGTCCGCGAGGGCAGGCTGCCGCTGGCCGGCCATGTGCTGCTGGTGTCGGGACGGGCGAGTTTCGAGCTGACGCAGAAGGCGTGGATGGCCGGGATTCCGCTGCTCGCGGCTGTTTCCGCGCCGAGCACGCTTGCGGCGGAATTGGCCGAGGAGGCCGCCATGACCCTCGTCGGGTTCCTGCGCGGGCGGTCGATGAACGTCTACACGGGATCGCAGCGGGTGACCGTCTGAGTCCCATCCTTCTACCGCCTCGACGACCTGGCCGTCGACCGCCTCCTGTGCTCCCTGACGGGCCCGGTCTCCTCACCGCTGAGTCGCAGAGGGCTACCGACCGGCGTGGGCCAGCCGTCCACCGACGACGGCGGTGTCGCCAGGAAGAGGGCTGCGTTGATCGCGCCGGCCAGCGCGTAGGTCTGGTCGGTCTCCAAGGCCCGATCCACCGCGATGGACGCCAGCGGGCCTCGGCCGGTGCGCCAGGCGATGAAGGCGAGCAGGGAGGCCGGTGCCGGAACGCGCTGAGGGTCCACCCGGCGGACGATGTCCGACCAGAGGGTGACCTGCCAGTCGTCCAGGCCGCTGCGGATCCAGGCGTAGTCGCGGACGGGAAGGCACTCCAGCAGCAGGCCGAGCCAGGCGACCTCGTCATCGGTCAGGCGCCCACCGGTCCGGTAGCGGTGCTCCGCCTCGCGGACGGCGATGCGGCCGGCGCGGAGCTTCCGACGCTCGTCCCTTCCCGTGGGCCGCGCCGACGGCTGGAAGACGGGCAGGGCGAAATGCTGCGCTGCCGATGGACGGGGTGCTGTGGCGCTGGTCGTCGTGGCGTTCGTGATCGGGCGACGTTCATCGCCCTGCTCGCCTCGCAGAAGCTCGATCATTCGGCTCAGCGCGCGCACGTCGGCCTCGCCCATCGCGATGCGGTCGTCGCCGGTGAGGGGTGCGAGCTGGGCCTCCAGGTCCTTGCGGCTGGGCAGAGCGACCGCACCCGCGAAGGTCGCCTCGGTCGCCACCAGGCTGTCCGGCGGGTCGCACGGCGTGCCCTCCGTGGGGCAGCAGGACGGGTTGGTGCAGAGGTACGACCAGTACCGCCCGTCCGTCACGCGGAACTCGTCGATGATCCGCAGCCCCGCCGCCGCCAACGTACGGGAGAGGTGGAGCAGGGAGGGCGTCACGCGGGTGCTCTCGCCGTACCCGATGAGGACGATGCCTTCCGGTGCCTGCTCGGCGATGAGGGTGGCGAGGTGCAGGACGGGAGCTCGCGCCTCGAGGTCGGGGACGCCGGGTTCCGGCAGGTCGATGCGGGCCGCGAAGGCGAGCTGGGCGCCCTTCACCGCGGCGACGACCAGGCTGTCGGCCGGGTGGAAACCGATCAGGAAGGGTACGGCCGAGATGAGGTCGGCGGGCGTGCGGACTTTCAGCTTCGTCATGCCCAGCACGGTGGCCGAAAGCGGCCGGCGGGCGCGTGCCGAAAGCGAAGATCTGTGGATGACGCCGCGTTGTGGATAACCCGCGGCGGTCTCGAGCCCGTGGAAGGCTGACGTCCTCAGCGCAGCGATCGCCCCGGCATGGCGAGGGCGGCGCGTCGGGCAACCTTCTTCAGCCCGCCGGCCACCCCTCCTCAACCCGGGCGATCCAGATCGAGCGGCCCCAGCGCCGCCGCCCGTACGGGAAAGGGTCAGGAGCGGAAGGGAAGTTCATGCAGTTCGAGAGCGTCCTGCTGCCACTCGTGTGTGTGGCGGTCGAGGTCCATCGTCAGCTCGATGGACGACACCACGTCGTAGCCCGCCGCGTGCAGGCTGCGGATCGCATCCACGTTGCGGGAGGCGGGGGAGATGGTCAGCGACTGCATGTTGCGCTTCTTGGCCTCCTGCGCGACGTGTCGCAGCAGCTTGCGGCCCACGCCCTTGTGCCGGTGGGTGGCGGTCACGACAACCGGTTCCACCTCGCCCGCGCGCCCACGCATGATCAGCCCCACCAGGCCGATCACGCCGTCGTCCGCGTGGTCGGCAACCCAGAGGCCGCCCAGGTCGAGGCGGGTGAGGTACTCCTCGAAGCCGGCACCGCCGTCGTCGGACGCGTCGCCGTACATCCGGTTGTGCTGCGCCGTCAGCTCGGCCCACAGACGGCGGCCGGCACTGTGGTCGCTCGGCCGGTACGAACGCACAGCGACAGGTGTCATGCCGACATTTTGACTCCGAATCGGGCACGCCGTAACCCGAAGTGGAAGATAAGGCGGTGGATCTGCCGTATCTGCGCGCGCACCCCCAGCATCTCCCGACATTTCTCACCCATCAACGGATCCGTGAGACGCCCGTGGGAGGGGGTGATGTCTGCCGCGCATCACGCCTGACCTTGGACGATGGGTTCTCGCTCTTCACGAAGACGTGGCCCTCGGGCACGCCGCCCGAGAACTTCTTCGCCACCGAGGCGGCGGGCCTGAGGTGGCTGCGGGAGGCCGGCGCGGTGCCGCTCCCGGAGGTGTTCGTGGCGCTGGACGACTTGCTCGCGCTCGAATGGGTCGAGCCCGGCGCGGCGAGTCGGCCGGCCGCCGAGCGGTTCGGGCGGGAGCTGGCGGAGCTGCATCGCGCTGGAGCTGCGAGCTTCGGGGCCGACTGGACCGGGTTCATCGGGCCGTTGCCACAGGACAACACGCCGTCGGCGGGGCCGTGGGGGGAGTGGTTCGCGGAGCGGCGGCTGCGGCCGTACCTCCGAATCTCGGCCGATCGCCGGGCACTGTCGGCGGCCGACGTCGCGCTCGTCGAGCGGATCCTCGCCGGGATCGACTCGTACGGCGGGGACGAGGCTCCCGCCCGGATCCACGGCGACCTGTGGCCGGGGAACGTGCTCTGGGCAGCGGACGGGCGCGCGTGGCTCGTGGACCCGGCCGCGCACGGCGGGCACCGGGAGACCGACCTGGCGCAGCTGGCGCTCTTCGGCGGGGCGCCGCACCTGGAGACGATCATCTCGGCGTACCGGGAGGTGTGGCCGTTGAGCGAGGGGTGGCGCGAGCGGGTGGCGTTGCATCGGCTTCACCTGCTGCTGGTCCACACGGCGGCGTTCGGGGAGGCGTATCGGGGGGCTGTGCGAGCAGCTGCGGAGGAGGTGCTGAGTCGGTAGCGGGCGGCGCTCGTGGAGGTGTCACAGGCGGCTGGTGAGCGCGGCGACCTCTTCGCCACCGAGGGTGGCAGTTGCCCGCTTCCACCTCATCCGGGGAGCGGCTGTCTTGGCTTCCGGCGGCGCGGTCGAGGTGGGCCCGGTGGTGGCGGACGGCGGGTTCGTGACACGGACCCGAAACCCGGCGGCCGGAGGACCCACCTCCGTCTGGGAGGGCGAGGGCGGCTGGCCTGTTGGGCAGCGTCAGGTACCGGTATGGAGTGGGCTGTACCGCAGTGCGGTACGGGGAGCGGCAATTGTCGTATCCAAGCGCTAGGTTCGAACAGTGACCGAGCTCGCCCTGCCCACCGTGCCGCCGCGGGCTTCCGTGCGCGCCGGGGGGCCGCTTGCCGACCGGTTCGGGCGGGTGGCGACCGATCTTCGGGTGTCGTTGACCGACCGCTGCAACCTCAGGTGCGCCTACTGCATGCCGGAGGAAGGGCTCGCCTGGATGCCTCGGGAGCAGCAACTCACCGACGGCGAGGTGGAACGGCTCATTCGGATCGCGGTCGAGCGGCTGGGTGTCACCGAGGTGCGGTTCACCGGCGGGGAGCCGCTCATCCGGCGGGGGCTGCTCAAGATCGTCGCGGCGGCTGCTGCGCTTCGACCGCGGCCGAAGCTCTCGATCACCACCAACGGGATCGGGCTCGAGCGGTTGGCGCGGCCGTTGCGGGAGGCCGGACTCGATCGGGTGAACGTCTCGCTCGACACGCTGTCCCCGGCTCGCTTCGAGCAGCTCACGCACCGTGATCGGCACGCCGACGTGCTCAAGGGGCTGGCCGGCGCCGCCGCGGCCGGGCTCACGCCCGTGAAGATCAATACCGTGCTGATGCGGGGCATCAACGAGGACGAGGCGCCGGCTCTGCTGCGGTTCGCCCTGGATCACGGGTACGAGCTGAGGTTCATCGAGCAGATGCCGCTCGACGCCCAGCACAAGTGGGACCGGCACGAGATGGTCACTGCGGCGGCCATCCTGGAGTCGCTCACGCCGTACGGGTTGCTGCCCGATCCGGTTTCACGTGGAACCGCGCCGGCGGAGACGTGGCTCGTTCCTGGGTACGTGGATGCGGCTGGTGAGCCGGCGCGGGTGGGCGTCATCGGCAGTGTGACCAGGCCTTTCTGTGGCGACTGTGACCGTACCCGTCTCACCGCGGACGGCCAGGTGCGCAACTGTCTCTTCGCGACCGGGGAGTCCGACCTGCGGGGGCTGCTGCGCGGGGGCGCCTCGGACGACGAGGTCGCCGACGCGTGGCGCGCCGCCATGTGGGGGAAGAAGGCCGGCCACGGGATCGACGACCCCGCGTTCCTGCAGCCCGCTCGGCCCATGTCCGCGATCGGCGGGTGAGCCGCATGCTTCAGGTCCGCTATTTTGCGGGTGCCCGGACCGCCGCCGGCGGGGTGCGGGAGGAATCCGTGAAAGCCTCATCGCTCGACGAGCTCACCGCGACGCTCAGCGAACGACACGGGGAGCAGCTGGCCGTCGTCCTCAAGGCCGCCAGCTACCTGGTGGACGGGCTCGCCTGTCATGATCGGCAGGCGGCGCTGACCGCCGGGGCGACCGTCGACGTCCTGCCGCCGTTCGCCGGGGGTTGAGCTTGTTCGGGTTCGTCGGGCTGATCTTCCTCGTCATCGGCCTGATCCACCTGTACCTGTGGAAGCGCCTCATCCACGACCCCCTACGTCGCGGCGCGCTCCATCGCCTCGGCGGCATCGCGGCGGTCCTGCTCGCGCTCCTGATCCCCGCCACCCTCATCGGTACGCGCACCGGATACGCGAAGTGGCTCGCGTGGCCGGGCTACGTGTGGCTCGCGCTCATGTTCTACCTGCTCGTGATCCTCGGAGCGCTGGAGATTCCCCGGCTCCTCGCGGCCCTATGGATCCGCGCCCGCGCCGAGCAGACGAGCGCCGCCGCGGCAGAACTCGAGGTGGGGACTCCAACCCCGAGGTCGGCCGCAGACGTCGAGGTCGGGACTCCAACCCGCGTTGTCAGCGCCCCGACTGCCGGCGTCGGCGCACCGACCGGCAAGGTTTCCACACAAGCCGAAACGACGACCGAGGCCGCCCACGGCACGGCCACGGCGAACCCACCCCACACCGGCACCACGACCGGGGCGCACAACGGCACGGCCACGGCGAGCCCGGCCAGCACCGGCACCGCGGCTGAGGCACACAACGGCACGACCACCGCGGCTGGGGCACACAACGGCACGACCACCGCGAGCCCGGCCAGCACCGGCACCACGGCCGAGGCTCGGGACGGCACGACCACCGCTAACCCGCCCCGTACCAGCACGACAGCCCAGGCCGACGAAAGCAACACCCCCACCAACCCGCCCGGCATCGATCGGCGGCTCCTGCTCGCCCGGGGGGCTGCGATCTTCGCCGGCCTCACCGCCGCGGGCATCACCGGGTACGGCGTCAAGACCGCCACCGGCGGCCCCCGGCTCGATCGCGTCCAGCTTCCCCTCGCCAAGCTCCCGCCTGCCATGGACGGGACTCGGCTCGCCGTCGTTTCCGACATTCACCTCGGTCCTCTTACCGGCGTCGCCCACACCCAGCGGATCGTGGACCTCATCAACTCCGTCGACGCCGACATCGTCTGCGTGGTCGGGGACCTCGTCGACGGCAGCGTGGCCGAGCTCGGCAAGTCCGCCGCTCCCCTCGCCGGCATCAAGTCGCGGCGGGGTGCCTATTTCGTCACCGGGAACCACGAGTACTACTCCGGGTTCCAGGAGTGGGTCGTCGAGGTGGAACGTCTGGGGGTCCGGCCGTTGCGCAACGAGCGGCTCGAGATCGACGGGCTCGACCTCGCCGGGGTGAACGATCTCGGTGGCGCGGACGTCGGTGACGCGCCCGACTTCGAGCGGGCCCTCGGCGATCGGGATCCGGCGCGGCCCGTGGTGCTGATGGCTCACCAGCCTGTCGCGGCCCGGGAGGCGGCTCCCTACGGCGTCGATCTGCAGGTCTCCGGGCACACCCACGGCGGGCAGATGGTTCCCTTCAACCTGCTGGTCCGGCTGCAACAGCCGGTGGTGAGCGGGTTCGGCGAGGTGGACGGCGTTCCGGTGTACGTGACCAACGGCGCCGGGTTCTGGGGCCCGCCGGTGCGAGTCGGGGCGCCCCCGCAGGTCTCGGTCATCGACCTCCGCGCACCCTGACAGACGACACGGCCCAGCCCCGGGCCGTCCTCGCGGACCCCGCGCGTACCTCTAAGAAGTGAATCTTGGCCCCATCCACCGAGCCACGGCGACCACCTCCCCAGGATCCAATCGCGGATCGGTTATGTCACTCCGCGCGTGGCGGCTTCAGGCTCACCCCGCGCACGTGACAGGATGCAGCGTGCCCTCGGACAGCGCAGGGTCCTCGGTTGCCGCGGACACGTACGTCGCGGATCTGCACATCCACTCCCGGTATTCGCGTGCATGCAGCCGTGACCTCATCCTCCCCAACCTGGCCTGGTGGGCCCGCCGTAAGGGCATCGCGCTGCTGGGCACCGGCGACTTCACCCATCCGGCGTGGTTCGACCATCTGCGGGAGAACCTGCGCCCCGCCGGCGAGCCCGGGCTGTTCCGGCTGAGCGCCGACGCCGAGAAGGACGTCACCCAGCGGTTGCCCGGGTCGCTTCAGGCGAGCCCGCCCGCCCGGTTCATGCTCAGCGTCGAGATCTCCACGATCTACAAGCGGGATGACCGTACGCGGAAAGTGCACCACCTGATCTACCTGCCCGATCTCGAGGCCGCCGCGAGGTTCAACACCGCGCTGGGGCGGGTCGGCAACCTGGCCGCCGACGGCAGGCCGATTCTCGGGCTGGACTCGCGGGATCTGCTGGAGATCGTGCTGGAGGCCAGCCCCGACGGTTACCTGGTGCCGGCGCACATCTGGACGCCGTGGTTCTCCGCGTTGGGCTCGAAGTCGGGCTTCGACGCGATCGCCGACTGCTACGCCGACCTCGCCGGGCACATCACCGCCGTCGAGACCGGGCTCTCCTCCGATCCGGAGATGAACTGGCGGGTCTCCAGCCTCGACCGATACCGGCTGGTGTCCAACTCGGATGCGCATTCACCCGGTGCGCTCGGGCGGGAAGCCACGGTTTTCGCAGGTACGCCGGACTACTTCGCGGTCAAGGACGGTCACACCCTCGCCGGCACCATCGAGTTCTTCCCCGAGGAGGGCAAGTACCACGCCGATGGGCACCGCGCCTGCGGGGTGAACTGGGAGCCTGCCCGTACCCGGGAGGCGGGGGGCCGGTGCCCGGAGTGCGGCAAGCCGCTGACCGTCGGGGTGCTGAGCCGGGTCGAGGATCTGGCCGACCGGGATGCCGGCCGGGCGCGGCCGCAGACCGTCGAGCATCTGATCCAGCTCGCCGAGATCGTGGGGGAGATCAACGGCGTCGGGCCGAAGTCGAAGACCGTCGAGGGTCAGCTGCACCACCTCGTCGCCAGCCTCGGGGCCGAGCTGGACATCCTGCGCCACGTTCCGCTCGATGCGATCGGGCAGCACGGCGGGGACACCCTCAAGGAGGCGATCGGCCGGCTGCGCCGCGGTGACGTACGGCGGGTGCCCGGCTACGACGGCGAGTACGGCGTCATCACCTTGTTCGCGCCGGGGGAGCTGCGGAACAAGCAGAGCGCCCCGCAGGCCGAGACGTTGTTCGATATGGCGCCGGTGCCGCAGCAGCGCCGGGCGGAGCCGGCGATCGGGAGGGCGCCCGTCCGCAAGGCGGCCAAGGACCCGGTGAAGAAGAAGGCTCCGCCCCTCCAGCCGCCCGCCTCGCCGCACGAGCCGTTCGAGCCGATGCTCGCCGGCATGGAGGAGGTCGGCACCGGGCTGCTCGACCGGCTGGACGCGATGCAGCGGGTGGCCGCGTCGGCGCCCGGCGGGCCGCTGCTGATCGTTGCCGGTCCGGGCACCGGCAAGACGCGGACGCTGACGCACCGGATCGCGTACCTCTGTGCCGAGATGAGTGTCTTTCCGCACCGCTGCCTGGCGATCACCTTCACCCGGCGGGCGGCCGCGGAGATGCGGGCGCGGCTGGACGCGCTCATGGGTGAGGCCGCCGAGGACATCACCGTCGGCACGTTCCATGCGGTGGGCCTGACCATCCTGAAGGAGAACGCCAAGGCCGCCGGGCTGGGCGCCGGGTGGCGGATCGCCGACGACGCCGAGCGGGCCGCCGCGCGCGAGCAGGCCGGTGACGACGACGCCGCGTACACGAAGCTGCTGCGCCAGCAGGATCTGGTCGACCTCGACGACCTGCTCACGGTGCCGGTGACGCTGCTGCGCGACGATCCTGCTCTGGTGGAGAAGTACCGCCGGCAGTGGCAGTGGATCTTCGTGGACGAGTACCAGGACGTCGACGACACCCAGTACGAGCTGCTGCGCCTGCTCAGCCCCGCGGACGGCAACCTGTGCGCGATCGGCGACCCGGACCAGGCGATCTACTCGTTCCGCGGTGCCGACGTCGGCTACTTCCTGCGCTTCGCCGAGGACTTCACCGATGCGCGGCTGGTGCGGCTGACCCGCAACTACCGGTCGTCGGCGCCGATCCTCGCCGCGGCCGTGCAGGCCATCGCGCCGAGTTCGCTGGTCAGCGGGCGGCGGCTGGATCCGGCCCGGGTCAATCCGGAGTCGCCGCTGGTGGGGCGGTACTTCGCGGCGAGCGTCGCGGACGAGGCCGACTTCGTCGTGCGTACGGTGGACGAGCTCGTCGGCGGGCTGTCGCACCGCTCGCTCGACTCCGGCCGGGTGGACTCGCGCGCCGTGGCGCCGGGCACGCTGTGCTTCTCCGACATCGCGGTGCTCTACCGTACGGACTCCCAGGCGCAGGCCGTGGTGGACGCGCTGTCGCGGGCGGGCGTACCGGTGCAGAAGCGCTCGCACAACCGCCTGCGGGACCGACCCGGGGTGCAGGTCCTGGCCCGCGAGCTGCGGCACGCGGACGGTCTCGGCGGCTCGCCGGCCGCCCACGTCAAGCTCAGCGCCCAGGTCCTGGCCCAGCGGTACGCCGCACCCACCCTCGACGCCGAGCAGCTCGCCCCGGAGGACATCTGGACGGCGGCGGACCTGCTCATGCCGCTGGCCCAGCGGCTGGGTGACGACCTTCCGCGCTTCCTGCAGGAGATCGCGACCGGGGCCGAGGTCGACGCGCTGGACCCGCGGGCCGAGGCGGTCAACCTGCTGACGCTGCACGCGGCGAAGGGGCTCGAGTTCCCGGTCGTCTTCCTGGTCGGGTGCGAGGACGGGCTGCTGCCGCTGCGCTGGCCGGGCTCGACGCCGTCCGACGACGACACCGCCGAGGAGCGCCGGCTCTTCTTCGTGGGGCTGACCCGGGCGCAGGACCGGCTCTACGTCAGCCATGCGGCCCGGCGGTTCCGGCACGGCAGCGAGCGCGAGCAGTCGCCGTCGCCCTTCTTCGACGCGATCGACGCCGGCCTCTTCGAGCGGATGGGCGACACCGTTCCGTCCCGCCCGAAGGACCGTCAGCTGCGCCTCCTCTAACTCAGGGCGAGGCCGATCAGCGCTCCGGCCAGGAGCGCGGGACCCAGCGGCAGGGCAGTGCGGCGGTGCGCGCGCCGCCTCAGCAGCAGGGCCACGGCCACCGGTCCGTTGATCAGGTGCGGCACGACCAGGCCGGCGATCACCGCGGGCGGACCCGCGAACCCCAGGACGAAGCCCAGGACGGTCGCCAGCTTCACGTCGCCCAGACCCAGGCCGTGGCCCGGCAGCAGAGCGAGGATCAGGTACGCCGTCCCGCCGAGCACCGCCGTCACGACGGCCCGCTCGAGCCGGCCGGGCTCCCCGGCGATCAGGGCGCCGGTGGAGAGCGGGACCACCGTGGCGACCGCCAGCGCGGCGACCAGCGGGTCGGGCAGGCGCAGGCAGCGCAGGTCGATCACGGCGAGCAGGAGCCCGAGGACGGTCGCCGGCAGCAGGACCAGCAGCAGGGGAGACGGGCCGACCGTGGCTCCGAGCAAGGCGGCCGCCACGGCACCCGTCATCACCGTCCACAGCGGGTGCCCGGTGCATTCGCATGCCGCTCCCGCGCGTACCCAATGCGGGAAGGGCTTGGCGCAGTGAGCGCAGGCCGACCGGGCGGGTGTGCCGCGCGGGACCGCGAGCCGGTGGGCGACGCGGGGGAGGAAGGCGGCCGTGGCACCGCCGAAGACGGCCGCGCAGGCGGCCACCGAGGGGGACATGGCCCGGAACGGTATCCGGACGGGTGATGATCCGGCGCGTCTTGTTGCCGAC
Organism: Actinoplanes sp. NPDC051475; assembly: GCF_040689425.1. Lineage (NCBI taxonomy): Bacteria > Bacillati > Actinomycetota > Actinomycetes > Micromonosporales > Micromonosporaceae > Actinoplanes > Actinoplanes sp. NPDC051475. Next base: position 76,547 of record NZ_JBFAZZ010000008.1, read on the forward strand.
AGGTGGACGGGGTCGGCGCGATTCCGGGAGGGATACCGGCGAGCGTGCACGCTACGGTGGCGTACAGCGAATCCCGCCTGGAGGAACCCGATGTCGCAGAACGGCCCGTACTCCGGCCAGGGCTGGTCCAACGGGGGCCCGACGGGGTCCGACGAGCCGTACACGGAGCCGGCCGACCCCTGGGGTGACGCCGCGACCGCCGCCTCGTCGCCGGCGCCGGAGGCCTCGTGGGGCGGCCAGCCGATGTCGGTGCCGCCGACCGGGTCCTCGTCCTACCCGCCGACGTCCTATCCGGCCGCGCCGCTGAACACGCCGCCGCCCTGGCAGCAGCCTCCGCTGCCGGTGCCGCCCAAGCGGCGGAACACGCCCATCGTCGCCCTCGTCGTCGTGCTGGGCCTGCTGATCTGCAGCGGCCTGGGCACGACCGCGTGGCTCGTGTCGCGCGCGGATTCCTCGAAGACCGGCGGCACCGCGGGACCGACGGTGCCGGCGACCACGGCGACCAACGAGGTGGCCGCCCCGGAGCCGCAGACCAGCGAGGACGCCCGGTTCGTCCGGAAGGGGCAGTGCGTCCGCAACGAGAGCTCCGCCGACGACAGTCCCGACCTGAAGATCGTGTCCTGCACCAGCGGCACGTACGAGGTGCTCAAGCGGGTCGACGGCCGGACGAGCGGGGAGGCCGATGCCGAGGACAAGTGCGGCAAGGTCGCGAAGTACACCAAGTGGTACTTCTACGACAGCGAGCTGGACAGCCTCGACTTCGTGCTCTGCCTCAAGGAATATGGCGCCGACTAGCCCTCTCTAGCTCAAACGCTAGAAAGCGGTATATGAGCCTTGAATACCTGACTCTAGCTTTTCGGCTAGACAGCCCGATACGGTGCTATGCGTGGATCCGGTCCGGAACCCGTACGCTCCCGGCGCCGGCCAGCGCCCTCCCGAGCTGGCCGGGCGCGGCCGTGAGCTGGACGCCTTCGACGTCGTCCTGGAACGCGTGGCCCGCGGCCGCCCGGAACGCAGCCTGGTCCTGACCGGACTGCGCGGTGTCGGCAAGACCGTCCTGCTCAACACGCTGCGGTCGGCGGCGATCGGACGGCTCTGGGGCACCGGGAAGATCGAGGCGCGTCCCGACCAGTCGCTGCGCCGCCCGGTCTCGGCCGCCCTGCACATGGCGATCCGCGAGCTCACCCCGCACCACCGCAACCCCGACCGGGTCGACGAGGTGCTCGGCGTGCTCAAGGCGTTCGCCCTGCGCGCCAACGACGCCAACGCGAAGCTTCGCGACCGCTGGACGCCCGGCATCGACGTGCCGCCCGCGCGCGGACGCGCCGACTCCGGCGACATCGAGATCGACCTCGTCGAGCTCTTCACCGACGCCGCCTCGCTCGCCACCGACGTCGGCACGGGCATCGCCCTGTTCATCGACGAGATGCAGGACCTCGGGCCGACAGACGTGTCCGCGCTCTGTGCGGCCTGCCACGAGCTGTCGCAGCTCGGCGCGCCGCTGATCGTCGTCGGCGCCGGGCTGCCGCACCTGCCCGCCGTGCTGTCCGCCGCCAAGTCGTACTCCGAGCGGCTGTTCCGCTACCAGCGCATCGACCGGCTCGACCGCATCGCGGCGGACCTCGCCCTGTGCGCACCGGCGGCGCGCGAGGACGTTGAGTACGAGGCCAAGGCGCTGGACCTGCTCTACGAGAAGTCGGGCGGATACCCGTACTTCGTCCAGGCGTACGGGAAGGCGACGTGGGACCACGCGCCCACCTCGCCGGTGACCGCCGAGGACGTCCGGGTCGCCGCCCCGGAGGCGGAGGCCGAGCTGGCAGTGGGCTTCTTCGGCTCCCGCTTCGAACGCGCGACGCCCGCCGAGCGGGAGTACATGCGCGCGATGGCCTCGCTGTCCGGGGAGGCCGACAACGACATGGACGCGGCGGTGCCCACGTCGGAGATCGCCGCGGCGCTCGGCCGCCGGCCCGCGAGCCTGTCGCCCGCCCGCGATGCGTTGATCAAGAAGGGCCTGATCTACTCCGGCGAGCGCGGAACGGTCGCGTTCACGGTGCCGCACTTCGGGCGCTACCTGCGTACTCAGCCCTAGAGGGCGTGCCAGGGCGCGGGGTAGTGCGCCTCGAGGCCGGTAAGGGTCAGCATCTGCCAGGCGTCACCGAGGCCGGACCAGGCGCTGGTGATCCCGTACGGCGCAGCCGGAACGAACCCGAACCGCTGGTAGTACGCCGGGTCGCCGAGCACGAGCACCAGTCGTTCGCCGGCGTCGGTCGCTTGCCGGAGGGCGTACCGGACCACCGCCGTGCCGAACCCGCGCCGCTGCTCGCCGGGCAGGACGGCGATCGGGCCCAGGGCCAACGCCGGATCCGGGCCGACCGTGATGCGGCTGAGCAGAGCGTGGGCGACGATCCGGCCGTCCTCCTCGGCGACCACCGAGAGGCCGGGCAGCCACGCGGCGGAATCGCGCAGTGCGTCGACCAGCCGCGCCTCGGCGTCCGTACCGAAAGCTGCGGTGAGCACCGCCCGGATCGCGGCGGCGTCGCCCGGACGCTCGGCCCTGGTCGTGCCGGGGAGAGGGGTGTCCATGGCCGCACCTTACGGAGCTTCCGCCGGGTGGACAGCCGGCGACGCGGGTATAACGAGGCTATGAAGCCCGTACGTGCCGCCGCCCGTGCCATGCTCGGTGCGATCTTCGTCGTCAGCGGAGCCCGCATCGTCCTCAACCCCGACTCCAAGGTCGCCGCCGCCAAGCGGGTGACCGACAAGGTCGGCCCGATGCTCGAGAAGGTGGATCCACGCCTTCCGAGCGACGCGCGGACCCTGGTCCGCGTCAAGGCGGCGAGCGACGTCGCCGCCGGGCTGCTGCTGGCCACCGGCCGGCTGACCCGGCCGGCCGCCGCGGTGCTCGCCGCCGGGCTCGTGCCGACCACCGTCGCGGGCCACCCGTTCTGGTCCATGCCGGAGCCCGAACGCACCCAGCACGAGACCCACTTCCTCAAGAACCTGGGGCTGCTCGGGGGGCTGCTGCTCGCGGCGGTGGACACCCAGGGCAAGCCGGGCCTGGGATACCGGACCAGCCACGCGCTGGACCGGTCGCAGCGTTCCGTGAGCCGCGCCGTCGACCGCTCGCAGCGGTCCGCGCGGCGTGCCGTGCGCACCGCCCGGCGCGAGGCCAAGATCGCCGCCATGTCCGCGGCGGCCGGCCGCAAGCTGCCCCACTGACCGTCGCAGGTCGCTGACCTGCGCACGTCCAACATCACCAAACCGGGCGTCGCGCCGTTAAGCGGTCAGAGACCAGCGGACGAGCCACGGGAGGTCGGGCATGCCCGCGATGCGGTCATCGGTGCGGCCCACGACCTCCCGCTCCGTCGTGGTCGGCCTCGCCTGCGTCGGCATCCTGGCCGCGATCACGACCATCGCCCAACGGTACGGCTTCAGCAGCCTTGCCGTGGATCGCGGCGCCGTGGCGAGCTGGCTGGCCGGCGACGGGCTGTACGCGTACCGGGCGGCCGGCAGCCAGCTGGGCACCGCCCTGCCGCCGCCGGCCGCGCTGCTGGTCTCGCCCGCCGCCGTCCTGCCGCTCGCGGTCGCGGGCTGGGCGCTCGCGCTGGCGGGGGTTGCGGCGCTCGCCCTGGCGCTCATCGTCCTGGCCGGCCCTGTCGCCCGCCGGTACGGCCGCCGCCGGTGGCCGGTCGTGCTCGCCGCGGGTGCGCTGGCCCTCACGGTCGAGCCGGTACGCGCCGCGCTCGGCCTCGGCACGCTGGACCTGCTCGCCTTCGGGCTGGTCACCGCCGACATCGTGGCGCTGCGCCGGGGTGCCTGGGCGCTCCGGCGGGCCCGCTGGTGGCCCCGCCGCCGGGCCGCCGCCACGCCGCCACCCCGGCTGCGTCGCGTCTGGGCGGAGGGGCGCTGGGCGGGAGCCGGTATCGGCCTGGCGACGGCGCTCACGGTGAGCCCGGTGTTCTTCATCGCGTACCTGGCGGTGACCAAGCAGTGGCGGGCGGCGCTGACGGCTGCCGGCACGACGCTCACGGTCGCGGCCGGTGCGCTGCTCGTCGCCCCGCACGAGACCGCGGCCTGGGTCGGTGACGTGCTGTGGCGCATCGACCGCAGCGGCCCGATCGACGCGCCGGCGAACCAGTCGCTGGCCGGGGTCCTGGCGCGGCTGTACGACTCGGCCAGCACGCCCCTGCTCCTGTGGCTGTCGTTCTCGATGCTGCTCATCGCCGTGGGCCTGATCCGGGCGCGGTCGGCGCACGCGGACGGCGACGAGGTCGCGGCGTTCACCCTGGTCGGGCTGACCGCGGCGATCGCCGGCCCGGTGACCGGCACGCAGGAGCTGATGTGGATGCTGCCGGCGGTGCTGATCCTCGTGGACGCGGCGGCCCGGCGGCAGGCCTCGGCACGACACCCACTGCCGGGACGCCCGCGGCACCCCGGGGCGGGCCTGGCCGCGGCTGCGGCGCTGACCTACCTGTTGGTGGTGCTCGCCCCGATGGGCAACCTCACCGACCCGCTCTCCGGCAACGCGTACGCGCTGGCCCTGATCCTGCTGGTCAACACGCTGCCCTGGCGGCCGGGCGCGGCACCGGCCGTACCGTCCGACCCGTGGGTCACCCGGCGGCCGACGACCATCCCGCCGCCCCGCGAACCCCTCGTCAGGGGCAGTTGACCCACTCGTCGGTGCCGTCGGTGAAGACCTGCCGCTTCCAGATCGGCAGCCGTGCCTTCGCCTCGTCGACCAGCCGTGCGCAGGCCGCGAACGCCGCCGCCCGGTGCGCGGTGCTGACCGCGGCCACCAGCGCCACGTCCCCGATCTGCAGGGTGCCGACGCGATGCGAGACGGCGACCGCGTACACGTCGGGATCCGCGGCGATCTCCATGGCGACCTCCCGGATCACCGCGGCCGCGCTCGGGTGGCCCTCGTACTCCAGGAGCGTCACGCCGCGGCCGTGATCGTGGTCGCGCACGACGCCCTGGAAGGAGACGACCGCGCCGGCCCGGGGATCGGCGACCGCCTTCTCGTGCGCGGCGAGGTCCAGCAGAGCCTCGCCCACCTCGGCGATCCGTACGGCGTCCGACCCGGTCATGAGCGCTCCCCGGAAGTAAGCGAAAGCGGCAGGAACGACACGAGCTCACCGGCGGCGGCCTGCCGGTCGGGCCGGACCACGACGAAGCCGTGCGCCCGGGCAAGACCGCGCAGCATCGCCGAACCGGCGTGGCCCACCGGCGTGGCGCGGCGGCCGTCTGCGTCGAGGCCGGCCAGCGCCAGATGGGTGAACGCCCCCCGGCCCGCCACCGGCGCGGCCAGCTCGACCCGGGGCAGCGCGGGAAGCTCCCTCCCGTGCAAGCCGGCGAGCAGCGGCGCGACCAGCGACACCAGCGCGATCACCGCCGACTGCGGATTGCCCGGCAACCCGGCGAGGAAGCGCGGGCGGCCGTCGGGGCCCGCGACCCGGGCGAGCAGCATCGGGAAGCCCGGCCGCACCGCGACGGTGTTCACGACGTATTCGGCGCCGAGTGCGGACAGGGCGGGGTGCAGGTGGTCGACGGGACCGTGCATGGTGCCGCCGGTCGTGCAGACCACGTCGGCCACGGCCAGCCCTTGCCGGATCGCGTCGACGTGGGCCTCGAGGGTGTCGCGTACCGGCCCCTGCACGGCGGCGGCATCCACGGTGGCCCCGTGACGGCGTAGCCAGGCGGGGACCAGGGGGCTCAGCGAGTCGCGTACCCGTCCGCCGCCCGGTGGCCCGCTGGTCAGCAGCTCGTCACCGAAGACGAGCAGCGCGGCGCGGGGCTGGGGGCGTACCGAAATCGTGTCGTAGCCGCAGGTGGCCGCCAAGCCGAGCACCCCGGGGTCGACAGGCGTGCCGGCCGGGAGGAGCTCCTCGCCGCGACGCGCCTCCTCGCCGGGGAGCCGCCACTCGGGCTGCGGCCTCGGGGTCCCGCTGACGCGGCCCTCGGCGTCGCAGGCCGACTCCTCGACCCGGACCAGGACCTCGGCGCCGTCCGGAACCATGGCGCCGGTGGCGATCTCGACGCAGGTGCCGTCCTGCGCCAGCGGGGGCGGCGTGTCACCGGCCAGGACCCGGCCGACCGGTCGCCACGGCGCGCTGCCCCGCACGGCCCACCCGTCGATGCTGGAGGTGGGGAAGGCCGGCAGATCGGTGAGGGCCACCAGCGGCTCGGCGAGCGTACGGCCGTCCGCCTCGCCCAGCGGAACGGCCTGCGCGGGCCCCGCCGCCGCCCGGCCCGCCTCGTACGCGAGGGTGCGGGCCTTGTCCCAGTCGATCGGCATGCTGTCTGCGCTCACTCCTGCAGCCTATGGTCACCGCCACGGACCTGTTCCACCGTGTGCACCAGGATCGGGCCGAGCACCGCCAGCCCGTCCCGCGCGCCGCCGGTGGAGCCGGGCAGGTTGACGATCAGGGTGCGCCCGGCCACCCCGGCGAGGCCACGGGACAACGCGGCGGCGGGCACCTTGTCCCGGCTGTACGCGCGGATCGCCTCGGCGATGCCCGGCACCTCGAAGTCGAGCAGCGGCCGGGTGGCCTCGGGGGTCCGGTCGGTCGGGGTGACGCCGGTCCCGCCGCTGGTGAGCACGACGTCGATCCCGTCGGCGACCGCGGCGCGCAGGGCCTCGGCGACCGGGGGCCCGTCGGGCACCACGACCGGCGCCGCGTCGGCCTCGCAGCCGAGGTCGCGCAGGCCGGCGACGAGCAGGGGGCCGCTGGTGTCCGCGTACACGCCGGCCGCGGCCCGGTTGGAGGCGACGATGACGCGGGCGCGGATCACGGGCGGTTCTCCGGCCGTACCCAATCCCCGGTCTTGCCGCCCTCCTTGCGCAGGACGCGGACGGCCTCGATGCTCGCGGCCGGATCGACGGCCTTGACCATGTCGATCAGCGCGAGCCCGGCGGTCGCCACCGCGGTGAGGGCCTCCATCTCGACACCCGTGCGGTCGGCGGTCTTCGCCGTGGCGACGATGTCCACGCCGGCGTCGGTGACGGTGAGGTCGACGGCGACCCCGTGCAACCCGATCGGGTGACACAGCGGGATCAAGTCGGGTGTCCGCTTAGCGCCCATGATTCCGGCGAGCCGGGCGACGGCGAGGGCATCCCCTTTGGGCAGTCCGTCACCGCGCAGCAACGCCACGACTTCGGGAGTGGTGACCAGCCGCCCGGCCGCGACGGCGCGGCGGACAGTCACGGTTTTCGCCGATACGTCGACCATGCGGGCCGCCCCGTCGGCGTCGACATGGGTCATTTTCGCTGGCTTCGTCACCTCAGCAGACTATCCACCACCAAGATGGTCTTGACATTCGGGCGCGCCGGAGCAATGGCGCTTCGTCAGCGATCTCCCACTTTCCGTAGCCATTTCGGATCGCAATCCGTTCTACGCGGTGAATTGATCCATCGCACGCTTTACAGTTTCCGCAAGGTCGCCTGCAACGTCGTACATTCATACCTGCTCGCGGGTACCGGCGGCCCGGAAGTTCCACTGTTTGCCCAGCCGGAGAGAGGGCATTCCGCCGCTGCGGAGCGTCATTGCACCGTCACTGAATCGGTACATAGCGCGCTATACTCGCATTTCGTGAAACGAGCGACAAAACATTCTTCCGCATACGGCGTTCAGTTTCTAACCTCTTGGGCAGAAGAACGGCGCGGAACGGCGCGGAACGGATTGGTCGCCAGACCGGCCTTCAACGACCGGCTTGCATTCACGAAAACGGAGGTGCGAGATGAGTGAGCAGGATTGGGCGTGAGTCGTAGCCCGCTGGATCGCTACAGAGTGGCGATGAGGCATTGACAGCCCGTACGGGCAGCGGGAGACCATGGAGACATGGGGCGTCCGCGGTGAACGACGCGAAGACCGACAAGCAGCTCCGGCTGTACGTCGGTCTAGTCGCGTTTGTGGGCGTGGGCTGCCTGATCGCATCCGGCCTGTCCGCCACATCCATGCCGCCCGGCAAGCTGCCGTTCCTGGCGGCGCTGACGGTGATCATCGCTGCGGCGAGCGGACCGCTCATCCTGCTGCGGGTCCGGTCGGAGAACCGTTCGTTCTCCGCCGCGTCGGGGTCGATCCTCCTCGCAGTAGCGACGCTGCCGCTGCCCTGGGCGATCATCTGCACCGCACTCGGCGTGCTGGCTTCCAAGATCGTGATTCGCCAGCCGATAAAAGTCATCTTCAACTCCGCCAAGGACACGATCGCCTGCGCCGCGGCCGGGTCGGTCGTGTTCCTCGCCGGCATCCATCCCGCCATCGACCGGGCGCGCGACGTTCCCTCCGTGCCGCGGCTGATGCTGAGCCTGATCGCGGCCGCGATCGCCTACGCCATAGTGGACGAGATCCTCGGTGACACCGTGATGTCACTCGCGACCCGGACCCCGTGGCGCCAGGTCGTCCGCCAGAACTGGGACGTCGTCATGCGGATCCGCGGCGTCAACGTCGTGCTCGCGCTGGTGACGGTGCTCGCGGTCCGGCAGCAGGAGATGCTGGTCCTCGCCATGGCGCCGACCGTGCTGGCCTTCCAGCTCGCCACGAAGAACAAGATCCAGCAGCGCGCGGACCACGATGCCTGGCGGCGCCTCGCCGGCACCACCGATCGGCTGAACGTGACGGACCTGACGAAGGTCCTGCACGCGGCGGTCAGTCTCACACCCGATCTCTTCTCCGCCGACGGGACCGAGGTCGAGCTTCGCGACCTCGAGGAACCCAGACTCATCCGCGGCTCGATCGGACGCGTCGTCTACGAGGGCACGGTGGCCGCCGCACCCGCGCGCGACGGATTCCTCATCGAGGCCTCGCTCGACGGCCCGTCCGGGCCGATCGGGGTACTCCGGCTGCGGTTCCGCAAATCCGTCAAACTCAACGAGTCCGAGCAGTACAAGCTCCAGACCTTCGCCTCGTCGCTGTCCACCGCGATCGGCAATGCCCGCGCGTACGCGGAGCTCAAGCGGATCAACGCCGAGAACGCGTACGCAGCCACGCACGATCCGCTCACCGGCCTCGCCAACCGCCGGGAGCTCCTCGATCAGGCCAGCCGGATCTTCGGTGTGCGCGCGCCCGACGGCATGTTCGCGATGCTCTTGATCGACCTCAATCACTTCAAGGAGGTCAACGACACCCTCGGTCACGCCGCTGGGGACGACGTGCTCCGCGAGGTGGCCCGCCGGCTGGAGAATGCGGCGCAGCCCCGCGACCTGGTGGCCCGGCTCGGCGGCGACGAGTTCGCCATCCTGCTGACCGGCTTGCCGGCCCCCGCCGTGGCCACCCACCGCGCTTCAGATCTGCTTGCCACGCTCGAGCGGACCATCGAGGTCGACGGCATGCAGCTCACCATCGAGGCCGCCGGCGGCATCGCACTCGCGCCCGGCAGCGGTGGCGTCCAGGAGTTGATGCGCCGCGCCGACGTGGCCATGTACGAGGCCAAGCGCGGCGGACGCCGGACGGCGATCTACGCGCACGCCCGGGACACCGCGGACGTCGGCCGGCTGGTGCTGGGCGGCGAGCTCAGCCGGGCCGTCACCCGGCGCGAGTTCGTCGTGGACTTCCAGCCGATCGTCGACCTGGCCACCGGTGAGGTCGTCTCCGCGGAGGCGCTGGCCCGCTGGCACCATCCCGAGCACGGCGACCTCACCCCGATGCAGTTCCTGGAGACCGTCGAGCGCTCCGGGCAGCTGCCCGCGTTCGCCGACGCGGTCCTGGAGGAGTCGCTGACCGCGCTGAGCGCCTGGCGGGAGGCCGGCTTCGACCTTCCCGTCGCCGTCAACGTGTCGCCGCGCAGCCTGCTCGATCCCACGTTCCCGGCCACGGTGCTCGACCGGCTGGGCGGCCACGGCGTGCCGGCCGACCGGCTCGTGCTCGAGCTCGCCGAGACCCTGACGCTGAGCCAGCTCGAGGTCGTCGACCGTACGCTGCACGAACTGCGCGACGCCGGCGTCAAGCTGGCCCTCGACGACTTCGGCACCGGCGTCTCGTCGCTGTCCGTGCTCTCCCGCCTCCCGGTGCACCAGCTGAAGATCGATCGGGAGTTCGTCGTGCAGGTGGAGACGTCCACGGAGGCGGCCGCGGTCGTACGCTCGACCGTCGACCTCGCCCGGAGCCTGCACCTGATCGTCGTGGCCGACGGCGTGGAGAGCGAACCGCAGCGGCACGCGCTGTGGGAGCTCGGCTGCCTCACCGGGCAGGGGCACCTGTTCGCGCGGCCGATGCGGGCCGGCCGGTTGCTGGCCACCCTGCAGCGCGGCTCCGGCGGACGACCGGGATTCCTGGCCGGCCCGCTGCACAAGTCCGGCTCCGTGGTGCGGATGGCGCGCCGCCGGAACCCGAGATCACCTCTGCCACACTTGCCTGCGTGAGGGTGCTGGAGCGGATTGATCGCGCCGCCGGCGGCCTGGGTGCGGATCTGGCGCTTTACGGGCTCTCCGCGGCCTTCGCCCTGGTCACGGCGCTGACGTCGACACTGCTGCCGCACCGGGCGTGGGGTGGCATCGCGGTCTGGGGCTACCTCGCCGCCTTCCTCGTGGCCGGGGTCCAGCTGCTACTGCGGCGCCCCGCGCTGCGGATGCCGCTGACCTGGGCGGTCTGGGGTGGCGTGGCCCTGCTCCCGCTCGTGGTGCAGGCCGTGCAGCGCTCGGCGGGGCGCACCGACCGGGCCCAGGAGGAAGTCCTCGTCGTCGAGCACATGGGTGAGCGGCTGGCGCACACCGGCACGCCCTACCTCGGGCCGGAGGCGATCGGCGCGTTGCCGCCCGGGGAGCAGTTGCTCGGCTATGCGCCGTACCAGCCGGGGATGGCCGTCTTCGGCCTGCCTCGCGCCGCCTTCGGCGACCTCTGGTGTACGGACGCGCGGATCGGGTTTGCGCTGGTCACGGCGGCCGCACTGGTCACGGCCGTTCGCTTGCTGCGCTCCTCAGCGGTACGCGCGGTGCAGTTCGCCACCATCCTGCCGATCTGCGCCCTGACCCTGGCCACGGGCGGCGACGACCTGCCGGTCCTGGCCCTGTGCCTGCTGGCGCTCGCGTGCGGCGCGACCGACCGCTACAGGGCCGCGGGCGTCGCCGTGGGTGCCGCCGCCGCGCTCAAGCTCTTCGCGCTGCCGGTCGTGGCCGTGTTGCTGGTGCTGGCCTTCACCACCGGCAACCTGCGCCGCTTCCTGCCCGGCGCGCTCGGGCTGCCCGTCCTCGCCCTGCTCCCGGCGTTCCTGGTGGACGGGAACGCCTTCGTCGAGAACGTCGTCCGGTTCCCGCTGGGCCACGGCCTCGTGACGAGCCCGGCGCAGTCGCCCTTCCCCGGCTATCTGATCTCCCAGGCGCTGCCCGGCGGCCGCTACGTCGCGGCCGCGCTGCTGGTCGCGGCGGCCCTCACCATCGCTGTGCTGCTCATTCGGCGTCCGCCGGTCACCGCGGCGGCCGCGGCGCTCTTCTGCGGGTACGGGCTCCTGGCCGCGATCCTGCTGATGCCGACGACCCGCTTCGGCTACCTGCTCTACCCGCTGGCGTTCCTGGCGTGGTCGCCGGCGCTGGTCTTCAGCAGACCCACAGGCACAACGGCACCACGCGGTGACACGGCCTTGTACCGTTTGTGAGATGCAGATGACCTGTCCCAAGTGTCACGGCGAGATGCGGGTCTACGAGCGCAGCGGCGTCACCGTCGACCAGTGCACCGAGTGCCGCGGAATCTTCCTCGACCGCGGTGAGCTGGAGAAGCTCTTCGAGGCCGAGGCCAACTGGAACAGCCGCCAGGCGCAGGCCGCCGCCCCGCCGCGCCCGGCCCAGGCACCGCCCACCCCGGGTGGGTACGCACCCCCGCCGCCCCCGCCCGCACACGGCGGTGGCTACGCGGCGCCCCCGCCGCCCGGCTACGGACAGCCCGCGTACCCGCCGGCCCCCGCCGCGTACGGCCACGGCCCGCAGTACGGCCACGGCGGCTACCACGGCCACTACCGGCACGGCGGCCACCACGGGCACTACCGGCGCCGGAAGAGCTTCCTCAACGAGCTGTTCGACTGAAGTCGCGGGTCGGCGGCCCGCTGCACGTCACGCTGGACGCGCAGCGGGCCTCGGTCGCTGACCGCGGGTGTCACCAGGAGCCGTCGTCGCGTACCCGCTCGGCCGGGCCCTCGCCGGTGAGCAGGCTGAGCAACCCCTCGTCGAGGTTCGCGCCCAGATACCACTCGCCGCCCTGATCCAGCGCGAACATCCGCCCACCCTCGTCGATCGCGACGATCGCGTCGCCCTTCGCCTCGACGCCGAGCGGGAACAGCGGCGCCCCGATCACCTCGCCGAACTCCCCGAGCAGGTCCGCGGTGTGCGCGGCCGCCGCCGGCTCCAGCGACAGCCAGCGGACCTGCCGGCGTACCCCTGGCATCCGCAGACCGCAGAAGATCCCGGGAAAGTCCATGATCGCTGCCCGGGCCGCCGGGAACGGCTGGTGCCGGTGACGCCGGCCCGGAACCGCGACGACGTCCTCGACGATCCCGTCGGCCAGCGCCTCCGCCACCATCCGGTGGGTGGGCCGCCAGCCGGCGTCGGCCAGCGCCCCCGCGACGACGTCCGGGAAGCGACCCGGTTCCGCCACGTTCTGCGAGTACGGCCGGAAAGGCTCCACGAACGCCAGGTGCGACCACGGCAGCAGCGCGAAGTCGACGAGCGTGACCAGGCACGACTCGCAAGGCCGCGCCTGCGTCCCGGCCAGCGGATCACCCTTCTCCCGGACCAGGTACGCCTCGAAGTCGGCGTCCCGCAGCCACGCCCGCGCCTCGTCGAGCGTCAACGGCTTCTCCCGTACGCGATCAGCCTCGTGCAGCGCGTCCGACAGCACGATGAGCTCGGCGTGCCGCTCGGTGCCGCGTACCCGGGAACCCGGCTCGATGGCGGCCAGATGCTCCGCGACCAGCGGGTGATGATCGATCCGCTGATCGCCCTTTGCCCCGCGCGCGATGAAGAGTCTTCCGTCCACAGTGAGATGAGCGGCGGTGGTGGGCGACGGCCGGCGGCGTGCGTTGCGCCGCAGCTCCACCTCGGGGTCGACAGTCCGCCGCCGGGCGGCCACTTCCGGCTGCTGCCGCCGGTAGAGCTCGGCGACGACCGAAACCGGCACCCCCGGGTACGTCGACAGCGCCCCGTTCTCGCGGTCGATCACCGTACGCACGCCGTCACCGGGAATCGGCAGCACGGTCGGCGGCTGCTTCGTCCACACCACGAACCCGAGGTCGAACTCGCTCACCATCGGCGTGCACTCGTACCCCCGGCGCTCGGACTCGGTGCGCGCCCACCCGGCGGCGATCTCCTCGGCCTCCGCCAGCGTGATCATTTCGCCCCCTCATGTGCCATCCATGTGCGGGCTGAAGTTACCGGACCACACCGCGTCGCGTCGCCCGGTAGGGTCAATCCCCGTCGATGGAAGCGGGAGAGGGGGAAACCGTGGCGGAGACGGCGGATCGCGACGCCAACCACACCCTGCGGGCGCGCTTCGACGACGTCTACGGCCGCTACCAGCGCCTACGGTCCGATCTGGACGGCCTCCAGCGCCGCCTCGCCGAACTGCGGGTCAGCGCCGACTCCCAGGACGGTCTGATCCGCGCCACCGTCAGCGCCCGGGGCCAGCTCGTCGACCTGCGCCTGGACCGCCGGATCTACCGGGACATGGACGCCGCCGAGCTGAGCCGAACCATCGTGGCGACCACCGCCCGGGCCGCGGCGCAGGCGGCCGCGGAGGTGCAGCGGCTCATGGCGGACTACCTGCCCGCGGACTCCGGCCCGATGCGGTTCCTCCGCGACGATGACCTGGGCTCGCTGCTCCACCGCCAGGACGAGATGATGCGCGAGACGGACACCGGCCCTGGGCTCATGCGCGAGACGGACGTCGGCCGTGGGTGAAATGTGGCTCGAGCCGGAACCCGCCGCCGAGGCCGGGCGGGACCTCGCCGCTGCCGGCCGCCACCTCGGCGAACTGCGCGACGACGCCGGCGCGGAGGCGGCCGAGCTGAGCGCCGCCCGCCCCTGGGGCACCGACGACATCGGCCAGGCCTTCGAGCGCAATTACCGCCCGATCGAGCAACAGGTGCTCCAAGCCTGGGAGAAGCTCGGCGGCTACGTGGAAGGCCTCGGCGACGCGGTGGTCCAGGCCGTCCGCGAGGCCGTGCAGACCGACCACACTGCATCGGTACGCGTGGAGCACACGTACAGGAATCGGTCGTGACGATCCTCCCCAGCCCGATCCCGCACCCGCTGGACTACTGCCCGTTCGACGTGCCCGGCTGGGCGTACGAGGCGCTCGAGTGGGTGGTGGGCTTCGACTGGCCGCAAGGCGACGAGAAGGCCACCTGGGAGGTCGCCGACCGTTGGTACGCGATCGCCGGCCAACTCACCACCCCCCGCGACGAAGCGTTCGAGGCGGCAGGCCGGGTGATCGCCGGCTACGGCGGCGCGGGCGTGACCGCCCAGGCCTTCATCGGTGCCTGGGACCGGGTAGCGGTCGAGGACCAGGCCCCCCTGACCTCCCTGCTCGAAATCGCCGACCAACTCGGCAACCTGGTCGAAGAATGCGGCCGTGACATCGAGGGCGCGAAGCTCGAGGCCTGGATCGAAATCGGCCTGTTCCTCATCGAGCTGATCGGCATGACGGTCGCAACAGCCCTCACCCTGGGCGCGGCGTCCCCGGCGGCGGGCGGCCTGATCGCGGCGACCAGGTTCGCGATCCAGCAGATCTTCAAGCGCCTCGTCGAGCAACTCGGCCGCAAGGCAATCAAGAAGACCTTGAAGGAAGCAGGCGAGCGCGCGGCGAAGCAGCTCACGACCCGTGAAGGCCTCAAGCACCTGGGTCGGGAGGCGGTCGACGAGGGCTTCGACGAGCTGCGCGAGGAGGCCGCGACCAACGCGGGCATCCAGCTCTACCAAAACTCGACGGGCCGCGCGCACGGCCTCGACTGGAAGGACCTGGGTACGTCGTCGGCGGGCGGCTTCGCCGGAGGCTTCGCGGGGGCTGGGGCAGGGACGGGACGGGGCTCTTCCCACGTTGGCGTAGGCCGGGGGATGGGCGCGGAGGTGCTGGGGGAGTTCGGCGGGGCAGCAGTCAGCGGTGACCTGCCGGACCTGGAGGGGGTCGCGAAGTCGGCGAGCTCGGGGGCCTCGGGGGCGGCGCTCGATGCTACGACTTCGGGGGTCACGGAGTCGTTGTTGGCTGCGGGTCTGGACGTTCCGGGCCTTCCGGCGGAGCTGCTTGACGCGAATCGGCCGCTCGATCCTGCAACGCCGACGTCAGCAGAAGTCCCTCCCGAAACGCCACCCGCCTCCTCGCCGTCCTCCCCGCCGCTGCCCACTTCCTCCCCGCTCTCCTCGCCGTTCTCCTCGCCGGAGTCTTTCCCGTCGCCGCTGTCTCCGGAGTCGTTCTCGTCGCCGGTGTCCTCCCCGGAAACTTCCACGACGCCGGTGTCCTCGTCGTCTTCTTCGGCCGCGACCGCAGAGACCCCATCCCGGTCCACGTCGATCGATTTGTCTGGTTCCCATGTCGAGGTCTCGTCGCCGGCCGCACCGAACGGCTCGCCGCCGGCATCGCACGACGAGTTCCCTGCGCCGCCCGTCACCCACGCCGGGTCTTCTTCGCCGATCGGTTCGCCCTGGACTTCTCCATCCACGACGACGGGCGATTCGGTGTCGGTGGGGGACGGATCTCCGGCGCTCGCACGGGACACGGGCGGGCCTACTGGTGTGCTGTCGCCCGAACCGGGGACGGTGACATCGGTCGGTTCGCGGGATGGCGCGCTTGCGCCGGCTGGCTCCGGTGGGGACGTTGCCGTCGCCCCACCGTCGGGTGCTGGACGGGACGGTGGGACTGCGTCGTCGCCAGCTTCCGGTCGGGACAGTGCCGTCGCCCCGCCACCCGGGTCCGGCCGGGACGTTGCCGTCGCCTCGCCACCCGGGTCCGGTCGGGACGGTGCCGTCGCCTCGCCACCCGGGTCCGGTCGGGACTTCGGTGGCTCGGCGGGTGGTGCGCCTGCTCGGCCTACCGGGTCTGGCGATCCGGCGGTGGGGACGGCCGGGGTGGAGCGGCCGGGGTCTGGGGACGGGGCTGACGGCGTACCCGGGGATTCTGATCTTGTTGTGGCCGCGACCTTCGTGCCGGGGGCGGCCGATCTCGGGGTGGCTCCGGCGATGTCGCCCGAGGCGGCGGGGTATTTCGAGTTCGCACGGCAGCAGCGGGTCGCCTATGCGGAGTTCCGGCGGCAGGACACGATCGATGCGCTGACGCAGAAGGCCGAGAGTTCCCGGCGGCGGGCTCGGCTCGCGCGGCGTTCTGCTCGGGTTGCGAAGTATGTGAGGCTCGATCCGGGGCTGGGCCAGTTCTTCGAGGCCGACGCGGCCGTCGCGATGCAGGCCGCCGACCGGGCCGAGGCGCAGCTCAGCGACCTGCGTGATCCCGCCAAGGCGGCGAACGGCGCGGCGGTGACGGCGGTCGAGCCGCGGGACTGGCATCGGGCCAACCGGGACAGTGGGCAGCTTGCGCCGGGCGGTGTGTCGGTCGGTGACCGGTCGGTGCTCACGGGCAGCGACCATCCGCCGCCGGTCGATCGGACGCGCCGGTACGGTCATCCGGCGGGTCTGCGGACGCCGCTCGCCCGGCACCAGCTCGACCTCGAGAACGCCGTGCCGCGGGATGCCGCCGGCGATCCGGTGCGGGCGGCGGATCCGCGTACGCCGTACTTCCGGTTGGTCAACGACGGCGGCCCGGCGGCCGACCCGACTCGCGCGATCAACTGCCAGGATTGCGTGCTGTCCTTTTTCGACACGTACGTGCACGGGCGCCCGCGCGTCTCGGCCCCGCGGACGTTCGACGCCTACCGGGACGGGGATCCGCAGCGACCCCAGTACGGCGAAGATCTCGGCTCGGAACGCATCGAGCACGCCACGGGTGGGCGCCTGCAGTCGCTGTGCCCGCCCGTGTCCGCGAACGACCCGATCGCCGCGCGCGGGCGGGTGGAACAGGCGCTCGGTGCGGTGTCGGCGCACCTGCGCGCAGGCGGGCACGGCTCCTTCGCGTTCCTGATCAACGCCTGGGAAGGCGGCACGGCCCACGCCTGGGCGGCGGTGAACCAGAACGGCGAGATCCTGTTCGTGGACCCGCAGTCGGGCCTGGTCGCGGCGCCGGGTACGACCCTGTATCGCCATCACGGCGGCCCGCACATCGCCAACGTGATCGCGATCGACGCGCTGGTGGTGGACGGCCGCGGCAACCCGATGCCGTTCCCCGACCGTCCGGACGGCTTGTGGCGGCCGCAGCAGGCCACCCTGCCCCAGGAGCCGCGACCTGCGCCGGTGTATTACTCGACGGCTTATGCCGGTACGGAACCTCCGCCACCTCCGCCACCTCCGTCGCCTCCTCCCTCGCCCTCGCCCTCGCCTTCGCCTTCGCCGGAACCGGGGCCCGGGCCTGGGCCTGGGCCTGGGCCTGGGCCTGGGCCTGGGCCTATCCCGGCCCGGCCCGAGCCGCGGGTGCCGGCGCCGCGGCGGCCGATCGATCACATCGCCGAGGCGCTCGAGCCTCGGGCTCCGCGGGACCGGGTCGGTGAGGCGTTCGAGCCATTCACACCGCGTACCCCGGCCGACGATGCCCCTGCCGATCACGATCTGATGCCGCCCGCGCCGGCCGACCACGTGCTCGACCACGACGCGACGCCCTCCGCCGACCCCGTCCTTGACCACGACGCGGCCGCACCGGTCTCCCGGCTGTCCGATGACGATGCTGAACGCCGCAATCACCGCGACTTCCTCACGCACATCCGCGTCGCCCACGAACAGAACCGCCGCGACGAGCACGCCGAATACCTGATCCGCCTCGCCGAAACCCACCGCGCCAAGATCCATGACCTGCACCAGCAGGCCGACGCCGCGAACCGCGCGGGCTCCACCGTGCGGGCCGACCAGCTCCGCACCGACGCCCGCCTCACCGCGCAGGACGTGGAAGCCCTTGAGACCAAGGCGGATTCGGTACGCACGGGAGCAACCGCACCGCCCCGAATCGAGATCGACCCACCGGACTGGACCCGGCTCAACGACGACATCGGCACCCTGACCCACGCCGGCGTCGACGAGTCCGTGCTTACCGGTGACGACGACCCGCCTCCGATCGACCACTCCCGCCCGTACGGGAAACGCGGTGGCCTTCGCCCGCCTCTGGCCGTACACCAGAAGGACCTGGAGCGAGCGATGCCGCGACAGGCGGACGGCCGGGTGCAACGCCTGGTCGACCCCCGAGCGGGCGAGTGGTTCGCCCTGGCCAACGACGGCGGCCCGGCAGCCGACCCCACCCGGGCGATCAACTGCGTGGACGGCGTCCTCTCACTCTTCGACACCTACATCCACGGCCGCCCCCGGGTCGCGGCCCCGAGAACCTTCGACGCGTACGCGGAAGGCGACCCGACCCGCCCCCTCGGCGCCGAAGAGGCGGGCCTGTCGCGCATCGAACAGGCGGTCGGGGGCGAGTTTCAGGGTCTGTGCCCGTACGTGGGCTCGCTCCCGGCGGACCAGGCGAAATCCGCAGTCGACAAGGCCATGACCAACCTGCACAACCAGCTGTACAACATCGGGCACGGCGCATTCGCCTTCATAGTGACGGAGTCGGAACAAGGCACGGCGCACGCCTGGACGGCGGTCAACCAGAACGGCACCATCCTGTTCCTGGACCCGCAGACGGGGCGGCTCTCGGAGAGTTCGCCGCTGTATGGGCACCGCGGGATTCCGGCCCCGGACAACATCATCTCGATGGACGCACTCGTCGTCGACAACAAGGGACGCCCGGCGCCGCTGCCGTACCACCAAGCAGGCCTGTGGAGCCGGTCCAGCCTGGAGCCGACCGGACCCCACGAGGAACCGTCCGACCCGCGATCAGCTGAACAAAATCTGCTCGGGAGCTTGACCGGTTCCCAACGAGAGGCGTTGGAGGCATCGGTCGCAGCGGCCGACCTGGTGGCGACCACGGAGCTGACGAAAATGCAGGCCCTCGCCGAGACGGTGGGCGCCGAAGTGGTGGACGAGGAGTATCGGGCCAAGTCCATGACTTCCCTGGCTCGAAAGTTCGCCGAGCGGGAAGCCCTCTACGGTACGACCATCGAGGAATTCCTCGAATCAAGCAACGACCGGGTGCGCTTCTCCGTGGCACTGCCCGAAGCGGGTTATGCCGAAGCTCTCGGCAGAGCGCTGGAACACCTTCGCTCAAACGGCTACGAGATCCTCGAGGTGGCGAGCTTCTGGGGCGACGGCAGCGGTCGCCACAACGGCCTCAACGTCACGATGCGGAATCCGTCCGGCTTCCGCATGGAACTCCAGTTCCCCACCGAAAAATCTCGCGAAGTCGGCAAGCAGACTCACCAGCTGTACGAGATCGTCCGCCTCACGTCCGAGGACGTCACCGGGCTGGAGCGGGTCGAGGCGTTCCTCGGCATCCTGGCCATCAACAAAATGCACGACATGCCTGCTCACCAACCGGCCGGCCTAGACATGGTCGACGCAACCGTCGACACATCCCTGGCGCGCTGGGCCACCAGCGGCAGCGGCAGAGAGGCGTGGATCGCATACCGTACGACTTTGGCCTCGGAAGGCATGACGCTCCGCCAAGCCCTTGAGCACTGGACCCTCGATCCGGACGACGTACGCGGAATAGAAAGGCTGGATCCGCCGAATGAGCGAGCCGACCTTCGCCTACCGAGCGTTCCTGAAGACTCCCGGGTCGAACGAGGTGACGAGCCTGATCGCCTACCGGGCGGAAGCGACAGCTCCGCTCAAAGCAGTGATGTGGCACGCAGCCCGCAAGCAATGGATCTACGCCCCCGCGCTGGCGGCGAGACCGCTCTTCGACGATTCATCCGCCAACGAGTCCGTGACAGTCGACAGGACGACAGCCGAGCGCCTGGCACGGGAACAGCTCATGACGGAACTGCCGACGCCGCAGTTGCTGGAAGAGATGTGCGAGGAAGGGGCGAGGATGGGCTGGAGTCACGGCCCACCCCGGGAGTAGCACCTCGGCGCACGGAAGACTTCGATCCAGGAACGGAGGAGCGCCGGCTACTCGCCTCTCTCCGGGGCGAAGACAGGGCAGCGATCGTTGCCTCTGTCGTAGACGCGGCCTCAATGGCTGCCCAGATATCCGTCCGTCTGCACGAAGCGGTAAACGCCCTCCACTCCGCGCCGCTGTCCCACCCTCCCGACATCGTCGGCGAGGAGCACCGCGTCAAAACGGAACATTCGCTCGCACGCGCGTTCGCCATCGAGTCCGAGCTTGAGGACGTGGACGTGCATGCATTTCTGGCGGATACCAAAGATCGCGTCAGGTTCTCGATCCAGGTGTCCGAGGAGGACTACGTCGCCTCGGTGGAGGCTTCACTCGCGGAGCTTCGAAGGGTCGGCTTCACCGCCGGCAAGATGGTGAACTTCTGGGGTTCGATGGGACGCCACAACGGCCTCAACGTGACGATGACCGACCCCAGCGGCTTCGTGTTCGAACTGCAGTTCCCCACGGCGCGGTCTCGTACCGTGTCGACCTCGACTCACGAGGCATACGAAACGTTGCGGCTCAAGCGTGCACCGGCGGTACGTCGGGCCCAAGCGCTGTTGAAGATGGTTCAGGACAACCGCGACGCCGGGATGGCGGAACATCAGCCTGAGGGGCTCGAGCGCCTCCCGATCACGAAGACCGTCGACACGACGATCCGGCGCTCGATGGCGCAGGAGCCGGCGATGTGGCGTGAGTACGCTCATCACCTGGATCAGTCGGGCCGATCATTCGACGAAGAACTGGCTGACTACGGACTTACCCGGGCGGAAATGCTCGGCAGGAGATCGGATGACGGAGATGACCGACAAGCCGTTCGACTACCAGACGGTCCTGAAGTCGGACAAGTCGGGAGCGGTCACGAGTCTGATCGCCTATCAAGTCCTTCCCGAGAGCCCCTTCCAGGCCGTGATCTGGAGCGTTCAGAGAAAGGCGTGGATTTACGCTCCGAGCCTGGCGGTACCCCTGCTGTACGACGACAAGCACCAGGGCAGGACGCAGGCAGTCGATCGACAGACGGCGGAGCAGATCGCTCGGGACGTGCTGGAGACGGAGCTGCCGACCGAGGAGACGCTCCTCAAGATGTGCGAGGAGGGCGACCGGATGGGCTGGGAATTCGGCCCACCGCGCGAGTAGCCCCCGGCAGTTCCTCGAATCAACAGCAGAGGCTTCGGGTACGGGAGGCTACTGCGGACGACTTCGATCCGCGGTTGGTGCAGGCACGCCTCTACGAGCTCCTGACCGGTGAGCACAAGGCAGCCATCGAGCGATCAGTAGCAGACGCCAAGCACGTTGCTCAACGCGTCACCGCCGATCTCCATGACCTGCTCACCTCACTCAACAGCATGCTCCCCATGGAGCACGACCTGACGCTGGCCGGCCTTGAGCACGCCTACAAGAGCAGGGAATCTCTCGGCCGCGCCTTTGCCGAGGTGCTGGAAACCGAAGGTGCCGACGTCGACGAGTTCCTCGAAGCGGTCAAGGACCGAGTTCGCTTCTCGATCGTGACGCCGGAGGCTCGATATGCGGAGGCCGTGTCGGCGACTCTGGAGGAGCTTCGGCGGCGGGGGTACGCGCCCGGGAAGAAAGTGAACTTCTGGATCGCCGGTGGTCGGCACAATGGGCTGAACGTGACCGTCCAGACCCCGGACGGCTTCCGGTTCGAAATCCAGTTCCCCACGGCGCGTTCCTGGAGTTCCTCGAAGGAGACGCATCTTCTCTACGAGGTAGTCCGGTTACCGCACGCTCCGTTCGCGGCCCGCCTCGACGCTTTTGTACGCATGGTGGCTGTGAACCGGCGGCATGACCTGCCCGAGCATCAGCCGGAGTCTTTGAGTGCCCTCGAGCCGATGAAGCCCGTCGACTCGCGCTTCAGCACGTGGATCGCGGATCAGGGGGAACAGTGGGAGAAGTACTCTCGGGCCCTGTCGGACGAAGGCGCTTCGTTCCAGATCGTCCTCGACAGATACCGCCTCATGCCTGGCGACCTCTTCGACACGCATAGATCGGAAGGTTCGAATGACCGATCCGGAGTTCGGCTATCGAGCGATCCTGAAGTCGGACGACTCGGGCGTGGTCACGAGCATGGTGGCGTACGAGATCGAAGTGAGCCGACCGCTGCAGGCGGTGATGTGGAGCGTCCCGCGGAAGGCGTGGATCTACGGTCCGGGGTTGGCAGTCCGCTTCATCTACGACGACCAGTTCAGGGATCGGGTACGGCCGGTGGATCGAGCGACGGCGGAGCAGATCGCTCGGGACGTGCTGGAGACGGAGCTGCCGACCGAGGAGACGCTCCTCAAGATGTGCGAGGAGGGCGACCGGATGGGCTGGGAATTCGGCCCACCGCGCGAGTAGCCCCAACCGCCGACCAAGCCATCCAGTCCGACCCCGACCCGGCCGAAGTCCGGCCCGGCCAGACGCCAGGCCCGCTGGGTTCCGCTTTCACCCTGGGCGCCCACTATCTCGAAATCTTCGAGTACGCCCACAAGCGACACCTAGCGGAACTCCTCGCGGGCTCATATGACGTCCGAGCTCTTCGACCCGCCAACCCCGACACCATTCTCCGCTCCGACGAAACCGACGCCGGCTCGTACGGTGATCTGCGCTGGCTCGATCCCAGCGACAACCCGTCACCGACCGAACCGGACCGCGTGGAGGCAGCGCTGAGGCAGCCGTTCGACCGGGACCCGCGAATCGCCGTGGTCGTCGTCGGCGGACAGGAAGCCGGCCTCACCATCGACAGCGCCGTAAAGGGCATCCGGCAGCTTCTCGCTCGCTGGCGAGAGCAGGGCCGCGACTCCAAGCCCGACGACCGCATGATTCTCTTCACCGGCGACGGCGGTTCGGTGGTCTGGCGTGGTGACACCGGCGGGATCACTGTCAGCGCGTAAGGAAAGACGGCTAGACGATGGCCATGTCCACGAAGCGCGACAGGTGGAGTTGTGCCGCCACCGTCACCGTGTCGGTCGGGCCGTTACGGTGCTTCGCCACGATGAAGTCCGCCTCGCCCGCCCTCGGTGATTCCTTGTCGTAGTAGTCGTCGCGGTGCAGGAGCAGGACCACGTCCGCGTCCTGCTCGATGGAGCCGGATTCGCGGAGGTCGGACAGCTGGGGGCGCTTGTCCGTACGTTGTTCCGGGCCTCGGTTCAGCTGGCTGACCGCGATCACCGGGCATTCGATCTCCTTGGCCAGCAGCTTCAGGCCTCGGGACAGGTCGGCGACCTCTTGCTGGCGGCTTTCCGTACGTTTCGGCGAGGTCATCAGCTGGAGGTAGTCGATCACCAGGAGCTTCAGGTTGTGGCGCTGTTTGAGGCGGCGGGCCTTGGCGCGGATCTCCATCAGGTTCATGCTCGGGGTGTCGTCGACGAAGATGGGTGCCTCGCTGATCTCGCCCATGCGGCGGGCGAGTTTGGTCCAGTCGTCGTCGGAGAGCTGGCCTGAGCGCAGGGTGTGCAGGGGCACGCGGGCCTCCGCCGAAAGCAGGCGCATGACCATCTCGATCTTGCTCATTTCGAGCGAGAAGATGGCGCTGGCGCAGTTGCTGCGGATGGCGGCGTTGCGGGCGAAGTCCATGCTCACGGTCGACTTGCCCAGACCGGGGCGGCCCGCCACGATGATCAGCTGGCCCGGGTGCAGGCCGTTGAGGAGCCGATCAAGGTCGGAGAACCCTGTCGGTACGCCGGACATCACGCCGCCCTGGGCGCCGACGGCCTCGATCTCGTCCAGGGTCGGCTGGAGCATGTCACCCAGCGCGGCGAAGTCCTCGCTGACCCGCTTCTCGGTGACGTCGTAGATCGCCTGCTGGGCCAGGTCGACGATGTCGTCGACGTCGCGCCCGCCGTTGCCGCCGGCGCCGTACCCGAGCTGCACGATCTTGGTCCCGGCCTCGACGAGGCGGCGCAGGACCGCACGTTCGGAGACGATGCGGGCGTAGTACGAGGCGTTGGCCGCGGTGGGGACGCTCTCGATCAGGGTGTGCAGGTACGGCACGCCGCCGATGCGCTGGAGGTCGCCGGAGTCCGCCAGCGCCGCCGCCACCGTGACTCCGTCGGCGGGTTCGCCCCGGCCGTACAGGTCAAGAATGATGTCGTAGATCGTGGCGTGCACCGGGCGGTAGAAATCCTGGGTCTTGAGGATCTCCACGACGTCGGCGATGGCGTCCTTGGACAGCAGCATGCCGCCGAGCACGCTCTGCTCGGCGGCGATGTCCTGGGGCGGCGTCTTGTCGAAACCGCCGTCGCCATGGCCGGACCCACCGCCGCCGGGGGGTCGTCCGCCGCCCGGACGTGCGCCGGGAGACTGCGGCCGGGACTCCGGTCGTGCGTCATCGGTGATCGACACTCCGACCTCCCCCTTCTCGCCTGCGGTGCCCGCCTCCGGCCCGACCGGACCGGCTCAGCGCCTCGCACCCGACGCCCCGCCGAGTCGGCCGGACGTCACTCTTCCGCCGGACCCGGAGCCCGCCGGCCGAACCCCCGAGTCGATCAAACAACCTGGGTATGACACTTTCGGGTGAGTGCGCTCCCGGCCGGGTGACCGTGACCGAAGAAGCCCCCCGAAAGCTGGACGACCGGGCCGGAGCGGCCCGAGGGCGTGATCCGGCGCGGGTAACCATACGAACCAGCACGTCATCGGCCCAAGCGGGCCGGTGGACGAGCCTCGGGACAACCTGTGGACAACGGCGCCCGTCCTGTGCGCCGTCTTGTGCACAGCCTGTGTATAACGCTGGGGCAGACGTCCCGTTGCGCCGCTTTGAGCTGCGATTTCACCGTCCCCATGGTGTGGAGAGAATAAAAAGGTGCCGCTCGTGACGAAGCCATCGCCCTAGGGCGTTGCAGATCGGCGGAACGCACGGCACGCTTTTCAGGTGGACCAACGGGAGTGGGACTACGGCGCCCGCCTGCCGCGGGAAAGGAGCGGCGCTGACCCTTGGCCACCCACTCAGAGCCCGGAAAGTCCTGATTCGTCCCAGATCGTTGAGCCCGGTGCCACCGTCTGGGGCACGGGATCCGTGACTGACACCGGCAGCATGCAGCCCATTCCCGAGGCTGTCGCATGGTCGTTGCGCGCCGAGGCCTGGGCGAAGAACGAGGATCAAGCGGTCGAAAGGTCCAATCCCGGCACGGTGAGCCGGTGGTCCGACGTCGCGGCGACCGGCAGGCCGCCGGTTCCGGCGGACGGCGTCGGATGGCGTACGTCCACCGCGGAGTGGCGCGCCACCAGCGACAGCGCCCACTGGCGCCAGACGACCGAATGGCGCTCCGCCTCGGGCCGGCACGGCTGGCGCCAGACGACCGAGGCATGGCAGGCGGGCGACGCCGACGGCGCGACACCCCCCGCGACCGAGCCACCGACCCGCTTGCCGGCCATCTCGGGCACCGCCTGGCCGACTCCCGACTCGGCCGACCCGACGTCCACCTCGGCGACCCCCAGCTGGCAGCAACCGGCGGCCGACACGCCGTCCTGGCAGCCGCCATCCACCGACACGCCCTCCTGGCAGCAACGCCCGGCGGACGCGCCCTCCTGGCAGCAACGCCCCGCAGACGCAGCCCCACCGTGGCAACAGCGCCCCGGCGACGCGTCCCCGTCCTGGCAGCAGGGTCCCGCCGACGCGGCCGCCGCGTGGCAGCAGCGCCCGGCCGACGCAGCCCCGTCATGGCAACGCTCGGCTGAGGCGCAACGCTCGGCTGAGGCGCAACGTCTGGCTGAGGCGCAACGTCTGGCTGACGGGCAACGTCCGGCCGACGGGCAGTTCCCCGCCGACGGCCGGCGTCCGGGGGATTGGCAGCGCTCGGCCGACCCGCAACGTCCCGCGGACGCCGCCCCGAGCTGGCACCGCGTCGAGGAGCGGCCGAGCTGGCAGCAGTTCACCGCGCCGCCGACCGCCCCGCCGACGCCGCCGTGGGAGACCCCCGGACAGTCCTGGCCGCAGCCGGCCGACGCACCCCGCTCGCGTCCCTCGTGGGACAGCCGCCCGAGCTGGCAGCAGTTCACCGAGTCCGCCCGTTCCGGACCCCCGGAGATCGGCGCTCCGGAAAGCTCGCCCAGCTGGCAAAATCCCCAACCCGGCCCGCCCACGGGAAACCGGTTCGACGACGGCCGCCACCTCGTCCGCGAGGACGACCGTGCGCAATGGCGCCGCGAGTCGGCCGCCGGCCAGGGCGGTCTCGACGACGGGTCGCGCTCGGCGGGCCGCCGCCGGTCTTCAGAACCCGGATCCCGTACGAGCGGAGGTACGGGCTGGACGGCCCGGTCGGACGCCGACCACTGGGCGGGGCACACCGACACGGGAAGCATCCCGGCGTTCCAGGACCCGGTAACCGACAACCCGAACTGGCGCGGCGACGCGTCCCCGCCGGCGGCGGACAGCTGGCGGGCGAGCTCGACCACGAACGGCTGCACGAACGGCTGGCAGAGCGGCCCCCCGACTACCGACGGCCGGCGCACCGCGGAGCCCTGGCGCGGCGCGGAACCGACGGACGAAGGCCGCGGCCCACGCTCCGGCGACTGGCGCCCCGCAGACGAAGCCGGCGGCGCGCGCTCCGACAGCTGGCGCACCCAGCAGCCGGGCGACGGCCGGCGCGCGGACGAAGCCCGGGACGGCGGCCCGCGTACCGACGGCTGGCGCACCTCGGAGCCCGGAGACGCCTGGCGTACCTCGGAGCCCGGAGACGCCTGGCGCAGCGGCGACCAGGCGCGCGGCTCCCGGGACGGCCGGCGCGACACCGGCTCCTGGCAGCGCGACCCCGAGCCCGGACCGCCGTCCGACCCCTGGGCCCAGAGCGCCTCCGAGACCGGCGTGATCCCGCTGCCGTTGCAACCGCGCGACGGCGGCTGGCAGAGCCGTACCGACACGGGCTCCTGGCAGCGCGACCCCGACACCGGCCGCGACCCCCGCGACGGCGGCCGGCGCAGCCGTGCCGACCGCTCGGACACCGGCTCCTGGCAGCACGACCCGGACCGGCGCGACAACACCGGCTCGCTGCAGCGCGACCCCGGCCGAGGCGAAGACACCGGCTCCTGGCAGCGCGAAGACCCGCGCGACACCGGCTCCCGGCCACGCCAGGACCCCCGCGACACCGGATCCTGGCAACGCGACCCCGACCAACGCGACGACAGGCGCGAGATCGAGTCGGGAGCTCGCCAGGGCCGTACGGACACCGGCTCCTGGCAACGCGACCCCGAGGAAACCCGCGGCCGCCGCCCCGCCCGCCCGCGCGGCCCCGAAAGCCAGCGCGAACCGCGTCGTGGCCTGGACGCCCAGCGCGGCGCCGGCATGTCCCGCCGAGACGGCGCCGCCGCGTACGCCCGCAGGCGCGAGCCCGACACCAGCTGGCAGCGCGAGCTGGAGTCCGGCAATTGGCAGCGCGACCCGGAATCGGACGTCTGGCTGCGTGACTCGGACACCGGGCAGTGGCACCGCGCCGAGGTCGACGAAGACGAAGACGACGAGGACGACCGAGACGACGAACCCCGCCCTCGCCGCCGCCGTCGCGCACGCCCGGACGACAACGTCCCCGGTGGCCCGCTCGCCATCGAGAGCGGCGAGTCGCGCCGGAGCGAGGACGAGACCGCCCGCCGCCGCCACGCCCAGGACGACGCGAGCGGTGGCGGTCGGCGCCGCGCCCCGGACGGACCGCTGCAGATCGGGGCGCGGGCGGAGGCCCCGCTCGACCCCGAGGTGTACCGCCGCGACGACGAACGGCCTGCCCGGTGGGCGGACGACCTCGATGAGCCTCCGACCCGGCCCGTCAACGGCCGGGCCCGCGAACTCGAAGCCGGACCGGCGTCGGCCGCCTGGAACACCGACCGCCCGGAGTACGCCGACCCCGCCGACGACCGCCCAGCGTCCTCCCCGCCCGCCGGCCCCAGCCGCCGCGCCTCCGGGCAGCCCGGCGGCTCCGCACAGCCCGGTTTTGCCGCACAGTCCGGCTCCGCCACGCGGCCGGTCTCGTCGCGGCCGCACCGCACCGCCCGGCCGGTCTCGTCCCAGCCCGACAGCACTGCACGGCCGGTCTCGTCGCAGCCCGATGGCGCAACCCGGTCCGTGTCATCAGCACCCGGCGGCACAGCCCGGTCGGTGTCGTCGCAGCCCGGTGGGGGCGCGGCCCGTCCCACCTCGGCACAGCCGGGCGCCTGGCGACCCGAGGCGCAGGCCGAGGCCCGTACCGAATCCTGGCGTAGTCAGCTGCGAGCCGAGACGGGTGAGGCACCGACCGCGGGCGACGCCACGGAGATCCGTCAGCCGGCGTGGCAGCAGGCCGAGCGCGACCAGGCGACCAGGGGCGCGGCCTACCGCGGGAGCCGCACCGACGACTGGCGGCGCGAGCTCAACGCAGAGAGCGCCCTCGCGGACGGGGAGTCACGGCGCTTCGGCACGAGCGATTTCGTCCCGTTCCGGCCGCCGTCGAAGAACGGGGCGTCCGCGTCGGTCAAGGTGCCGGCCGCGAATTCGGCGTCCGAGGGCCTCACGGAGGTCATTCAGCGTACGGGTACGAGCTGGCAGGACCCCCCGGACACGGTCTGGCCGCCGAAGGGCGCGGTCATGGCCTCGTCCGCGGGGACGTACGAGCGCCGCCCCGTGAGCACGTTCGCGGCGTCGACGGCACGGCAGAACGATCTGCTGGAGCCGGAAGAGGAGCTGGAGGAGGACACCGGTGGTCCGCTGGCGGCGGTGGGCTACACCGTCGTCTGGTACGGCGTGCCAGTAGTGCTCTTCGTGCTCTACATGCTGGTGCTGAACGGCACCCAGCAGGCCCACGCGCTCAGCACGCTCGCGGGCGCGGCACCGCAGTTCGGCCTGTCGCTGGTGCTGAGCATGCTGGTGGCGGTCGGCCTGCGCTGGGCGAGCGGCTCCTGGAAGGCGGCCAGCGTCGGCCTGGCGGCGGCGGTGATGGGCGGCGGGCTAGCCACCGTCCTGACCTCGGCGATCACCGGCCAATCCCTCAGCTGACGAGCAAATCCCGGGCCCACGGGACAAGTCAATCCGGGAACCTCGCTTGATGGCGCCGGAGGCTCATCGAGAGCCGGACGTACTCACCGCGAGCCGACGAAGAGCGCGCGCCGATGGCGGCCTGCGGGGCGAGCGGCCCAACGACAGGACCCGGCCGATGACCGCCGACGTCGGCCCTGACGGCTTCGGGCACTGTGCGGGAGGCCTGCGGGTGGCGCCGTATATGGAAAAGGCGCGCCACCCTCAAGGGGTGACGCGCCTTCTCTCAGAGCTGTTGTTACTTGGCGGCGACGACGTTCACCGGGAACGTCGCGGTCACCTCGGGGTGCAGCTTGACCTTGACCGGGTACGAGCCCGTGGTCTTGATGTGACCCGGGAGCTCGAGGCGGCGACGGTCCAGCGACGGGCCGCCGGCGGACTTGACCGCGTCGACGATCTCGGCCGGGGTGATCGAGCCGAACAGGCGGCCGCCGTTGCCGGAGCGCGCCGTCAGCGTGACCTTGAGGCCTTCGATCTGGCCCTTGACCTCGTTGGCCTGGCCCAGGTCGCGGATCTCGCGGGCGTCGCGCGCCCGCTTGATGACCGTGACCTGCTTCTCGGCGCCCTTGCTCCACTGGATCGCGAAGCCTTGCGGGAGCAGGTAGTTGCGGCCGTAGCCGTTCTTGACCTCGACGATGTCGCCGGGGGTGCCGAGGCCCGACACCTCCTGGGTGAGGATGATCTTCATCTTGGTGCCTCCCCTCAGCGCGCCGTGGCCGTGTACGGCAGGAGCGCCATCTCACGGGCGTTCTTGACCGCGCGGGCGATCTGCCGCTGCTGCTGGGAGGTCACACCGGTGACGCGGCGGGCACGGATCTTGCCGCGGTCGGAGATGAACTTCCGCAGCAGTGCGGTGTCCTTGTAGTCGATGTAGGTGATCCCGTCCTTGTCGAGCGGGTTCACCTTCTTCTTCGGCTTGCGCAGTGCCGCAGCCTTAGCCATTGCTCTAACTCCTGAACTCAAGAAAGCCCGTGACGGGGCTTAGAAGGGAGGCTCGTCGTCGAAAGAGGAGCTGCCGCCGCCACCGCCGGAGCGGTTGCCGCCGGAGGCCGGGGCCGCCGTCGCCCACGGGTCGTCGAAGGAGGAGTTGTTGCCGCCCCCACCGCCGCTGCCACCGCTGGACTGCCGGTTGCCACCACCACCGCCACCGCCGCCGAAGCCGCCGCCGGCCCCGCCGGACCTGCTCATCTTCTGCACCTTCGCCGTGGCGTAGCGCAGGGACGGGCCGATCTCGTCGACCTCGAGCTCGTAGACGGTGCGCTTCTCGCCCTCGCGGGTCTCGTAAGACCGCTGGCGCAGCCGGCCCTGCACGATCACCCGAGCGCCACGCTGCAGCGACTCGGCGACGTGCTCGGCGGCGTCACGCCAGATGTTGCACGCGAGGAAGAGTGGCTCGCCGTCTTTCCACTCGCCCGACTGCTTGTCCAAGGTCCGCGGCGTCGAAGCGATGCGGAACTTGGCGACTGCCGCACCCGAAGGGGTGAAGCGCAGCTCAGGGTCGTCGGTCAAGTTGCCGACGACCGTGATGGTGGTTTCTCCTGCCATGATCTTCTCCTCGCCGCTTCTCTCGTTCGCGCACAGGCTCTCAGAGCCCTACGACAAAAACGAGGGTCAGCGGGTCTCCGGCCGGATGACCTTGGTACGCAGGATGGACTCGTTGAGCCGCAGCTGACGGTCCAGCTCCGCCACGGCCTCGGGCGTCGCCTGCAGGTCCACGACGGCGTAGATGCCCTCGGACTTCTTGTTGATCTCGAACGAGAGCCGGCGCCGGCCCCACACGTCGAGCTTTTCGACAGAGCCGCCCGCGGTCCGGATCACGTTCAGGTACGTGTCGAGCGACGGGGCGACGGTGCGCTCCTCGAGCGAAGGGTCGAGGATCACCATGAGTTCGTAATGACGCAAGACGTTCTCACCTCCTGTGGGCTTGACGGCCACGGTCTCTCCGTGGCAGGAGGTCTTGTGTCTGTCGCAGAAGAAAACCGTGGGCAGTTGTCCCACGGCCGATGCTGCGAACCGAGCCAGCATACCCGTGGCGAGCTGGGCAACCAAAAAGAGAGCCCCGTCGGTGGACGGGGCTCACTTTCGTGGAGCCGCGGGGCGCCCGGTCCGCATTCAGCTGGGTGGGACCTGGGGAGGAACGACCACACCGATGAGGTTGGAACGGCCGCCCCGCGGAGCTTGTGGAAACAGTCTACGCGACAATTGCCCGAGATGCACGTTGCGACACGATTGCCCGAATTGCCCCGACGGCGACGCCGAGCACGCACACCGCGGCGACGATCGCGAGCAGACCGATCGGCCGGGGGTCCGCCATCGGCCGCATCGCCGCGACCGGCTCCGCGGCCGCCATCTCCGACGCCGGCACGGTCTGCTGCCCGGGCAGGGCCCCGGTGGTGGCCAGATCCACCGCGGGTACGTCGTCGAGCACCGTCTTGTCGTCACCCGGCGGCATGCCCGAGAACGCCGGTACGCCGGCTCCCGCCGTACCCCTCATGACCTTGGTCTTGACCCGCGGAGCAGCGCCGCCCTGCGGCATGGACCCGGCACCCCCGGCCGCGGCATGATCGGCGATGACCGTGGGGCGCGGCCCACCGGCCGGCGCGGTAACCGGATTGCCGGCGCCGGAAGTCGGCGGGTTTTGCGTGGTCGCGGGAGGGCCGGAACCCGGCTGCGAGGAGCCACCGCCGGAAGTCGGCGACGAACCCGGCTGCGAAGGTCCCGCACTGCCGCCGCCGACGGCACCGCCGGTGGGCGACGGCACCGGATTGGGCATCCCGGTGGGCGACGGCGTGGCCGTGACCAGCACCGGCGTCGCCTGATCGGCCACCGCGCAGGTGGGATCGAGGGTGACGGCGGTCGTCCCGCGCCGGAAGACCACCTCGGTCGCACCGTCGTCCGGGATGGAACCCTTCGAGGCGCCGTTGAGCAGGAGCTTGGCGCCGTGACCCGTGCGGTTGACCACCCGTACGGTGCTTTCCGCGGGTACGGTCATCGAGCCCACCGAGGGCGTGGACCGGCAGGACAGGCCCAGCATCCCCCCGCCCGCGAAGACGACCTGGCGGCCTGCCTCGTCGACCTGCTCGGCACTCGCCGTACCCGTCGTGACGACGGCCGCGCCCAGCAGGAACCCGCCCAGCACGATCGCCGTCATCCGATGTCGGACTTGCCGTGACATGCCACCATCTCCCCGGTCTCGGTGCAATACCCCTGATTAACGACACCTTGTTCCGGGCGGTGACGCGTACGGTGTCCACCCAGCGACGAAGGGTGAGCGTCGTACCCACGTCGTAGGCTCGGTCCATGCGCATCGGAGCCCATGTCGACCCCGCCGACCCCCTCGACGCAGCCGCCGCCCGCAGCGCCGACGCGGTCCAGTTCTTCCTGGCCGATCCGCAGGGCTGGAAATCCCCGGCCGAGCGGCCCGACAAGGAGGCGCTGCGAGCGTCCGACGTGGACATCTACGTCCACGCGCCCTATGTGATCAACGTGGCCACATTGAACAACCGCATCCGCATCCCCAGCCGCAAACTCCTGCTCACGCACGCCCGGGCGGCGGCCGCCATCGGCGCCCGCGCGCTGATCGTCCACGGCGGTCACGTCAACGCCGGCGACGACCTCGCGGTCGGTTTCGACAACTGGCGCAAGACTTTTGCGTACGCGGAAAAGGAAGGCGGCCTCCCGCTCCCCATCCTGATCGAGAACACGGCGGGCGGCGACAACGCGATGGCCCGCCGCTTCGACAACCTCGCCCGCCTCTGGGACGCGATCGGCGAGTTCGGCGCGGGATTCTGCCTTGACACGTGCCACGCCCATGCGGGCGGCGAGGAACTACTGGGCATCGTGGACAGAGTCAAGGCGATCACCGGCCGCATCGATCTGATCCACGCCAACGACTCCAAAGACACTTTCGACTCGGGTCGTGACCGGCACGACAACCTCGGCAATGGCAAGATCGACCCAGACCTGGTCGTCGCGGCCATCCGAGCGGCGGGAGCCCCGGCAATCG
Organism: Actinoplanes sp. NPDC051475; assembly: GCF_040689425.1. Classification (NCBI taxonomy): domain Bacteria; kingdom Bacillati; phylum Actinomycetota; class Actinomycetes; order Micromonosporales; family Micromonosporaceae; genus Actinoplanes; species Actinoplanes sp. NPDC051475. Next base: position 109,590 of record NZ_JBFAZZ010000008.1, read on the forward strand.
TCGAGACCCCCGGCGGGACGGAGGGCCAGGCCGCGGACATCGCTCTGTTGCGGGAGCGGGCAGGCAGCTGAACCGGTCCCGCGCGAAGCGCGGGCGGTACGAGGGAGCGGGATGACGACCGAGCAACCGCAGGTCGGCGCCCCTGAGGGTGCGGCCGGGGTCGGATCTGCCGGGGTCGGGGCGGGGTCGCCCGACGCCGAGCCCGCCGGGACCGGGACGGGCGGGCCGACCGGGGCCGGATCGCCCGAGGCCCGAGCCGATCCGGTCGCGGCCGGATCGGCCGGCATTGGCTCCTCGGCGGCCGAGTCGCCCGGGACTAGCGCCGGGCGGTCCGCTCCCGGGACTTCTGGTGGCGAGGTTGCCGCGGTCGTGGGAGCTTCTGGGGATCGGCCCAGACTTCGGCGGTGGGCTGGGCTGCGTAGGGGACGTGGCGGGAAGGCGGCCGGTGCGGCGGGCGCTCCGCCCAGTCTGCGGCCGGCGGTGCCACCCCGGTCCGCCGGGACGGTGGGCGAATCACCGGCAGCTGTGTCCGCGATCGCCGAGCACGGTGAGCACGAGCCGGCCAAGGCCGTCGGCGACGGAGCCAAGCCGGACGTCGCGAAGCCTGCCCACGCGGACGCCACCGGCACCAAGGCGGACGCAGGCGACGCCAAGACCACCACGGCCGACGCCAAGGCCGCCCTCGCCGCTGCCAAGCCCGACGGCGCGGACTCCAAAGCCGGCGACGCGAATACCAAACCCGACGGCGCGGACCCCGAGGTCGACGGCGCGGACGCCGAGGCCGGTGCGGCAGCCGCTCCTACGAGCCGGTTCCGGCGGCGGAAATCTGCACTGCCGTCCACCCGCCCGCCCGGCGCACCACCCGATCCCTGGACTGCCTTCGCTCAGACCACCGACCGCCAGCCCGGCCGCATCCGCCGGATTCTGCGGGTGGCCGGCCGCGGCCTCATCCACGAGTACGCCCTCGTCATCTACGGCTCTCTCCTGCTCGCCGTGGCGCTGACGTGGCCCGCCCTGCGCTACCCGGTGCACACCGTTCCGCAGGACGTCTGGGATCCCGCTCGGCAGGCGTGGCAGGTCTCCTGGGCCGGGCATGTGCTGATCACCGAACCCGCGCGCCTGTGGCAGGCCAACGCCTTCTACCCCGAGCGCTACAGCTTCGCCTTCGGGAGCAGTCTGCTCGGGTACGCGCCGGCCGGGATGATCGGCAGCGGGCCGCTCGCCGCCGTGCTGCGGTACAACGTTCTCTTCGTGCTCGCCCACGCCCTGCTGGCCGTCGGCGGATATGCCCTGGTGCGTCAGCTCGGCGCCGGGCGGACCGGTGCGATCGTCGGGGCGGTCGCCTTCGCGTACGCGCCGTGGCGGCTCGCCCAGGAGGGACACCTCGACATCATCTCGGCCGGGGGGATCCCGCTGGCGCTCGCGATGCTGGCGCGTGGGCACGGCTGGTCCATGCGGTACGGCTTCCGCCCCGACCGCCGACACGCGGGGTGGGCCGCGGGCGGCTGGGTCGTTGCCACGTGGCAGCTCAGCCTGGGGTTCTCGCTCGGCTTGCCGTTCGCATACGTGTTGGCCGCGCTGGCCCTGGTCGTCGGATTCGCCGTGCTGCTGCGGCGGTTGCGCCGGCGCTCGCCTGTACTGGGCTGGCGGTTGCTCATCACCGACCTGCTCGGGATGTTGATCGTCGCGGGGGTGGGCGCGCTCATCGCGGTGCCTTACCTGCGGGTGGGGGACACTGCGCCCGCGGGTACGGAGATCGCGTTCTTCTCGCCCCCGGTCCGCAGCCTGCTCATCGGCCCAGCGGAGTCGCGCATCTGGGGCGCACCCCACGCCGTGGCGCGGCAGTCGCTGGCGTGGCCCGCGGAGATGACGCTCCTGCCGGGTTTCGTCCTCTACGCGCTGGCGCTCGTCGGACTGGTCTTCTCCGTCTGGCGCATGTGGCACCGCTTGATCCTGCTCGCCGCCGTACTGGTCAGCGCCGTCTTCACGCTCGGCGCCACGGTCCTCGACGGACGCTGGACATATCTCCCGCTCTTCGGCCACCTGCCCGGATCCTTCGGCGTCCGCATCCCGGGGCGGCTGATGCTGTGGGTGACGCTGTTCCTGGCGATACTCGCCGCGGGGGCGGTGGCCGAGTTCGTCCGGCGCGCCGAGCACCTCGCCGCTTCGCGGATGCCGCCGTGGCCGGGGCCGTGGCTGCGCCTGACCACGTTCGTACCATTGCTGCTGATCCTGGGCGAGACCTGGAACGCCACCGCTCACCCGGTAGTCCCCGCCCAGCCGGCGGAGATGCGTACCGTGACCGGCCCGATGCTTGTCCTGCCCACCGCGGCGCTGAGCGACCAGACCGTCATGCTCTGGTCGACCACCCGCTTCCAGGAACTGGCCAACGGCGGCGGCGGATTCGCGCCGAGCCGCCAATCGGAGCTGCGACGGTCGGTCGCGACCTTCCCGGACGCGACGAGCGTGCAATATCTGCGCACGCTGGGCGTCGGCACGGTGCTACTGCTGAGATCCGAAGCCGCGGGTACGCCGTGGGAACGCGCGGGGGATCTCCCGGTCGACGCGCTCGGCATCACCCGCGAGGACCTCGACGACGACTCGGTGCTGTTCCGCCTGAGCTGACGGCTCCGCACGCTGTGGGGTTGGGGTCACCTGGTGCCGCGTGCCAGCGAGGAAACCGGCGAAGCACGCCGGGCAGCGCACGACGCGCACGACGCGTCCCGCGCGCGAGGCGTGCTGGACGCGACACACCCTGGGCGCGACGCAACGACCGCGTCAGCTTCCGCCGACCGCCGTTACCACCGGTGCAGGCGGGGGCGTGCCATCTACCGCGACCCCGTCCTTCCCCCGCCCGTGCTCCAAGTGGAACACCCGCCGCAGCGCAACAACCCACCCCGCATCCGGCGCATGGTCCAGAACTCCGCCGTCCGGGTCGTCCGCGTACGTGTGGCGCACCGCGTCGAGCTCCGGCCGCCAGACCTCCCGGATCACCAGCCCGCACAGCACCGCCACCGTGACCAGTCGAAGGCCCGCCGCCAGCACGAACGTGCCCTCAGGGATGACCGGTTTCCCGCCCGCGCCCAGGAGCTCGGCGTAGAAGGCCGCGAAGTAGCCGATCTCCGCGACCGTCCAGGCGATGATCGCACCCCAGCGGGGGCGGGCCAGGACGATCAGGGGAAGGAGCCAGAGGACGTATTGCTGGGACCAGACCTTGCTGAAGATGAGGAAGGCCGCCACCACCAGGAAGACCAGCTGGGCAAGGCGGGGGCGGCGGGGGGCGAGCAGGCACAGTACGCCGATCGCGGCGCAGGCGACGATCGTCAGGGCGTACGTGAGGATGTTGAGGGTGGGGACGTGGTCGCTGAGCCATTGGAACGGGCCCTGGTCGCCGGGGGTGCCGCTGTTCCATTTGGTGTCGAGGTAGCGGCCGATGTACCAGAGGGTGCCCCAGTCGATCGGGCGGGTGTCGTTGAGCTCGAAGAAGCGGTTCCAGCTCGCCCGGTAGAGGACCGCGACGGGGATGTTCGTCGCGAGCCAGGCGAAGAGCGCCCCGCCGAGGGCGATCAGGAATGCCACGAGGCGTTTCGAGCGTAGGGCGAGGACGAACAGCGGCCCGAGGATGAACAGTGGCCACAGTTTGGCCGCGCCGCCCAGGCCGATGAGGAGGCCGGCGACCACCGGATTGCGGCGGGCCCAGGCGTAGAGGCCGAGCATCGCCAGTCCGATGGCGAGGAGGTCCCAGTTGACCGTCGCGGTGATCAGCAGGATCGGGGAGAGCGCGAAGATGGCGGCGTCCCAGGGCCGGCGGCGGCGGAGCGCGAGAATGACCGCCGCCGAGGCCACCGCCAGGAGCGACAGGACGAGCGCGTTGGCGTTGTAGAACCACTTGCCCTGGTTGATCTCCGGGTACCGCTTGCCGAGCGCGTGCACCGGCAGGCCGAGGGCGCCCATGAAGTAGCCGGTGACCACGGGGTACTCGACGGGGTGGTCGCGGTAGGGGACCTTGCCGTCGCTCAGCCCCTCCGCGTAGTAGAGCGCCAGCACGTCGGTGTAGCAGAAGCGGGTGTACTGGATGTTCTTCTGCCAGTCGCCGTCCTGGCAGGGCGACTTCTGCACCCAGCTGAACGCGAGCGTGAGGCAGACCAGGGCGAGCACGATGCGCTGCGCCGTCCAGAAGCGGTTGCGGCGGGCCGCCGGCGGCACGGCGTGCTCGCCGACCGGTCCGCCGATCGCCTGCGACAGGCCGCGGACGAACCCGTCGGACTCGGCGGGCAGGTCGGTCCGGTCGGTGTCCGGCGAAGGCACGCTCATGACTCCGCATCATGCCGCATTCAACCGTTCCGTGGTCGTTCAGCACCGGCCGGTCGGGCACGCGGCGCTGACGCACGGGCCGGAAGAGAGGAGAGCCCGTCGCCTGCGGAGGCAACGGGCTCTGTCTCAGATCGTCAGCGGTCAGCCGCCGTCTTCGGCGTTGTCGCCGCCGTCTACCTGGCCACCGCCGGTTCCGGTGTCATTTCCGCCGGGTAGGCCCGGGAAGGTGGTGTTGCCGCCGTCGTTCTGGCCGCCGTTGTCACCGCCGCCGTTGTCTCCGCCATTGTTGCCGCCGCCGTTGTTGCCACCGTTGTTCCCGCCGTTGTTGCCGCCGTTGTTGCCACCGTTGTTCTGGCACAGCTGCGGCAGGAACTGGCAGGTCTGGTTCTGGTCCGGCTGGTCGTTCACCGGCGGCGGGGGCGGGGCCACGCCGTTCGCGTACTGGCTGTTGTCGTCACCCGTGTGTTCGCGCTCGGGGAAGCTTTCCTGCTTCAGGTCCAACGCCTTGGTCACGGAGTTGATGAACTGTTCCCAGATGGCCGCCGGCGTGCCGGAGCCGAACATGTCGCCGCCGTCGTCCTTGAGCTCGACCTTGTTGCCGGCGCCGCCGACCCAGACCGTGGCGGCCAGCTGCGGGATGCCGCCGACGAACCAGGTGTCACCGCTGCCGGTGTGGTTGTCCTTGCCGTCGTCGAACTCCCAGGTGCCGGACTTGGCGATCGCCGGACGGCCGTTGCGCAGGGTGTTGCCGGCGTGGGCCGGGATCTTCGCCATGACGCCCGAGAGGTCGGACATCTGGGCCTTGTCGAAGACCCGCTTCGGGGTGAGCTTCTCCTGCCTCTCGGTCTTCTTCTTGCCGGTGTCCGGGTCCACGGAGGTGACGGTCTTGATGAAGTGCACCTTGTTGCGGACGCCCTGGTTCACGATGGTGGCCACGCCCTCGGCGTGCTCGAGGGGAACGACGTGGTACTGCCCGAAGGCGACCTCGTTGTCGAAGTTCTTCTCCCAGGTCCGCTTGTCGGTGTTGTTCAGATCGATCACCGGACCGTCGTCCGGCCACATGTGCTGGATACCGGCGTCGCGCATGGCCTCGATGACCTTCGACCGGCCGATGCCGTCGGCGATCCAGTAGAACGGGAAGTTGTACGACTTGACGGTGGCCGTCTCGAGGTCACAGTTCCTGGTCTTGCCGCCACAGATCGTGCCCGGATCCGCGCCGGCGTTGTTGATCTTCCTGCCGTTGGCGCGCGTCTTCGTGCTGTCCCAGATCGTGTCGAACGAGATGTTCTCGCGCAGGGCGGCGGCCAGGGTGTAGATCTTGTTGGTCGAGCCGTCCGACTGGCCACGGCCACTGAACCCCGTGCCCTCACCGTTCATGTAGCTGCCGTAGTCCGTGCCGTCAGGATTGTCGCCGCCGTAGTAGCCGAGCACGCGGCCGGTGCTCGGGTCGATGCCGATCACCGCCGCCTGGTAGCTCTTGGGCTTGTCGTGCATCGGCGATTCCTGGCTCTTGCGGGAGCCGGCCTCCTCGGCCGCCTTCTGCACTTCGGGGTCGATCGTCGTCGTGACGGTCAGGCCCCCGCGCTGGAACTCGGCCTCGGAGATGTTCAGGTCGCGGAGCTCGGCGTTGACGTGCCGCATGATCATGCCGACCGGCTTGTCGGCGGCACAGGTCTTGCAGCTGTTCTTGCTGACCGGCTTCACCTTGGGGTACTTGCGCGCCGCGTACACCTCGGGAGTGATCCACTTCTCCTCGAGCATGTTCTTGAGCGTGTACTCCCAGCGATCCTTGGCCGCCACGGGGTTGTAGTTGGGGTCATAGCCCTTGTGCGAGGCGGTGGGTTCCGGCTGCTTGATGATCGAGGCCAGGACCGCCGCCTCGTACGGCGTGATCGCGTTCTTGTCGCCCGCCGGGGTCAGCACCGACTTGCCGAAGTAGCCCTGCGCCGCGGCCTCGATGCCGTACCTGCCCTCACCGAGGTAGATGTAGTTCAGGTACATGCCCATGATCTCGTCCTTTTTGTACCGGGACTCGAGCTTGCGGGCGATGACGGCTTCGCGGAGCTTGCGGTTGTAGCTGATGTCCTTGAGGTCAGCGGCGTGCCGGGCGTACTGCTGGGTGATCGTCGACGCACCTTGGGTGTCGCCGCCGGTGAAGTTGTTCCACGCGGCGCGGACGATGCCCTTCATGTCGATGCCGTTGTGGCGGTAGAAGTTCTTGTCCTCGGCGGCGGCGACGGCGTACTGGACGACCTTGGTGATCTTCGGCTGCGGCACGACCGTACGGTTCTGGTCGCCGAGCTTCGCCAGCACCGTGCCCTTGGCGTCGAGGATGACGTTGGTCTGCGCCTCTTCCTTCTGCGGCGGCAGCTCGACGTCGTCGAAGAAGTAGGTGCCGCCGACCACGCCGACACCGAGCAGGATGACCACGACGGCCGCCGCGGCGGTCAGGATGTTGGTCCGCCGGCGCCGCTTGGCGGCCTTGGTGAGGATCTTCTGGGCGTCGCCACGACGGCCGTCCGGGCCGACCGGGCCCGGTCCGCCGCCGACCGCGGGGGACACCGGCCGGACCGCGGCGCGCGCGACCGAGGCCCGCCCCGGCACGGCGGCGACCGGAGCGGCGGCCGAGGCGCGACCACCCACCCGGGCGGAGCCGACCGAGCCGGTCCCGGCACCCACCGATGCACGGCCGGCGCCCACGGGGGCGCGTCCGCCCACCGAGGCCGAGCCGACGGTCGCGGCGCCACGTGGCGCGGCACCACCGACGGAGGCACGGCCGCCCGCCGGGCGCCGGTACGCGTCCGGCCCGGGGCGTTCGTCGTAGCCGGACGGGTCGTCGTCAGGCGTGGAAGCAGCGGACGGCCCGGGCACTCGGGCCCGGGCGCGTGCAGACTGCGGATCGCCGTACGAGTTCATTCGGTTACACCTGCCGGTCGCGGTGGCGTGCCCGGGGAGCCCTGGAGGGGCTCCGGCCGGCACTGCCACAAGCGGACATTCTGGGCTGCATCCCCGCAGCCGCCGTGTGGGATGTCAAGAATGACCGATCGCGGCGCTGGATGCCCGTATCGGTCGGGGTCGCGTCAACGTTAGCGACGTTGAGGGCGATCACTGTCTGCCCTCCCGGCGATGTGACGACGACGGCCCTGTCTCGCGGTGGCGGCCCGAGGCGGACGAGGCGGCAGCCGCCGCGCCCCTTGGCGATTCGTCGGTGCTCAGCGCGTCCCTGCCGAGCAGGTACTGCTCGATCAGATGGTTCCACGCGCAGGTCTGGCACACCTCGACCACGAAGACTTGGAACTCACGCAGTGTCATCGCCAGGACCGGCAGCTCGGCGAGCTTGCGGGCCTGGCCGGCGGACTGCTTCAGCTCGTCGCCGTAGATGTAGTGCACCAAGGTCAGGTTGTCGCGGCGGCAGACCGGGCAGCGCTCGTCGGTCGGCTCACCATGGAACCGAGCTGCGTTTTTCAGGTACGGCGAGGCGTCACAGACCTCAAGCGTCCCGATCTTGCCGTTGTGCAGGTCACGCAGCAGCGCTCGCTTCTGTAGCGAGTAGTCGACGACCTGCCGCTGCGTGCGCATGGCGAAGAGAGTACGCGGTCGGCACCCGAACGGCGACCGCCATCACGCAGCGTGGCGTGGCGACTGCGAGCCATCACCAGGACACCGAAGCGAAGCGGGGCCAGGCGGGCATCCCGGGCAACCAGCGTCACAACGCCTTGCCATCCGCACACGGCCGCTCTACGGTGACGATGTATCGGCCCGATACATCGTCGCAAAGGAGGTGGCCCCGATGCTGGAACTGGCGATCCTCGGCCTCCTCCAGGAAGCCCCGATGCACGGCTACGAGCTGCGCAAGGAGCTCGCCACCAAGCTGGGGACCATCCGCGCGGCCATCAGCTACGGCACCCTGTATCCGACGCTCAAGCGTCTGCACTGCGCCGGCTGGATCAGCGAACAGGCCACCGAGACGGACATCGTCCCGCCGATGACCAGCAAACGCGGCCGGATTGTCTACAAGATCACTGCTGAGGGCAAGGAGCGGTTCGCCGATCTGCTCGCCCAGGCAGGCCCCGAGACGTACGACGACGCGGGCTTCGGCGTGCACTTCACCTTCTTCTCCCGGACCGACCGCGCGACCCGGCTGCGCATCCTCGAAGGCCGCCGGCGCCGGATCGAGGAGCGCCGGGAGGGCCTGCGGGACGTGCTGTCGCGCGCCGGGGACCGACTCGACGCGTACACGCTCGAACTGCAGCGACACGGACTGGACGCCTGTGAGCGCGAGGTCCGCTGGCTCGAGGAGCTCATCACCAACGAGCGCTCGGGCCGTACCCCCTCGTCCGCCGCCGATCAGGCGGTGGCACCCCCCGAAGAACCGGCTCCGCATCAGGACCGGCCGTGATGAACAAGGAGGCAAACGCGATGGGCTCCGTCCGCGTCGCCATCGTCGGTGTGGGTAACTGCGCCTCATCCCTCGTGCAGGGTGTGGAGTACTACCGCAACGCCGACCCCAACGACCGCGTCCCGGGTCTCATGCACGTGACCTTCGGCGACTACCACGTTTCCGACGTGGAGTTCGTCGCGGCGTTCGATGTGGACGCCAAGAAGGTCGGCATGGACCTGGCCGAGGCGATCGTCGCCAGCGAGAACAACACGATCACGCTCACCGACGTGCCGCCGACCGGCGTGACCGTCCAGCGTGGACCGACGTTCGACGGCCTCGGCACGTATTACCGTGAGATGATCGAGGAGTCCTCGGCCGAGCCGGTCGACGTCGTGCAGGCGTTCAAGGACGCCGAGGTCGACGTCGTGGTGTCCTACCTGCCGGTGGGCTCCGAGGAGGCCGACAAGTTCTACGCGCAGGCCGCGATCGACGCCGGCTGCGCGTTCGTCAACGCGCTGCCCGTCTTCATCGCCTCGGACCCGGTCTGGGCGAAGAAGTTCGAGGACGCGGGCCTGCCGATCGTCGGCGACGACATCAAGAGCCAGGTCGGCGCGACGATCGTGCACCGCGCGCTCGCCAAGCTGTTCGAGGACCGCGGCGTCGAGCTGCTGCGCACGTACCAGCTCAACTTCGGCGGCAACATGGACTTCATGAACATGCTGGAGCGCAACCGCCTGGTCTCCAAGAAGATCTCGAAGACCCAGTCGGTCACCAGCCAGATCCCGCACGAGATGGTCAAGAGCGACGTGCACATCGGCCCGTCGGACCACGTGCCGTGGCTCGACGACCGCAAGTGGGCGTACATCCGGCTCGAGGGCCGCAGCTTCGGCGACACCCCGCTGAACGCGGAGCTGAAGCTCGAGGTCTGGGACTCCCCGAACTCGGCCGGCGTCATCATCGACGCGGTCCGCGCGGCGAAGATCGCCAAGGACCGCGGTGTCGGTGGCCCGATCCTGTCGGCCAGCTCCTACTTCATGAAGAGCCCGCCGGTGCAATACAACGACCACGACGCGCACGCCGCCGTCGAGGCGTTCATCAAGGGTGAGATCGAGCGCTGACAAGCTCTGCGCGAAGGCCGGGCCGCGAGCGGCCCGGCCTTCGGCGTTTGTCGATATCCTGCGGACATGACCCGATTCCCCGCAGCGCTCGTCGCGCTCGGCCTGGCCGCATCGCTCGCGGCCTGTGCCCGGTCCGGCAATCCAGCGGGTACGCCCACAGCCGGCGTAACGCTGCACGCGAGCATCGAGGTGCGCACGCCGGACCCCTCGCGGATAACCGTCGCCCCGGGTACGGAAGTTGCGCACTGCGGCGAGCAGCCGATCAGCCGTTCCGCCGCTCCGAGGCCGGCGGGGACTCTCAGCGACGCCCAGAAGCGCGCAGAGCTGGCCCTGCGAGCCGCCGATCGGCCGACACCACAGCGCGCGCCGGTCCCGGCCAGGGCCCTTCCCGCCGCTGAGGCCTGTGTGCGGTTGCTGCGGCCCCAGCTCGCCCTCCTCGCGGCGAGCGACGACCTCGATCAGCAGCGACTGCGTGACCATCTCGCCCAAGAGGGACTGAAAGCGGTCGTCCGCCCGGATCTCTCCTTCACCGGGATGGTCAGCGCGGCCTGCATCTACGGCGCCCTGCCCGGCACCGGACCGACGTTCGAACTGGGACCCAGGAACGCCGACGGATCCTGCTGACGGTCAACTCCACGCGCGTTCCAGCGCCACCCGCGCCTCCAGCTCGAGCAGGTGCCGTTTGCGGGGCAGGCCGCCGCCGAAGCCGACCATCTTGCCGCCGGCGCCGACCACCCGATGGCACGGCACGATCACCGGCACCGGGTTGTGGTTGCACGCCGTGCCGACCGCCCGGGCCGCCCCCGGGTCGCCGAGGGCCGTCGCGATAGCGCCGTACGTTCGCATCTCGCCGTACGGGATGCCGGCGATCTCGCCCCACACCGCCCGCTCGAACTCCGACCCACCGCGCAGTTCCACCGGCACGACGAAGTCGGTCAGCATGCCGGCGAAGTAGCCGGCGAGCTCGTCGAGCACCGGATGAGCGGCATGTTCACCGCCGGCCCAGCCGGGCGGGGCGCCGAAGCGGACCCCGATCACCGTCCCGGCGTCGAGGGCGATGCCGAGCGGGCCGATGGGGGAGTCCATGAGGAGCCGCACGCGACGATTGTGCCCCCCGGGTACGACAACTACGAGATGTGGCCGTTCTCCCGGGCCCAGCGCAGCAGCTCCGCCTCCGCCTCGTCCCGGTCCAGCGGCCCGCGGTCGAGGCGCAGCTCCTTGAGGTGGCGCCAGGCCTGACCGACGATCGGGCCCGGTGGCACGCCGAGCAGCTCCATGATCGCGTTACCGTCGAGGTCGGGGCGGACCCGGGCCAGGTCCTCCTCTGCCTGGATGCGGGTGATCCGCTCCTCCAGCGCGTCGTAGTCGGCGGCCAGGGCGGCGGCCTTGCGCCGGTTACGCGTCGTGCAGTCGGAACGGGTGAGCTTGTGCAGCCGTGGGAGGAGCTCGCCGGCGTCGGTGACGTAGCGGCGGACGGCCGAGTCGGTCCACTCGCCTCGGCCGTACCCGTAGAAGCGCAGGTGCAGCGCGACCAGCTCGACCACCGCGGACGTGACGTCCTTGGGGTATCGCATCGCCTTCATCCGCTGCTTGGTCAGGCGCGCGCCGACCACCTCGTGGTGGTGGAAGCTGACCCGCCCGTCGCGGCCGACCGCCTTGGTCGCCGGCTTGCCGATGTCGTGCATCAGCGCCGCCATGCGCAGGATGAAATCCGGGCCGGCGTCGCCCTCGAGGCGTACGGCGTTGGAGACCACGATCAGCGTGTGCTCGTAGACGTCCTTGTGCTGCGCGTGCTCGTCGATCTCGAGCTTGAGCCCGGAGATCTCCGGGATGAACCGGTCGGCGAGCCCGGTGTCCACGAGCAGCCGCAGGCCACCCAGGGGGTCCTGCGCACACAGCAACTTGGTGAACTCGTCGCGGATCCGCTCGGCGGTGATCCGGTCGAGGTCAGCGGCCATGGCCCGCATGGCGGCGAGTACGGCCGGGTCCACAGTGAACTTCAGCTTCGCCGCGAACCGGGCCGCGCGCAGCATCCGAAGTGGATCATCGCCGAACGACTCCTCGGGCCGCGACGGCGTCCTGATCAGGCCCGACGCCAGATCCTCGAGTCCGCCGTACGGGTCGGTGAAGACGTGCGCCGGCAGGCTGACCGCCATCGCGTTGATCGTGAAGTCGCGGCGGCGCAGGTCGTCGAGGAGGTTGTCGCCGTACTCCACGACCGGGTTGCGGGTGACCCCGTCGTACGCCTCGGCCCGGAACGTGGTGATCTCCAGCCGCAGGCCGTCCTTCTGGATCCCGATCGTGCCGAACTCGCGGCCGGTCTCCCAGATCGCGTCCGCCCAGCCCTTGACCAGGTCGAGCGTCTGCTCGGGCCGGGCGTCGGTGCAGAAGTCGAGGTCGTCGCCGAGGTTGCCGAGCAGCGCGTCACGCACCGAGCCGCCGACCAGGTGCAGCTCATGGCCGGCGGCGCCGAAGCGGCGCCCCAGCTCGTCGGCGACAGGGGAGACCCGCAGCAACTCCTGGACGGCGTTGCGCTGGGCCGTATTCAACACAGACATGGGACGACCAGCCTATCGAGCCTTCAGTCCGGCTGTGGGCTGTGGGTGGTGGGTGGCGGTGGTCGTGGCGGTCACCGTGCGCAGCGGGCAGGATGGGGGATGTGCCCGTACCCGAGGCGCTGCGCCGCCTCAGCGAGGATCCCGCTTTCTGGTCCCGCCTGCGGGCGGACGGGAGCGCGACCGACGACCCCGAGCCCGCCGAGCTGCGCATCAACCTGCCGGTGACCGGCGGGTACGGCCTGGTGCTCGACCTGGACCTGGCCACCGGGGAGCAGGCGCTGGGCCTGCGCGAGCCGGCGACCAGCGAGCCGGTACAGCTCGGCTGGGCGGCGCCCGGCCGGCCCCATCCGGCGGCGTTGCGCTGGCACGAGCTGGACCTGTGTGCCCGGGTGATCGCCCTCGAGGATCCGACGCTGCCGCACCCCGGGCTGGTGGTGGCGCTGCTCGGCCCGTTCGCGCCGGCCACCGCGGATGACGACGGGAGTGCGGTCGCCGCGGTGCGCGAGGCCGCATATCGGTCGTTGCGCCGCGATGTGCCGGAGCCCCAGCCGGTCACGCCGGAACAGACGCCGCTTCCCCTGTTCGCGGGCGACAACTGGTGGCCGCAGCCGCCGTGGCCGTCGCCGCAGGTCCTCGACGAGGCCGCGATCGCGGCCTACACCGCGCCGGCTCCGGCGCACCTCCAGGTCCGGGGCGGCTCGCGCTTTCCGCATGAAGGGCTTGCTGAGCTGGTACGCCGGGCAGCACGCCGGCTGTCCCGCCTGCCGGAGGAGCAGTGGTACGCGGAGGTCCGCCCGCTCGCCCGCCACATGGCCGACACCGGCGACCTGGGCCCGGTCCGCGCGCTGCTCGGGGTGCTGACCGAGGCCGGCTGCGACCACCCGACCGTGCTCGACGCGCTGAGCGAACCCCTCGTCCCGCTCGAAGCCTGCTGGATGGTCGAGACCCTCGCCGGCGCTACGCCCGGGACCCTGGTCCGGCATCACACCTGAGCAAGGCCTGGCTAGGGTGGCGTCTGTGTCCGTACCCCTGGGGAGGTCTTGGTGAGCGGCGGCCTGTACCGCAGCACGCACGCCGCGCCCGACGGTGAGCCTGAGCCGTCGGACGGCGCCATGCTGATCTCCGTCGACAGCACGGGCACCCTGCCCACGGCGGCCGCCGACCAGGCTCTCCCGCCCGAGGTCATCCCGTCCGAATCCGCCGGCGGTGGCACGGTCTACGGCAGTGCCACCCCCGCGGAGGAGGCACCGGAGCCCGAGCCGAGCGCCGAGAGTGAGGCGCGCAGCACAGCGGGCAACAGCGCCGTCATGGCGGCCGGCAGCCTGGTCAGCCGCCTGATCGGCTTCGTGCGCAACATGCTGATCGGCATGACGCTCGGCGCGGGCGTCGGCGACGCGTACACCAGTGCCCAGTTCCTGCCGAACCAGATCTACGAGCTGCTGCTCGGCGGCATCCTCTCCAGCGTCCTCATCCCGCTGCTCGTCCGGCGCCGCAAGGCGGACCCGGACGGCGGCCAGCTCTTCACGCAACGGCTGCTGACCTTCGCAGTGATCTCGCTGGGCATCGCCACTGTTCTGATCACCGCGCTTGCTGGCGCGATCACTTGGATCCAGTCCGGCAGCGGCACCACCCAGGGCTACCGCGACCTGGTCACGGCGCTGGCGTATCTGATCCTGCCGATCATCTTCTTCACCGGACTGTCCGCGCTCATCGCGGCGGTGCTCAACGTCCGCGGACATTTCGCCGCACCCATGTGGGCGCCGATCCTCAACAACCTCGTCGTCATCGCGACGTGCGGCGTCTTCATCGGGGTTTTCGGTACGGCCGGGCCCAAGCCGGAAAACATGACCACCGGCGAGATCCTCCTCATCGGCGGCGGCACCTTGCTGGGCATGATGGTGCAGGCGCTCGGCCTGCTGCCCGCGCTGCGCAAGGTGGGCTTCTCGTGGAAGTGGCGGTGGGCGCCGCGCGCGCTCGGCCTCGGTGAGATCGGCCGGCTCGCCGGCTGGATGCTCTGCTACGTCGGCGCCAACCAGCTGGCCGTCTTCCTCGTGGTCCGCGTCCTCGGCGGGGTGTCCGACGGCAGCAAGGCCAGCACCCTGGCGTTCAACAACGTCTTCCTGCTCACGATGATGGCGCACGGCATCGTCGGCGTCTCGGTCATGACCGCCCTGCTGCCCAAGATGAGCGCGGCCGCCGCCGAGGGCCGGTACGCCGACGTCAGCGCCGACCTCAGCCGCGGCATCCGGCTCACCACGACCGCCCTGGCACCGATCGCCGTCGCGTACGGGGTGCTCGGCGTGCCGATCGCGGTCACGCTCTTCCAGGGCGGGGCGCTCAACTACGACCAGGCGTTCGCCACCGGACAGGTCCTCGTCGTCGCGGCGTTCGCGGTGATCCCGCTGTCGGTGAGCTACCTCTGTACCTATGCCTTCTACTCGCTGCAGGGCAACAAGACGGTCGCGCTGATCAATCTGCCGGTGGTGGCCGTACGCATCATCGGGTATGTCGTGCTCGCCGAGTTGTTGTCGCAGTCGCTGGCCGCGGCCGGCATGACCGCGGCGAACGCCGTCTCCTATCTCGTTTCGGCACTGATCTCCCTAGCAGTGCTGCGCCGCCGGATCGGCCGGCTGAACCTGGGGTCGGTGGCCACCGCGCTGGTGAAGGTGCTCGCCGCCGCGGCCGTCGCCACCGCCGCCGGACTGCTGGTCGTGCACGTCCTGCCCGGCGGCGACACGCCCGGGCGTCCCACCGCGGCGTTGCAGGTCGTCGTCGGCGGTGGGGCGATCATGCTGGTCTACCTTGTGGCGGCTACCCTGTTCAAGGTCCACGAAGTGAATCAGGTCGTCGGGATGGTGCGCCGCAAACTCGGGCGCTAGCGCTGTGGACAACCTTGTGGATAACCCTCTGAACAGCTTATTTATCGCCGCCGAGCGGCTCGAACAGCCTCGGCGTACGGCCTCGGACGGGTACCGCGCCCGGGGATGACCTGTGGGACCTTGGCCACGGGCGGGTAAGGTCGGGGGCGACACATGCGGACTCACCGAGGGAGGACGGGTGACCCAGGTCGGCGAAGGCCACGAGACCGCGGCCGACGAGGCCGGACCGGTCATGACCTTCGGTGCGCCCACCGTCGGTGAGATCCTGGCCGAGCGTTACCAGCTCGAGGAGCACGTCAACAACGACAGTGCTGGCCGGCAGGTCTGGCGGGGCATCGATGTCATCCTCCGGCGGCCCGTCGCGGTCGTGCTGCGGCACCCCGGCGGCGATTCCGCGACCGAGATGCTCCAGGCGGCGGTCGATGCGAGCCGCGTGATCCACCCCAATCTGGTCGGCGTCTACGACGCGATCGACGAGGGCCAGCGCGCCTACGTCGTCCGCGAGTGGGTCGACGGCGAGGCGCTGCGCGAGATGGTGGCCCAGGAGGGCCCGCTCGACCCGGCCCGCGCCACCGCGATCGCGCACGCCATCGCCGACGCGCTCGCCGCCGTGCACGCCACCGGCATGGTGCACGGCAACGTGCACCCCGGCACCACGCTCATCGGCAACGACGGCCGGGTGGTCCTCGCCGACGCCCGGGCCGACTCGGCGGACAGCGTCGAGTCCGACGTCCGCGCGGTCGGCGGCATCCTCTACTTCGCCCTCACGGGGCACTGGCCGCAGGTCGAGATCGGCCGCACGTCCGCCTTGCCCGACGCCATGCGCGACGGCAACGGCGCCATCTCGGCGCCGCGCCAGATCCGCGCGGGTGTCCCGGCGTACCTCGACGACCTCACGATGGACCTGCTCGACAAGCGGGTGGCGACCCCCGAGGCCGACGCGCTCGCCGCCGAGCTGGCCCGCCTCGACTCCGCCGAGGAGGACTACGAGGACGTCGGCCCGCTGCGCTTCACCCAGGGCACCTCGGCCGAGCCGGTCCGCAGCACGCGCAAGATCGTGCTGGGCATCGCGGCGCTGGTCGTCATCGCGATCGTCGGCCTCGTCTTCGGCATCCGCGCGATCAGCAACTCCGGCAACGAGCAGGGCGGCACCACCGGGGCCAACACCGCCCCGCAGGGCGGCAACCAGGGCAACGGGACGGCTCCCGGCAAGCCGGGATCGGACGCGCAGGGAGCGCCGAAGAAGGTTCCGCTCACGCCCAAGATGGTGCGCATCGTCGACCCGCCGAAGGGCGAGCGGAACGACACCGGCGAGGCCGAGCTCACCGTCGACGACAGCACGGAGACCGGCTGGGAGACGCAGCGCTTCCAGAACCGTTCCAACTTCGGCAACCTGAAGCCCGGCATGGGCGTCCTCATCAACCTCGGCACGCCGCGCCACGTGAGCGAGATCCGGGTCGAGGCGTCGGCGCCGGGCATCGCGATGGACATCCGTTCCGGCGACTCGGACCCGGGTGACACGTCGTCGGGCGACGAGCAGCTCGTCAAGAAGTTCAAGAAGGTCGGCGACGGCGACACCGAGAAGACCAAGGGGACGAACACCATCTTCCCGGTGTTCGACGAGACCCAGACCTACCAGTACCTCATGGTCTTCCTGAGCGACCTGCCGCCCGCGGACGACGGCGCCGGCGGCTACAAGGTCAAGGTGACCAACATCGAGGTGTACGCCACCGACTGAGGCGGCGCCCGCCACGGCTCTCAGCAAGAAGAATCCCCCCACCCGGTCCTCCGGTGGGGGGATTTCTCATGGCCTTCGCATCGGGGCCCAGGTCGCCTCTCTTGCGGCCCCGGGCAGGGCGTGATGCCCGCGGATCGCCTCGGCTACATTGCTGACGTGACTATTGGCCGTACGCGCGGCGATTCGGAGGCGACCGACGTCGAGTTGCTGCACGCCCATGTCACAGGCGATCCCACGGCGTTCGGGGAACTGGTGCGACGGCACCGCGACCGGCTGTGGGCCGTCGCGCTCCGCACGATCGGTGACCGGGAGGAAGCCGCCGACGCCGTGCAGGACGCGCTGCTGTCGGCCCACCGCGGCGCGGCCCGCTTCCGGGGTGACTCGGCGGTCACGACCTGGCTGCACCGGATCGTGGTCAACGCCTGCCTCGACCGGATCCGGCGCCGGCAGGCCCACCCCACCGTGCCCCTCCCGGACGGTACGCACACCGACGACGGCGGGCTCGGCACCCGGCCGGAGCCGGCCGCCCCGGTCCAGGACCACGACACCGCGCTCGTCGTCCGCGCCGCGCTGGCGGCCCTCCCGCCGGAGCAGCGCGCGGCGCTGGTGCTCGTGGACGTTCAGGGCTACCCGGTGATCGAGGCGGCCGAGATCCTCGGGGTTGCGGAGGGCACGATCAAGAGCAGGTGTGCGCGGGGACGGGCCCGGATGGCGCAGTCGCTGGGCCATCTCCGAGCCGGATCGGCACCGGCCGGATCGGGCGGGGGCGCCGCGCGGAGAGACGACGGTCACGGCGGGAACCCCGGAGCCGTGGGGCGCGTCCCATCGGGGCCGGGTGCGACGACCATGCCGCTTCCGGCTTCGGGGCCGCTTCCGGCTTCGGGTGACAGAGGGGACCAGGCGTGACCGGGGCAGAGTTCAGCGAGGTCGACTTCGACCTGCTGGCCGACTACGTCGGCGGCGCGCTGGACGGAACCCCGGACGAGGCGGTGGTGGCCGCCCTGATCGTCGGTCACCCCGGCTGGCGGCGCGCGCACGCGGACCTCGTCGAGGCCACCGGCGCGATGACGGTCGCGTTGCAGGCCTGGGGCGACGAGGCCGAGCCTATGCCGGCCGACGTCCTCGCCCGGCTCGACGCCGCATTCGCGACCGCTGCCGTGGGCGACATGAGCGACGGCGCGGTTACTGCCGTCAGCGACATGAGCGACGGCGTCATTACTGCCGGCGGCGACGGGACCGGCGGGGAGTCGGCGGCCCGTGATGACTCCGGGCTTGTCACCGTGGGTGCTGACGCGGGCCGTGCGGCTTCCGGGCCTGCTCGGGCCGTGACGACGGACGATGGTGTTGCTTCTGGGCGGCATCTGGTCGCCGTACCGAATGATGATGCTCAGCTCACGACGGCCCGGAAGCGGGCCCGCCGGTTGAAGTGGGCCGCGCCGATCGGGATCGCTGCCGGTCTCGTGGCGTTCCTCGGATTCGGGATCCAGCAGTTCGGGGCCGCGGAGTCCCAGGATTCCGCGACCTCGGCCGGGGGCGCCGCGGATCAGTCGGCGCCGGAGGCGGACCACGCGCTCGCTCTGCCGGCCGGTCCCGGACAGGTGCTGACGAGCGGCACCGACTACCACCGGCAGACTCTCGCTCAGGCCGCCGTGCGGGCGATGGCCGCGCCTGACGAGGGTGACCACTCCGGGAGCGCGACGCCCCAGCCCCTGACCGCCCTGCCGGAGACCCGGGAGTCGGGGGCGCAGGGCAAGGCGGCGAACCCGACTGCCGGGGTGATAGCCGATCCGAACGACCCGCTCGGCCGGCTGAAAGCGCAGGAGACGCTGCTGGCCTGCCTCGATGCGATCTCCGGCCTCAACGGCGCCGGTCCGATCACCGCGCAGAGCATCGACTACGCGAGGTACGACGGCGCGCCGGCCCTGATCGTGCAATTCACCGCGGGCAACGGCGGGTGGGTTTGGGCGGCCGGCGCGGACTGTGGCACGCCCGGTTCCGGCGCCGACAAGCTGGGTTCGGCAAAGGTAGGGTGAGCGCACGCCTCCGGCGTCGTGAGGACCCCCACTATGCCGGGGCCCACACGCCTCTGACGCGGGGGAATGTTGCTCTCCTACCATGACGTTCTAGCGTGCGATGTCGCCGGTGCCCCGGCGAACCCAGACTGAGGAGTCGGCAGTGGACGAGGTCCGAAACCTGATCATCATCGGCTCGGGACCGTCCGGTTACACCGCGGCGCTCTATGCGGCCCGCGCCAACCTCCAACCGCTGGTCATCGAGGGCGTGCAGTCCGGCGGCGCGCTGATGACCACCACCGAGGTGGAGAACTTCCCGGGTCACCCCGAGGGCATCATGGGCCCCGAGCTCATGGACAACATGCGCAAGCAGGCCGAGCGGTTCGGCGCCGAGTTCATCACCGACGACGCCACCCGCGTCGAGCTGGGTGACAAGCCCACCGCGGCCGGCACCGAGGGCCTCAAGACGGTCTGGGTCGGCGACAAGCAGTACTTCGCCCGTGCCGTGATCCTCTCCACCGGTTCGGCGTGGCGGCCGCTGGGCGTGCCCGGCGAGCAGGAGCTGCTCGGCCACGGCGTCTCGTCCTGCGCCACCTGTGACGGGTTCTTCTTCCGCGGCCAGCACATCATCGTGGTCGGTGGTGGCGACTCCGCGATGGAGGAGGCCACCTTCCTCACCCGCTTCGCCGAGACCGTGACGATCGTGCACCGCCGCGACTCGTTCCGGGCGAGCAAGGTCATGCAGAAGCGCGCGCTGGACAACCCGAAGATCAAGGTCGAGTGGAACTCGGTGGTCGAGGAGGTCCTCGGCGACGACGGCAAGGTCGTCGGCGCCCGGGTGCGCAACGCGCAGACCGGCGAGACCAAGGTCCTGGACGTCACCGGCGTGTTCGTCGCGATCGGTCACGACCCGCGCAGCGAGCTCTTCAAGGGCCAGATCGAACTCGACGACGAGGGTTACGTGAAGGTCGACCACCCCAGCACCCGGACCAACATCCCCGGCGTGTTCGCCGCCGGCGACCTGGTCGACCACACCTACCGTCAGGCCATCACGGCCTCCGGCACCGGTTGCGCCGCCGCGCTGGACGCCGAGCGCTTCATCGCATCATTCGTAGAGCTGTAAACCAGGAGGTCCTAGTGGGAGCAACCAAGGCCGTCACCGACGCCACTTTTGCGAGTGACGTCCTGCAGTCCGACAAGGTGGTACTTGTCGACTTCTGGGCTGAATGGTGCGCACCGTGCAAGAAGGTCGACCCGCTGCTGGCCGAGATCGCCACCGAGATGGGTGACAAGGTGGAGATCGTCAAGGTCAACATCGACGAGAACCCCGAGACGGCCCGCGCCTACCGGGTGATGTCCGTGCCGACGCTGACCCTCTTCAAGGGCGGCGAGCCGGTCAACTCGGTGGCCGGCGCCAAGCCCAAGGGCGCCCTGGTGAACTTCATCGAGTCCGCCCTCTGAGCAGGCTCTTCGCAACGCCCCGCATCCTCACCGATGCGGGGCGTTGTTCTTCGTGACGCGGGACCCTGTTCCTTCGTGATGCGACGCACGGAGCGCACATCGACGCCGGGCCGGCCGCGACGGCGAGGAGTACGCTCCGGGAGTTGCCCTCTGCACATCCCCTCAGTTCCTAGGAGCCGCGCGTGCGCTCGATCCGACGTGGAGACACCGGACCGGCCGTCGAGGAGATCCGGTCGATCCTGGTGGGCCTCGAGCTCCTGGAAACCGGCGGCAACGAGTTCGACCCCGCCACCGAAACCGCCGTACGAGCCTTCCAGCAGAGCCGAGGGCTCGGCGTCGACGGGCTCGTCGGCCAGGAGACCTGGTCGGCGCTGGACGGAGCCCGCTGGAAGCTGGGTGCGCGGACGCTGTTCCACTCGGTTCCGACGTCACTCGTCGGCGAGGACGTACGCGCCCTGCAGGAGCGGCTGCTCGAGATGGGCTTCGACACCGGACGCGCGGACGCCATCTACGGCCCGCGTACGGCCCGGGCGGTCGCCCAGTTCCAGCGCGAGGTCGGCCTGACCCCCGACGGCTCGTGCGGCCCGCAGACGATGAAGGCGCTGCGCCGGCTCGGCCGCAAGGTCGTCGGCGGCCGCCCCAACTGGCTGCGCGAGGCCGAGGCGTTCCGGCAGTCCGGCTCCAGCCTGGTCGGCAAGACCATCGTCATCGACCCGGGCCACGGCGGCGCGGAAGACCTGGGCGTCGTCGTTCCGGACGGGCAGCTGCGCTGGACCGAGGCGGACCTGGCGTTCGACATCGCCACCCGCCTCGAGGGCCGGCTCGCGGCGGCCGGCATGCGGGTGCACCTCACCCGCGGCCCCGCACCGACCCAGTCCATGACCGGGCAGGAACGCGCGGCCCTCGCCAACAGCCTCGGCGCCGACCTCCTGATCTCCCTGCACCTGGACGGGCAGGAGACGCCGACCGCCGACGGAGTAGCGAGCTACCACTACGGCACCGGCAACGGCGCGACCTCGACGGTGGGGGAGCGGCTGGCCAACCTGGTCCAGCGGGAGGTCGTGGTCCGCACCGGCATGCGCGACTGCCGCATCCACGCGAAGACGTGGGAGCTGCTGCGCCTGACCCGGATGCCGGCGGTCCGGGTGGACCTCGGCTACCTGACCTCGCCGGTGGACCGGGAACGGCTGATCGACCCGCTGTTCCGCGAGCAGATCGTCGAGGCGATCCTCGCGGCGGTGCAGCGGATGTACTTCCCGGTCGAGGCGGACGTGCCGACGGGGTCGATCGACGTGCGGCAGCTGCGGCTGGCGCTGGCGTCGCGCAACACCTGAACGGCGGCCCGCCGGCCGCCGCCTCTCAGCTCTCCGTAGACGTTGTCGCGGTGACCGGGCGGACCGGGCGGAGCAGCGTCTCCGGGCTCATCGAGCCGAGCAGCTTCTCCAGCGCGTACTCGACGTCAGACTTCCACGACAGCGCCGTGCGTAGCTCCAGCCGCAGCCGCGGATAGCGCGGGTGCGGGCGTACGGTCTTGAAGCCCACCGACAGGAAGAAGTCGACGGGCGCGACGCAGCCCTCACCCTCCTCACCGAACTTGGCATCGCCGAAAGCCTCGATGGCCTTGATCCCACGCTTGGTCAGATCGCGGGCGACGCCCTGCACCAGCATGCGCCCCAGCCCACCCCCGGCGAACGCGGTCACCACGTGGGCCGTCATCAACAAAGCCGCGTCGGCGCTCACCGGCGAGGTGGGGAAGGCCATCGACCGCGGCACGTACGCCGGCGGGGCGAACATGACGAACCCGGCCGGCATGCCGTCGACGTACGCGAGCTTGCCACAGGAACCCCACTCGAGCAGCGTCTGGGAAACCCACGCCTCCTTCTCGAGCCCGGGATCACCGGTCGCGCAGGCCCGCTCGGCGGACACCGGGTCCAGCTCCCAGAAGACACAGGCGCGGCACGGCCGGGGCAGGTCTTCGAGAGTGTCGAGGGTCAGGTTGACCAGGCGTCGCGACATGCGGGACCCCTCGAGAAGTCGGTGAGATTCCGGACTTGCGGCACGGTCCTGTTCACGTGCTCGTCCGCGCCCCCGGACGGATCCTACGCCGCATTCGCCTTGAACGGGAGCGGATCGGACTCCAACGGGTGGCGGGCCTGGCTGGCCGGTCCTGGGCCCGGCCCGGCCGTCTCCCGGCCCAGGCCGCCCGTGTCCCGGGGGTTGGCCGGGCCGTCCCGGACCCAGCGGGCCGTCCGGGCCTCGCGGCTCGTCCGGGCCCGGCGGGCGTCCCGCTCCATGAGTAAGGCCGGTGGCCGGATGCGTCCGATGTTTAGCATGGGTGCCGATGTGTCCAGCTCACGGATGAGGTGAAGCCGCATGACCGGCACGACTCAAGACGATTACACCGATCGCTATGCGCGGCGCGTACGGGGGATGACGACCTCCGAGATCCGCGCCCTGTTCGCCGTCGCCAGCCGTCCCGAGGTGGTGTCGCTGGCGGGAGGGTCGCCGTACATCGCCGCACTGCCACTCGATGCGGTCGGCGAGATGATGGGCCGGCTCGCGTCCGAACTCGGCACGACCAGCCTCCAGTACGGCATCGGCCAGGGCACGGTCGAGCTCCGCGAACGCATCTGCGAAGTCATGACCCTCTCCGGCATCGACGCCTCCAACGGCGCGTCCCCCGACGACGTGGTGGTCACAGTCGGCGGCCAGCAGGCGCTCGATCTGGTGGCACGGCTGTTCCTGGACCCGGGCGACGTGGTGCTCGCCGAGGGGCCGACGTACGTCGGCGCACTCGGCGTGTTCCAGGCCGCCCAGGCACAGGTGCGGCACGTCGCCATGGACGCCGACGGCCTGGTCCCGGCGGCCCTCGAGGCAGCGATAGCAGAGGCGGGTGGGAGGGCCAAGTTCCTCTACACGATCCCGACCTACCAGAACCCGGCCGGGGTCACGCTCACCGAGGAACGCCGCGAGGAGATCCTCGACATCTGCGAGCGGCACGGGCTGCTGGTGGTCGAGGACGACCCGTACGGAACGCTCAGCTTCGAGGGTGAGGCGCCGCGTCCGCTGCGCGCCCGCCGTCGCCACGGCGTCCTCTACATCAGCACGTTCTCCAAGACCTTCGCGCCGGGCCTGCGGGTGGGCTGGATCCTGGCGCCCCATGCCGTACGGGAAAAGCTGGTCATGGCCAGCGAGGCGAACATCCTGTGCCCGAGCGCCTTCGCCCAGGGCGCAGTGACCCAGTACCTGTCGACCATGCCGTGGCGCGAACAGATCAAGTCCTACCGCGAGATCTACCGCGAACGTCGCGACGCCCTGCTCGACGCCCTCGAGGACCTGATGCCGGCAGGCACCACCTGGACCCGCCCGGCCGGCGGCCTCTTCGTCTGGGCCACCCTCCCCGAAGGCCTCGACTCCAAGGCGATGATGCCCCGCGCCATCGCCGCCCGGGTCGCCTATGTGCCGGGCACGGGCTTCTACGCGGACGGCACCGGCGCCGGCAACATCCGCCTCAACTTCTCATTCCCGCCGCCCGCCCGGATCCGCGAAGGCGTCCGCCGGCTCGCGGGCGTGATGGAACAGGAGCTCGCCATGCGCGAAGTCTTCGGACCGACAACCCCCCACCGCCGTCGTGGCCCGGCCGCCGCGGACGCTCCCGGCCCCGACTTGGCATGATCACTTCCATGGGTACGTCCACAGAACCGCACGTCCTCGTCCTCGCCGGCGGCCTGTCCTACGAACGCGACGTGTCCCTGCGCTCGGGCCGCCGAGTCCTGGACGCCCTCCGATCCGCAGGCCTGTCGGCGGAGATGCGCGACGCGGACGTGTCGCTCCTGCCGACGCTGCAGGAGGACCCGCCGGACGCGGTGGTCATCGCCCTCCACGGTGCGACCGGTGAGGACGGATCACTCCGCGGAGTCCTGGACCTGTGCGGAGTGCCGTACGTCGGCTGCACCGCGGCGGCCTCCCGCCTCGCCTGGGACAAGCCGTCGGCGAAGTCGATGCTTCGCGAAAAGGGGATCCGTACCCCTGACTGGGTGGCCCTGCCGCACGACCGCTTCTCGGAGCTGGGCGCTGTCGCAGTCCTCGACCGGATCGCCGAGCGGCTCGGCCTGCCGCTGATGGTGAAGCCGGCCCAGGGCGGATCGGGCCTGGGAGCATCGGTGGTCCGCGAGGCAGCCGCGCTTCCGGCAGCGATGGTGAGCTGCTTCGCGTACGACTCGACAGCGCTCGTCGAGAGGTACGTCGCTGGGATGGACGTGGCGGTGTCGGTGATCGACCTGGGGGAGGGGCCGGTTCCGCTTCCGGCCGTAGAAATCGTGCCCCGGAACGGGGTGTACGACTACGCGGCCAGGTACACGGCAGGCCTGACAACCTGGCACACCCCGGCGCGATTGTCGCCGGCAGTGTCAGAGTCGGTGGCTGCTACGGCAGTGGCGGCGCATGAAGCTTTGGGGCTGCGCGATCTTTCTCGGGTGGATCTCATTGTGGATGCGGAGGGAGTGCCGCACGTGCTGGAGGTCAATGTATCGCCGGGGATGACGGAGACTTCGCTGTTGCCTCTGGCGGCTCAGGCCGGGGGGTTGGATTTCGGGAAGATGATGGAGAGGTTGGTCGGGCGGGCTGTTACCCGAGGGTGAGCTCTGCTCGGCGGTGCCGTTCGTCTTAGAGATAGTTGAGGCCGCCGTCCCGCGTTGGGCGGCGGCCTCTCATGTCGCGGCAGTTCCTGACGTCTCCGGACTGCCCGAGCACCTCGGTCTCAGCCGGCTCCAAGTCCCGGGGGCCTCAGTCCGCTCGTCTGATCCGCCCCGGTCCCGGTCCCGACCGCCCCTGTCCCGACCATCTCGGCCCCGACCGCCTCGGTCCCGACCGCCTCGGTCCCAACCGCCTCACCTCCGACCGCCTCGGTCCCAACCGCCTCGGCTCCGACCGGCTCAGTCCCAACCGCCTCGGTCCTGCCGCCTGATCGGCCGGTTCATGGGCTCCGTGTCCTCCCGCCTCCCGCCCTCCCGTGTCCCGCCCTCTTGCTTCCGCCCTCCTCCGTCCCGCCCTCCCGCGTCGGGTCCTCCCGCGTCGGGTCCTCCCGCGTCGGGTCCTCCCGCGTCGGGTCCTCCCGCGTCGGGTCCTCTCCTTCGTACGCAGAGCCCTCGTTGTCGGCGAGCGATCCACCGCCGTCGGCCAATCCCTTGCGAGCGCTGCCGTCGCTCGTGGAGTTACTGCGAGCGGGCGTGTCATCAGTCGAGTCATCCCGAGCGCTGGTAGTCCCGGCGGAGTCATCGCCAGCATCGGTGTCGGTGGGGGACTCGCCAGCATCGGTGTCGGTGAGGGACTCGCCAGCGGCGCTGGCATCGCCGACGGATCCATCGCCAGCACTCGTGTCGGGGGCGATTTCATCGTCAGCACTCGTGTCGCCGCTGGACTCGCCGCGTTCGCTGGAGGGCACACTGGCGTGACTGTCGAGGTGGTCGTCCAAGCGACCGACGCCCTCGTCGGCGCCGCGGAATTGACTACTCGGGCCGCAGATACGGCGGACGCCGCCACATCGCTAGGGGCCGTCGCCAGCCTCCTCGCGTAGGCCGACAAGTCCCGCGTCTCACCGTCGTCGAAGGTCCGCACCTGCTTCTCGTGGAACCCCGCGACCTCACCGCCGCCGAACGAACGACGGCCTGCGTTGGCTACGGCCGTGCTGCTTGCCTCCTCGCCCACGAGGGACACCTTCACCCCGTCGTCATTTTCGGCGTGGCCGGCCGCGCCTACCTCGCCAGCACCGCTGCCATTGACGGCCTCGTGGGCTCCGGCGGAACTTTCTTCCGCGTCTGCCTCCTCGGCGCCGCGGGCACCCTCATCGCCCCCCGAGTCTTCAACGGCGGGGACGCCCTCACCATCGACCGCCTCCTCGGCAGCAGATGCGTCTTAGCTACCGACTGCCTTCTCGATGACGGGTGCCTCTTGGCTACCGACTGCGTCCTCGACGGCGAGTGCCTCCTGGCTACCGAACGCCTCTTCGGTGGAGGGCGCCTCCTCGCCGCCTTCGACCGTCGCCTCGGCAGCGGATGGGTTCCCGCCTTCGCCCAACTCGTCGCCGTCGACCGGCTCGACGTCCGCGGCGGCATCGTCGGCTCCGGATACCCCTTCAAGTGCGCCCCCACCGTCGCGGCTTGGCTCTGCCGCCCGTGCGCCGCCCGTGCGTTGGCCACGGTGTACTGACTCGGCTTGGTCGTCCTCGCTACCGCGCGCAGCAGGAGTCTCGTCCGCCTCCTTGCCGCCGTGCACTGTCCCAGGTTCGTCGCTCTCGCCGTCGCGCGTAGCCGCATCTTCACCCGCGCGCTCGCCACCGTGCGCTGTTCCGGCTTCGTCGCCCTTCCCGCCGTGCCCTGCCTCCGCTTGACCCGCACCCTCCCGGCTGGAAAAGACCTCCGCCTTGCCGGCACTGAGACCGTCGGCCGAGAAATCAGCGTCGCCGGTGCGGTCCCGGCGGCCGGCTGGCTCGGCTCCGCTAGCACCGTCAGGGCCGGCGGTCGCCCTGACATCCGCGGCGCCACCACCCTCAAGCGCCAGCTCGGCCTGGCCGGGGCGGTTCCCGGCTGACCGATCCTCAACTGACCGATCCTCAACTGACCGATCCTCAACTGACAGGTCATCGGCTGACCGGCTCCCGGCTGACCGGTCCCGGACCGACCCGTCGCCGGCCTCGCTCGGACGCGCGCCGTCGGCAACATCCTCAGCGTCGTTGATAGGCGCGCCTCCGGGGGTCAACTCCTCACGGAGGCTCTCCGGACCACCGCCTTCGACGGCGTCGCCATCCGCGATGGTCTTGCCGGACGCGGTGGTTCCGATGCGGTCGGCGAGGTCCGCCGTTGGCTCAGCGTCCTTATCCGGCGCGGTAGCGGCAGCAGTCGCCTGGTCGCTGAAGGTGGACGGAGCCTCCCAATGGATGTGCGGCGGTTCGGCGATGGCACGCCCACCGAACTCGGCCAGCCAAGCGGCGACGAGCGCGAGATTCCCGCGCCACTGCTCCTCGGGAATCACCGGCAGGATGTCGTCCCACAGCGAGAGGAAGGTGCCACGCAGCTGGAGCCGGCCGTACGGGCGCGCCAAGAACCACATGTGGAGGTGGGCCGAGCCGTCACCCCACCGATTCACGTGAACCCGAGCGACGCCGTCGAGCGAGCGGACCGCGCGCTCGAGGCGAACGGTCATGACGCCGAGCTCCGCCGCCAGGAGGTTCGGGAGGTCGCCCAGATCGAGGTGCGACCGGCACTCGAGAATGAGCACCATCGGCAGCCCGGTTGGTCGGTCCATCGCCCGGACCCGCCACCGCTCGCTGACCCAGATGTACGCGTCGTCAGGCGT
Source organism: Actinoplanes sp. NPDC051475 (assembly GCF_040689425.1). Classification (NCBI taxonomy): domain Bacteria; kingdom Bacillati; phylum Actinomycetota; class Actinomycetes; order Micromonosporales; family Micromonosporaceae; genus Actinoplanes; species Actinoplanes sp. NPDC051475. The sequence continues at coordinate 137,404 of NZ_JBFAZZ010000008.1, forward strand.
GTTGCAGGCAACGCAGTCGGCCGCGTCCTCACCGCTCCGAGGAGGCTCGACTTCAACCGGGGGAGCGAGGCGCTTGACTCGCAGGTCGCCCTCGAACGGGAAGGAAGGCCACCGCGTGAAGTCGGGAAGCGAAGGGGTGTTCTCGGGCACGACGCTGACCCTAGTGCAGGCGGCACGGCACTGTCCCGGGTCAATTTCTGACCGAACCCGACAGGCGATACTCCACCGTTCAGACATCGCTGACGCGTAGAAGTCGATCATCGCGACCAACCCTCACACGCACCGCAAAGTTATCCACAGAAGTTATCCACAGGCCGTCCCGTTTCACGTGAAACACCATGTCGTAGCCTTGCGCGCCCTGTGGATACCGCCGTGGACAACCGCCACGACATCGGCATCGTTTCACGTGAAACTCCACACATGGCGCCGTCAACAGGCGTTGCGCACAGCGTGTGGATAGTGCCGCACGCCGATCTCCGATGCTTCGTGAAGCCGCGTGGGGAGCCCACTCCGTTGCCGACGTCGAACGGCGCTGTGTTCGGTGCCGGAGGGGGCAGCCGGGTGTTCCTCAACCCGACCGACGGCGGTAGTCGTTTCACGTGAAACCAGGCAC
>NZ_JBFAZZ010000008.1:138113-138628 GCF_040689425.1 Actinoplanes sp. NPDC051475
CACCGGGCACCGGGCACCGGGCACCGGGCACCGGGCACCGGGCACCGGGCACCGGGCACCGGGCACCGGGCACCGGGCACCGGGCACCGGGCACCGGGCACCGGAGATTGTCGGCCCAGGCGCCACCCGGGGACATCGCGTCTTCCCCGCCACGCTGGCGATTGATGTGGCGGCGCAGCCGCCGTAGTCATCCGTTGTATGTCACGTCCCTCGTTCCACGTGAAACGCGATGCCGGACGGCTTGCCAGTCCAGTCGCGTCGAGGCCGCCCTGACGTATAGGTCCGCGCCCTGCTGTGGCGTCGACCGGACCGGCGCCCACCGCCGTGCCTACTGCTCAGCCCCGGGCTTGGGGAGACCCGGCCGTCCAGCGCAACGAGTGTCAAGGCCCTCGAAGGCGCGACGAAGGCGCCTGCCCTACCGCTGTGCGGTTTCACGTGAAACTGGGCCTGTAGAGCGCCTGCCCAGCACTAGCCACGAGCGCCACGAGCCTGGCCCTCCGAGTCGTGAGTCTGCC
>NZ_JBFAZZ010000008.1:138726-343491 GCF_040689425.1 Actinoplanes sp. NPDC051475
GCGGGCTCCGGGCTCCGGGCTCCGGGCTCCGGGCTCCGGGCTCCGGGCTCCGGGCTCCGGGCTCCGGGCTCCGGGCTCCGGGCTCCGGGCTCCGGGCTCCGGGGAATGGTGACATCGGTTTCACGTGAAACAGCAAGGCGACTTCGCTCTCGTTCTTTCGGCGAGTGGTCTTCCCAAAGTTGCCGCACATCGCGACGGGGAAGCGCCTCCCGTCAACGCCATGCGGGGCCGGCTTGATCCACTCAGTCAGCCCGGGCCTCCCTGCCCTCAGCCGGCGGCGACATTCATAGGCCACACGAAGCATGCTCCTAGCCACGTCTGTCAGGTCTGCAGCCAAGAGAGCGGGAGCGGCCCATGGCCGGCCTCGTGGGCATCGGCCCGCCATCCGTTCCACGTGGAACGGCAGCTATCTCTTAGCGGGCGGTCCGGCATCGCTTGCTCCGATGGGAGATCGGCTTACGAGGCTAGCCGCAGCCGCATGTCACCAGAGGCGAAAGCCGGCGGCCGCGCGACCCCACTAGAGCCCTGGAAGGCTGAGTCACTGTGTAGAACACGGCAGCACAGCACCGGCCGCCGATAGTGGTGGCCAGCATGCTCTGCCCTCAGAGCACCCATGGATTCCGAAGGAGGCATCAAGCCGAGGCGGTAGTGCCGTTCGCGCCGAAGCCGCAAGGCTCGGCGTCGCCGACACCCTCGGCATGCACGTCGGAGCTGAGCTATGAGAGCCGGGCAACACATCAGGGCGAAGTCGTCTTGCTACGGGCACGCCAGCCAGCTCCAAGGGCACCCGCCGGCAACCGACTATGCCGACGAGCGGAAGCTGGCGGCTAGCACGACCACCCCCGCCGCCAACTGGCGGCGCAGGGCCCTCGACGAGATCGGGCTATAGCTTCACAGCCCACTGGGGTCATACATCCGCGAGGCCGATGGCGTCCGCCGCCTCTGCGGACGGGGCGAGTCTGCCTACGTACTTCCAGCGCCACCACGCGATGAGATCGAGAACCGATCGCTGTCGCGGGGATGCGCTCGAGCGGGACGGCCCGCCCGACCGCCCGGGCGGCAGCAGCAGCAGCAGCAGCAGCAGCAGCAGCTTCGAGGAATCAACGAGTCACCTGGGAAGCAGGCTGGCGCCTAGTCAGGAACCGTCCGGCATCACGGTATTTCTTCGGGACGCCGCGGCGTGATGCAGCGAAGCGAGATCGGAGAGGTCGCAAGGTCACGGGGACGACTCCCACATGGAGCGGAAGACGATCAACTTTCATGTTAGTCGTCGGGTCGCCCGCTCCCGCCGAGTCCGAAACGGAAAAACGGCGAAATCGGGCGTTCGATTTGGGGGCAACCGGCAAACCGGGCTGATTCAAAATCCCAGGAGAATCGTTCTGACAGAACCGGAGCTGGCCCGCGAAACGGTCCCGCAAGGCAAGATCAGACAACCACTCGCCGCCGGACATGAAGAAGGCACGTGATCCGCCAGTCTCACGTGCCTGTCCGTCATCGTGCATGCCGCCCGCCACGCGGCACCCGGTCAACCCGCGGGCCGACCGGAACGGCTCACTCTGAAGACCCCGCGCCTTCGTCCTCTACGCCGATCATCCCCACTATCCGCTCAAGGTCATCAACCGTCGCGAACTCGATCGTGATCTTGCCCTTGTTCCGGCCGATGTCGACCTTGACGCGTGTGTCGAACCGATCCGACAGTCGCTCGGCCAGATCATTCAATGCCGGCGCGTGGACCTTCGGCCGTCGGGCCGGGGCCGACTTCTTCGCCGGGCCGTCCGCGATGGCGAGGGACACCAGCTCTTCTGTTGCCCGTACCGAAAGACCCTCGGCCACGATCCGAAGTGCGAGCTGCTCTTGGGCGTCGCCGTCCTCGAGGCCGAGCAGCGCCCGCGCGTGACCCGCCGACAGAACGCCGGCCGCTACTCGGCGCTGGACCGGTGCCGGCAGGTTGAGAAGCCTGATGGTGTTCGAGATCTGCGGGCGGCTGCGGCCGATCCGCCGCGCCAGCTCCTCGTGCGTCGCGCCGAACTCCTCCAGCAACTGCTGGTAGGCGGCCGCCTCTTCCAGGGGGTTGAGGTTGGCGCGGTGGATGTTCTCGAGCAGCGCGTCTCGGAGCATGGCGTCGTCGCGGGTTTCGCGGACGATCGCCGGGATGGTTTCCTTGCCGACTGCCTGAGCGGCACGCCAGCGGCGCTCACCCATGACGAGTTCGTAGTTACCATCGCCGATGTCACGGACGACGATCGGTTGGAGGAAGCCGACCTCCTGGATCGAGGTCTTGAGTTCCTCCAATGCCTCCTCGTCGAAGACGTGACGCGGCTGCTTCGGGTTGGGGACGATCGCCGTGACGGGAAGCTCGGCGAAGCGCGCACCCGGTACGGGCGCGAGGCCCTCGTCGACCGGCTCGCTCGGGGCCGGCTCTGGGGGAGTGGCGGCCTCAGGCTCGGGCCTCGGGGGCTCCGCCGGGGCCGAGAATTGGGCAGGCGCCGGCGCGGCGACCGGAGGCGGTGGCTCGTCAGCGACCGCGGCACCGGCCGTCGGCGCTGTGGGGATCAGGGCCCCCAGGCCGCGGCCGAGGCCACCCCGTGGACGGTTCTTCATGCCGTGCCTCCCGTGTTGACGCCGCGCATAGCGAGTTCCAGTGCCGCCTCGAAGTAGCTCGTAGCGCCCCGCGAACCCGGATCGTAGGTCATCACGGACTGGCCGTAGCTGGGTGCCTCCGACACTCGTACGTTGCGGGGAATCACCGCCTCGAGCACCTTGGCGCCGAAGTGATTGCGGACGTCCTGCTCGACCGCGTCCGCGAGACGGGTACGGCGGTCGTACATGGTCAGCAAGATTGTGGAGACGTCGAGCGTGGGATTGAGGTGCTGCCGTACCAGGTTGATGTTGTTGATCAGCTGGTTCAGGCCCTCCAGCGCGTAGTACTCGCACTGGATCGGGATCAGGACCTCCTGCGCCGCGCAGAGGGCGTTGACCGTCAGCAGGCCGAGCGACGGCGGGCAGTCGATGAACACGTAGTCGAACTTCTCGGGGTGCGCCTGGATCGCCCGCGCGAGGCGGGATTCGCGCGCGACGACGGAGACGAGCTCGATCTCCGCGCCGGCGAGGTCGATCGTCGCCGGTACGCAGAACAGGTTGGGAATGCCCTCCACGGGCTGCGCCACCTCGGCGAGGGGCACGTTGTCGATCAGGCAGTCGTACACGTCGGGCACGCCGGCGTGGTGGGGCACGTTCAGTCCCGTTGACGCGTTGCCCTGCGGGTCCAGGTCGACGACGAGGACTCGGTTGCCGTGCAGCGCGAGGGCCACCGCGAGGTTCACGGTCGTGGTCGTCTTTCCCACGCCGCCCTTCTGGTTTGCCACGCAAAGGACCCGCGGATGGTCGGGCCGGGGCATGGTGATCTCGCCGCTCGGATTGAGGATCTGCACAGCTCGCAACGCTTCCATGGCCAGGGGCGGATCGTCCTCATCCCGGGTCGGCGTTTCACGTGAAACATGCTCGCCTGAGGTCGCGCCGTCCGGCGTCGGCTCCGCCGACACGGCCACGGACGGGCCCGACGCGGGCGGCGCGGAGGTGGGGGGAGCAGAAACCGGGGGCGCCGGGGTGGGCTGGGCTGCGTAGTCCCCGCCATGCTGCGTGCTCATACCAGAAGACGGTACGGGCGCAGAGCCCGCCGCGGACGCGCCGGGTGGGGAAGATCGCGGAGCCGCCGACGGTACGGGTGAAGCCCCCGACCCGGACCCGTCGGGCGGAGCGGATCTCGGGGCCGCCGACGGTACGGAGGCAGACCCCGCCACCGGCGCAGCCGACGGTTCCGTTCGAGGCGCCGGAGCGAGGCGCCGGGAATCGGCCGACGCGACGTCAGGGTTCACCGGCGTTCCGTACACCTGCCCACCGTTTCCGGCACGTGGCTGAGGCACGCCCTGCTCCCCACTGTTGAAGCTCACACTCAAGCTCACACTCCGATCGGAGCCGGCGTATGGATCGGTTTCACGTGAAACCTCGTCCCAGCCGGGGTCGCCATCAGGGCCCCTGCCATGCTCATGCACCGTTTTATCCCTGCCTGGTTGGATTGAGTCGGCACCGCGAGCGTGCGGTCCGGCAGGAAACGGCGGTGCATTCATGCCCGCCGTCCGGTCCACACTATCGACGCGCGGCCAGCCTACGGCCGTCGGGCGAGCGTTGCCACGGTTGTCCGCCTGATGAGTCCAGACCGTCAGGATTGGGGACGCCTCGAAGACCATGAATCCGGGTAGGAGGCGGAGCCTACCGCCGTACATCCGGAAGGAACCAGGCCAACCGAGTCCGGAAGCCGACCGCCGAGCGGGTGAAACGACGGGCTCGCGAGGGGGAACGGGTCCCGACCGCGGAGCGGGCGCGATGGACGAGTCCGGCGGTGAAGCCCTCCGGTGAAGATGCGCTGGGGCGGCGGGTGGAGTGGCCGACGCGACGCGGGGTGGGTCGGGAATGGCGGCCGCGGCGGAGGTTCGAGCTGGCAGCGGCCAAGTAGCACCGGCAGGCGACTTGGCGATGGAATTGATCTCCACGCCAGTAGGTGACTCAGCATCACTCGACGACTCGGGGGCGGAGTCCGACCCAGCACCGGGACGCGGCTTGGCGCCGGAAGCAGCCGCAAGGCAATACACCAACTCAGCACCAGCAGGCGACCCAATCACGCTGGCCGTCGCAACGGGACCCGTCGGAACCGCAGCCGTCGCAACGGCAGCCCTCGCAACAGCAGGCGTTGTAACAGCAGGCGCCGTAACAGCAACCGCCGCAACCGCAGGCGCCGTAACAGCAGCCGTCGCAACCGCAGGCGACGCAACAACAGACGGCGCAACAGACGACGCAGCTACGGACGACCCGGCCAAAGCCGACGACGCAGAAGCAACTGAATCGCCGTCCACACCATGTGGCGCAATGATGGGAGAAGGCGCCGCAACGACCCCTGAAGGCTCCGCAGCCACGACAGCCGCCGCCGCGCGGGACGCCGCACCGGACGACGGCGGTGCAACGGACCCAACCGATGCCGCTTCAGGCGCGCCGCCCCGCGACCCGGTCGACCCGACCCCGACCCGCGATGGCGAAGGAGCAGGCCCAGGCGCGGGTCGTGGGAGTTTCCCGGTACGTTTCCGCGCGCCCCGCCTGGCCATCTATCTCCTCCGCGATCTCCTGTTCCCGGAACCGCGCCCGCCGGCGTCGCCGGCGGACCGGCCCGGGGCGGCCGCCCGCTTGGACGGCCTCGGCCGTGATGCCACCACGTCGCGTTCCCGCACGATCTCCACAACCGTGGACGGCGGGTCGATGAGACCAACCCCGCAGAGCCGGACGATCGGCTCGCCACCACCGAGACGGGCAATCGCCTGGTGGTGCTCCGCCACCTCGTCCTCCGCCGAAGCGCCCTTGAGCGCTACGAGACGGCCGCCGACGGCGGTGAGGGGCAGGCACCATCCGGCGAGCCGGTCCAGCGGCGCCACAGCGCGGGCGGTGACGACATCGGCGGGGGCGGGGGGTCCACCGGCGAGATCTTCCGCTCGTCCCCGTACGACCGTGACGGTCGCGTCGAGGCCGAGCGCTGTCACCGCTTCGGACAGGAAAGCGGTACGTCGTGCCAGCGGCTCGACCAGGGTGATCGTTAAATCAGGCCGGGCCACTGCCAGCACGATACCGGGCAAACCGGCACCAGACCCCACGTCAGTCACCGAAGCGCCGATAGGGATCATTTCGGCCATAACGCCACAGTTAATCAGGTGACGTTCCCACAGCCGGGGCGCCTCCCGGGGACCGATCAACCCGCGCACCACGCCGTCCGTGGCCAACAGCTCGGCGTACCGTCCGGCCAAGGCCAGACGGTCACCGAAGACCGCTTCCGCGGCAGCACGATGCTCCGCCGGCAACGAAGCGGGCACCGAAGCCGGCGAAGCACGCCTGGAAGCCGGGGAAGCCGGCGAAGCACGCCTGGAAGCCGGGGAAGCCGGCGAGGTAGGCGAAGCCGGCAAGGAACCAGGCGACGAAGCGGAAGTAGACGCCGACGAAGAACCCGGCAACGACTCGGGAAGCGAACCCGGCGGGGGAGAAGAAGAGGCCGACGAACAGCCCAACGGCAAAGCAGAACAACCAGAAGACGAGAAAGAACCAGCCGAGGGAGACGAAAGCGGCCCGGGCACCCCAGCACCCGAGCCGCCGCCCCCCACGCCGAAGCGGGGTTCACTCATAACCGAAATCAGTCCGCCGGCCGCACGACAATACGACGGTTCGGCTCCACGCCCTCGGACTCGCTCTCCACCCCGGACATCGCATTCACCACGTCATGAACGCACTTCCGCTCGAACGCGGACATCGGCTCCAGCCGCACGGCATCCCCGTGCTCCTTGACCTTCTCCACGGCATTTCGGGCCACCGCCGTCAGCTCCTTGCGGCGGCTGGCGCGGTATCCGCCGATGTCGAGCAGCAGCCGGCTGGGCGAGCCGGTCGCGCGGAAGATCGCCAGGCGGGTCAGCTCCTGCAGCGCCTCCAGCGTGGCGCCGCGCTGGCCGACGAGCGGCTGGAGGCGGCCGCCGACGACCTCGACCATCGGGCGGCCCGCCGACACGAGCTCGTCGATGTCGCCGTCGTAGTCGAGGATGTCGAGCAGCCCCTCCACGTAGTCGGCGGCGATCTCGCTCTGCCGGAACAGGTCGGAGTCGGAGGCCACGCTCTCCGACTTCTTGGTCTCCTCCGTACCGGTCGACTCCGCGGTGGCGGCGGTCGTCTCCTCGGTGCTGGGAGTGCTGGTGTCGGTCACGGTCTCATCTCCGTACTCTCGGGCCGGACCCGCTCGGTCCGCTGTTTCCCGTACCGGCGGCGTCCGTTCGCCGGTCCGGGGAGGTCTTTGTCGCCGCCCTGGCGAGGGCCGCGCGCGGCCCGGACGACGGTCCGGGCCGCTGCTGCGTCATCCCTTGGGCTTGTTCGCCGGTCTGGCGCCCTTCTTGGGGTTGACCGGTTTCGCGCCGGGCTTCGGGGCGAGGGCCTTGGTGTCGACGACCGGGGTCTGCGCCTCGGGCTCCGCCTGCTTGCGGCCGAACAGGCCACGGTTGGCGGGCTGCACCGGGTTCTTCGAGCCGTTCTTGGCGGCGCCACCGGCTGCCGGGCGGGCCGTCGAGCCGCCGGATCGGCCGGCCATCTGCGGCGGCGGGAACTTGCGGAGCACCCACTGCTGCTGGGCCAGGCTGAACATGTTGTTCGTGACCCAGTAGATGACCACGCCGATGGGGAACAGCGAGCCGGATACGAGCAGCGACAGCGGGATGCCGTACAGCATCAGGCGCTGGATCATCTTCTGCTGCGGGTCCTCGGCCCAGCCGGTCTTGAGGATCATCTGGCGGCTGGTGAGGTACGTGGTCGCCATCATCGTGAGGACCAGGATGCCGGCGATGATCTTCACCGTGACGCCGCTGTGGGCGCCGAGCTGGGTCAGCTCGGCGGGCGTCGAGCCGAACTTGGCCGGCAGCGGGGTGGTGAACAGCGCGGAGTGGGTCGCGTCCCGGAACTGATCGGCGGTCCAGCCGTACAGCGTGGGCCGCGGGTTCTCCGGGTTGAGCCGGCGCAGCACGTGGAACAGGCCGAGGAAGACGGGGATCTGCAGGAACATCGGGAGGCAGCCCATCAGCGGGTTGGCCTTCTCGACCTTGTAGAGCTCCATCATTTCCTTCTGGAGCGTCTCCCGGTCACCCTTGTGCTTCTCCTGCAGCTCCTTGACCTTGGGCTGCAATGCCTGCATGGCCCGCTGGGACTTGATCTGCTTCACGAAGACCGGGAACAGGATGACGCGCAGCGTCACCACCAGGAAGACGATCGAAAGGATCCAGGCCCAGTTGGTGCCGAGCACCCGGCCCTCGGGGATGCCGATGGTGTCCCAGAGGGCATGCCAGCGCAGGAGGATCCACGAAATGCCGTAGTAGATCCAGTCGAGACTCAATTCATGCTCCAGTCACATCGGCAGGACGGTGACGGATCGGATCGGGCACCGGGTCGAACCCGCCAGGGTGGAAAGGGTGGCAGCGCAGCAGCCGCCAGATCGCCAAGCCGGTCCCGTGGAGCGCGCCGTGCTTGGCGAGCGCCTCTTGGGCGTACGCGCTGCACGAGGGGTAGAACCGACAGCGGGCCGGCAGAGCCGGGCTCACATAACGACGGTACGCGACGATCGCCGCGGTCAGCAGGCGGGCAAGCGGTGTCATCGCCGCCTCCGCGGTGCGCGCGCAGCGGCGAGAGCCGCGTCGAGATCCGTGCCGAGCTTCTCGAACGATGCGGTCGCGGCGGCGGGGAGTGCCCGGACCACCAGCGACGCGCCCGGCGGGAGCGAGTCCAGCCGCGGACGCACCAGGTGGCGCAGCCGGCGGCGGACCTTGTTGCGGACGACCGCGTTGCCCACCGCCTTGGACACGACAAAGCCGGCGCGCGCCTCAGAGGCTTGCGCCGGCTCATCGACGAGCAGGTGGACCACCACGGTGCCGCGACCGGCTCGGCGGCCGCCGCGGACCGCTGCGGCGAAGTCGGTGCTACGCCGCAGTCGTTGCGCAGCGGCCAGCACGACTACCTGGCATCCGACCCCGGCAGGCGTCGGCTCAGGCCGACAGCTTGCCGCGGCCCTTGGTGCGGCGGGAGGAAAGGATGGCGCGGCCGGCCCGGGTGCGCATGCGCAGCCGGAAACCGTGGGTCTTGGCGCGCCGGCGGTTGTTCGGCTGATAGGTGCGCTTGCTCACGTCAGAACTCCGTCTTCGTACTACGTCCAGGGGGCATCGGCTGCAAGACGCCACTTTAGCAGAGCGCGGCGGAGCAACCGCTCGACCCTACGCAGGGGTGCAGCGGTGGTCAACTATCCGCGGGGCGGCACGCCGAGGTGGGGTACGGTTCGTCACTCACGCCGGTCGTCCCGCGTACGGAATGAATCTTTTCGTGCCAGGTGCGCCCGCGGTGGGTACCGGCAGTTGATGCGGACACGGCCGCGCTGTTAGCGTGCCCGTTTGCTGGTCTTCAGCGCTGTTCGCACACCGCCCCCGCCGGGACCCGAGAGGAACCGACAGGGCGGTGAATCGTTCGGCACGGTGAGCCTGTTTTCCCGCGCCAGCACAGGCTCCGGGAAGTCTGCCGACCAACCGGCCGGGTAGCGACCACCGAACAGTGCACAGGTTGTGGATAACCTGTGGACAGCCGGTGGCGCCGTGCATGTTCAGCACGTTGAATGTGCTGGGTTGGGGGGAGCCGGTCCGTCGCCCGTACGGGTGACGGCAGGCAAGGGCGGAAGCCGGACAAGGCCACCGGGAACGGTGGTGATGGGGGTGGCGCGGCGGTGGCCGACACGGTCGACCTTGGCGGGGTCTGGGCTGCGGCGACGGACGAGCTGGCGGACGAGATCGCGTCCGCGCAGCAGCGTGCGTACCTGCGGCTGACCCGCCTGCGCGCCATAGTTGAGGACACAGCGCTGCTCTCCGTCCCGGACACGTACACCCGGGATGTGATCGAGTCCCGCCTGCGCCTGGCGATAACCGAGGCGCTCTCCCGCCGGCTGGGCCGCCCGATCCAGGTCGCTGTGACGGTCCGCCCGCCCGAGGACGGCTCCGGCCGCCCGGGCACGGTGTACGGCAGCCCGCCGCCCGAGCCGTCGACGCAGCCACCTGCGCATTACGCGGACGCCCCGCCCCCGGCGTACCCGGATCGTTATCCACAGCCCACCGCGTACACGGAGACTTACGAGCCGACCGATGCGCCGACCGGGTCGGCGCAGGCGCCGTTTCCTCGCAGCGTGCCGGCGGCGCGCGACAGCCAGGACGCGCTCTTCCCGGAGCCGGTCAAAGCCTCCGTGACGGAGGAAAAGAAGCCGAAGGCGGAGCCGCCGCGCCAGCTCCCGCACTTCCCGGAGAACCCGAACGAGGCGGCCGGCCACCGCATGGCCACCGAGCCGTCCCAGCTCCGCGACAACCAGCGCCGCCCCGACGACCGCCCGACGCTGATCGGCCAGGACCGCCGCGACGACACGCTGCAGATGCGCCACGGCGGTGACAACGGCCCGGGCCGTACCCCGGTCGACATGCGCGGCGCCCAGTCCGGGGCGCGCCCGGGCGGCAACGACGGCAACCGTCTCAACCCGAAGTACATGTTCGAGACGTTCGTCATCGGCTCCTCGAACCGCTTCGCCCACGCGGCGGCAGTCGCGGTCGCGGAGTCCCCGGCGAAGGCCTACAACCCGCTGTTCATCTACGGCAGCTCCGGCCTCGGCAAGACCCACCTGCTGCACGCGATCGGCCACTATGCGACGACCCTCGGTCACGCCCGCAGCGTGCGCTACGTCTCCACCGAGGAATTCACCAACGACTTCATCAACAGCCTGCGCGACGACAAGACCCAGGCCTTCCAGCGCCGCTACCGCGACGTCGACATCCTCCTGATCGACGACATCCAGTTCCTGGAGAACCGCGAGCGCACGCAGGAGGAGTTCTTCCACACCTTCAATACCCTCCACAACGCCAACAAGCAGATCGTGATCAGCTCGGACCGCTCCCCGCGCCAGCTGGCCACCCTCGAAGACCGCATGCGCACCCGCTTCGAATGGGGCCTGCTGGCCGACATCCAGCCCCCGGACCTCGAGACCCGCATCGCGATCCTGCAGAAAAAGGCCGCCCAGGAGCGCATGTACGCCCCGGACGACGTCCTCGAATTCATCGCCAGCCGAGTTTCCAACTCCATCCGAGAGCTCGAGGGCGCCCTCATCCGGGTGACGGCATTCGCCAGCCTCACCCGCAGCACGGTCCAGCTGTCACTCGCCGAGGAAGTCCTCCGCGACTTCATGCCCGACGGCGCCGGCCCGGAGATCACCGCCGACCAGATCATGGTCTCGACCGCGGACTACTTCGGCGTGAGCCTCGAGGACCTGAGAGGCCACTCCCGCTCCCGAGTCCTGGTCAACGCCCGCCAGGTCGCCATGTACCTCTGCCGAGAACTGACAGACCTGTCCCTGCCCCGCATCGGCCAAGCCTTCGGCGGCCGCGACCACACCACGGTCATGCACGCGGACCGCAAAATCCGCCAGCACATGGCCGAGCGCCGGTCGCTTTACAACCAGATCGCCGAACTGACCAACCGCATCAAACAAAACACCTGACTTCGACGGTACGGCCACACACCGTCCCAACCGCAACACCGTGGCCGGACACCTCACGGCGCCCCAGGCCGTTCTCCCCAGACCCACCAGAGGGGACCCGCGGCGTTTCTGCACCGCGAACGCGGCAGCATCCATCCAGCTGTGCCGGGCTTTTTCGCTTACCCACGACGGCGGAAACAACCGTCACTGGGCAAGGCATCACCGGGGGCGATGCGCGCTCAGTTGATGCGATCGTTCCTGCGCCGGTCTCGCAGCACCAAGAGGATGTACTCGACGACCAGGGTCAGGACGGTCAACACCACCGCGACGAAGAGCGCCAGCCGCGAGCTCGCCTGAAGCCAAACGACGCTCGCTGACGGGGAGTCGAAATCGGCCGCCCACCGCTGCACAGCGCCGCCCGCGCAGGACGAAGAGCATGAGCCGTCAGCCTGGGAACCGGCCCCGATCAGCCCGAGGATGAGACCAAGGGTGCAAGCGAACGGTGCCAGCAGCGCGAACCACAGCCGGAACCGGCGGGTGCCGGCCCACCACGACAGCATCCAGATCGCCAGCACCAACCCCGGCAGGATCCAGTCGATCAGCTTCGGTTCCACGATCCCTCTCGTCCGTTGCCGGCTTGCGGGCCGCCACGCTATCGGGTCGGCGCTCGCCCGCCGGCGGTCTCGACGTGCGCATCGACCCGTCGGACGCCATCGCAGTCACGTCTACGGGGAGTGACTCAAACCTGTGCGGACTTCGCGCTGCCTCGGCGGTGGTCAACAAGTGGTGCTGGTTGTCGGCTCTGGCGCCAAGTGCCTGTTAGATCTTGATGGCTCGAACGTGATCCGGCTACACGGTCATCCGAGGCATCGCACGGATACCGCAAAGTGGACTCGTTGCTGTCCGTCGAGGGCCTGATGGACGGCTTCCACCTCAACCCGGCGCTGATCCTGTCGCACTGGTTCGTCGGAGGTCCCGACCAGGCAACTCGGAAAGTTCAAGTCGTCGGCTATGACGTTGTAGAAGGTCTGGTCGCCCTCAGGATCCTGCGGTTTGCCGTCCTCTTCGAAGGCGATGAGCCGGGTCTCTTGATTCGACCACGACACCGTGCCGGTAAGCCGCTCGGCCGAAACGGTGTGGGGATAGCGCAAATGCCACGTGAGCAGCCCACCCACGAGGACGCCCACGATGAGCAGCCCCACGCAGGTTGAAAGTCGGCGCGTCGGAGTGACGAACGCCCCGGTCGCGGAGAACTTCGGCATGCGCGCACCCTAACGCCTCACGGATCTTGACCGAGAGGCGTCAACGCGTGAGCAAGACGCGCTTGCGGAGCAACTGGAAGCCCACGCCCACGCCCACGCCGACGCCGACGCCGAGCAAATGAAACCGACCACCCAACCAGCCCCGGCCCCAGGTCCCGACCCCAGGGCCCCCGACCCAATGGCCCAGGGCCCCCGACCCCAAGGGCCTCAGGCCCCCCAGCCTCAGGCCCCCCGGACTCAGGCCACCCGGACTCAGGCCACCCGGACTCAGGCCACCCGGACTCAGGCCACCCGGACTCAGGCCACCCGGACTCAGGCCACCCGGGCTCAGGCCACCCGGGCTCAGGCCACCCGGGCTCAGGCCCCCATCCTCAGGCCCCCGGACTCAGGCCCCCAGCCCAAGATCCCCGGTCCCCGGTCCCCGGCTGTCTCACGCGTAACGCTGGCACCGGGGCCCGGACCAGGAACCAGGACCGCGGACCCGACCAGCACTCCACAGATCCAACGCCGCCGGAACACCGAATCAGCCCTTCGGCCCGCGCAGCGCCCCCACAGACGCACGCCGCCCGACCATCCGACCGGTCCTCAGCCCGAGCAAGCCCTCCACAGATCCGCGCCGCCCGACCCCGCTCATCCACATGATCGGTTTGTCAACGTCGCGACGAGACCGTTTCGTGCCAACGTTATCCACACCAATCCACAGGACTTCACAGGCTTCATCCCCAAGCGGTGGACAACTCCAGCGACCTCTCCCCACAGATGTGGAGAACTCCTGGGGAAATCGATGTGGACAGACACTCAACGTCACGGCTGTCCCCACACCCTGTGGACGGGTGTGGATTTCCTGTTGAAGGTTCTGGGGACGACGAGCCGGTAGCGTCCCGGCGTTATCCCCAGGCCGGGGGACAAACCCCGTGGATAGCCGGTGGACAACCGGTGGACAACGGTGGACAACCGGCCTCGCGTCGGCGACTGTGGACGCGGACCCCGGTTTATACCCCGGTTGCCCACATGTGAATCACCGGTGGATAACCTGCTGACCTGCGGATACGGGAGTTCTCCACAGTGTGCACAGGACCGATGATTACGACTGATATCTCTCTCGGAAAATCTAAAAGGCAATCACCAGCGTTGGGGAAGGTGTGGACGAGCCGCTCGCGGCCCGATCCACCCCTGAACCGAAGCACCGGGGCAACCGGGGGCCGGGCGGACGAGACACCTACCCGCGCCATAGAGTTCAGTGGGCTCATCAGCACATCCGAGCTCAAGCTGGTGCGCACTCAGGCCGGTCCGACCTCAGCCAGGGCGTACTGAAGGTGGTCCGTACTGAAGTGGTCGGCACTGAGGCTGGTCTGCACTAAGACCGGTCGGTACTGAACCTGGTCGCACTAGAGACTGAACCTGGTCCGTACTAGAAGCTCTGGTGCGCACTGGAGCTGGTCCGTACTGAAGCTGATTCGTTCGCAAGCTGATCGTCGAGGAAAGTGACGCGGAGGGCATGGCATGAAGTTCCGGGTGGAGCGAGACGCACTCGCCGACGCCGTGGCGTGGACGGCCAAGAGCCTGCCCAGCCGCCCGTCGGTGCCGGTCCTTGCCGGCGTCATGCTGCGGGTGACCGACGGCAGGCTGCACGTCTCAGGGTTCGACTACGAGGTCTCCAGCCAGGTGAGCGTGGAGGTGCAGGCCGACGCGGACGGCGCAGCGCTCGTCTCCGGCCGCCTGCTGGCCGAGATCACCAAGGCGCTGCCGGCCAAGCCGGTGGACATCGCCGCCGTCGGCTCGCACCTTGAGCTTGTCTGCGGCAGCGCCCGGTTCACCCTTCCGGTGATGCCGGTGGAGGACTACCCGACGCTGCCGGAGATGCCCTCGAGCGCCGGCACGGTCGACGCGCAGGCCTTCGCGGTCGCGGTGGCCCAGGTGGCCGTCGCCGCGGGGCGTGACGAGACACTGCCGATGATGACCGGCGTACGCATCGAGCTGAACGGCTCGACGATGGCGATGCTGGCCACCGACCGCTACCGCCTCGCCATGCGCGAGCTGGAGTGGAACCCGGACGACCCGGATATCAGCCTCAACGCGCTGGTGCCGGCGAAGACCCTCAACGACACCGCGAAGGCGCTGGGCCCCATCGGCGGCTCGGTCACGCTCGCGCTCGCCCAGGGCAACGCCGGCGAGGGCATGATCGGCTTCGCCGGCGGCACCCGCCGTACGACGAGCCGGCTGCTAGACGGCGCCAACTACCCGCCGGTCCGGTCTCTCTTCCCGGCCAGCCACAACGCGGAGGCCCGGATCACCGTCTCGGCGTTGGTCGAGGTCGTCCGGCGCGTGGCCCTGGTCGCCGAGCGCACCACCCCGGTGCTGCTCTCCTTCGGCGAGGACGGCCTCGTGGTGGAGGCCGGGGGCACCGAGGAGGCCCGGGCCAGCGAGGCCATGGAGGCCACCTTCACCGGCGAGCCGCTGACCATCGGTTTCAACCCGCAGTATCTGATCGACGGCCTCCAGAACCTCGGTGCCCCCACCGCGGTTCTGTCGTTCGTCGACGCCTTCAAGCCCGCTGTGATCTCCCCCGCAGGCGAAGACGGCGAAATCGTGCCCGGATACCGCTATCTGATCATGCCTATCCGGGTAACCCGCTGATACTGGGCTAAGAGACACACACCTAGGGGGACATCATGCAGCTCGGCCTTATCGGTCTAGGCCGGATGGGCGGCAACATGCGCGACCGCCTGCGCGCCGCCGGCCAGGAGGTCGTCGGCTACGACCACCACAAGGAGACCACCGACGTCGCCAGCCTCGCCGAGCTGGCCGAGAAGCTGGCGGCCCCGCGGGTGGTCTGGACGATGGTCCCAGCCGGCCAGATCACCGAGAACACGATCGATGAGCTCGCCGAGCTGCTCTCCGAGGGCGACATCATCATCGACGGCGGCAACTCCAAGTTCACCGACGACGGGCCCCGCGCCGAGCGGCTCAAGGCCAAGGGCATTCACTACCTCGACGTCGGCGTCTCCGGTGGCATCTGGGGCAACACGAACGGGTACGCCCTGATGGTCGGCGGCGACGCCGAGATCGTGGCGCACTGCCAGCCGATCTTCGACGCGCTCAAGCCTGCGGGCCAGTTCGGCTTCGCGCACGCCGGCCCGCACGGCGCCGGCCACTACTCCAAGATGGTCCACAACGGCATCGAGTACGGCCTCATGCACGCGTACGCAGAGGGCTACGAGATCCTCAAGGCCTCCGAGCTGGTCGAGAACGTCCCCGAGGTCATCAAGAGCTGGCGCGAGGGCTCGGTCGTCAAGTCCTGGCTGCTCGACCTGCTGGACCGCGCGCTCGACGAGGACCCGGAGCTGGCCAACCTGAAGGGTTACGCCGAGGACACCGGCGAGGGCCGCTGGACCGTCGACGAGGCCGTGCGCCTCGCTGTGCCGGCCAACGTCATCGCCGCCTCGCTCTTCGCGCGCTTCGCCTCCCGCCAGGAGGACTCGCCGGCGATGAAGGCCGTCGCCGCGCTGCGCAACCAGTTCGGCGGCCACGCCGTCAAGCGCTGATCCATGCACGTGCGCCGGGTCGAGCTGACCGATTTCCGCTCGTACGAGCGGGTGGCGGTCGACCTCGACCCGGGCGTCGCGGTGCTCGTGGGCCAGAACGGCATGGGCAAGACCAATCTGGTCGAAGCCCTGGGGTACGTGGCCACTCTGGACAGTCACCGGGTGGCCACCGACGCCCCGCTGGTCCGCGCCGGCGCGACGTCCGCGGTGATCCGGTGCGAGATCGTCCACGATGGACGCGAGCTGCTGGTCGAGCTGGAGATCGTGCCCGGCAAGGCGAACCGGGCCCGGCTCAACAGGTCACCCGTACGCCGGTCGCGCGAGATCCTCGGCGCCCTGCGCATGGTGCTCTTCGCGCCGGAGGATCTCGAGCTCGTCCGCGGTGACCCGTCGGAGCGCCGGCGTTACCTGGACGACCTGCTCGTCGCCCGGCAGCCGCGCTACGCCGGGGTGCGCGCCGACTATGACCGCGTGGTCAAACAACGCAACGCTCTTTTGCGTACGGCGTACCTCACGCGCAAGGTCGGTGGCACGCGAGGGCAGGATCTGTCGACGCTCGCGGTGTGGGACCAGCACCTCGCCCACCACGGCGCCGAGCTGCTGGCCGGCCGGATCGAGCTGGTCGCGGCCCTGGCCCCGCACCTCATGAAGGCTTATGACGCGGTGGCGGCCGGGCGGTCGTCCGCCTCCATCGCGTACGCGTCACGCCTCGGCGACGGCCTGGCACCGGACCGCCCGGCGCTGGAAGAGGCCCTGCTCACCTCGCTGGCGGAGCGCCGTCAGGCGGAGACCGAGCGCGGGGTCACCCTGGTCGGCCCGCACCGCGACGACCTCACGCTGGCGTTGGGAGACCTCCCGGCAAAGGGGTACGCGAGCCACGGCGAGTCCTGGTCGTTCGCCCTGGCGCTGCGGCTGGCGGCGTACGACCTGCTCCGCACCGACGGCATCGAGCCGGTCCTGATCCTCGACGACGTGTTCGCCGAGCTCGACGCCGGCCGTCGCGAGCGCCTCGCGGCCCTGGTCTCGGACGCCGCCCAGTTGCTGGTGACCTGCGCGGTGGCGGAAGATGTCCCGGCGGCCCTGCAGGGGGCCCGCTACGACGTCGGAGCTGGAACGGTGATCCGTGCCTGAGGAACCCGCCGAAAAGGGTGCAGCGGCCGCCTCAGGGCCCGAGCAGGCGGGTCCGCAGCTGGCCCGCGCGGTGCTCGACGCGGCGCTGGCGAAACGGCGGGCGGCCCAGCAGGCGCGTCCCCGCCGTACCGGAAGCTCCGAGGGCGATGGCAAACGCCTGCGCGGCTATTCCGGTCCGGGCCCGGACCCCCGCGATCCGCAGCTCTTCGGCGCGGTCCTCGAACGGATCATGAAGCAGCGCGGCTGGCAGAAGCCGGCCGCGGAGGCGATGGTCTTCGGCGCCTGGGAGAAGGTCGTCGGGTCCGACATCGCCAAGCACAGCAATCCGGTCAAGCTGGAGGGCGGCGTGCTGACCGTCGAGGCGGAGTCGACGGCCTGGGCCACGCAGCTGCGCCTGCTCGCCGCGACGCTGCTGCGCAACATCGCCAAAGAGGTCGGCCACAACGTCGTGACCAGGCTCAACATCCACGGCCCGGCGGCACCGTCGTGGAACCGCGGCCCGCGCCGCGTCCAGGGACGCGGCCCGCGGGACACTTACGGCTAATAGTCCGCGAAGACGGCATAACCCCGGTCGGCGCAGCGGCGGTAGAAGCCGGCCAAAATCGCTAATTCGGTACGCGCGAAGCTCCAGTGCGGCGCGTTGCCCGCCTCGTCGCGCAGCGCCGCCAACCGCTGGTCCAGCCACCGCAGCTGCTGTTCGGCGAGCCGCCCCGCCGCTACCGCCGCCCGCATGACCTCGGCGACGCTGTCGAAGGTGACCAGGTCGCCGAAGGGCTGGTGGCCCTCGACGAACCGCTCCAGCCCGCCCGCGATCCACGCGCAACCGTCTGGGTCGATGACCGGGTCCTCGTCCTCGGCCGCGGCGTCCGTGGCGTACAGGACGCCCTCCAGCCCCAGCAGCAGATCCACGAGCTCGGTGTACGCGGTCGCGCGTACCGTTCCCGTCTTGGCGATGTGCAGCGCAAGAGCTCCCGTGGGCGCGGCGATGTCCGGCGCGTCGGCGACGGCGCCGAAGTCCACGAATTCCGCGGGGGCGACCGGGTCGTAGAACCGGTTCGTCCGCGGCCAGTGCACGGCGACGTTGTCCAGCCCCTTGTCGTGCGCCATGGGGCTCCCACCTCTCCTCGACGCCGGCTGCCGACCGCCCGGCGGGGTGTCGCTACGCCGGGGTGCGGGCCGTCCGGCCACGCTGCGGCCCGCGCGGGCGAGGTTACGACACTCTCGCCCACCGGTGTGAGGCAGTGTCGCAGCGCGTGGCGCCGGGCCGGTGCAGACGCGCTCCAACGGCCACCCGCCGGACGGTGCAGCGTTGCGGTGGGGGCTCATTCCGTGTAGGGGGACCCGTGGGAACGGCCCTCCGGGGCGCTACGGCAATCTGAGGTGCCCGTACGAGGGTGCCGGACCCCCGATAACTCGCTCGGACGGAGTAGAATCGACGGAGACCGGGAAACTGCGACCCGTGTCGGCTCCGCCCGGTACCGAGACTTCGGCAGTGCCGAACTCGGCCCGTGGCGATCAGTCGTCACGCTACGCGTTTTCCAGCCGATCACGATCCGCGGGACGACCGCGGCGACCGGCGCGCTCGGCTCCACCGGTGGTCCGCCTCCTCTCCGCGGCTCGCTTGTCTGTGGTCCGCCCTGCTCGCCGGCTGCCCGCCGGTCGCTCGCCAACCCCGTGACCGGGCCCTCCGCGGGACCGGTGCGAGAAAGTGGCCGAGGGTGGCAGAGAAGAAGCAGGAATACGGTGCCGAGTCCATCACCGTGCTCGAAGGCCTCGAGGCGGTCCGCAAGCGTCCCGGTATGTACATCGGTTCCACCGGCGAGCGCGGTCTGCACCACCTGGTCTGGGAGGTTGTGGACAACGCGGTCGACGAGGCGCTCGCGGGTCACTGCGACACCATCGACGTGGTCCTGCTGGCGGACGGCGGCGTCTCCGTCACCGACAACGGCCGAGGATTCCCGGTCGACCTGCACCCCAAGCTCAAGAAGCCGGGCGTCGAGGTCGCGCTGACCGTCCTGCACGCGGGCGGCAAGTTCGACGGCAAGGCGTACGCCGTCTCCGGTGGTCTGCACGGGGTCGGCGTCTCGGTCGTGAACGCCCTCTCCACCCGGATGGCGGTGGAGATCCACAAGTCGGGCAACGTGTACCGGCAGAAGTACGCGATGTCCAAGCCGGGCCCGCTGGAGAAGGGCGAGGCGACCTCGACGACCGGTTCGAAGGTTCAGTTCTGGCCGGATCCGACGATCTTCGAGACCGTCGAGTTCGACTGGCAGACGATCTACCGCCGCATCCAGGAGTACGCGTTCCTCAACAAGGGCCTCACCATCCACCTGACGGACCAGCGTCCGGAGCACGTGGACGAGGAGGGCAAGGCCCGTGAGGTCACCTTCATGTACGAGAACGGCATCGCTGACTTCGTGCGCCACCTCAACAACACCAAGACCCCGATCCACAAGTCGGTGATCGAGTTCGAGGCCGAGGCGAACGACGAGGGGATGGCCCTCGAGATCGCCATGCAGTGGAACGAGTCGTACGGCGAGTCGGTGTACACCTTCGCCAACACGATCAACACCCACGAGGGTGGCACGCACGAGGAGGGCTTCCGGGCCGCGCTGACCGGCATCGTCAACCGGTACGGCGTCGAGAAGAAGTTCCTCAAGAGCGACGAGAAGCTCTCCGGCGAGGACATCCGCGAGGGCCTCGCCGCGATCATCTCGGTCAAGCTGGCGAACCCGCAGTTCGAGGGGCAGACCAAGACGAAGCTCGGCAACACCGACATGAAGAGCTTCGTGCAGAAGATCGCCAACGAGCGGATCGCCGATTGGTTCGACCGGAACCCGGCCGAGGCCAAGATGATCATCACCAAGGCCTCCCAGGCGGCCCGGGCGCGGATCGCCGCCCAGCAGGCCCGCAAGCTGGCCCGGCGCAAGTCGCTGCTGGAGTCGGGCTCGATGCCGGGCAAGCTGGCCGACTGCCAGTCGACCGACCCCCGGGTCTCGGAGCTGTTCATCGTCGAGGGCGACTCGGCCGGCGGCTCGGCCAAGCAGGGCCGCGACAGCCAGATCCAGGCGATCCTGCCGATCCGCGGCAAGATCCTCAACGTGGAGAAGGCCCGCATCGACCGGGTGCTGAAGAACAACGAGGTCCAGGCGCTGATCACGGCGCTGGGCACCGGCATCCACGACGACTTCGACATCGCCAAGCTGCGCTACCACAAGATCGTGCTGATGGCGGACGCCGACGTCGACGGGCAGCACATCCAGACGCTGCTGCTGACCCTGCTGTTCCGCTTCATGCGGCCGCTGGTCGAGCAGGGCCACGTCTACCTCGCCGCTCCGCCGCTCTACAAGATCAAGTGGAACAAGCGCGGCGACGACGCGCAGTACGCGTACTCCGACCGCGAGCGTGACGGCCTGATCGCGCTGCGTCAGCAGAAGAAGGCGAACGCCAAGCCGGACGACATCCAGCGGTTCAAGGGTCTCGGCGAGATGAACTTCCACGAGCTGTGGGACACGACGATGGACCCGGCCACCCGAACGCTGCGCCAGGTGACCCTCGACGACGCCGCCACGGCGGACGAGCTGTTCAGCGTCCTCATGGGTGAGGACGTGGAGGCCCGCCGCTCGTTCATCCAGCGCAACGCCAAGGACGTGCGCTTCCTGGACATCTGATCCGCGGGTGAGCGGTGCCCCGCGGCCCCGCTCACCTCGGGTTATGCACAGCGTTCCACTGCTTTCCACAGCGTTATCCACAGCGAAATGCGTAGCTCGAGCCCGTTTGTCGGGTTCGACCGTAAGTAAGGGTTAACTGTGACGGATACTCCCGAGATCCCCGCCGAGGAGCCGCAGGACGCCACCGGCGGCGGCGTGGGCCAGCGCGTCGAGCCGGTCGGCCTCGAAGTCGAGATGCAGCGGTCGTACCTCGACTACGCGATGAGCGTGATCGTCGGCCGCGCGCTGCCGGACGTCCGCGACGGCCTCAAGCCGGTGCACCGCAAGATCCTCTACGCGATGTACGACGCCGGCTTCCGCCCCGACCGCGGCTACGTCAAGTGCGCGCGCGTCGTCGGCGACGTCATGGGTAACTACCACCCGCACGGTGACTCCTCGATCTACGACGCCCTGGTCCGGATGGGCCAGCCGTGGTCGCTGCGCTACCCGCTGATCGACGGCAACGGCAACTTCGGTTCGCCGGGTAACGACCCGCCGGCGGCCATGCGGTACACCGAGTCGAAGCTCTCGCCGCTCGCCATGGAGATGCTGCGGGACATCGACGAGGACACCGTCGACATGCAGGACAACTACGACGGCCGGACCAAGGAACCCACGATCCTGCCGGCGCGGTTTCCCAACCTGCTCGTCAACGGCTCCGAGGGCATCGCCGTCGGTATGGCCACCAAGATCCCGCCGCACAACCTGCGCGAGATCGCGGGGGCCGTGCAGTGGTACCTCGACAACCCCGAGGCGGACGAGGCCACCACCCTCGAGGCGGTTCTGGAGATCGTCAAGGGACCCGACTTCCCCACCCGGGGACTGATCGTCGGGCAGCAGGCGATCCAGGACGCGTACCGCACCGGTCGTGGCTCCATCCGGATGCGCGCGGTGGTCGAGGTCGAGGAGGACGCCCGTGGGCGGCCCTGCCTCGTGGTCACCGAGCTGCCGTACCAGGTGAACCCCGACAACCTGGCCGAGCGCGTCGCCGAGCTCGTCAAGGAGGGCAAGCTCACCGGCATCGCGGACATCCGGGACGAGTCGTCCGGGCGTACCGGAATGCGATTGATCCTGGTCCTGAAGCGCGACGCGGTCGCGAAGGTCGTGCTGAACAACCTCTACAAGCACACCCAGCTGCAGGAGACGTTCGGCGCGAACATGCTGGCGCTGGTCGACGGCGTGCCCCGCACGCTGAACCTGGCGCAGTTCATCCGCTACTACGTCGATCACCAGATCGAGGTCATCCGCAGGCGGACCGCGTTCCGCCTACGCAAGGCCGAGGAGCGCGCGCACATCCTGCGCGGCCTGGTCAAGGCCCTCGACGCGCTCGACGAGGTCATCGCCCTGATCCGCCGCTCGCCGACCGTCGAGGACGCCCGGCAGGGCCTGATCCAGCTGCTCGACATCGACCAGGTGCAGTCCCAGGCGATCCTCGACATGCAGCTGCGGCGCCTTGCGGCCCTCGAGCGGCAGAAGATCATCGACGAGCTCGCCAGCATCGAGGTCGAGATCGCCGACCTCAAGGACATCCTCGCCAAGCCGGAGCGGCAGCGGGCGATCGTGTCCGAGGAGCTGGCCGAGATCGTCAACCGCTTCGGCGACGACCGAAAGACCCAGATCATCCCGTTCGACGGCGAGGTCTCGATGGAGGACCTCATCGCGCGCGAGGACGTTGTGGTAACCATCACACGCACCGGGTACGCGAAGCGCACGAAGGTCGACCTGTACCGCTCGCAGAAGCGCGGCGGCAAGGGCGTGAGCGGCGCATCCCTGCGTCAGGACGACATCGTCAGCCACTTCTTCGTCATCTCGACGCACTCGTGGATCCTGTTCTTCACGAACAAGGGCCGGGTCTACCGCGCCAAGGCGTACGAGCTGCCGGAGGCCAACCGGGTCGCGAAGGGCCAGCACGTCGCCAACCTGCTCGCCTTTCAGCCGGACGAGCACATCGCGCAGGTCATCCAGATCCCGAACTACGAGGTCGCGCCGTACCTTGTGCTCGCCACCAAGAATGGCCTCGTGAAGAAGACCCGCCTCACCGAATTTGACTCCAACCGCAGCGGTGGCATCATCGCCATCAACCTGCGGGAGGATGACGAGTTGGTAGGCGCCACGCTGGCAGCGCCGGAGAACGACCTGCTCCTGGTCTCGAAGAGGGCCCAGGCCATCCGGTTCAACGCGACCGACGAGGCGCTGCGGCCGATGGGAAGGGCGACCTCCGGTGTGATCGGCATGCGCTTCGGCGACGCCGACGAGCTGCTCGCGATGGAGGTGGTCCAGGAGGGCATGGACGTTTTGGTCGCCACCAACGGCGGGTATGCCAAGCGGACGCCGATCGAGGAGTATCCCGTGCAGGGACGGGGTGGCAAGGGCGTGCTGACCGCGAAGATCACGGAGCGTCGTGGTGGCCTGGTCGGAGCGCTCGTGATCAGCCCGGAGGATGAACTGTTTGCCATCACCAGCAATGGTGGTGTCATCCGGACTCCCGTGAAGCCTGTACGGCGCACGCGGGATCGGAACACAATGGGGGTCAAGCTCATGGACCTCCCAGAAGGTGTAACCATCGTGGCGCTTGCTCGTAATGCCGACGAGCCTGACGAACAGGACTAGTTGATGCCGGAGACACAGGCGAAGTCGGGAGGCCCGGGGGGCTCGTCGACTCCCGTCGATGGGGAGCCGAAGAAGGACGGCGCCGCATCGAAGGGGCGCGAGGCCGCTGGCCGCGCGGCGGTCCCCGCCGCGGATGCCCCGTCCCCGCCGAAGTTCACCCGTGCGCCGGGCATGGCCCCGCCGCCCGGTGAACCGGGTGCCGACAGCGACGGCCAGTCCGACGGCAAACGCCCGGGCGGCCCCGCGGTGGCGAAGGGCTCGGCCACTGTGCCGATCGTCACCAAGGGCAAGAGCGCCGCTGCTCCGGCACCCTCGGCCCAGGCCGGTCGTACGACGGTCACCCCGCCCCCGTCCAAGCCCGGCACGGTCCCGCAGCGGCCCGGCACGGCGCCCAAGCCCCCGTCCGGTGGCGCGGCCGCCAGCGGCTCGGCAGCGGTGGGCGCCGCCAGGGTGTCCGAGGCCGTACGGTCGGCCCGCTCGACCGTGTCCTCGGCAGCCGCACGAGGCCCCCGCCGGGCCCGCCTGAACCTCAAACGGATCGACCCCTGGTCCGTGATGAAGTTCGCCTTCGCCGTCTCCGTGGTCCTGTTCATCGTGGTGGTCGTGGCCACCTCGGTGCTCTACCTGGCCCTCGACGCCATGGGCGTGTGGACCGAGGTGAACACGAGCCTGCAGAGCCTCGTGAACGCCAGCGGTGGCACGAACTCGGCCGACGCCGGCTTCCGCATCACAGCCTGGGGCGTCATCGGCACATCCATGCTGATCGGCGCGGTGAACGTAGTGCTCTTCACCGCGCTGGCCACGCTGGGTGCGTTCATCTACAACGTGTGCGCAGACCTGGTCGGCGGCGTGGAGCTGACGCTCGCCGAGCGGGACTGACGTAAGCCGCTCGACGACAAGCTGTCCCTCGGGGCGGCTTGTCGTCGTCACCGGCCCTTTCGCGCGGTCGAGCTCACTGGTTTCTCCGTCCCCTCGGGGCGGCTTAGGGCTGGGCTGACACGGCCCGGGCCTCGGCCGGCCGGGTAGGGGTCTCCGCCGTGGCGGGTGTCGCCCTCATCCCGCCGTTACTTCGCCGGCGCCGGTGGAGTTACGGGCTGGAATGGCTTGCCAGCCGGCCTCCGGCCGGCGGTTGCCGCGCTCCCGGCGCGACTCGGCGAGC
Organism: Actinoplanes sp. NPDC051475; assembly: GCF_040689425.1. NCBI lineage: Bacteria > Bacillati > Actinomycetota > Actinomycetes > Micromonosporales > Micromonosporaceae > Actinoplanes > Actinoplanes sp. NPDC051475. The sequence goes on from NZ_JBFAZZ010000008.1 coordinate 163,263, forward strand.
GGCCCCCCGATTTGAGCGAGCCGAGCCGGGTGCGGTAACCTTCGTGTCGCTGTCACGGGGCTATAGCTCAGTCGGTTAGAGCGCAGAGCTGATAACTCTGAGGTCGCTGGTTCGATTCCAGCTAGCCCCACCCTGCACGTCCTCCGCCGCAGATCAAAGGGGACCCGGCCATGCTGAAGAAGCTCCTGATCGTCGCCGGCATCGTCGGCGCGGCCGCCCTGGTGGTCAAGAGGGTCAAGGCCTCCAGCGACGAGCGCGCCCTCTGGCACGAGGCCACCACGGCGCCCGACCTGCGCTGAGCCCCGTAGTTCCGGGGGCCCTAGCTCAACTGGCAGAGCACCGCCTTTGCAAGGCGGGGGTTAGGGGTTCAAGTCCCCTGGGCTCCACTCGATCTCCTTGCGGCTGGTTTCAAGATCCGCCCCTTGTTAGGGTCCGCGGATGGGAGCTATCAAGCCGTGGCACATCATGGCCCTGCTGTGCGCGATCTCCGTGGTCATTGTCGTAGCCGGCCTGTTGATCTATGCCGTACGGCAGCGTAAGTAGCGCGGCGTGGAGCCAGGTTTGTCGTTGGCGGATGCGCGCTGACGTGCCGCCCGTGACTGTTCGCGATGAGGTGGGCGGCGCCGGTCATGGGCTGATGTTGCGCCCCGATAAATGCTGACCCTGCCGCCTGGCCCCTGCCGGGCTTGTGCTGACCCGCCGGACCGCTGCAGGCCTCGAGCTGACGTGCCGCTCGTTGCCGGCCTGGTGTTGCCGAGGTGTTGTCACCTGCCTTGTGCTCACATGCGGCCTGGTTTGCCGCCGAGTATTTCGTCTTGAGCGCCCGGCCCTGCTGGGCCGCTCGATCTGACCGTCGTCAGGCCGGTTCGCCGCGAGTCCGCAAGGGCCGGCAGTCTGGCCGATGCACCCGCGCTGAAAGAGCCATTAACCGTTCGGTTGTTGCATCCCGCGCCAGGCAGGAGTAAATATCCACGTGTGACTATGCGCGCTCGAGGGTGGGTGACGACCGGTGAGGCAGCGGTGCTGCTGCGGTCGTCGCGGGCGCACGTGGTCGACCTGTGCCTTCGAGGGCTGCTGCCGTACGTGACGATCGGCGGTCAACGGCGGATGCGTCGTTGTGACGTCGAGGCCCTGATGCGGCCGGGAATGAGCCGGGAACAGCTGAAGGTCCTGTGGCTCCACCGGGCGGTGGCCGGGAAGATGGTGCGAGACCCGCGGGCGCTCATGGCGGCCGTCCAGATCAATCTGCGGCGGCTCCGGCGGATGCACCCCGAGGGTCGCTCCTGGGAATGGCTGGACCGCTGGGACGCCGTCCTCGACGAGGGCGTGGAGGCGGTGCTGGAGGCGCTGACTTCGTCCGCCGAGTACGCGATCGAGCTGAGAGAGAATTCTCCGTTCGCCGGGATCCTGGCCGAGGACGAGCGCCGTCAGGTGTTGGCGGCCTTTGTGCAGAGCCGCCAGGATCGTGCGCGTCCGATGCGGCCCGAAGTCTTCGAGCGGGTTCTGCGGACGGTCTGAGGGTCGTTGCGGCAGAGCCACGCATGGACAGACCATGGCCGCCGGCCGCCGGCCGCCGGCCGCCAGCCGGTCGGCCGGTCAGTGGTCGGCGGCCGGCGGCCGGCAGCCAGCGCGTCCGCGACTCGCGCGCGGGACTGCCGGGGCGGCGCGGGGCGCCTGGAGAGCGGTCGAGGTAGTTGCCCGGTCGGCCCGGCTGCTCGCAGCATCAGCTGACGTCCAGCGAGATGGTTGCCCGGTGGGCTTCGCCGTCGCTCTCAGGCGATCGGCCGCCGTCCGGCGAGGTGGTTGGCTCGGCCGCTCGCAGCAGGTGCGGCTCATCGGTGCAGCCAAGCCAGGAGGTCGTTCGGCGCTAACTGAGCCGCTCGCTTCTCGTACTGGGTGAACTCCTCGTCCGTCAGCAGTTCGCGGCCCGCTCCCGACCCGCCGCGGTGGAAGAAGGCGTTGCGGTCCTTGAGGATGCCGACGGGGTCGGGTGCCAGCTGGGCCGCGCGGGCGCGCATCTGGGCGAAGCCGGCCGCGTCTACCAGGAGGGGCCATTGCTCTTCCGGTACGTCGATGCCGAGCTTTGCCGCGAGGCTGCGCATTTCGCCGTTGAGGTCGTCCACCAGGTCGGCGTAGTGGATCAGGACCACGTTCGGCTCGTGGCGGCGTTGCCAGGCGTCCGTGAGGTGCCACATGACGCCGGGTAGAGAATCCATGGCTTCAGCCGGTGCCACCTCCCGGTTGATCCAGGTGACCAACGAGTCGTGGATCGACCGCGGCGGGGCACTCGGGGCCGCCGGGGCAGGGCCGCCGAGGAGCTCGGCCATTCGCTCTCTGTTGAGGTTGTCGACGTGGTGGAAGAGGGAGACCGCCATGTCGAGGGGGTGCCGGGCCACCACGACGTACGTGGCTCGCGGATCCAGTGGGATGCCGTCGAGCGGGGTGTGGGTCTTGATGAAGCGGCGGTGCGGTTGAGCCTCCAGGCGGGCCAACACCTCGTCGCGCGGGACTATCAGCCAGTCGACCCACGGCGACAGCTCCGACAGTGAGGCTGGCAGATCGGGACTTCGGAACACGAGCAGCGCGCAGATCATCTGCATCCACGTGGTGCCGCTCTTCGATCTCGTGCTGATGATGATGTCGCCCTCGCGGAACGGGAATCCGTCCCAGCGGGCGCTGTCCTCGTCGGAAGAGCGATAGCGCATTCCGTCCAACCTAGGAGAGCGCGGTCCGGACTACCAGCGATTTGAGCAGCGGCGGCCGCTGCTCGCAGGCCTGCCGAGCGGTCGGCGCCCGGATCCGACGTCGCCGTGAAAGCCCAGGTCGCGACCTGGGTATCGGCGGTCCCGTGCGGTCCGAGGACAGGGATGCCGGCGGCGGCTGGGTGCGGTTTCCGGTCATGGGGAGACCGTAGGGTGGGGGTCTGACAGAAATCGGGAGCTGGATCGTTCGCGGGTGCGTGCCCGTCCGCTTGCCTGGTGGTAATCCCGTCGTGAGTAGCCTTCACTCGTGAGTGGACGGAGACGAGCTGCTGCCATCATCATCCGGGACGGCCGGGTGCTGATGGTGCACGAGCGGAGCCGGCGCGACGGGGGCCGGGAGTGGTGGACGCTGCCCGGGGGCGGGATCGACCCCGGCGAGACGGCGGAGGATGCGGTACGCCGTGAGGTGCTGGAGGAGGTCGGCCTGGTCGTCAAGGAGGCGCGGTACCTGCATGACATGCCGTACCCATCGGGGATGACGTCGGTGTTCGTGTGCACCGTCGGGGACGACCAGCCGCAGTTGGGGCCGCATGTGACCGGGCCGGAACCGATCGGGCTCGACTGGGTACCGGTGCCCGATGTGGTGCCAGGGGATGAAGGGCTGGTGCCTATACCGCCGATGATCGTCGCCTTGCGGCTCGAGTGATCGGGCCGCGCCTCAGTTGACGGGTTCCGCCGGAACGGAATCGATCGCGGAGTCCGGGGGGATCGCGGGGGCCGCGGTGTGGGCCGGTGCTATCACGGACTCCGGGCAGTGGACCGGGGCGATCGGCGGGGCCGGTGCTGTCTCGGACTCCAAGGAATGGGCCGAGGCGATCGGTGGGGCCGATGCTGTCGCGGACGCCAGCGAAGGGGCCGGGGCGATCGGCGGGGCCGGAGCTGACGCGGACTCCATGGAAACGTCCGGGGCGCTCGGTGGCGTCGGGGCGTGTTTGGTGGCTTCAGCGCTTTGTGACTGCTCGTGGCCTGTGGAGTCCTCGGTGCTCGCGGTGTGGTGACCAGCCCCGGCCTTCTCCGAGGCGGAGGCGTGGACCAGAGTGCGGTGGCGTTCCGTGATGAAGTAGGCGCTGCTGAGGGCGTACCCGAAAGAGAGAAGGAGCCCGACGGCTCGGACCGGAAGTGGGGTTGCGGGCAGGAGGGTCATGATCATCGCGCCCGCGGTCCAGGCCGTCAGGAGGGCGGCGTTGATCGTGTCCGCGGCGGCCCACCCGGCGGTGCCGCGGCGTGCCTGGCGCTGGATTTCGGTCCCGAGGGCGTGGCCGAGGCCGGCGGCGAGCAGTCCCAGCATGATCGTGGGGAAGATCGACGAGGCGCCGTGGGTGACGGCCGCAACCGCGGTTCCGCCGGTGAGCAGGGCGAGGCCGCTGACGGTTCCGACCCTCGCGCCGCGTCTCTCCCTCACATCCCCTGACAGTCGGCAAGATCGCGGCATGGCTGAGCGACTCGGCGGTTTCATGATCGTTGCTTGCGTGGGGATAACCGCAAGTAGCTTCTGTGGTTCGCACCCATGTCGCCTTGCGTTGCACCCCAGCTTTCGGGGCGGGTGACCCTGGTGGTTAGGCCGCGAGAATCGGGGGAGGATGACGAACGTGATCGGAACCCTGAAGCTCGAACCCGCGATCTCCCGGCTCGACCTGCTCGCCGCTCCCGTCGCTGCGGCGCTCGAAGTGTGGCCCGCCGAGGCGCCTATCGACGGCGACCAGCTGCTGGTCGCGCCGATCAGTGCGGACCTGGCGGACACCGCGGCCTTCTGCGAGGCCTACGACGTGAAGCTCGGCGAGTCGGCCAACTGCGTGATCGTGGCCGGCAAGAGGGGCGGAGTGACCCGGTACGCGGCGTGCGTCGTGCTGGCCACCACTCGGGCGGATGTCAACGGCAGCGTGCGGAGGTATCTGGACGTCCGCAAGGCCAGCTTCGCCCCGACTGAGGAGGCGGTCCGGCTGACGGGCATGGAGTACGGCGGGATCACGCCCATCGGGCTTCCGAAGGACTGGCCGGTGCTGGTCGACGCCCGGGTGGTGGCTACGCCGCACGTGATCATCGGGTCGGGGGTGCGGCACAGCAAGATCGCTATCGCTGGGCCGGCGTTGGGGGCGCTTCCTGGGGCTGAGGTGATCGAGGGGCTGGCTCGGGAGGTCTAGTCGGTGAGGCGGTGATCGGTGGGGCGTAGCGGGTCGGTCAACTGGGCGGACACTGCCGTGAGCGCTGCCGTCGTGCGTCCGAGCGCGCCCAGGACTGTCTCGGCGTGGGCGACGAGGACCCGGCCTGCGGCGGTGAAGGTCGATGGGAGCCCTGGCGAGCCGGGGCTGGTTGGGTGTCATTGGCCGGTGCCTTTTGGCGGCCTGGAGCACGTTGGCGTTGGCCTGCGGCCTGCGGCCTGCTCTTGCTCGCGCTTGTTGCCCGCGGCCGTGCCGTTGTTCGCTGCTCGCGCTCGCTGCCCGGTGCCCGTGCCCGGTACCCGTCCCGGTGCGCGTCCTCGTCCCCGTCCCCGTGCCCGCCCCCGTGGCAGTGGCCGCCTGCCGGTCGGGCTGGCTTGTGGCGTGCAATCGGGTTAACTCAGCTGGATGGGTGGGGCGGGGCCTAGGTCGCCGGGGTTAATGGCTGGACGCCCGTGGGGCCGGCTGGTTCGCTCTGCTGGTGGAAATTCGGGCGACGCGGGTCGACGACCTTGAGGCCATCCGGGCGATCGAGGTTCGGGCCGGGGCGCTCTTCCACGAGGTGGGGATGCCTGACATTGCTACGCATCCCGTGCCGCCGGCTGCGGTGCTTGCGCGGTTCGTGCATGGCGGGCGGAGTTGGGTCGTTGCCGACGATGACGGGGCGCCGGTCGCTTTCGTGTTGGTGGAGGTGGTCGACGGGCTTGCTCACATCGAGCAGCTCAGCGTCGATCCCGCGTACGGGCGGCGAGGGCTGGGGCGTCAGCTGATCGACTTCGTGGGTCGGTGGGCGGCTGGTCGTGGTCTGGCTGCGCTGACGTTGACCACCTTCCGGGGTGTGCCGTGGAACGGGCCGTACTACGTGCGATTGGGCTTCGTTGAGCTGACGCACGGGGAGTTGGGGCCGGAGCTGGCTCGGTTGATGGCCCTGGAGGCTCGGCACGGTCTGGATCCGGTCGAGCGGATTGCTATGCGCAGGGAGCTGCCCGTAGGGGCGTGAGGGCTCCTTCGTTCCGCGTCTCCCCGGCGGCTGCTTCCGAAGACCGGGGGCAGGACTTCACCGGGCTGCTCGACGCTGCGATGGCGCATCGTCACAGGGGCTCCTGAGCGCGGCCGGCCCAGTCCGGCCTCTTCGTCGTCCCGGTACCCGGCGCAGAAGAACCCTCAGGTGCGGATCACGGGAGGGCTTGGCGCAGTGCGACTTCGCTGACGCCGATGTGGTTTCACGTGGAACATCACTAAGACGCCTCGACTGCCTCGCGGCGGGCGATTTCGTCGAGGGCTGAGCGCAGGACCGAGGTCTCCTGGGCGCCTTGGACTACGTACTTGCGGTCGATGACGAAGGTGGGGACGCTTGTGATGCCGAGCTCTCGGGCCTCCACCAGATCGGCGTTCACTGCGTCGGTGCCGGCCGGTGACTCGAGGTGGGTCAGGGCCGCCTGCTCATCCAGTCCGACGGATCCGGCGAGCCTGGCCAGAGCGGCGTGGGAGCCGAGGTCGATGCCCTCGGCGAAGTGGGCTCGCTGCAGCGTCTCGATCATCATCAGCTGAAGATCCTGGCCGGCCGCCCAGGCGATCAACCGGTGTGCGTTGAAGGTGTTCGCGAGTACCGCTCGGTCGAAGTCCAAGATCAGCCCGTCACCGGCGGCCACTGCGCTGACGTGGGTGAACATCTGCTCGGCCTGCTGCGGGCCGCCGAACTTCGCCGCCAAGGCCTGCTTGATCGGCAGTGGCTGCGGGACCGGCGAAGGATCCAGCTGGTAGGCGCGGAACGTCAGTGTTACGTCGCCCCCGAATCCTTGTAGGGCTGACTCCAGCCGGTGCTTGCCGATGTAGCACCAGGGGCAGATCACGTCGGACCACACTTCGATGTTCACGCCCGGGCGTCCTCCTGCTCGCGGATCTGGCGCTTCAGTCGGGCGAGGATGGCCGTACCGCCCCGGATGCGCAGGGGGCTGATCGCCGTCGCCAGTCCCATCCGGCTGTACAGGTCGTCGGGCACGGTGACGATCTCCTGCGCCGTCGCGCCCTCCAGCCCTTCCGACAGGATGCCGGCGAACGCGCGCGTGGTGGGTGCCTCGAGCGGGCAGTCGAACCAGGTCTTCACGGTGTCGTCGGGCTGCACCTCAGCGCGCAGGAAGAACTGCGTCTGACACTCGGGCACCTGCTCCATCCCCTCGTGCCCCTTGAGTTCATCGGGCAACTGCGGCACGGCGTCGGCGAACTCGAGCAGCATCTCCAGCACGACTTCACGAGGCGCGGAGGCGAACTCATCGACGATCTCGGCCAGCTTCGGGGGCATGTCGCTCACAATGGCGACCCTACGTCGTCGATGACCACTCCCGCCGGTTACCGGCGAGCCCCTGGACCCGGGAACGGCGACGAACTGGGGGTACGTGAGGCCGGCCGTGCCGAGAGCGGGCCGGTAGAGGCCGGTCATGGTGCGGGACGCCCCCGTCCCGCGACTCCACGTCGCGGCTACCGGATGTGCGGTCGCGGAAGATCGCGGGTTGCGCACGGGCGATGCGGTGGCGTACCGCCGATGCTCTTCAGCCGCGCCCACGTGTCGGCGACGGTCAGAGTCGGGAGGTAGATCAGCGCAGGGCGACTGGTTCCGTGGCCGGCCGAGGAGGCGGTCCGGTCGGGCGGCAGACTTCCGGCGGCCGGGGAACCGAGCCGGGGCGAGGGCGGTGGCGGTTACGCCAGGCGCGACTTGCCACCGCCGGAAGATCGGCTAGCGCCGAGGACAGGTGGCGGTCAGGCAGTGGCGACTGCCGGCCGCCGAGGTATACGACGGCCACGACGGGACGTCCGCCGCCTGCGCACTGACCGGCCGGAGGCCGAAAAGGCAGGTGCCGGTCAGGCGGGAGCCGAGGTCGGAAGCACAGCCAGATCGCTGAGGCTGACGATGCCGACCACCTTCCGATCGGCGTCGCACACCAACAACCGGCGGACGCCTCGTTCACGCATCGCCTGGATAGCGTCCTCCACAGTGGCTGACTGCTCCACCATGATCAGCTCCAGCGAGGCGATCGACCCGAGCGTCGTGGTCTGTGGAGCGAGGCCTTCCGCGATTGCCCGGACCACGATGTCGCGGTCGGTCACCACGCCGGTCATCGTCGGGCCGGTGGTCACCACCACGTCGCCGATGGCCTGGTCGCGCATCACCTGTGCGGCTTCGTCGAGCATGGTGTCGCCCGGCAGGTACACGACCTTCCTGGTCATCACGTCCGCCACTGCCGTCCTAGCCATGCCGTACCTCCCCGCGTTCATGCCCGCCCGTCATGCAGGCGGGTACCCGGCCGTATCACCGATTACACCCTGGACGCCCGGGCGGGGCCATCAGGGTTTCACCCCAGAAGCGCACGGGTCGCCGCCATGAGGAGAACGTGGCGGCGTCACCTCTAGAAGCGCAAGGGTCAACGCCACGGGGAGCAGGTGGTGGCGTCACCCAAGAAGGGCCCCGGGCGAACGCCACGAGGAACAGATCGTGGCGTCCACTCCAGAAGCGCCCGGGTAACGGCAGTGAGGAGCACGTGGTGGCGTTCACCCCGGAAGAGCCGGGCCACCGCCAGCGGCTCGTGGCGTTCACTCCAGAAGCGGCTGCGCCGCCACAAGGAGCCGGTCACCCCAGAAGGGCATCTGCCACCTCCGTGAGGAGCACGTCGCGGCGGTCACCCGTACGCCGGTCGCGCACCTCCGCGTACCCCTCGGACAGACGGCGGCCGACCACGACGCAGCGGGGGATGCCGATCAGCTCGGCGTCGGTGAATTTCACGCCGGGGGACAGCTGCGGGCGGTCGTCCACTAGCACCCGCAGTCCCGCCTTCTCGAGCTCCGCCGCGAGGGTCAGGGCCGTCTGGAGCTGGCCGTCCTTGCCCGCGCCGATGACGTGGACGTCGGCCGGGGCCACCTCGTCGGGCCAGATGATGCCGCGCTCGTCGTGGTGCTGCTCGGCGATGGACGCGACGGCCCGGGAGACGCCGATTCCATATGAACCCATGGTCGGGCGTACGGGTTTGCCGTCCGCGCCGAGCACGTCGACCTTGAACACGTCGGTGTAGCGGCGGCCGAGCTGGAAGATATGGGCGATCTCGATGCCGCGGCGCATGGTGAGCTCGCCGTCGCCGCATCGGGGGCAGGGGTCGCCGGCGCGAACCTCGGCCGCCTCGATGGTGCCGTCGGGGGTGAAGTCGCGGCCGGCCACCACCGAGGTGGCGTGCTTGCCCGCCTCGTTCGCGCCGGTCAGCCAGGCGGTGCCGGGCGCCACGCGAGGATCGGCGAGGTAGCGCACCTTGATGCCCTGGGGGCCGATGTAGCCGCGGACCAGGTCGGGGCGCGACGGGAAGTCGTCGAACATCGTCGCCCTGGCCGGGCTCAACACGGCGTCGAGCCGCTTCAGGTCCACCTCGCGGTCGCCGGGCACGCCGATGACCAGCAGCTCATCGTCCTTGCCGGGGTGGTGGACCGTGACCACCACGTTCTTCAGCGTGTCGGCCGCCGTCCAGTCCGTCCGGCCCTCGAGGGCGCGGGCGTTGGCCAGGTCGACCAGGGATCCGATCGTCGGAGTCTCCGGGGTGTCGTGCACCGTCAGCGGCCCGTGTTCGCGGGTGTCGGCTGCGGGCGCCACGGTGACGACGGCCTCGGTGTTCGCCGCGTAGTCACATGTCGTGCAGCCGACGAATGTGTCCTCTCCCACGTCCGCCGCGGCCAGGAACTCCTCCGAAGCCGAGCCGCCCATCGCGCCCGACATGGCTGCCACGATGGTGTGCTCCAGGCCCAGCCGCTCGAAGATGCGTTGATAGGCCGCGCGATGTTTCCCGTACGCCTCGATCAGCCCTTGATCGGAGAGGTCGAACGAGTAGGCGTCCTTCATGAGGAACTCGCGCCCCCGCAGCAGCCCGGCCCGGGGACGCGCCTCGTCGCGGAATTTCGTCTGGACCTGGAAGAGGATCAGCGGGAAGTCGCGGTAGGAGCTCGTCATGTCCTGCACGAGCAGCGTGAACATCTCCTCGTGCGTGGGCGCGAGCAGGTGGTCGGAGCCGCGGCGGTCCTTGAGCGTGAAGATGTCGTCGCCGTATTCCGTCCAGCGGCCGCTGATGTCGTAGGCCTCGCGGGGCAGCAGTGCCGGGAAGGCGACCTCCTGGCCGCCGATGGCTGCCATCTCCTCGCGGATGATCCGGCTCACCTGGTCGAGGACGAGCTTGCCGAGCGGAAGCCACGTGTATCCGCCCGGCGCCGCGCGACGGATGTATCCGGCGCGCAGGAGAAGCCGGTGACTCGGCACCTCCGCGTCCGCCGGCTCCTCACGCAGGGTCTTGAGCAGCATCGTGGACATTCGGATCAGCATGACCGTGAGCCTAGGGAGGGGGTCCGACGAAAACACCCGGTTATCGCCGGGCCCTCGGGTGTCGCCATCGTCACGTCCCGTTCCCGGCCCGGCAGTGCAAAACTCGGCGGGGTCCGAGCACATGAGCACACGTTCAGGGGGGTGGCCGTGGCCTGGAAGAACTTCGTGGCGATGGGGGACAGCTTCACCGAAGGCATGGACGACGCCTATCCCGACGGCACCTATCGCGGGTGGGCCGACCTGGTCGCGACCCGGCTCGCCGTCGATGCCGGCCCCCAATTCGGGTACGCGAACCTTGCCGTCCGTGGCAAGCTCCTGGACCAGGTCGTCGACGAACAGCTCGAGCCGGTGCTGGCGATGCGACCCGGCCTGGTCAGCTTCGCGGCCGGCGGTAACGACCTGCTGCGCCGCAAGGTCGACGTCGGTTCGCTGGTCGACGGGATCGACTCGGCGATCGGCCGGATCCGTAAGACCGGCGCCGACGTGATCCTCTTCCGGTTCGCGGATGTCACCGCCCACCTGCCCGGACAACGCATCGTCGGCCCGCGCGCTGCGGTCCTCAATGACGGCACCCGCCGGGTCGCCGAGCGCCACGGCGCCTACTTGATCGACCTGTTCGCCGACCGGGCCTTCCACAATCCGCTGTTGTGGAGCGCCGACCGCCTGCACATGTCGGCTGCCGGACACCGCCGTGTCGCCGGACACGTGCTGAACGCGCTCGGCGTCGGCGTCGACGAGGACTGGCTGCTCGTGCCGCCGACGCCGGCACCCACCCCGTGGCTCCTGGCGCGCGGCGCCGACCTGCGCTGGGCCGGGCAGCACCTGGCGCCGTGGCTCAAGCGGAGGCTGGCCGGCGCCTCGTCCGGCGATCTGGTCACGGCGAAGCGCCCCGAACTCGCCCCCGTCGACGCGATAGCGTGAGTGCCATGTCCGTTGCGAACGACCCGGCGCCGTCCCTGCAGGCGTACGCCCACCCCGACAAGCTGGTCACCACCGAGTGGCTTGCCGCCAATCTCGAGACCCCCGGCCTCGTGGTCGTCGAGTCGGACGAAGACGTGCTGCTCTACGACACCGGGCACATCCCGGGCGCCGTGAAGGTCGACTGGCACACCGAGCTGAACGACCAGCTCACCCGCGACTACCTCGACCCCGAGAAGTTCGCGGCGCTGTGTGAGGCCAAGGGCATCGGCCGGGACGACACGATCGTGTTCTACGGCGACAACTTCAACTGGTGGGCGGCGTACGCGCTCTGGGTCTTCAGTCTCTTCGGTCACCGCGACCTCCGGCTGCTCGACGGCGGCCGGCAGAAGTGGGTGGCTGAGGGCCGCGAGACAACCCGGGAGAAAACGGTACGCCCACCCGCGACGTACCCGGTCCCGGCCCGCGAGGACAGCTCGATCCGCGCCTTCCGCGACCAGGTCATGGGCCACATCTCGAGCGGCCGTCCCCTGGTCGACGTCCGGTCCCCGCAGGAGTACACGGGCGAGCTCACCCACATGGAGGCGTACCCGCAGGAGGGGGCCCTCCGCGGCGGCCACATCCCCGGCGCGGTGAGCAAGCCGTGGAAGTCGGCGGCGAACGAGGACGGCACGTTCAAGGCGGCCGACGAGCTCACCAAGATCTACGAGGACGAGCTGGGGCTGGAGACCGGGGACGACATCATCGCGTACTGCCGGATCGGCGAGCGGTCGAGTCACACGTGGTTCGTGCTCCGTCACCTCCTGGGCTATCCGCAGGTCCGCAACTACGACGGCTCGTGGACCGAGTGGGGCAACCTGGTGCGGGCGCCCATCGCCAAGGGATCGGAGCCCGGCGGCTGTCCTGACCTTCAGTTACCGCCAGGCACCCCGAGCGCCGGCCCTCAGCGCGCCCGGAAGCCTGCGGCGATCCGGATCTCCAGCGGCATCCGAGGCGGTCTTGCCAGGGCGGCCTAGATTGCGGTGCTGTGGGGGCGGTCTGGCGGAATCACGGCACGACGATCGTGCTGGCCGCGCTTCTTCTGCCGGTGCTGAGCTTCGCCGCGTACCGGTGGCGGTGCCGGAGCGGGTCCCGGCGTCAGGCCGCCGCGGAGGTGGGCCTGGTCGCCGGTTCGCTGCCGTGGGCGATCATGATTTTTACGCCTCAGAAGGCGCCCCGGTCCGTGGATCTCGTACCGCTGCACGACCTTCCGTCCTGGCTGAGCGGGACCGCCGACACGGGTATCGCCCAGCTCGGTGGCAATCTTCTCGTGCTCGCCGCCTTCGGGTTCTTCCTGCCGATCCGCTTCGCGGCGATGGCGTCCCTGCGGCGGGTTCTTGTGGCAGCCGTGGCCACGTCCGCGTCGGTGGAGGCATTGCAATGGTTGCTTGCCATCGGCCGGGTGTCGAGCATCGACGACGTCCTGGTCAACACCCTCGGGGCGGTGCTGGCGGCGACGTCTTCGCGGCGTTGGTGGGCCGATGAGGGGCGTCGCATCGACCAGGCTGCCTCTCTGAACACCTGAACTCCGCCCCGGTCCACCAGTGGCGGGGCACCGGGATGAGGCGGGCGCCGGGGCGATGTCATCCCGGTCACATCTGGAGTCGCTACGCCCGGACGGGTCCATGGTGGGGACCGCAAGGCCTGCGCAATTACCTGAACGCCCGTTAAGTATTGGGCTTGACAGCGGGTTAGAGTTGCGAGGTGACGACGGTAGATCAGCAGCAGCGTCCCGGACCGCCGGCTCCGCGTCGGCGCTCGCGCCGGGACGAGATCCTGGAGATCGCGGTCGGGCTCTTCGCCGCCCGGGGATATCACGGCGTGTCGATGGATGACATCGGCTCGGCCGCCGGAGTCACCGGCCCGGCGCTGTACCACCACTTCGCCGGCAAGGAGGCCATGCTGGTGGCCGCCCTCATCCCGGTGAGCGAGGGCCTCCTGCACGGGGGCAAGGAGCGCGTCGCCCGTCACCCGGAGGACGCGCGGGCCGCCCTCGCCGACCTGATCGAGTTCCACGTCGAGTTCGCCCTGGCCAATCCCGCCGTGATCGCCCTGCATCTGCACGAGCTCGACCGGCTGCCGGATGAGCCGCGGCGGCAGATCCGCCGGCTGCAGCGCCTGTACGTCGAGGAGTGGGTCGGCGTGCTGTCCACGCTGCGTCCCGAGCTGGATGCCGGCGAGGCTCGGGTGCTTGCCCACTCGGCGTTCGGCCTGATGAACTCCACCCCCTTCCTCGGTGGCGAGGTGGACCGGCACCGGCGGGCCGCCCTCCTGCGTGAAGCCACGGTTCACGCGCTGATCGGCCACTGACCCATGTGCGGCCACGGCCCACGCCTCACCCGCCGCCGACCCGGCGCGACCGAGGCGCACCGTGGCACCTGGCGGCCGCTAGGGCTGGATTGCGACGGACCGCTCGTGGAGAGGCCGCGGGGACAGTGCCGCATGTGCAGACGCGCCGACCGGAACGACTCCGACTGGGAACGGCCCACGTGCAGAGGTTCGAGACGCCGAAGCGCCCCGCGGAGCGACTGCGGCTGGGAACGGCGCATGTGCAGAGGCCGACCGCGAAAGCGCGCATGCTGAACCCAGACCACCACTGAGCCGGGCCCACCCCGCCCACAGCTCACCCACCACCGTCTCGAGCCACCCCTTCGAGACCCAAGAGAAAGAGCGAAATGATCGAGTCGCTGCTCATCGCCAACCGGGGCGAGATCGCCCGCCGGATCATCCGTACGGCCAGGCGGCTGGGGATCCGGTCGATCGCGGTGCACTCCGAGGCGGATGCGGGCATGCCGTTCGTCACCGAGGCCGACGAGGCGGTGTGTGTGGGACCGGCGAACCCCGCCCAGAGCTACCGCAACGCCGAGGCCATCCTCGCCGCGGCCAAGGCGACCGGTGCGCAGGCCATCCACCCCGGCTACGGCTTCCTGAGCGAGAACGCCGACTTCGCCCGTACCGTCGAAGCCAACGGCCTGGTGTGGGTCGGACCCTCCGCCGATGCGATCACCGCGATGGGCGACAAGATCAATGCTCGGAATCTGATGGCGGCTGCCGGCGTGCCGGTCGCGCCCGGTACGCAGGACCCGGCGGCGACCGTGGAGGCCGCGATCGAGGCGGCCGCCGAGATCGGCTATCCGGTGATGGTCAAGGCGGCCGCGGGCGGTGGCGGCATGGGGATGGCCGTCGCGAACGACGAGGCCGGCCTGCGGACCGAGTACGACAAGGTCCGCGCCTTCGCCGAGCGGATGTTCGGCGACGGCTCCGTGCTCATCGAGCGTTATTTCCCCCGGGTTCGGCACGTCGAGGTGCAGATCCTCGGCCTGGCGGACGGCCGGGTGATCGCCCTCAGCGAGCGGGAGTGCTCGGTGCAGCGCCGCAACCAGAAGCTGGTCGAGGAGGCGCCGAGCCCGGCCGTCGGGCCGGAGCTGCGGGCGCGGTTCCTCGCCGCCGCGGTCAAGGCGGGGGAGGCGGTCGGCTACCGCAACGCCGGTACGGTCGAGTGCCTGCTCGACCCGGCCACCGGCGAGTTCTTCTTCCTGGAGATGAACACCCGCCTGCAGGTGGAGCACCCGATCACCGAGCTGATCCACGGCATCGACCTGGTCGAGCAGCAGCTGCGCATCGCCTCGGGTGAGGCGCCCACCTTCGACGTCGACAACCTGGCGACGACCGGTCACGCCATCGAGCTGCGGGTCAACGCCGAGGACCCGAAGCGGTTCCTGCCCGGTCCCGGTCAGGTCGCCACCTGGGTCGAGCCGGCGGGTGACGGGGTCCGGGTGGATTCCGGGTACGCGGCCGGCACCACGGTCACGCCCTTCTACGACTCGCTGATGGCGAAGCTGATCGTCGTCGGGGCCGACCGGGCGGAGGCGCTGGACCGGGCGCGGGCCGCGGTGGCCGGGTTCGAGATCGCCGGGCCGAAGAACAACCTGCCCTTCTTCGCCGAGCTGCTGGAGAACGACGAGTTCCTCTCCGGCGACTACGACACCGGCATCGTCGGCCGCATGCGCGCGGGAAAGAAGTGATGACCATGACTGCGGCGGTTTCCATCCGGGAAGTGGCCCCGCGCGACGGGCTCCAGAACGAGGAGCCCATCCCGACCGACGACAAGGTGCGCCTGATCGACGCCCTGTCCCGGACCGGCGTCAAGCGGATCGAGGCCGTCTCCTTCGTCCACCCGAAGGCCATCCCGCAGATGGCCGACGCCGACGAGGTCTGGGCACGGGCCTGGCACAACCCGGACATCCGCTACTCGGCGCTGATCCCCAACAGCCGCGGCGCCCAGCGGGCGATCGCGGCCGGCTTCGGTGAGATCGAGGTTGTCGTCTCCGCGAGCGACACGCACAACCGCAGGAACCTGAACCGCTCGACCGAGGAGTCGCTCGACGACATCGCCGCGCTGATTCCGCTGGTTCACGACGCGGGTGCCACGCTCGAGGTGATCGTCGCCACCAGCTTCGGCTGTCCGTTCGAGGGCGACATCGATCCGAAGCGGGTCGCGGCGATGGTGGACCGGGTCCGCGCCGACGGCGCGGACCGCGTCGCGTTCGGCGACACCACCGGCATGGCGACCCCCCGCCGGGTCCGTGACCTTCTTTCGGAGGTACGCCCGGAGCTGCTCCACTTCCACAACACCAGGGGTACGGGGCTGGCGAACGTCCTGACCGCCCTGGAGCTCGGCGTGACCGAGTTCGACGCGAGCGTGGGCGGGATCGGCGGGTGCCCGTACGCGCCCGGCGCCTCCGGCAACATCGCGACCGAGGAGCTCGTGCACATGCTGGAGGACATGGGAATCCACACCGGAATCGACCTGGAATCGCTGATCGAGGTCGCCGGTATGGCGGAAGGGCTGCTCGGGCGCACGCTCCCGTCGGGTGTTCTTCGGGCCGGGCCCCGTACCAGATTGGTGTGATCTCGGTTTCTCATTCCCCGGCCTGATGGGGTAAACGTCCGATCGATTTTCTCCATTCGTCCGCGTGACCCTGACTGTGTCGCTTCGTTACCAATACCGAGTGGCCGATCATTTCGGCTGCTGGTCACGAGTCGACGACGAGGGGCGGGACCAATGACGGGGTGGGGGGTCGAGCGCAAGCCGCGCCCGGCACGCCGTCCGTCGGTTGTCTCGTCCACCGGCCCCGCGCTCATGCCGCCCCACAGCCAGGGGGCGGAGCGGCGGCGGGGGAACCGGCCCGGACCCCGCTGGGGTCTGCGCGCACTGGTCGTCGGCGGTATCGCCGGCGCGGCCTGGCTGCTCTCCGGAGCCGCCGCCCACGCCGCGGAACACGAGCCGGTGACCGGCGGACTCCTCGGAGCCGCCACCCAGGCCGCCGGCTATGACGGGGGAAGCGCCTCACTTCTGGGCGCCGTGGTGCACGGCGCTCAGGCAGATGCGCCGATGGTCGGCCGGGTCCTCAAGACGGCCGTCAAGCCGTTGGAATCCGGCGGGCATCACACCGGTCTCGGCACGGTGAGCACGATCCCCAAGCGCCTCGTGGACACGGTCGGCGAGGTCGCGCACGGCACGAAAGACGCGGTTCCCGCCCTGAGCGGCGTCGACCGTGTCATCCGGGACATCACCGCCCCAGTTCGCCTTACCGGCGATGCGGTGAACGCCCGGCCGTTCGTCCCGGTGACCGTTCCGGCGACCGACCTGCCGCAGCACGCGGCGGATCCGGAGCCGGTGGCATCGCAGCAGGACCGTCCGGAGCCGGACGCGGGCGCCACGAAGCCCGCCGTCGCGCGTACGGCAGTTCCGCGGGGTCCGTCCAGCGTGGACGTGGCCATGGACGAGCAGAAGTCCGCACCGGTCCTCATCCAGGACCTCGTGCGGCATCCGGTGGGAGCCGTCTCCGCGCCGGAGACGGTCCGCGAAACACCCGATGGTGATGGACCCGCGCCGCTGCGGGTTGACCTCGGGGCAGCGAACGGGTTCCCGGCCTCCGGGGCGGGAACTGCGACGGACGGTGGCCCCTCTGCGGCTGTCCTTCCGTCAGCGGTCGCCGACAGCACGACGGCCTGCCGTCGGCTGCCGATCGCGACCGATGTCGAGGTCCGGCGCCACGACGCCGAGGCACCGACCGTCTCACCTGACTAGTGACGCCCCCGCCGGGCGCAGCGCGCCCGGGCGACGAGGGCCCGATTCCTGGAACCGTTTGCGAACAAGCGGCGAATCATTTCCGGGCCCGGGACGTCATGCACCGCAGCGAAAGCGCCGAACCACGAATGGGCGCACGTCGACTAGCGGGGTCAGGGCAACCGTAAAACAGCCAGGGCACCGCTGCGCCCGGAAGCACCATTCAATTGAATACGCGACTCACCATTTCTGACAATTGTGAAAGGCTTCTTCTCTCCATGAAGACTTGGGTTCGTAAGACTCTGAGCGTCGGTGTCCTGGCCGCGGGCGCCCTCCTGTTCGCCCCCGGCATGGCGCACGCCGACGCCACGCAGAGCAGCACCGGCAACGTCGGTGTCGCCAACGGCACGCAGGTGCTCACCAAGGTGGCCGTGCCGCTGAACGTGGTCGGCAACTCGATCGGCGTTGCCGGCGAGTCGAACGCCGCGGGCCAGGGCATCAACTGGGTCGAGAGCGGCAAGAAGGGCAAGTACACCCAGAACTCGCACGGCAACGTGGGGGTCCTGAACGGTACGCAGATCCTCGTGCCGATCGACGTGCCCGTGAACGTCGTGGGCAACGCGGTCTCCGTGCTGGGTGTGGCCAACGCGGCCGGCACCGGCGTCAACAAGACCGAGAGCGCCAAGACCGAGAGCGGCAAGATCGACCAGGACTCGAGCGGCAACGTCGGCGCCCTCAACGGCACCCAGGTCGCCGCGCCGATCAACGTTCCGGTCAACGTCTGCGGCAACTCGCTGGCCATCCTGGGCCTGTCCAACGCGCAGGCGGCGTGCATGAACGGCGGGCACTCCACCGAGGGTGGTATCGCGCAGGACAGCTCGGGCAACGTCGGCGTCGGCAACGGCACGCAGGTCGCGCTGCCGGTGTACGCCCCGCTCAACCTGACCGGCAACGCGGCCGCCGTGCTCGGTGTCGCGAACGCGGCCGGCGCGTCGTCGAACGAGTCGGCGAGCAAGGGCGGCGGCATCAAGCAGGACAGCGACGGCAACGTCGGCCTGCTGAACGGCACCCAGGTAGCGGCGCCGATCACCATCCCGGTCAACGTGTGCGGCAACGCGCTCGCGGTCCTGGGCACGGCGGACGCGGCGGCGGCCTGCTCGAACGGCACCACCGGTAACGGCGGTGACCAGGGCGGCGACGACAACGGCGGTGACCAGGGCGGCTACCCCGGTGACGACACTGGCGACGACGTCGGTGGCGACGGCGGCGCGATGGGCGACGGCGACGACACCTACGGCGAGCCCGCGCGCAAGTCGCACGCGCACGCCGCGAGCAACACCGAGGGCACCGCGGTAGACGGCCTCACCCAGAACCTGAGCAACGCCGGTGGCGTGAACCTGGGCGGCCTCGACGTGCAGAAGCTGCTCAAGTAAGGCGAGCAGCCAGCAGGCCCGGGTTACGCCGGTCCCGGGCGTGACCCGAGCGGCGCCGTAAGGCGCCGATGCAGGAAAGAAAACCGGTGCTCCTCCACAGCGCCGGGCAACAAAATCGGACGGGAGTCCCCGCACCTCGCGGGGGCTCCCGTTCGCGTCTGGTCCCAGACTCTGGAATGCGCTAGCCTAACGATCGTTCAGGACGGAACGAGGGGGCCACGTGGCATTCGACGAGGAAGCGCTGGCGCAGGCGCGCAAGCGGGCGATCGCCGGCGGTGCGGAGAAGTACCACGCCGCCAACGCCGCGAAGGGCAAGCTCTTCGCGCGCGAGCGGATCGCCCTGCTCGTCGACGACGGTTCGTTCGTCGAGGACGGGCTCTACGCCAACAGTCTGGCCGAGGGACTGCCGGCAGATGGCGTGATCACCGGAAACGCCCGGATCGACGGGCGCGAGGTGTGTGTCATGGCCAACGACTCGACCGTGAAGGCGGGGTCGTGGGGCGCCCGTACGGTCGAGAAGATCATTCGCATCATCGAGCGGGCGTACGCGACCGGCGTACCGATGGTCTATCTCGTGGATTCCGCGGGGGCGCGCATCACCGACCAGGTCGACCTGTTCCCGGGCCGGCGTGGGGCCGGCAAGATCTTCCACAACCAGGTGCGGGCATCGGGGTCGATCCCGCAGGTCTGTGCGCTCTTCGGGCCGTCCGCCGCGGGCGGTGCCTACATCCCCGCCTTCTGTGACGTCGTCGCGATGGTCGAGGGCAACGCCAGCATGTACCTGGGCTCCGACCGCATGGTCGAGATGGTCACCGGGGAGAAGACGACGCTCGAGGCGATGGGCGGCGCGCGGGTGCACTGCGCGGAGTCCGGCGTCGGCCACTTCCTGTGCAAGACCGAGCAGGAGGCGCTCGAGGCCGTCCGGTCGTACCTGTCGTATCTGCCGGCGAACTACACCCAGCAGCCGCCGGCGGCGGAGGCGGCCGAACCGGCCAATGTGGATCTCGGCGCGCTGGTGCCGGTGAGTGAGCGGCAGGCGTTCGACATGCGCCGCTACATCAAGGGGATCGTCGACCAGGGCTCGTTCTTCGAGATCCAGGCGCTCTGGGCCAAGGAGCTCACGATCGGGTTCGCCCGGCTCGACGGGCAGGTCATCGGCGTGGTCGGCAACAACTCGATGTTCAAGGGCGGCGTGCTCTTCGTCGACTCCGCCGACAAGGCGAGCCGGTTCGTGCAGCTCTGCGACGCCTTCAACGTGCCGCTGCTGTTCCTCTCCGACGTACCCGGCTTCATGGTCGGCTCGGCGGTGGAGAAGCAGGGCATCATCCGGCACGGCGCCAAGATGATCACCGCGATCTCCGAGGCGACCGTACCCAAGATCTGCGTCGTGGTCCGCAAGGCGTACGGCGCCGGCCTGTACGCGATGGCCGGCCCGGGCTTCGACCCGGAGGCCACGATCGCCCTGCCCACCGCCAAGATCGCGGTGATGGGCGCGGAGGCGGCCGTGAACGCCGTCTACGCCAACAAGATCGCGGCGCTGCCCGAGGAGGACCGCGCCGCCTTCATCGCCGAGCGCCGCGCCGAGTACGAGCGCGACATCGACATCCTGCGCCTCGCCAGCGAGCTCGTCATCGACGCCATCGTCGAGCCGGGTGACCTGCGCGGCGAGCTCGTCCGCCGGTTCACCGCCGCCCGCGGCAAGGATCGCACCTTCTCCCGTCGACGCCACGGCGTCACTCCCGTCTAGAACTCGTCCCGAAAGGACACGCCATGGTCGACTTCCGGCTCAGTGACGAGCAGGAGGCGCTGCGCGACAGTGTGCGGGACTTCGCCCGCGAGCAGGTCGCGCCGGTGATCGCCGAGCACTATGAGCACAAGACCTTCCCGTACGACCTCATCCGGCAGATGGGCAAGATGGGCCTGTTCGGGCTGCCCTTCGCCGAGGAGCACGGCGGCATGGGCGGCGACTACTTCGCCCTCTGCCTGGCCCTCGAGGAACTGGCGCGGGTCGACAGCAGCGTCGCGATCACCCTGGAGGCGGGCGTCTCGCTGGGTGCCATGCCGATCTACCGCTTCGGTACGGATGAGCAGAAGGCGCGCTGGCTTCCGCAGCTGACCAGCGGCGAAGCCCTGGCGGCCTTCGGTCTCACCGAGCCGGGCACGGGCTCGGACGCAGCCGGAACGACCACTCGCGCGGTGCTCGACGAGGCGACGGGCGAATGGGTCATCAACGGCTCGAAGGCCTTCATCACCAACTCGGGCACCGACATCACCAGCCTGGTGACGGTCATGGCGGTGACGGGGACGAGGCCGGACGGCTCCAAGGAGCTTTCCACGATCATCGTCCCGTCGGGCACCCCCGGCTTCACCGTCGCACCCGGCTACTCCAAGGTCGGCTGGTGCGCCTCGGACACCCACGAGCTGGCCTTCGACGACGTACGCGTGCCGGCGGCGAACCTGCTCGGCGAGCGCGGCCGCGGCTTCGCCCAGTTCCTGCGGATCCTCGACGAGGGACGGATCGCCATCGCGGCCCTGTCCACCGGCCTGGCCCAGGGCTGCGTCGACGAGTCGGTCAAGTACGCCAAGGACCGCCAGGCGTTCGGCCAGCCGATCGGCAACTACCAGGCCGTCCAGTTCATGATCGCGGACATGGAGATGCGCGCCCGCAACGCGCGGCTGGGCTACTACGAGGCGGCGGCGCGGATGCTGGCCGGCGAGGACTTCAAGCACGAGGCCGCCCTCGCCAAGCTGTACGCGAGCGAGGCCGCGATGGACAACGCCCGGTACGCGACCCAGGTGCACGGCGGCTACGGCTTCATGAACGAGTCGGCGGTCGGGCGGTTCTACCGCGACGCCAAGATCCTCGAGATCGGCGAGGGCACCTCCGAGGTGCAGCGGATGATCATCGCTCGGAGGCTCGGACTGTAGATCTTGGACGCCGAGGCAGGATCCGCGGCAAATCCGACGGCGGATGCGTCGGTTAGTCGACAATCGGCCGTCTGAACTCGGCATTCATCATCGTGTCTGCCTAGGTTCGTCTTCATGACGTCCGATCACGGGGCGGACCACGAAGGTCCGGGATTCGACGCCGTGCTGCGCAGCTACCGGCTGCGGGCGAAGCTGACCCAGGAGGAACTCGCGGCCCGCGCCGCGGTCGGCGTGCGTACCGTGCGCGACCTTGAACGCGGCCGGGCGTCCCGGCCCCAGCGCACCACGGCGGAACTGCTCGCCGCGGCGCTGGGCCTCGCCGGAGCCGATCGCCTCGCGTTCCTCGCAGCCGCCCGGGGCCATTCGTCGCTGTCGCCGCCGGCACCGCGGTACGTCCGCCTGCCACCGGCCGGGGATCTGATCGGCCGCGACGAGGACGTGGCGCAACTTGCCGCCCGCCTCTCGCAACCGGCGAGCGACGGCGCGCGCGGCGTCACGCTGGTCGGCCTCGCCGGGGTCGGGAAGACCAGCCTGGCGCTCGCCGTCTCGCACCGCGTCGCAGCGGCCTATCCCGGCGGGGTCGCCGGCATCGTCGTCACCGACGGGTCCACCACCGGGGAGGTGCTGGGCGGGGTGGCGGCGGTCTTCGGGGTGGGCCGCCCCGCAGATCTCGCGCCCCGGTTCGCGGGCCGCTCGGCGCTGTTGCTCGTCGACGCGGTGGACCGCGCCCCGGAGGCACTCACCGAAGCGCTCGGCCGGCTGCTCGCCCAGCACCCGACGCTGCGCTTCCTGGCCACCGGCCGGCACCCCATCGGGCTGCCGGCGGAGCGGGTGTGGCCGGTCGCGCCGCTGGTGGCCCCGCCTGCGGAAGCCGGGACGGCACTGGCCGACGTGGCCGGCTACCCGGCGGTCGCCCTCTTCCTCGACCGGCTCGCGCGGGTTCGCGGCGTGCCCGTCGAGCCGGACGAAGTAGCCCCGGTGGCGGCTCTGGTCCGCCGCCTCGGCGGCCTGCCCATCGCCCTCGAGCTGGCGGCCGCCCGGGGCCGGGTGCTCACCGTCGCGGAAATCCTGGATCGGTACGGCGACCGCGTGCTCGACCTGTCCGGCCGCCCGGCCGACGGCGGCGTGGTGGGCGCCGAGATCGGCGTCGTCTCGGTACGGGAGGCCGTCGCGGCGAGCTACCGCCTGCTCTCCAGCGAGGAGCAGATGGCGCTGCACCGGCTCGCGACGTTCCGCAACCGCTGGTCCCTCGACCTCGCCGAGCAGATCGTCGACCGCAACCCGGCGATCGACGTGGTGCACCTGCTCGACCGGTTCCTCGAGCTCGGCCTGCTCAACGCCCGCGGCGCCCGGGCGTTCCGCTTCCGCCTGCTCGACGTGGTGGGCGACTACGCGTGCGAGCAGGCGGCGGCCCAGGGGGACCTGCCGGCGGCTCGCCGGCGACACGCCGAGGTGATGGCCGACCTGGCGACGAGCATCGCCCGCGACCTCAAGGGCGCGCATCTCGCCGAGGCGGCCGCCCGGCTCGACGACGTGGCCGGTGACCTCGGCGCCGCCCTCACGTACGCGGCCAAGGAGGATCCGCACACGGCTCTGCGCCTCGCCGCGTGCTTGCCCCGATGGTGGCGGTTCCGCGGTCGCGACGTGACCGGGCGCCAGTGGTTGCGGCGGTTGCTCGCCGACCCGCGTACGGCGGACGCCGACCCGGCGAACCGGGCGTGGGCGAAGGTCGGGCTGGCGCAGCTGGCGCTGGAACACGGCTCGGGCGCCGAGGAGATCGGCTCGGCGGAGTCGGCCCTCGTGGAGTTCACCGAGCTGGAGGACGTGGCCGGCCAGCTCACCGCCCACACCCAGCTCGCCGCCCTGTGGATGACCACCCACGGCTACGACCGCGCCCGCGACCACGGCGAGGCGGCGCTCGAGCTCGCCCGCCTTTGCGGCCGCCTGCGCGACATGGCGGTGGCGGAGAACAACCTGGCGTGGCACGAGATCCGCGAGGGTGACCTGGCCGCGGCGCGCGCCCGGCTCGCCGAGGTGGACAGGCTGGCCAGCCGGTGCGGCGAGCACCGGTTGCGGGCGGTCGCGGGAGGCAACCTGGCGGAGGTCGAGCGGCTCGACGGCCACTTCGAGGAGGCGGCGCGGCTGGGCCGGCACGCTGTCGCGGAGCTGGAGGACGTCGGGGACCCGAACCATCGCCGCCGCGTCCTGGCCACGGTCGGCCTGGCGCTGGCCGAGGCCGGACGGGAACGAGAGGCCGAGGCCGCGCTCGCCGAGCTCCGGCCCTCGGACACCCACGCGCCGGTGGACGGCCCGGTCGCCCTGGTGGAGGGGGCGCTGGCGCTGCTGCGAGGCGACGACCGCAAGGCCGCCGAAAGCTTCCGGGCGGCGGTGGCCGCGTACGAGGGGGACTACGACCCCCGCGACACCGTGGAGGCGTTGGTGGGGCTGGCCCGCAGCACCCCGGAGCCGGATCAGCGCGCCAAGGTGGTGCACCGCTTGACGGAGATGTGCCGTACCGGTGGCATCACGCTGCTGCCCCGGGAGCGAGACCTGATCGGTGTGTCGAACGACTGAGGGGAACCGCGGCGAGGACGGCCGGCGTTTTCCGTGCCCCCCACAACGCCGACCGTCACAACGCCCCGGTCACGCGGCGAGAACGATGGCTCCCCCGTTTGCCATGCCCTCATTGGCCATGCCTCGGCCTCGGCCGCGCCGCGTCCCCCTGCGGAGATCACCCTAGCGGGGTAGAGCTGGGGAAATGCGTAGATAGGCGGGTTTCGACCCGGGGGGACGGCGGTTCTGCCGGTAGTTCTGCCGGTTACTCATCCGTCTCTTTTCAAGCGCTCACGCAGCGGCGGTGACAGCGTCACTCAGCGCTGGTCGGCCGTCTCTCTGCTGCCCGCAGTTGCGCAGGGATTCACCGCGTCGCGGATGGTACGCAGGGACTCCATCAGTTGGTCGAGCTGCGCGGGGGAGAGCTGGCCGATGAACCACCGCTGCATGAGCTCGAGGTGGCCCGGCAGGACCTCCTCGAGGCGCTGCAGGCCGGCCGGCGTGATCACCGCGTACGAGCTGCGACGGTCGCTCGGGCAGGCCTCGCGCCGGATCAGGCCCTCCCGGTCCATGCGGTCGACCACCCGGGTCACGCCGCTGGTGGAGAGCGACGTCTGCCCGGCGAGGTCGGTCATGCGCAGCCTGTTCTCCGGCGACCGGGCCAGCCGCAGCAGCACCTCGAACTCGACGCTCGAGATCCGGTGCTGCTCGAACTGAGCGGCGAATCGGTTGGTCAGACCCGTGTAAGCCTCGGCGAAGAGGCCGAAGGCGGTGAAGCGCGAATCGTCGAAGTCGGTACCCACGACACTCACGATACCAGCACACACTTGACAGGGGGAATATTGCTCGGGATATAGTTGCTGTGTCAGACAACTACCGCACCGCCCTCGAGAGGACACGTCATGACCGACGCCGCCGCCACTGGTACCCGCGAGTTCCAGGGCCTCCAGATCCCCGCCGCCGGCACCTACGAGCTCGACGCCGCGCACAAGCGGGTCGGCTTCGTGGTGCGTCACCTCATGGTCAGCAAGGTCCGCGGCAACTTCGCCGAGGCCTCCGCGACCGTCACTATCGCCGAGAACCCGCTCGAGTCCGCGGTCACCGCCAGCATCCAGACCGCGAGCGTGCAGACCGGCCAGGCCGACCGCGACAACCACCTGCGCACCGGTGACTTCTTCGAGGCGGAGAAGTACCCGACCATGGAGTTCCGCAGCACCGGCATCAAGTCGTTCGAGGGCAACGAGTTCGTCCTCGACGGCGAGCTCACGATCAAGGGCGTCACCAAGCCGGTCGAGCTGGTCGTCGAGTTCGAGGGCGCGACCGTCAGCCCGTACGGTCAGCACCTCTTCGGTTTCAGCGCGACCACCGAGATCGACCGCGAGGACTGGGGCCTGACCTACAACATGGCGCTCGAGTCCGGCGGCGTCATGATCGGCAAGAAGGTCAAGATCGAGATCGAGGGCGAGGCCATTCGGCAGGCCTGATCCTCAGGCTTCCCTTTCGCGAGAGGCGCTACCCGATTCGGGTGGCGCCTCTCGCGTTTCCCGACCTGCCCGTGGGTGTCGGTGTGACCGCCCGCGTCCCCGCGCCCCATGCGCCCGCGTGCCCCCCGCGCCCAGCGCCTCGCGGCTCTGCGCGCTCGCGCCCCGCACGAAACAGTCTGAGCGTCGGCTGGTCTTCGGGACACCGCTGGCGGGCGGGCCGCCGGAATGCGATGGTGGACCGAGCGCTCCCGAACGCTCACTAAGCGCTGATGTATGTCCGTTTCGTCCCTGGCCACGGTTACCGGGTCCACCTAACGTGAGAGCGTCACGCGAACGTGCCAGGAGGATCGATGGGCAAGGACCTGTCCGGTGCCGTTTTCTCGAACGAGGACCGGGTCCATTACCGGCAGAAGGTTCGCCGCTGCCTCGACGTCCTGGCGTTGATGCTGGACCGTCGCGAGGAGTCGGCGGACGGCCCACCCGGCGCGATCACGTTCGACACCGACAGCCGGATGACCGGTCTCGAGATCGAGCTCAACCTCATGGACGCCGACGCCGAGCCGGCCATGCGCAACGCCGAGATCCTCGCCAACCTGGCCGACCCGAACTTCCAGACCGAGCTGGGCCAGTTCAACCTCGAGCTCAACGCCCGCCCCCGGATGATCCGCGGCGACGGCTTCGGCGACTACGAGCAGGACCTGCTGGAGAGCCTCGGCAGGGCGGAGGACCGGGCCGGCAAGTGCGACGCGACGATCGTGCTCATCGGCAGCCTGCCCACCCTCAAACCGGACCACCTCGTACTGGCGAACCTCTCCGCGAACGAACGCTACCGCGCCCTCAACGACCAGATCGCGGGCGCGCGCGGCGAACAGTTCAGTGTGGACATCCGCGGCGTCGAACGGCTCCAGACGGCCAACGACTCGATCGCGCCCGAGGCGGCGTGCACGAGTGTGCAGTTCCACATGCAGGTGCCACCGGACAGGTTCGCCGCGTACTGGAATGCATCACAGGCGGTAGCGGGGATCCAGGTGGCGATCGGGGCGAACTCGCCGTACCTGCACGGGCGGCAGCTGTGGTCGGAGACCCGGATCGCGTTGTTCGAGCAGGCCACCGACACCCGTCCGGACGAGCTCAAGGCCCAGGGGGTACGGCCCCGCGTCTGGTTCGGGGAGCGGTGGATCACGTCCGTCTTCGACCTCTTCGAGGAGAACGTCCGCTACTTTCCGCCGTTGCTGCCGATCCTCGACGAGGAGGACCCGGTCGCGGTGCTCGAGCGGGGCGGCGTACCGCACCTCGGCGAGCTGCGCCTGCACAACGGCACGGTCTACCGCTGGAACCGCCCGGTCTACGACGTGATGAACGGCCGTCCCCACCTCCGAGTCGAGAACAGAGTGCTGCCGGCGGGCCCCACCGTGGTGGACATGCTGGCCAACGCCGCCTTCTATTTCGGGCTGACCCGACAGCTCGCAGAGGAAGAGAGGCCGATCTGGACCCGGCTCGCCTTCGCGGCGGCGGAGGACAACTTCCACGCGGCGGCCCGTCGAGGCATGGAAACCACAATCCATTGGCCGGGTACGGGGGAAAGCCTCGTCACCGACCTGGTCCGCAACGAGTTGCTGCCCAAAGCACACCAGGGCCTGGCGAAGTTCGACGTCGACGCGTACCACCGCGACCGCCTGCTGGGCATCATCGAGGAGCGATGTCGCACCGGCCGCAACGGCGCCACCTGGCAAACCGAGGCGGTGTGGCGCGCGGAACACCACCGAGGCCTCGACCGGCAGGCGGCGCTGCACGACATGCTGCTGAGATACAGCGCGCACCAGCGTACGAACGAGCCGGTCCACACCTGGCCGGTCGACTAGGACCGGTCCTGCCGGTCGGGGGCCTGCGGCGGCGGGGCCTTCTTCGCCGGGGGTGACTTCCTGGCGGGTGCCCGCTTCGCAGGGGTGCCCCCGGACGCGGACGGGTTGATCTTTGCCACGGTCGGGCTGGCGGGTGGGCGGGCGACCGTCTCCCGCTGGGGAGCCTGAGCGCCGGCCCCGGCGTCGGTGGTCCCGCTGCCGGAGCCGGAACTGGAGCCGGAGCCGGCCCCGGCGGGCTGCGTGGCGGCTCGGGCCGAGACTGCCCCGGTGGGGTTCGTCTCCGCCCTGGCCGGGACTGCGCCGGAAGCCTTAGCCGGGACCGCGCCGGAAGTCTTGGCCGGGATTGCCCCAGTGCCCTTGGCCGGGACCGCCCCGGAGGACGACTTGGCGGGGGGCGTCCCGGGGGCCTGGGCTTGGGGTACTCCGGGGGAGGACTTGGCAGGGACCGACCCCGGGGTTGCCGGCTTGGGCGCGCTCTTCGCCGGGCCAGGCCTGGTGGCCGGCGGCGTGGCCTGGCCCTTCGCCGCGAGCGCTCCGGTCGATGCCGGAGTGGACGTCGCTGAGCCGGATGCCTGCTGAGCGGGCGGCGGAGAGGATCGAGCCGGTGCCGGGGCCTGCGCTCGTCCCGTCGCCACGGATGACGGATCGACCTCGCCCTTGTCGGTACGGCCCCGCCGCAGGCGCCCGAACAGCGAGGGCTTGCTTTCCTTGTCAGCGGGACGCGGCGTGGGATCGGCCGGCTTGGCTTCCACGCCGGGAGCAGAACGGGGTGCCGGCATGACGTCCGTGCCGGTCGCCGAGCGTGTCGCAGGGTTGGCCTCCGCGCCGACCGCGAGACCCGTTGCGGGCTTGCCCTTCGCGCCGGCCGCGGGGCGTGTGGCGGCCTTGCCCCTCGCGCCGGCCGCGGGAGCCTGCTGAGCTTCGCCGCCAGGACGCGTCGCCTGACCGGCTGCGGCGCCGCGACGCGCTGTCTGCTTGGCTTCGGCGCCGGCACGTCCCGCCTGCTTGGCGTCCGTGCCGGATCGCGGAGTGGGCACCGCGGCCCCGCGCGGCGTGTCGGTCCGTGCCGTCCGGCGTGCCGCGCTCTGCTGGGCCAATGCGATCGTCGCGGCCGAGCCGGCGAGCCCGGCCAGCACCGCGTACGGCGCGATCAGGTATGCCGATCCGAGCGGGCCGAAAGGCGGCGACAGCTGCGGGGCGAGCACGAAGAAGGCGGCCGCCACCAGCAGTGGTCCGACCGCACCGGAGGTCGCCGCGGCCACGCCCAGATCCCCGCGGCGGGCGGCCGGCCAGGCGCCGATCACGCCCAGGACGAAGGCGGCCAGCAGGGTGAGCAGCGCGCTCGGCCAGTGGATCGTGCCCTGGCCGTCGCCGTGTGCCGAGGCGAACTGCCAGCTCGACAGGTATGTCGCCGTCGGGCGGTGCCAGAAGACGTCGGCCACGATCGCCGCGGTGGCCAATGCCCAGAGCCAGCCCGCCGTGGCGATGAGGTTGGCGGCGACCGGGCGCGAGAGCACCGCCCAGTACGCGATCATGAGGCCGAGCAGGACGCCGATCACCGCGTACCCGCCGGCCACTGTCTCCGGGGAGAACGTGTCGGGGCGTACCGCATTGCGGGCCGGAAGCGCGATCAGCGCGACCGTCAGCAGGGCACCGACCGCGGCCGAGGCCGCGAGCGCGAAGCGCCATGGTCCGCCCACCGCCCGGCCGAGCCGCCCCGCGATGACCGCGCCGAACACGGTCGCGCTCGCCGCGATCCAGGTCGCCCAGCCGAGGCTGCCCAGCCAGACGTCGTCGCCGTCCGCGGCGCCGGTCGGCCAGACCACCACACCCAGGCCGTAGCCGAGGCCGAGCTGGGCGGCACCCGTCCCCGCGGCCACTCCGGCCGCGGCTGCCACCTGCGCTGTCCAGCCCCTCGCGGCCATGCGGGGCACTGTAGCCGGGCGGGACCATGCCTGCGAATCGATGAGCGGATCCTTCAAGATTGGCTAAGTTGACGGTTGAGGGACGAGGCGAGAGAAAGGGTGCGGCGATGTCCGACGACACCGGCGAGTACTTCCCTTTCCGCGGCGAACCTTCCGACGAGGGCGAAAAGCACTCGAATGGGGACCCTCGATCGGGGGATACGGATCATACGGAAGTGCTGCCCGCGGCTGACGATGCGACGCGCATCACGCCGACTGTCGATGACGCGACACGGGTAACCGGGGCCGACGCGACCGCTGTCTACTCGCCCGTGCAGGACGCCGACAACTGGGCGGACGACGATCAGGTCTGGGCCGGCCGTGCCGGGGTCCGGCCGCCGCGCCCGGGCGGCGATGTCACCCGTACGGATTGGGCGGCGGTCCCCGCCGACGAGCCGCGCGGTCGCTGGTGGATGCCGATCGTGGTGGGCATCGTGGCCCTGGTGCTGCTAGGCGCGCTGAGCTGGGGCGTCTATCTGATCTTGCAGTCCACGGGCGACGACGAGGAGACGCCGGTGCCGGTGGTGACGACCTCGGCTGCCCAGGCGCCTACGACGAGACCGACCACCAAGCCGCCGACCACGGCTCCCACCACGACCGAGCCGTCGAGCGCCCCGCCGAGTTCCCCGGCCGACGTCGCGATCCCGGCGCTGCGGGGACTCTCGCTGGACGAGGCTCGAGCTGCGCTTAACCGTACGGGTCTGAACTACCGCTTGCGGTACCGGGCCAGCACCGAGGCGCCCCCGGACACGGTGATCGGCAGCGACCCGATCGAGGGCCAGCAGGTGCCCGGCGACACGATCGTCAACCTGATCATCGCGGCGGAGCCGACCGCCACCACGCCCGCGACCCCGCCCTCGGCAACCGACGACGTGGACCCGGACTGACCGGGCCGTTCACCTCGGTCAGCGGTTGGCGCGCAGGGCCCGGGCGGGAATGGTGCCCGAGGACAGTCCCGGCTGACGGCCGTTGCGGGTACGGGGGTCCGGCGCCTTGCCGACCTGGCGAAGGCCGCTGACCTGCACGAAGATGGACCGGCGCTCGACGGCGTCGCCCGAGGAGTTGAGCTCGTAGCCGTCCAGCCAGATCCAGCCCTCGTACGTGGGCCAGTCATGGACGCGGATCACCCGGAAAATCATCGGCGATGAGAATTGGACGCTCGCCGCCTTCGTCACGTGTATGACATCGCCGGACCGAGGAAGCACGTCAACTCCTGTCCTGAACAGTCTCGGGCAAACACCGCTTTGCCGCACAGTGAACACAGATGCTCCAGTGTGCCCGGCTCGTACGCCTTGGCAAGGTTGTGAAGATGCCAATCATCACAACGGTGCCGTAACGCCGCCGTCGGCCCCCGCCAGGACCCCGCGACTTCGTAAAGTCCACGTAGGACATTCGGTTGGAGCCGACCCCCGCATTCGACGCGCTCGGTGCGGACCGTCGGGCTAGGTGGCGCCGCTCGGAACACTAAGTGACGCCTGCCATACCGAAAGATTGCACCACGCACCCCATCGATGCAAGTTGCATGTCAGCCGTAAGTGACCAAGTGATCACTGTCGACGCTTGAAGGATCAAGAGATCAACAGAGAGACTGGACGCGACAAACGCCGTACGGCGGAGCATCTCGCCGTTTCCGCCGCGCCCCCGGAGGTACGCGTGAATCCGCGCCGCAGCCCCACCATCCGCCGCCGCCGTCTCGGTGCTGAGCTGCGCAGATACCGCGACGCCGCCGGCGTGACGATCGACGTGGTCGCCGACCGGCTCGGGTGCTCACCGTCCAAAGTGTCCAGAATCGAGACCGGTCACACGAGCGCCACGCCACGCGATGTAAAGGACATGTTGGACATTTATGGCGTGGCTGGTGCACCTTCTGACGAATTGGTGCAGATTGCGCGTGAAGCCCGCCAGAAGGGCTGGTGGCATCCGTTCAGCACCGTGCTCACCGGGGCCTATGTGGGGCTCGAGGCGGCGGCCAAATCCATCCGGGCGTACGAGCAGCAGGTGGTGCCCGGACTCTTGCAGACCGACAAGTATGCAATTGCGATGATTCGGGCCGCCCGACTGGGTGACAGCGAACAAGAAATAGAGCAGCGGGTACGCGTCCGAATGGCTCGCCAAGCGTTATTGATTCAGGACGATCCGATCGATCTTTGGGTGGTGCTCGATGAGGCGGTGCTGAGCCGGCCGGTCGGTGGCGACGAGGTCATGCGCGACCAATTGCTGCGCCTGGGCGAGATGACCGAGCTGCCGAACGTGACCCTCCAGATCCTGCCCTTCGCGGTGGGAGCCCACGCCGGCATGGACGGCACATTCGCGATCCTCGACTTTCCCGATGCCGAGGACCCGAACGTGGTGTTCGCCGAGAACGCAACCGGCGGGCTTTTCCTGGAGAAGACCGACGAACTCCGCAAGTACAACTCCATCTTCGACACCATCCGGGCGACGGCCCTCTCACCGGAGGAGTCCAGAAACATGATCTTAATGCTGGCAGAGGAGCCATTGTGGAAGTCGAGACCAAGGGTTTCCGGATCGATCTGAGCCGCGCTGAGTGGTTCAAGAGCACGCGCAGCGGCCCCAACTGCGACAACTGCGTCGAGGTGGCGTTCGTCGACGAGGCCATTGCCGTCCGTGATTCGAAGAACCCGGCCGGGCCCGCCCTGATCTTCACCGTCGCCGAGTGGGACGCCTTCGTGGGCGGCGCCAAGGACGGCGAGTTCGATCTTTAGCAACAGATGATCAAGGGCCCGGATTCGGGCCCGCGACCATGCCGGACGGATGGGGCTGGGGCCGGGGCCGGGAAGCCGTGCACGCCGAGCCGCCGGGATAGACGCCCAGCGGCCGGAGTACACGCCCAGCGGCTGGGGCACACGCCCAGCGGCCGGGGTATATGCCGACCAGTCGCGGAAGAGATGGTTGAGCCGGCGGTGGGTGCGGCGCGCGATCAAGAAACGGTGGGACGGCCGTCGCCGGTCAGGGTGGCGGCCGTTGGGCCGGAAAGCCGGGCCCACCGATCGAGAACGGCGGGATGCTGTCGCGGGTCATGGTGGCGGCCGTCGCATTTCGCCGTATTTGTACCGTCGCTCCTCGGGGACTCTCCTCGTTGAACGCCTTAAGCGCGGACCGGACCGCGCCCGCGTACCGCTGTTTGCCCGTACGGCTGACCGTCCCCCTCGCGTGACGGTGCGGGTAGGGCCAACTCAACGAGCGAGGCAAGGCGAGAACATGACGATTGGTTCCGACAATCTGAGCAACGGATCCCCCACCGCGCAGGACAGGTTCAGCGGAGGCGTGAGCGCATACCGGCAGAACCGGCGGGAAGCGGCGCTGGCGGCCGAGAACGGCGACGGCGAACTGATGGCGCGGGGCAGCGGGCCGAGTCTGTCCTCGTCCGGCCTGCCGACCCGTACCCCGATCGAGCCGACCAGTGCCCTGGACCGCGCGGCGAAGCTGCCCTCACTGGACATGCAGGGCCTGACCGAGCCGGTATTCCCGCCCGGGGGCTGGGTCGACGCGACCCCGTCCCCGTCGATGGCGGACCACCCGCTGCTGCGGGGGCTGCTGCTGGAGCTCCCGGCCCGTGGGACCCTGCCGCCGTCGGACTGGCTGGACCGCTGGTTCGAGGCCGCCCGCTCGATCCTCGAGCTGCTTTACGTGCAGGAAGCCAAGCGCTAGGAGTAGCAGGCGCCGGCCGTCGCGCCGGGGATCGGCCTGGTGGGCCGCTGTGGCGGCGGCGGTTCACCAGGCCCGCGGTTCGCCGGGACGTCGGCTCACCGGGCCCGGCGGTTCAGGACGACGGGTGGGTCAGGCTACGAGGCCCACCTCGTGGGCGGCCGGCGCCGGCGCGGCGGGCTCCTCCGGGAGCGCGGCATATGCCTCGGCCCGCGACTGCATCACCGGCCGGACCCGCAGACGACCCCGGCCGAGCGGAGCGAGCACTGCCACGTTCAGCCGGCTGTGCCGGACGGCGTGCCGCACCGCCAAGGTGAGAACCACGACCGAGGCCACGGTGATCGCGATTCCGGCAACCTCGGCGCCAGGTACCTCGACGAGCCCGGCTGCGATCGGGATGCCGATCACCGCGGCGAGCCCGGTGACCTGCAGCGGAGTCGCAAGCAGCGGATGCGCGGCGGCGGCCAGCAACGCGGGCGGCGCCGGTGTCATCGGAGCGGTCGCGAACGCCCCGGCCCCACGACGGATCCGAGTCAGGCGGCGCGCGGTAACGGTCACCACGACCACCGCCGGTACGGCCGGGAAGAGCGCGGCCGCCGGAGCCGCCGAGTCGCCGGGCAGCAGCCCGGTGACAACGGGAACGGCGATGAAGACCGCGACACCCGCACCGACCACCATGGACAACGCCTTTGCTCGACGCCGGAGCGCGCGGGCCGTGCGGGCGACGGGGAGCGCGTCGGCGAGCAGGCCGGCGGTGAGCCAGACCGCGGCGAGAGTGCCGATGACGATGAGGTCCGTCGTGGTGTTCACATCGACAGCCTTCACCCCCGGTGCAACCCGCAAAACCGGGATATCACCGGACTGCCAACCCGTAGGGGTTCAGCAGTAACTCCGCGTCCCTGCCGCGCTACTGCGCGCACTCATTCCAATGGGCGAAGCGGACAATGCCCACTGTTGCGACCGTGATGCGTGTCCTAATGTCGGGTGCCAGACGCCCGGTGATGCATCGGCCCCTCCGTACCTTCCGGGGACCGAGGCCGACCGTAGGCGACGGGCTCGACCTGGGGAGGTCGGCCGGGATCCTCGCAGCGATGCTGCGGGGTCCCGGCACCGCCCGGCGGCCTCAGACGGCGAAGGACTTGACCGGCTCGCTCGTGGCAGCCGGCGGATTCGCCTTCCACAATCCGGCCTTCTGCGCGGCAAGGCGCGAGACATACGCCGGGTTCAGCAGGACGTACCGCTTCCACAGCCGCTTCGGCTCCAGGCCGAGGCGCCACAGCCACTCGAGCGCGTACCTCTGCATCCACGCCGGCGGGTTCTTCAGCAGGCCCGCGTGATAGTCGAACGCGGCGCCGACGGCGAGCAGGGGCATGTCCAGCAGCGGGCGCATCGCGTACGCCCAGATCTCCTGTCGGGGGCAGCCCAGGCCGACCAGGACGATTCGCGCGCCGGAGGACTTGATCCGGTCGGCGATCTCCACGTCCTCGCCGGGCCGGTTGGCGCGGAACTTCGACGCCTCGATGCCGGCGATCTTCAGCGCCGGGAACATCCGCTCCAGCGCCGGCACAAGCTTGTCGAGGGTCGGCTGGGTGGATCCGTACAGGTAGACCGGCAAGCCCTCGGCCGCCGCTTGGCGCAGCACCCGCAGGGTCAGTTCCGGGCCGTAGACCCGGTCGGCGAGGCCCGCGTGGTGGACCAGGTTGAGCGCTCCGCGTACGGGTTGACCGTCCGGCGTCACCAGGTCGAACGAGTTGAGCCGCGCGTTGTGGGCCGGGTCCTGGACGCCGGTCATGACGCCGTGCACCGCGAGCGCGGTCACCGCGTAGTGCCGGCGCTCCCGGGCCGCCTCGATGATTCTTGCCGTGGCAGCGTCGTAGTCCACGGCGTCGACCAGCACGCCGAGGACGTTGCGCTTGCCATGGTCGATCATGATCCCGGGACCCACTTGTCCACGTTGGCCTCGTAGATCTCCTGGAGGATCATCGGGACGTCGTAGACCTGCTTCCACTCCGGGTAGTCGGCCTGGAAGGCGGCCATCGAGCCGATCCACCACTGGTGGTCGCCGATGCGGTTGTCGTCCACGTACTCGGTGATCATCGGCGTGCCGCTGATCTTCTCCGCGAGAGCGAACGCCTCGAGGTTCGAGCAGTTGGAGTGGCGGCCGCCGCCGAGGTTGTAGACCTTCGCCGAGCCCGGGTTGCGGAAGAACGCCTCGAAGGCGCCGAGCACGTCGTGGCTGTGGATGGCGTCGCGCACCTGCTTGCCCTTGTATCCGAAGATCCGGTACGTCCGGCGCTCCATGTTCGCGCGCATCACGTACCCGAGGAAGCCGTGCAGTTCGGTCGCCGAGTGAGCCGGACCGGTGAGCGTGCCGCCGCGGAAGATCGCCGTTTTCATGCCGAAGTAGCGACCGTACTCCTGGGCCATCACGTCGGCCGCCACCTTCGAGGCGCCGAAGATCGAGTGAAGGCAGCTGTCGATCGACATGCCCTCGGTGATGCCCTCGTAGTACGGATGCGCCGGGTCGAGCTCCCAGCGCGTCTCCTGCTCCACCAGCGGCAGCCGGTTGGGGGTGTCCCCGTACACCTTGTTGGTCGAGCAGTGGATGAACGGCGCCTCGATGCAGTGCTCCCGCGTGTTCTGCAGCATCGTCAGCGTGCCGCCGGCATTCACATCGAAGTCCGTGTACGGGTCCCGCACCGCCCAGTCGTGCGACGGCTGCGCCGCGGCGTGGATCACCACGGCGATGTCCTTGCCGTACCGCTGGAAGATCCGCCCAACCGCATCCCGGTCCCGGATGTCGACCCCGTGATGCTCGTACGCACGCCCGAGATCAGCCGTCAACCGCTGCACGTTCCAAGCAGTGGACGCCTCGGCCCCGAAGAACTCCTGCCGCATGTCGTTGTCGATCCCGACCACATCAAGACCCAGCCCGGCGAAGTGCCGCACCGCCTCGGACCCGATGAGACCACCTGAACCGGTAACCAGAGCAACGGCCACGAGCAAACTCTCCAGAGGTCTCGGGAGCGAAATCAGACGAGAGCATAACGCCCCCGCACACCCCCACCCCGTTTCACCCGAACGAGCAAGAGCACAAGAGCAAGCAAAAAGGGATCAAGGGCGGCCCAGCCGCACGAACCCAGAAGGAACCAAGGGCGGCGCAGCCGCACGAGTCACCCACCGCGAGCAGCCCGCCCAGGGTGCCCACCGCACCGCGGGGCTTCCGGGGGCCGAGCCCCCGGAGCAGATATGACGAGTGCCCCCGGTCCGCGCACTCCGCGGACAGGGGGCACCCTGGCACTCGTGGGGATGGGGGGAGTTGAACCCCCACGTCCTTTCGGACACACGGACCTGAACCGTGCGCGTCTGCCATTCCGCCACATCCCCGTGGCACTGCATCAGCCGGAACAGATTACGCTGTCCCTCGTTACATCGCGAGCAGGTAGCTGCCCCCGGCGCCAGGGAAGATTAGCACGGCGTCGAGGGCCGTCATACGAGGGTCAGGAGCGACCGGCCGCTCGTCGCAGAGATGCGCAAGCGGCGGCCGGATACCATCATGTCCTCGGAACCCGAGGAGGAGCCGGTGAGCGTGCTGCAGCGCTTTGAGAAGCGGTTGGAAGGCCTGGTCGAGGGGGCCTTCGCGAAGGTGTTCAAGGGTGTCGTGCACCCGGTGGAGATTCTGAATGCCATGCAGCGGGAGGCCGAGGCCCACAAGGCTATCCTCGCTGGTGGGCGGACTCTCGTGCCGAACCGCTACGTGATCGATCTCTCGCCGTACGACCACAGCAGGCTGGCGCCGTACGCCGCCGCACTGGCCCAGGAGCTGGCCCAGTCGCAGGCGGAGTTCATCGGCGAGCAGGCCTGGACGGTCTACGGGGACGTGATCGTCGAGATCGAGCGGGGCGACGGGCTGGACACGGGCATGTTCCGGGTGACGGCGGAGGTGTACACCGGCGGCGAAGTCGCCCCGGTGCAGCAGCCGGCGTACGACGCGCAGCCCGCCTACTCCCCGTACGACCAGCAGCAGGGCGGCTACCAGCAGCACGGGCACAACGGCCGGAACGTCGGGCTGGTGTCCGGCGACGGTCGTACGTACCCGTTGCAGATGGGCTCGACCGTGATCGGCCGGGGTGACCAGGCGAATCTGCGTCTGCCGGATGTCGGCATCTCGCGCCGCCACGCCCGGCTGGACTATGACGGCAGCCAGGTCGTGCTGACCGATCTCGGGTCGACGAACGGCACAATGGTGAACGGTCAGCGGGTGTCGGCCGTGGCGCTCAACCCGGGCGACATGATCCAGATCGGCACCACCACGTTGACGTTCCGAGTGGACGGCTAGTCACCTTGCCCGAATTCGTCCTCACCGTCGCCCGCTTCGGGTTCCTCATCCTGCTGTGGATCTTCGTATTCACGGTGGTCGGAGTGATCCGGAAGGATCTCTTCGCCGGTGTCCGGTCCAAGAGCATCGTCGCCACGCCCCGCGGGGTGGGTGGGGTGATGGCTCCTGGCCGGCCCGCGAAGGCGAAGCGGGGCAAGGCGGCACGGCAGCTGGTCGTGACCGCCGGTCAGCTGGCCGGGACTCGGATCACGCTAGGTGAGGCACATATCACGATAGGGCGCGCCGAGGACTCGACGCTCGTCATCACCGACGACTTCGCGTCCGCCCGGCATGCCCGGCTGGTCCCCCGCGATGGGCAGTGGTTCGTCGAGGATCTCGGCTCGACGAACGGGACCTATCTCGATCGCGGTAAGGTCTCCGGACCTACTCCCGTCCCCCTTGGCGTGCCGATCCGGATCGGCCGCACTTCTCTCGAGTTACGGCCATGACCCTGACCCTGCGCTACGCCGCCCAGAGCGACCGCGGTCTGATCCGAGACGGAAACCAGGATTCCGTCTACGCCGGACCGCGGCTGCTTGCCGTCGCCGACGGCATGGGCGGCATGGCCGCCGGTG
Source organism: Actinoplanes sp. NPDC051475 (assembly GCF_040689425.1). Classification (NCBI taxonomy): domain Bacteria; kingdom Bacillati; phylum Actinomycetota; class Actinomycetes; order Micromonosporales; family Micromonosporaceae; genus Actinoplanes; species Actinoplanes sp. NPDC051475. Next base: position 201,404 of record NZ_JBFAZZ010000008.1, read on the forward strand.
ACGTCGCCAGCAATATCGTCATAGCCGCCATGGCACCGCTGGACGAGGACGTGCCGGGCGATGCGCTCGTCGACGCCCTGCGACATGCGGTCGGGACGGCCAACCAACAGCTCCGGGACACCGTCGACGCCCACCCTCATCTCGAGGGGATGGGCACGACGCTCACCGCGGTGCTCTTCTCCGGCAGCAAGATCGGCATGGTGCACATCGGGGATTCCCGTGCCTATCTGCTGCGCAGCGGCGAGTTCTCCCAGATCACCAAGGACGACACGTACGTCCAGATGCTGGTCGACGAGGGCCGGATCAGCCCGGAGGAGGCGAGCAGTCACCCGCAGCGCTCGCTGCTCACCAGGGCGCTCGACGGCCGGGACATCGACCCGGAGTATTCGGTGCGCCAGGTCCTCAAGGGCGACCGCTATCTCATCTGCAGCGACGGCCTGTCCGGCGTGGTGAGTGCCGAGACCATCGGCGAGAGCATGCGCGACATCCCGGATCCGCAGGTCTGTGTCGAGCGGCTCGTGCAGCTGGCGCTGCGCGGCGGCGGACCGGACAACATCACCGTGGTGATCGCGGATGCGACCGACGCGGACATCGTCGAGCAGGCGCCGATCGTCGGTGGCGCGGCGGCTCGTGACCGCGGCAACTCCACCGTCGCCGACAGCTCCACCGCGGCCGCCCGGGCCGCCGCCCTGCACGCACCTCCGAGGCCGGCGCAGCCCGAGGGCGCGGCCTACGAACGTGACGAGCCGGACCCGCCCAAGCGGCACCCGGTGCGCACCACCCTTCTCGTCCTGTTGCTGCTCGCCGTGCTCGGCGGCGGCCTGTGGACGGGCTGGCGGTACACCCAGGACCAGTACTACGTCGGCGCCACCGACCAGGGCCAGCTCGCGATCTTCCGCGGCGTGCCCGGCCAGATCGCCGGCCTCGACCTGTCCAGCGTCAACGAGACCAGCAACGCGCGTCTCGACGACCTGACCACGGTCGCGCAGGATCGGGTCAAGCAGGGCATCCACGCCGACGACAAGTCCGACGCCCAGCGCCGGTTGCTCGAGCTGACCAGCGAAGACACGTCCAACCCCAACCTGAAGCCGGTGTGCGCGCCGGCCGCGCCGCCGTCCAGCACCCCGTCGGCGGGCCTTCCGGTCGCGCCGTCCGCCGGGAAGACCTCGGCTCCCACCCGGAACACCACCTCGTCGGTGCCCGATCTCGCGCCCGTCACCACGCCGGACGCCCAGCCCTCGGACCCGAACCCGCCGGTCAGCAGCGACCCGGTCGGGTGCCGGCCCGTCGACTGAGCGCCGCCCGACCGAAGTCTGGGGACTCCCTCTTGACCGCGCCCGCCCTCCCGGCTCCCACACCCGCCTCCACGGGTGAGATGCCGCGCGTCCAGGGAACCCGGACGGGACGCAACGCCGAGCTGGGTCTCCTGCTGTTCGCCATGGTGATCGTCGCCATCTTCGGCGCCACGGTCGAGGCCAATCAGCTCGACAAGCTCGGCCCGTCGTTCTGGGTGCCGGCGGTGCTGCTCGGGGTGCTCTTCGTCGGCCTGCACTTCGTCGTGCGCTTCACCGCGCCCTACGCGGATCCGGTCCTCATCCCGACGGTGGCGCTGATCAACGGTCTGGGTGTGGGGTTCCTGCGTCGTCTCGACCTGGCCCGGGCGATCGCCAGGAAGGAAGCGATCCCCGGCATCTTCGCCGGCACCAGCGGGCGCCAGCTGATGTGGACGCTGATCGCCGTGATCCTGGCGGCGGTGCTGCTCCTGGTCGTCCGGGACCACAAGGTCGTCTCGCGGTACGCGTACACGCTGGGCCTGGTCGGTATCGTCCTCGTGATGATCCCGGCGGTGCTGCCGGCGAGGTTCTCGGAGATCAACGGTGCCCGTCTGTGGATCAAACTGGGCGGTTTCTCGATTCAGCCGGGTGAGTTCGCCAAGCTGGCGCTGGTCTCCTTCTTCGCGTACTACCTGGTGCGCAAGCGTGAGGTGCTGTCGCTGGCCAGCCGCCGGGTCCTCGGCATCGACTTCCCCCGCGGCCGGGACCTCGGCCCCGTCGTGACGGTCTGGTTGCTGTCGCTGCTGGTCCTCGTCTTCGAGAAGGACCTCGGTACGGCGCTGCTCTACTTCGGTCTGTTCGTCGTGACCCTCTACGTCGCCACCGAGCGCGCGAGCTGGTTGATCATCGGCCTGGTGATGTTCTTCGGCGGCGTCTACGTGGCCTACCTGCTGGGCGCGGCCATCGGCGGACCCTTCGCCAACTTCTACGACCGCGCCTCGGTGTGGCTCGACCCGTTCAACCCGGTGTTCTACAACCGGGTCGGCGGCAGCGGCCAGCTCGTCCAGGGCCTGCTCGGCCTGGGTACGGGCGGACTGTTCGGCACCGGTCCGGGTGCCGGGTCGCCGGGCCAGGTTCCCGAGGTGCGTACCGACTTCATCTTCGCCGGCATGGGCGAGGAGATCGGCCTGTTCGGCCTCTCCGCGCTGCTCGTCTGCTACCTGCTGATCGTCGAGCGCGGGCTGCGGGCGGGTCTGGCCGTACGCGATTCCTTCGGCAAGCTGGTGGCCGGCGGCCTGGCGTTCACCCTCGGGTTGCAGGTCTTCGTCATCGTGGGTGGCATCACCGGCCTGATCCCGCTGACCGGTCAGACGACGCCGTTCCTGTCGGCCGGTGGTTCGTCGCTGATGGCGAACTGGCTGTTGGTGGCGATGCTGCTGCGCATCTCCGACGCCGGGCGCAGACCGGCGACGGGTGGTCCGGCGGCACAGGCCGGCGGACCGAAGCAGCCCCCCGCCCAGTTGCACGGCGCCATGACGGAGGTGATCAAGCCGTGAACGCACCCCTGCGTAAGGCCGGCGTGGTCATCCTCGTCCTGTTCGGCCTGTTGTTCGCCAACCTCAACTGGGTCCAGGCGTACAAAGCGGACGATTACCGTACGAGCGACTACAACGGCCGCGTGCAGATCGCCGAGTACGAGGTGCCCCGCGGCGTGATCGAGGCCGGCGGCCAGCCGCTGGCGGAGAGCAAGGCGACCGAGGGCACCCTCAAGTACCAGCGCGTGTATCCCGAGAAGCAGGTGTACGCGCCGATCATCGGCTACAAGCCGGTCAACGGCGCCGAGGTCGGCATCGAGCGCAGCGAGAACGACTTCCTGTCGGGCGCCAGCGACAAGCTCTTCGCCGACCGGATCAGCGCCATGTTCACCGGCGACGAGCCCGGCGGCGGCAACGTCGTGCTGTCGCTGAAGCCGAAGGCGCAGGAAGTCGCCTGGAAGCAGCTCACGAACAATGAGCGCGGCGCGAAGAAGGGGTCCGCGGTCGCCATCGATCCGCAGACGGGCGCGATCCAGGCGATGGTCTCCATGCCGAGCTATGACCCGAACCCGCTGGTCAGCCACGATCCCAAGGTCTCCGGGCCGGCGTACAAGGAGCTCAACGCCGACAAGGACAAGCCCATGCTCAACCGGGCGACGTCCGAGAACTACCCGCCGGGCTCGACCATGAAGGTCATCATCTCGGCGGCGGCGCTGAAGAACGGCTACACGCAGAGCAGCGAGATCCAGGCCGGTTCCGAGTACGTGGCGCCGGGCTCCGGAGCGCCCATCCACAACGCCGAGGCGGAGACCTGCCCCGGCGCGCGGGTGACGCTCAAGGAGGCGCTGACCGACAGTTGCAACACCGGCTTCGCGCGCCTCGGCGTCGACCTGGGCGCCGACAAGGTCAAGAAGGAAGCCCAGGACTGGGGCTTCGAGCAGGAGGACCTGACCGTCGGCAGCCTCCGTGACGGCGGCCTGCCGGTCGTGGCGAGCCGCACCGGCGACATGCAGAACCCGGACGGCAGCACCGACCCGGCCGCCCTCGCCCAGTCGTCGATCGGGCAGAAGGACGTCCGGATGACCACGGTGCAGGGCGCGCTGATGGCCGCGACCGTCGCCAACGGCGGCCGGCAGATGCGCCCCTACGTGGTGCAGCAGGAGCTCAGCGCGGATCGCCGGCCGATCTACAACGCCGACCCGGACGTCCTGCGGACGCCGATCAGCAGCGAGGTCGCCGGCAATCTCAAGGAGATGATGGTCAGCGTCGTCGAGAACGGCACCGGCAAACGGGCCCAGATCGACGGGTACGAGGTGGGCGGCAAGACCGGTACGGCGCAGAACGCCACGGGTGCCGACCCGCACGGCTGGTTCATCGGCTTCGCGTTCGACGACAAGGGGAAGCCGGTCTCCGCGGTGTGCGTCATGCTGGAGAACGTGTCCGGCGGTCACGCCAGCGCGGAGGCGGCGCGCATCGCCGGCCTCATCATGAAGGCCGCTGCCGGTGGGGGAGGGGACTGAGATGATCAGCCCTGGAGTGACCCTCGGTGGCCGGTACCGCCTGGACGAGCGGATCGCCGGCGGCGGCATGGGTGACGTGTGGCGCGGCACCGACGAGGTGCTCGGCCGTACGGTCGCCGTCAAGATCCTGCTGCCCGCCCTGCTGGACGAGCCCGGCTTCGCCGAGCGCTTCCGCGGTGAGGCCCGGACCATGGCGACCATCAACCACCCCGGCGTGGTCGACGTCTACGACTACGGCTCCGACCAGCAGCTCGCCTTCCTGGTGATGGAGTACGTCGAGGGCGACGCCCTGTCGCGCACCCTCAGCCGGGTCGGCCGGCTCACCCCGGCGCGCACCATGGCGCTCGTCGCCCAGGCGGCGGACGCGCTGCACGCCGCGCACGGGAACGGCATCGTGCACCGCGACGTCAAGCCCGGCAACCTGCTCGTACGCCCCAACGGCACGCTGGTGCTCACCGACTTCGGCATCGCCCGCTCCGCCCTGGTGGGGCAGCTCACGGTCGCCGGCTCGGTGCTCGGCACCGCCTCGTACATCTCTCCGGAGCAGGCGTCCGGCGCCGTCGCCACGGCCGCCTCCGACGTGTACGCGCTCGGCGTGGTCGCGTACCAATGCCTCTCCGGGCACCGGCCGTTCGACGGCGCGACGCCGATCGAGATCGCGATGAAGCATGTACGGGACGCGCCACGCCCGCTTCCTGCCGACATTCCGCCCGCGGTCCGTGCGATCGTCGATCGTGCGATGGCCAAGGACCCGAACGCCCGCTGGCCCACGGCTTCCGCGATGGCCGCCGTGGCGCGGCAGGCCGCGTCCTCCCTGACGACCCAGGTGCAGCAGCCGGCCGTCAACGGCTCTGCCCCCGTCGGCCGGCCGCACTCGGGCGGTCCGGCGGTGAACCACCCGCAGTCCGGCGGTCCCGCGGCCCCCAACCGGCCGTATTCCGGCGCGCCGACGTCCGGCCCGCCCGGACACCCGAACGCGGGGCAGGCGCGTCCGCCCTATCCGCCTGTGCCGCGGCCGGTCTCGGGTGGTCAGGGTGCTCGCGGCGCCGCGTCGGTGCCGCCGGCGCAGCAGCCGTACCGGCATCCCTCGGTCCCGCCGATGCAGCAGCACCCGGCGACGGCCCCGGGCAAGCAGTCGGACAACTCGGGGAGCCGGCAGGTTCTCATCGTGCTGGCCGTCGTGCTCGCCCTGCTCGTCCTCCTCTGCGCGGGCGTGATCTCTTTCCTCCTCAAGGAGGGGAATACCTCCATGGGCGGAGCCGATCCGTATCCGGCGGCGTCGTCGTACCGTCTCACGAACCCGGCTGGCGCAGCGCACAGCCCAGATCCCGCGACCGAAGGACGACAGACGTTATGACGGCGCAGGCCCGCCTGCTGGGTGGCAGGTATCAGGTCGGCGAGCTGCTCGGGTACGGCGGCATGGCCGAGGTGCACCGGGGTCGCGACCTGCGGCTCGGCCGCGACGTGGCCATCAAGATGCTGCGGTCCGACCTGGCCCGCGACGCCACCTTCCAGGAGCGGTTCCGGCGCGAGGCGCAGAACTCGGCGGCCCTCAACCACCCGGCGATCGTCGCCGTCTACGACACCGGCGAGGAGACCTCGTCCACCGGTGAGCGGCAGCCGTTCATCGTCATGGAGTTCGTCAGCGGGCGGACCCTCAAGGAGGTGCTCGCGGCCGAGCAGCGGATCCAGCCGCGCCGCGCCCTCGAGATGATCGCCGACATCTGCGCCGCCCTGGAGTTCAGCCACCGGCACGGCATCATCCACCGCGACATCAAGCCCGGCAACGTGATGATCACCCCGAACGGCCAGGTCAAGGTGATGGACTTCGGCATCGCCCGGGCCCTGGCCAGCGGTGCCACCACGATGACGCAGACCAGCGCGGTCATCGGCACGGCCCAGTACCTCTCGCCGGAGCAGGCCCGCGGCGAGTCGGTCGACGCCCGCTCCGATGTGTACGCGGCCGGCTGCGTGCTCTTCGAACTCGTCGTCGGGCACCCGCCGTTCGTCGGCGACAGCCCGGTCAGCGTGGCGTACCAGCACGTCCGCGAGGATCCCAAGGCGCCCAGCGACATCAACCGCGAGGTGTCGCCGGACGTCGACGCGATCGTGCTCAAGGCGCTGGCCAAGAACCCGCTGAACCGCTACCAGAGCGCGCAGGAGATGCGCGCCGACGCCCTGCGCGCCGTCGCCGGCCGGCCCGTCATGGCCACCCCGGTGATGTCCGAGGCCGAGACCATGGCCATGACCGGCCCGATGGGCCAGGCACCGACCGCGATGACGCGCCCCATCTCGGGCGCCGGCCCGCGGGGGCCGCAGCCGCCCGAGCGCAAGACGTCGTCGTGGGTGATGGCGGTGCTCGCGGCCCTCGGCGTGCTCGCCGTGGTCGCGCTCGGTATCGGCCTCGCGCTGGCCAACAACAAGAACGACAAGGGCGACGAGGTCAAGTCGGCGCCGGTCCCCAAGGTCATCGGTTTGTCGGAGCAGGCGGCCAAGAAGAAGCTCGGCGACTCCGGCTTCCTCAAGGTCGAACTCGGCACGCCCAAGGTGAAGGACGACTGCAAGGACACGGTCGACAGCCAGACGCCGCTGCCGGACCAGACGATCCAGACCGACCAGACGGTCACCCTCGTGATGTGCCAGAGCCCGGCGACCGAGCGCGTGCCGACGGGCCTCAAGGGTGGCACGGAGGATGCGGCCCGGGAGGCGCTGACCGCCAAGGGCCTGGTGCCGGTCATCGACCGGGTCGACAATGCCGCCCGTGAGGGTGAAGTGCTCGACGTCGAGTCCGAGGGCGAGCAGGTTCCCCGCGGCACCAAGATCACGGTGACGGTTTCGCGCGGCAACCTGGTCGAGATCCCGGACGTCAAGGGTCAGAACGTCGACGTGGCCAAGGCCCGGCTGCAAGACCGCGGCTTCACCAACATCCAGATCGAGGAGTCGAACCAGGACGGCACGCCCGGCACGGTCGTCGAGCAGACGCCCAACGCCAAGGAGAAGCGGTCGAAGTCGACGCAGATCACGCTGACGGTCATCGCCGAGGACGTGCCGGACCCGGGCGACTCCGGTACCCCCGACCCGGACGGCTCCGAGCCGCCGGGCGGCGACGGTGGCGGTGACGGCACCGGCGTAGGCGACCTCTTCGGCTGACACAGAAGCCCGGAACGCTGAGTGAGCGTTCCGGGCTTTCGTCGTTCAGAGCGTCAGACCGCGGCGAACGCGGCCCGGCGGCGGGTCTCCACCTCGGCGGCGAGCTCCGGGGCGCGCTCCAGCGCCTCCGGCATCCCGCACGCCGCGAGCCAGTTGGCCAGCATGGTGTGGCCGCCCTCGGTCAGCACCGACTCCGGGTGGAACTGGACGCCCTCGATCGGCAGCGTGCGGTGGCGCATCGCCATCACCACGCCCGACTCCGTCCAGCCCGTCACCTCGATCTCGTCGGGCAGGGTCTCCTCGACCACCGCGAGCGAGTGGTAGCGGGTCGCCGTGAACGGGTCCGGCAGGCCGGCCAGCACGCCCTCGCCCTTGTGCTGCACCGACGACGTCTTGCCGTGCAGCAGCTCCGGGGCCCGGGTCACGGTCGCGCCGAACGCCGCGCCGAACGCCTGGTGGCCGAGGCAGACGCCGAACATCGGGAGCTTGCCCGCGTACTCGCGGATGACGTCCATCGTGATGCCGGCGCGTTCGGGCGTACCCGGTCCGGGGGAGAGCAGGACCCCCGCGGCGCCGAAGCCGGCGACGTCGGCGACCGAGATCTCGTCGTTGCGCCGCACCTCGCAGTCGGCGCCGAGCTGGCCGAGGTACTGCACCAGGTTGAAGACGAACGAGTCGTAGTTGTCGATCACGAGGATGCGCACGGGGATCACCTGGGGCTTGCGGAGGGATCGGGGGCGTTCGTGTGCTGGTCGTACGGGATCTCGTCGGGCCCGACCTCGGCACCGTCGCCGGGCACCACCAGGTTCGGGTCCTGCTGCTCGGTGCCCGCCGTGCCGACCTGTACGTCGTCGAACGGCAGCAGCGGGGTCGCCCACGGGAAGACCACGTACCAGAGCAGCACGCCGACCGTCGCGACCAGCACGAGCGAGCCGGTCACCTTGCCCCACAGGCCGAAGGGCAGTTTGCGCCAGATCCAGGCGTACACGGGCCCCTCCCTACGCCTTCTTGAAGTCTGCGGGCTTGCCGGCGTCGGGCAGCTTGGCGTCACGCTTGACGGTGTCCACCAGCTCCGCGTGCACGATGAGCCGCTGATAATTGTTGAACTTCGGGTTGCACGTCGTCAGCGTGAGCATCGACTTCGTGGGCTTCTTGCCGGGCTGGCCGGGCACCGGCGCCACGACCTCCACCTGCGTCGGCTTCACGACCTCGCTGTAGGCGACCTTGTAGACGTACCAGTTGCTCCGCGTCTCCACACCGATGACGTCACCCTCGTGGAGCTCGTCCAGCCGCCAGAAGATCTTGCGAATCCGGTGCCCCGCGACGGAGAAGTTACCCACCTTGCCCGGCTGAGCAGAATCCGGATAGTGGCCGGGCGCATACCGGATGTCCTGCGGCCGTACGCCGTTGACGACGACCCAGTGCATCCCCAACTTGGGAATGTAGAGCCGCCCGACCAGATCCTTACCCGGCGCGGCGGGAGCGGCCTTCGTCGGCCCCGTACTCGGCGCGACCGTCGGATCGTTCCACTGCTCATCGAGCTGGTCGGCGAGGGTGTCCTGCTCGTCCTGAACCTTGGCCGAGTTGCCGAACACCTCGTACCCGGCGAACAGCAGCACGATCAGCCCGAACGTGATCATCAGCTCGCCGGAGACCCGGACACCGGCCCGGATCCGCGACCCGAGCGTCGGCCGGGTCAACTCGGAATACACGCTCTTGTAGCCCTCGCCGGTCTGCTCGGGACGCAGCTTGACGACCTTCTCCCCACGCTTCGGCTTCGTCTCCTCCACCGGCTCGTCGTCGCCCTCCCGCACGGCGGCGGCCGCCGCAGCCACGGAAGCCGCCCCGGCCGCATCACCCTTGTCCTTCACCGGGGTCCGCGCCGGCTTCGCGTCGTCCTTTTTCGGTACGGCGGGAAGCAGCCCGGTAGGCACGTCAGCAGTCCGGATCACCGCAGTGGCAGACGGATCGGCCCGGTCATCAACGGGCGCGATGCGGCTCGACCCGGAACTACGAATCCGATCCGGCCGCCGATCCCCCCACGCCCCGGTGTCCCCGGCGCCGGCCGAGGTCCCGGTATTCCCGGCGCCGGATTGGCGTCCGTTCTCGGTCGGTGCAGGCGCTGCCGAGGCTCCGATACGGTCGCTTCGCGCACCCTGCCAGGTGTCCCCACGATCCATTCCCCGGCGCGGCCGCTCGGCGGTGTGGGACTCGGCGCCGACGGGCCACGCGCCCGTCCCGGTCCCTGCGGCCTGCTGCCACGCACCCGTCCCGGTCCCTGCGGCCTGCTGCCCGGCGCCCGTCCCGGTCCCGGCGGCGTGCTGCCATGCGCCCGTCCCAGTCTCGGTGGCGTGCTGCGACGCGGCGTTCTCGGCCCCGGCGTGAGACCGGACCGGCTGTGCCGGACGGTCGGCGGACCACGAACCGGTATCCGCGCTGTCCGGGGAGTCGCTGCGAGCCGACTGCCGCGCAATGGTCGGAACATCGGCGTCGGGTGCCCGCCGTCGCCCGCTGCGCCGGCTGCGCTCGGCGTAACCAGCCGTGGAGCTCGGGTCGAGCTGAGCACCGAAACCCGGCGCCTGAGGCGTGGGCTCCCTCAGAGTGGGCACCCCGGCGGTCGGCTCTGTAACACCCGCGGACGCAGCAGTGCGACCCCTCGGCACGGCAGCCCGCGGCCCTACCTCCGGCGCCGAACCCGACGGCTCGGCGTCCCGCGGCGTCGCCATGCTGGCCGGCGGCGAGCCGACGTGCGGCACCGCGGCCGCCGCAGCTCCGCTCACTCCGGCGCCACTTGCGGGTCGAGCAGATCCCACCGCGCCGCCGCTTGCCGGCCGCGCAGATCCGGCCGTGCCGCCGCCCGCCGGCCGGGCAGATCCCACCGTGCCGCCGCTCACCGGCCGCTCGGCCGCACCAGGGACAGCCCCTCCACCGGTGCCACCAGCGCTTTCTTCCGCGGCAGCGAAGAAGTCGAACTCCGGCGACCCCGGAGCCGGCGCGCTTCGGCGTACCGGCGGAATGTCCTTGTGGGCCGCGACCCGCGCGGCCGCAGCAGCCCGCGCTACCGCCGAGTCGGCGCCGTTTCCCGCCGTCGCCGAGGAAATTGTCGGATTCACGACCGACTGCGCCGAGGGGTCTGTTTCGGGGGATGCGGGCCAGGCCGGAGTGGCCACGCCGGCCTGCGGGTCCAGTGGACCGCCCGGCACGCCGTCGGTCGACACGTCGGTGATGCGGGGGATGAACGCCGTCTGCGCGTCACCGTCCGGTGCGCGGTGCCGACCCGAGTTCGCCGCGCCCTCCGGGGCGTCCGACGGCACCATCACTCGGTGACCTCGGCGGATCGGAGGTCACTCGACCCGTCGTACGCCCGCACAGTCACGTTCCTCTCGACGGTTTCCGTGTAGCCGAGGCCGAAGTCGGCGACCGCATTCCGGAATTGCTGGACTCCTTCTGCGGACTCCAACGCCCGATGCATCGCTGTGGGTTCGCCGATCGCCGTGATCCTGAATGGTGGCGAGAAGACTTGGCCGTGTAGTAACAGCGTGTTGCCGACACAGCGTACCGCGCTCGTCGAGATGACGCGGACATCCATGATCGACATTGCCTCGGCGCCACCTGCCCAGAGGGCGTTCACGACGGCTTGGACGTCACCCTGGTGGACGACGAGATCGTCGTTCTGGGGGGCTTGCGCGCCGCCGTCGGTGGTACGCCGGGACGAGTCGTTGAGCATCACCGTGACGCCCGGCCCGCGCAGTGCGGTGAAGCCGGCCGGTTCGCGCATGACGTCGGCGCGTTGCCGGGCCTCCTTGACCGGTTCGTCCACGTTCGCGAGCCGGGCGGCGTCCTGGTCGACGCTGGTACGCAGAGTCGTGGCGCGCTGTTCGCGCTCCTTGAGGCGGGTCCGCTTGTCGGTGATCAGCTGTGCCAGCTGCGGCCGGCGGTCGTCGCGCAGGGCGGTGCCGTCGGCGGTGGTGGCCGACGTGGTGAAGAGCAGCCCGGCCGCCAGGGCGATCAGCGGTACGCCCACCGACCAGCCACGTTGCCGCTGTCCCGGGCGTCGCGGCCGGAGCCCGCCGAGGGCCCGGAGCAGGACTAGTCGCCACGAGGGCGTCCCCGTGGTGTACTCCACGTCGGTCTTCCTCCCGTGCTGGTCCGAGAAAACCCACCGGCGGGTGCCTGTGCGCGCGCCGCCTTGACTACGCTAGCTATCGAACAGTATTCGCCACGGGCAGCATTCGGGATCCCCGGAGCCGCTCAGCGGTGGGTTGTTCACCACTTGTTGCCCTCAGGAGAGCGCCGTGCCGAAGTCACAGGTCCGCAAGAAGAAGGTCTACACGCCGCCGACGGACATCCGCCCGGCCGCTGCGGCCGCGTCCAAGAAGCCGAGCCCGGCGTGGGTGCCGATCACGGCGGTCTTCCTGATCGTCTTCGGCATCGCCTGGCTGGTCGTCTACTACCTCTCGGAGCAGCAGTATCCGGTCGAGGCGTGGCGCTACTGGAACCTGCTCGTCGGCTTCGGCGCCATGGTGGCCTCCCTGGGAATCCTCTCTCGCTGGCGGTAATCGCCGTAAAGTTCGAATCACCCGACCGCGCACCTCGGGGCCTCCGGCCCGCGGGGTGCGTTTTCGGCTGAGCAAGGCCAAGCAGGGCCGAGCAGAACGGGTGAGACGAACTCAACCGGCTCTCCCGCACGCAATCTGATTACCCGTGGGTAACATAGGTCGGCACCCCCGACCGAGGAGGCACAAGGCAGATGGGCATCGCGCAGATCGTCGCCACCGTCCTGGCGGGCGCCGTCACTCTCGTGGCGGTCGTCCTCGCGGTGCGTGCGGTCATCTCCATGACCGCGGTGATCCGTCAGGGCAAGCCCGATCCGACGCGTTTCGGCGACAAGGGCACCCGGACGAAGACCATGCTCGCCGAGACCCTGGGCCACACCCGGATGCTCAAGTGGACCGCGGTCGGTGCGGCGCACTGGTTCGTGATGGTCTCCTTCATGATCCTGTTCCTGCTCGTGGTCGAGGCGTACTTCGAGGTCGTCGACCCGGAGAGCGGGCTGCCGATCGTCGGCCACTGGACGGTCTACGGCCTGGTCACCGAGTGGATCGGCGTCCTGGGCACGCTTGGGATCCTCTACCTGGTCTACCGCCGCCAGCGGGAGAAGCCGGGCCGCGCGAAGCGGAGCCGCTTCACCGGCTCCACGATGTGGCAGGGCTACTTCGTCGAGGCGATCATCGTCGGCGTCATGATCTGCGGCTTCCTGATCCGCGGCTTCAAGGTCGCCAACGACACCTTCGAGTACCCGGCCTGGGCCACCCCCGTCAGCCACGCCGTCGGCTCGGTGCTGCCCGCCGCGGCGGACGGCCCCACCTGGGTCGCGCTGGTCAAGCTCTTCATCTCCATGGGCTGGCTGATCACCATCTCGCTCAACGTGACGATGGGCGTCGCCTGGCACCGCTTCCTGGCCTTCTTCAACATCTTCTTCAAGCGCAGCCCGGAGAAGCCCGCGGGCTCCGGCCTGGGCGCGCTCAAGCCGATGATGAGCGACGGCAAGCCGCTCGACTTCGAGGAGGCGGACCCCGAGAAGGACCAGTTCGGCGTCGCCCAGGTCGAGCAGTTCACCTGGAAGGGCCTGCTGGACTTCTCCACCTGTACGGAGTGCGGCCGCTGCCAGTCGCAGTGCCCGGCCTGGAACACGGCGAAGCCGTTGTCGCCCAAGCTGCTGGTGCTGTCGCTGCGCGACCACGCGTACGCGAAAGCCCCTTATCTTCTCGCGGGTGGTGGCAAGGACCTGACCGGCGAGGAGAAGGCGACCGAGGAGCAGCTCAGGGGCGTCGACGTGCTGGCCCTGGCGGAGGCGGACCGGCCCCTGATCGGCGGCTCGGACGAGAACGGCATCATCGACCCGGACGTGTTGTGGAGCTGCACCACCTGTGGGGCGTGCGTGGAGCAGTGCCCGGTGGACATCGAGCACGTCGACCACATCGTCGACATGCGCCGCTATCAGGTGCTGATCGAGTCCAACTTCCCGGCCGAGGCCGGTGTCATGCTGCGCAACCTGGAGAACAAAGGCAACCCGTGGGGCGCGCCGCAGAACACCCGTGAGGACTGGACCAAGGGCCTCGACTTCGAGATCAAGCGGGTCGGCGAGGCCGACTTCGACTACCTGTTCTGGGTCGGCTGCGCCGGGGCGTTCGAGGACCGGGCCAAGAAGACCACCCGCGCGGTCGCCACGCTGCTGCACGAGGCCGGCGTCGACTTCGCCATCCTCGGCGAGGGCGAGACCTGCTCCGGCGACCCGGCCCGGCGCATGGGCAACGAGTTCGTCTTCCAGATGCTCGCCCAGCAGAACGTCGAGACCCTGACCGAGGCATTCGGGGAGCGGCCGGTCAAGCGGATCGTCGCCACCTGCCCGCACTGCTTCAACACCCTCGGCAACGAGTACGAGCAGCTGGGCCTCAAGGTCGAGGTCGTGCACCACACGCAACTGCTCTCCCACCTCGTGCAGGAGGGCAAGCTGACCCCGGTCCAGCCGATCGAGGGCGACGTGACGTACCACGACCCGTGCTATCTGGGCCGGCACAACCGGGTGTTCGAAGCGCCTCGTGAGGTTCTGGGCGCGGCGGCCAACGTCGTGGAGATGCCCCGCAACCAGGAACGCTCCTTCTGCTGCGGCGCCGGCGGCGCGCGCATGTGGATGGAGGAGAAGATCGGCAAGCGGATCAACGTCGAGCGCACCGAGGAGGCCCTGGCCACCGGCGCCAAGACGATCGCGGTCGGCTGCCCGTTCTGCTACACGATGATCGGCGACGGGGTCACCGGCAAGGGCGAGCAGGAGAACGTCGAGGTCGTGGACGTGGCCAGCGTGCTGCTGCGCAGCATCAAGGGTGACGACAAGGCCCCGGCGTAGGCCGCCTCACGAGATCACCGCGGCGGAGGCGGAGGCCGCCACCGCGCCGGCGATGACGGCGGCCTGGATCTCCTCGATCGCCTTGGCCGGTCGCGCCCACCAGAGCACAGAGCGCAGCGGTACGGGGCTCGACCGGCCCCGTACCCGACACGGCGGCGGTCAGCCGCTGCCGGGCCTCGGTCTCGGGCACCGGCTCGACACCGTGGGGTGCGCGATACCGGGTGCGGTCGAACACGAACAGCACCTTGTCCTTCTCGCGGCTCAACACGCCGGCGTCGACCAGCCGGGCCAGCGTCCGGGCGCGGGTGTCCTTGGCGAACGTCGACACCCAGCGCCCCGGCCTCCGGTGCTTGGCGTCCGCGGCGATGCGGGCCAGCGCCTCGTCCACCAGCGGGTCACCGAGCGGAGCCGGATCGCGGACGAAGACCTTGCCGTCCTCCACGCCCACCCGCTCCGCCAGGGCGAGCTCCAGCAGCAGTGCGCCGCCCAGCCCGTGGTCGAGGCGGGTGCCGTCGATCTCCAGGGATCCGTCGTCGCGATAGGCGAGAAGCGCGAATTCCTCGGCGAGGTTCATGTCCCCACGCTAACCGGATGCCGCATCCGGGCACCGCGGTCGCCCTCGGGACGCCCGGTTCCGGCACAATGAGGGCCGAGGTGAACCGATCATGGACGGCCTGCTCCTGACCGCGGTGCTCCCGCTGGTGGCCTTCGCGCTGCTGACCGTGGGCAACGCGTTCTTCGTGGCCGCCGAGTTCGGGCTGGTCACGGTCGACCGCGCCGAGATCGACAAACGCGCTGACCAGGGTGACCGCCGGGCGCGGACCGTCCGGCACGCCCTCCAGGAGCTGTCCTTCCAGCTCTCCGGTACGCAGCTCGGCATCACGCTGACCGCCCTGCTGACCGGCTATCTGGCCGAGCCGGCGCTGTCCCGGCTCTTCACGCCGCTCATCGAGCCGATCGCGGGCCGGTACACGGAGACGTCCACCCACTTCCTGGCCCTCGCCCTGGCCACGCTCGTGTCGATGCTCTTCGGCGAGCTCGTACCGAAGAACGCCGCCCTCGCCCGGCCGATGCGGGTGGCGCTGCTGACCGCGGCGCCGCTACGGACCTTCTCGAGACTCTTCCGGTGGCTGATCGGCGCGCTCAACGGCTCGGCCAACTGGCTCGTCCGGCGCCTGGGCATCGAGCCGCAGGAGGAGCTCGCCAGCGCCCGCTCACCCGAGGAGCTGGGCCTGCTCGCCGCGATCAGCGCCCGTGCGGGCGCGTTGCCGGACGAGACCGCGACGCTGCTGCGCCGCACCATCCGCTTCGGGGAGAAACGCGCGGCCAAGGCGATGACCCCCCGCGTCGACGTGGTCGGCCTCAAGACCACGGCCACCGTCGCGGACCTGATCAGGATCGCCCGGGAGACCGGACACACCCGCTTCCCCGTGTACGAGTCGACGCTCGACCTCGTGGTGGGGGTGGTCGGGGTGCCGGACGCCCTCGGGGTCCCGCCCGACCGCCGCGCGGTGACACGGGTGTCCGCCGTCGCCCGCGAGCCCGTCTACGTTCCGGAGAGCCTGGGCCTGGACAAGGTCCTGGCGGCGCTCCGGGCCGCCGACGCCGACCTCGCGATCGTGGTCGACGAGTACGGCGGCACCGACGGCGTGGTGACGGTCGAGGACCTGATCGAGGAGCTGGTCGGTGAGATCGCCGACGAGTACGACGTGGACGTGGCCGACGCGGGCAGCGAAATCCTCACCGCGCCGGACGGCGGCCGTACGTTCCTGGTCGACGGCCTGCTGCGCGAGGACGAGCTGGCGGAACAGACCAGGTTCCGGCTGCCCGAGGGGCCGTACGAGACGCTCGCCGGTTTCCTGCTCGCCCGCCTCGGCCACATCCCGGTGGCCGGCGAGTCGCTCGAGGACGAGGGCTGGGAGTTCACCGTCATGGAGGTGGACCGGCACCGCATCGAGCAGGTCCGGGTCGTCGCGCCGCCGGAGCCCGCCGATGACTGAGCTGCTGGTGACGGTGGTGCTGTTACTGGGCAACGCGCTGTTCGTCGGCGGGGAGTTCGCGCTCATCGCGTCGCGGCGTACGGCCCTGGAACCGCTCGCCGAGACGTCCCGCCCGGCCCGCTGGGCCCTGTCGGCGATGAACCAGATCCCCCTGATGATCGCCGGCGCCCAGCTCGGCATCACGATCTGCTCGCTGGGCCTCGGCGCCATCGCCGAGCCGGCGCTCGCCCACCTGCTGGAAGGCCCGTTCGCGGCGGCGGGCCTGCCGGAGAACGCGATCCAACCGGTGGCGTTCGTGCTGGCCCTCGGCATCGTGGTCTTCCTGCACACGGTGGTCGGCGAGATGGTGCCGAAGAACATCACGCTGGCCGGCCCGGAACGCTCGGCCCTGATTCTCGGCCCCTTCATGCTGGCTTTCTGTACGGCGACCAGACCCCTCCTGACCGCCATGCGCTGGGCGTCGCGCACGGTACTGCGCCTGTGGAAGATCGAGGCGACGGACGCGGTCAAGACGGTGTTCACGGCCGAGGAGCTCGCGGGCATGGTCACCCAGGCGAGGGCGGAAGGGCTGCTCGGCACGGAACAGTACGAGCGCATCCACGCCGCCCTGGGACTCAGCGAGCGAACGGCGGCGGACACGCTGCGCCCATGGTCCGGTGTGACGACGGTGGCGGACGACGCGTCCCCGGCCACGATCGAGGCCCTCGCCACCCGCAGCGGCCGGTCCCGCTTCCCCGTCGTCCAACGCGATTCACGGCGCGTGCTCGGCTTCGTACACGTGAAGGACGTCCTGGGTTACGAAGGCGCGCAGCGCCGCCTGCCCATCCCGCCGGAGATCGTCCGCCCGCTCGCCGTCGTGCCGCCCGACCGCAACCTCGCCGACCTGCTGCTCGCCATGCGCCGCGACCGCCGGCACATCGTCCTGGTCAGCGACGGCCGGCGCCCGCTCGGCGTGATCGCCTTGGACGACGTCCTGCACGCAGTGATCGGCGAACCCGCGGCGCGCCCGGCAAGCTGACTCACGGCCCCGGCCCGAGTGAGCCGCCCCGCGAGCTGGCCCACGGGCCCGGGCGGGCCGTCCAGCGAGTTGGTCATGTGCACCGTTCGGGCGACCGCCTTTGGGTGCTTTACGCCACTTTTACGCTGACGCGGAGTTTGTGCTTAACACTCGTAGCGCACTTCCGGACAATGACGGCATGTTCGACACCCGCCGGTCCTGGTTCAGCCCGCTGGGCGCGCTCGCGGCCGCCGCCGTCCTCGGCGCCGGCCTGCTGGCCGTCGCCCACTTCGCGCAGCGCAGCGACGCCGCCCCCCGGCTCACGCCGCTGGTCCTGCCCCGGCCCTCGGGCGGGGTGCTGACCAACAGCGACTTCGCCTTCGGAGCCCCGGACCGCGCCGGCGCCGTCGGAGTGGCCACCGCCCCCGTGACCCTCCGCTACACCTTCGACGGCGGCGTGACCGAACCGATCACCGACATCCGAGGCGGCCACGAACTCCGCGCGCTCGGTCAGAACGGCGGCACGCTGAGCCTGGTCCCCCAGGGCGAAGGCCTCGCCGTCCAGTACCCGGACCGCTGCACCCTGATCCGCGAACGCGAGTGCCCCCGCGCGATCCTCGAAGGACTCCGCGACGACGACCTCAACCCCGGCACGCGCCCGATGCGGTACGGAGCGTCGATCATGATGACGCACACCGACCTCGCCGACGGCGCCAACGTCTTCCAGAAGGGCTACTCGGTCGGCGGCGTGAGCCAGTTCAAGCTCCAGGTCGACCACCGCCAGGGCCACCCCAGCTGCGTCATCGCGAGCCGCACCCGCATCTACCGCGCCGAACCAGCCGTCGACGTCGCCGACGGCGTGTGGCACGACCTGGCCTGCGCCCGTACGGGAAACCGTCTGGTCCTGGCCGTGGACGGGGTCGACCGCGCATCGGTGCCCGTACCGGCGAACCTGTTGATCGCCAACGCCGAGCCGCTGAGGGTCGGCGGCAAGGGCGCGAACAAGGGCAACGACCAGTACGCCGGCCAGATCGACAACGTCTTCCTGGCCATCAGCTGAGTCTGCCGTTCCTTCGGCCTCACCGGCATCGCGGCCGGGTTTGCTCGGCATCGGGTTGTGCGATGCTTGGGCCCATGAACCGGGACGACCTCGTCCGCCTGCGCCGGGTACGCGACCGGATTGACCGCGACTTCGCGGAACCCCTGGACGTGCCCGCGCTCGCCCGCGAGGCCCTGATGTCCCCGGGCCACTTCTCGCGCAGCTTCCGGGCGGCATTCGGCGAGACCCCCTACAGCCACCTCATGACCAGGCGGATCGAGCGCGCCAAGGCGTTGCTGCGCCGTGGCGACCTCACCGTCACCGAAGTCTGCTTCGCCGTCGGCTGTACATCCCTCGGCTCGTTCAGCTCCCGCTTCACCGAACTGGTCGGCGAAACCCCGAGCGCCTACCGCGCCCGCAACCACGAGGCGGCCGCCGCCATCCCGGCCTGCTACGCCAAGATTCTCACCAGGCCGGTCAGGAACGGAGAAGCCCGCGCGGCCTCGCCAAACGTATCGTGAGCTGCATGGACATCAAGGTTTCGCACTGCTTCATCACCGTCGACGACCACGACAAGGCCCTCGGCTTCTACCGCGACGTGCTGGGCCTGGAGGTCCGCACCGACGTCCGCTTCGAGGGCATGCGCTGGGTGACCGTGGCGCCGCCGAGCCAGCCCGAACTCGAGATCACCATCGAGACGGTCGACTCCAACCCGGCGGCCTCGGCCGAGGACAAGCAGAAGCAGTCCGAGCTGCTCGCCAAGGGCATGCTCCGCGGACTGATCTTCGCCACCGATGACGTCGACGCAGCCTTCGACCACATCCGCGCCTCGGGCGCCGAGGTCCTCCAGGAGCCGACCGACCAGGCGTACGGCGTACGCGACTGCGCCTTCCGCGACCCGGCGGGCAACATGATCCGCTTCAACCAGCCCCGCAAGAACTAACCCCGGCCCCACCACCCGAGCGCCCTGGTCGGCCACACCCCCTTGACCAGGGCGCCGTCGTACCCGTCATCAGTCCCACAGACCGGCCAGGGCGTGTGCTCGGGCCCCTTCGCGCCGGTCGTGGTCCGATAGCCGGATGACGGACGACGTGCGGATCCCGATCGATGAGGCATTGCCCGGCTTCAAGCTTCATCCGCTGGAACCCGGCTGGACGCCCCTGGAGGCGTTCGTCCTGGTCAAGTGCCTCGACGAGGACGGCGATCATTCGTGGTCGTTCAGGACGACCAACCCCCTCAACCTGGAGGAGCTGTTGGGTGCCCTCACCGTTCAAGTGGAGGTACTGCGCCGCAAGCTGGTCTCGCACTGGGACGACGAGGATTGAGCGAACCCGACTAAGGTCCTCCGCATGGCTGACGCTGTCGTGATTCCCGGCGGTTGGTTCGGACCGAACGCTCCCCTGCTGATGTACGCCGGCGATGTGGCGGAGCGGCGAGGCGCAACGGTGCATCGACACTCATGGTCCCAGGAGTTCCCGAAGCCTGACCAGGCAGAAATCGAGAGCTGGGTCGCCGGCGAGATCGCTCCGCTGATCGACACCATCAGTGGTCGCCCCCTGCTGATCGGCAAGTCGCTCGGCACGAACGCGGCAGCAATCGCCGCCGAAAGATCCCTGCCCGCCGTATGGCTCACACCCTTGCTCACCCTGCCGTGGGTCGCTGATGCGCTGGCCCGAGCAACCGCGCCGTTCCTCCTCGTAGGTGGCACCGCCGACGAGGTATGGGACGGCAACATCGCCCGCCGCCTGTCACCCCACGTACTAGAGGTGGAAGGCGCAGACCACGGCATGTACGTGCCCGGCCCACTTACCGACTCGATCGCGGTACTCAGCCACGTCGTGGTCGCCGTGGAGGACTTCCTCGACGCCGTCGCCTGGCCAAGCTCGTAAGCGCCAGGGGTGGGATGGGTAGATGCCCCATGACCATCACCCTCGGATGGCGTCACTCTGGGCGTACGGCGCTGACGTCGCCTCGACGGCGGGGCGCTGGGGCGTCGCTGGCGGCGTCGATCATCTGTTCGCCCGTCGCTAGGCACCACTCCACGAACCGGACTTATCGCCCGAAGAGTTACTATTCGACAGTGCGTATCGAGTTGCTTGGGCCTTCGGGCGTGGGGAAAACGACGATCCTGCGGGCTACTGAGCAGACGCGTACCCCGGAGCGGCGGTGGCTTGGACCGCTCGAAGTCGACCAACTTTGCGGGCGAAAACCGTCCACCGCCGAGCTTCGTGCCGCGATCGACGACCTGAGCGTGCGCGATTTCATCGATCACTGCATCGCTACTGTCGCGGCGGCGGAAATGAGGCCCTCACAGATCGTCGCGGCGCTCACGATCCTGCGGAAGTCCTGCTTCGACACGGCTTACGTCGAGTCTCTGGACAGCGCCGTTGTGCACGACGAGCTGCTGTTGCATCGAGCGTTCAGCCTGTTGCCTCATGCCCGTGATCCTGAGGCCGCCGCGCAACGCTTCTTTGAACTGGTGCCCCTGCCTGATGCCGCTGTCGTCTTCCGCGCGGACGTCCAGACGATTCTCCAGCGCGTCGCGGACCGCGGCCCACGACCCAACGTCTACCGAGAGCTCAACGAAACAGAACTACGAGACGTCATCGCGCGGTGCCTGGACATCACTGACCTTGCGGCCCACGCGTTGAAGGCACGAGGCGTCGAGGTGCTCCCCATTGATACGTCCACCGACCTGAACCGAAGCGTCGGAGCCCTCCGCGACTTCATCGCTGATCACACACCAAGGAGCGTCATGACGAACGACATCCGCGAACGGCTCCTCACCGCCTCCGGCTCCTTCCGGAAGAAGGATGGTCGCCACGAACTGCGTACCCGCGGCGTCATGTACTGCGCCTTCTCCACACCGAACTTCTCGATCGATCCGGCCGAGTCCCAGCGTGACGCTGCAAAGCGTGTGGCCCATTTTCGGCTCACCGCCGACAACGTAGCCGGTAA
Organism: Actinoplanes sp. NPDC051475; assembly: GCF_040689425.1. Classification (NCBI taxonomy): domain Bacteria; kingdom Bacillati; phylum Actinomycetota; class Actinomycetes; order Micromonosporales; family Micromonosporaceae; genus Actinoplanes; species Actinoplanes sp. NPDC051475. The sequence goes on from NZ_JBFAZZ010000008.1 coordinate 222,784, forward strand.
GAGCGTTCTTGATCTCGGTTCCAACGCCGGCGCCATGTTGTTCCAGTTGTCCAACTTCCGGCCACGGGTCGGACTCGGCATCGAGTACGACCAAGACAAGGTGGACCTCGCCAACGAGATCGCCAGGTCTGCGCGCATCCCGGGCGTCCGCTTCGAACAGGGCGACATCGACCAGCTGGACCCCAACGCTGTCGGCGTGCATGACATCGTCCTGGCGCTCGCCATCGAAGGTCACGTCAACCAGCCCCGGCGCCTCTATCAGTTCCTCGGGGAGGTCACCGGTTCCCTGCTCTGCTTCGAGGGCAACAACAAATGCGACATGCGCGTGGTTCGCAAGCAGCTCAAGCGGGCCGGTTTCGGCCGGATGGTGGATCTCGGGTACTGCAACGACGACCGCGATCCCCGCAACAACCGGCGACCCCAGCTTCTCGCCTGGAAGAAGCAGCGCCGCAGCCTGTTCGCCCGGCTGCGCTCGGCAATCCAGTCATAGCGCGATGACCTCGCGGCGATCCAGGCGTTGAACGTTGGGCGGCACACCGTGAACTTCTCACCGCGGGCCTGCCCAACCGTCTGCGATGCCGCCCTTTGTGTCGGTGCCCTTGAGTTTCTGGAGATCTCTGATGCGTCGCCGCGCTCTATTGACCGCCCTGGTCGCTACGGCAGGGGGCGCTGCCTTCGCGGGAAGCCTTTGGCAGGGCGCCACAGGGGTCACCTCGCCGGCCACACCTGGGTCAGGAAGCAAACTCAACCTGCCGGACAACCATGGCCTAGCCTTGCCCAGCGGCTTCACCAGTCGTGTGATCGCCAGATCTCGTCAGCTCGTGGGTGACACTGGATACAAGTGGCATGATGCCCCGGACGGTGGGGCGTGCTTCGATACCCACGACGGCTGGATCTATGTGTCCAATTCCGAGGTGGCGCGCACCGGCGGGGCATCGGCCATCCGATTTCGCTCTGACGGCTCGATCGCCTCGGCGTACCGGATCCTGCATGGCACCAACCGCAACTGTGCCGGCGGCGCCACCCCATGGGGCACCTGGCTGTCCGGCGAAGAAGTGCCGAGCGGATATATCTACGAGACGGACCCTTACGGCCGACGCCGCGGAGTGCGTCGACCGGCAATGGGCCGCTTCATGCACGAGGCGGCGGCGTGCGACCCCCACCGCCAAGTCATCTACCTGACCGAGGACAAGGTCGACGGCTGCTTCTACCGGTTCCGACCCGATCGTTGGGGAGACCTGCGCACAGGGGTTCTGGAGGTACTCGTCGGTCCGCCCGGCACCAGCGGGCCGGTGAGTTGGGTGCGGGTACCTCAGCCGGCCACCGGCCACATCGAGACCCGATATCAGGTGGCCGGGGCGAAGCGCTTCAGCGGCGGCGAGGGTTGTTACTACGCCGATGGCACCTGCTGGTTCACCACCAAACACGACAACCGAGTGTGGGCCTACGACGCCGTCGGTCAGCGGATCGGCCTCTCCTACGACGGTTCGGGCGCCGGCCGAACTGGCCTGATCAATGGCGTGGACAACATTACGGGCGATCAGAGCCGGCACATTTACGTCGCCGAGGACCGTGGCAACATGGAGATCAACATGATCGCGCCGACCGGCGAGGTGACCACGGTCGTCCGGATCTACGGCCAGGACCAGTCGGAGATCACAGGTCCGGCCTTCTCGCCTGACCAGCGCCGCCTCTACTTCTCCTCGCAGCGCGGGACTGCCGGTAACGCGGAAAGCGGGATCACGTACGAGATAGCCGGTCCCTTTGACTTGTAGATGCGCGGTAGACGATCAGCCGCCGATCTCCTAGACCGCCCTGTTGCCTCACGTTGTAGACCAGTTACGCCAGCTACGCGACTGCCGTGTCGGCGCCGCGAGCGCCCTACCGTCCGAGAGCGGTTCTCCTGCACACCCGCGTCCCGGAACGCGATCCGGTGCCGTACTGCGCGAAGACTTCACAGCGGAGACCGAGCCGTACGGCGCGATTGGCGATCGGTCAGACCAAGCTGGATGCGCAGGTTCAAGGGCAGCGTGACGCCATCGAAGTGTGGTCCACGCTGAGTCCCGAGCCGGCACTGTGAGCTTTGCCGTCCTAGACAGCGTTTGGGTCCGCGTCGGTCATTTGGGTGTCGATCTCACGCTGATCAGCGTCCCTGTCGCGTACGTCGGCGCGTGCGTCTCGCTCGTCTGCCTGCCGGTTGCGTTCGTCGGCTCGTGCGTCTCGCTCGTCCGCGTGCCGGTTGTGTTCGTCGGCTCGTGCGTCTCGCTCGTCCGCGTGCCGGTTGCGTTCGTCGGCTCGTGCGTCTCGCTCATCGTGGCACGCATCGCGATAGTCCTGCCGCCGCTCCCGGTTGCCCAACATCGCATCTCGATCGTTCAACGCCGCAGTGCGCAAGGCCGCCTCAGTGTCGCGCTGCTCCGCGTCGATCTCTTGCTGACCGTCGGGGTACTCCACCGGCAAAGTATCCCGCAGGTCGGGTCGCCATCCCAGCTCGTTTTGCCCGGCCTCGGGCCGGGCGTAACGAGCTGGTCAGGCCATGCGGTCCTGCTCAGCCTGTCCTGGCCATCCACCCGCCAGTGCGATCTGTCGAACCGCCCACGAGGGGATGACTGGATTGCTATGCCGTCAGTGCATCCGGCCGGGTCGTTGCCACAACCGCTACAGCGAAAAGCCGCCGATCACCCCCAGCACGAACTCCACAACGGGGTGGGCAGCCACAACAACCAGGTTGATCTTCTGCTGCGCCGCTCCCCGGAACAGTCGCAGCAGTTCCCGGCCACCTGCCGCGTCGCAGAAGCCCATTCCCGCCAAGTCCAGCTCGATGCACCGGGTAGGCCGCGTTAGCAGCGGCCAGACCTGCGCGTGGAACTCCGCCGTCTCGATGGCATCCAAGTCACCAATCACCCGGATCCAGAGCCTGCCGTTGGCCCGGCGGACACAACTCACGACCAGCCCGCTCGGACCGAAGCAACCAGCTTCTGCGTCGGGCGTCGCCATGCTTCACGTCCTGTCTGGCAGGTGGTGATGGACCGCCAAAGATCGCTGTCGCTGTAGGGATGCGACCATGATGCGCATGCCGGACAACATGATCGCTATCCCTAGATACGTCACATATATTTCCGCCGAATAGCGTTCCAGGTCGGGGGCGGGATCGATCCCGCCGGCTGAACGGTCGGCGCCCGCACCGGTTCCCTGCGGTCCGCCGTCCGGCCACGGCACGCACGGCGAATCACACTTCTTGTGCCAGAACCCCGACCTAATCCAGGGCACGGACCCAGATCCAGACCCACCTGCCCTAGTCACCGGCAGCCCGCAGGCCCAGCCACAACAGGTTCGAAGAGAGAGCCACCGACTTCTGCTCGGAACAGGACCGGCGGCCGTTCACCCATGGTTACCGATTCGGCCCCTGCAGGCGAACGAGTGGGGCAAAGCGGAGCCGTCACGCGGTGATCGACCTTCCTGACGGCTCGTCGGGGGAGGGGGCGTTGCCCCGCCGTGTTTGGTGCCGGTGTTACGGCAATCGGTGGATAACCCGCGAGCACGGGCTGACGCCCGCTATTTTGATCATCGTTGGGTGCCAGGAGGCTGCCCTGGTGAACGGATGGGCTCGGTGGGCAGCATTCTGGTGGTCGATGATGAGCCGGACCTGCGATTCATCCTGCGCCGGATTTTCACGCGTGCCGGCCACGAGGTCACCGAGGCGGGTGACGGTGCCGCCGCGCTTGCATCGGTGGGCAAGTCACCACCGGATCTGGTGGTGACCGACATGATGATGCCGGTGATGGGTGGTGTCGAACTCCTGCGCCGCCTGCGGGCCGACCCAGCGACCGCAGCCATTCCCGTCCTGTCGGTCAGTGGGGACTGGCAGCTGGCGGTCGACGCCGACGCTGCGCTGGCCAAGCCGTACCAGCGCGCCGAAATACTCGCCGTGGCGGAACGCCTGCTTCGGGAAGGACGTGGCACGAAGTGAAGCGGCTGTCGACAGGGCTCGAGGACCTGGATTTGATTCTCGGTGGTGGACTGCGGCCGGGCTCGGTGGTGGTCGTGGCTGGGCCCCCGGGGGCGGGTAAGACGATCCTGGCGCAGCAGATGTGTTTCGCCAACGCCACCGTCGAGCACAAGGCCGTCTACTACACGACCCTGTCAGAGCCGCACTCCAAACTCGTCGAGCACCTGCGCGGTTTTCCGTTCTTCGATCCCGAGGCTCTGGGACCCAAGGTGGAGTACGTGCACCTGGGCGACATGCTGCGCGACACCGGCGAGACCGATCTCGAGCCGCTGATCGACGAGGTGGTCCGTAGGGCCCTCGACGACGAGCCGGTATTGGTGGTGATCGACAGCACCAGGATGCTGCGCGACTTCGTGAGCGAGCAGGCCTTGCGCAAGGCGCTGTACGACCTGACCAGCCGGACCGCGCACAGCGGGGCAGTGCTGTTGCTGCTGGGTGAGTACACCGCTGAGGAGATGCAGAGCGGGCCGGAGTTCGCCCTCGCCGACGGCATCATCCACCTGTCACACATGTCCCGCGAGCCCGTTGACCGGCGCAGCCTGCGAGTGGTCAAGATGCGTGCCGCCTCCCACCTCCACGGCGCCCACACGGTACAGATCACCGCCGACGGCTTCCAGGTGTTTCCCCGGGTCGAGTCGTTCGCGGGGGAGGAGGACGTGCCGGCCAAGGGCGAGCGGGTCCCTTCCGGAATCGCCGGCCTCGACGCGTTGATGGGCGGTGGAATCCCGTACGCCGACGCCACCCTCGTGCTGGGACCCTCCGGGGTGGGTAAAACTATCGGCTGTCTCAACTTCATCGCCGAAGGCCTCGCCCGAGGCGAACGCTGCCTCTACATCACCTTCCAGGACACCGTCGACCAGTTGGTCGAGATGGCCGACAAGTTCGGGTGGGATTTCGCAGCCGCCCGCAGCAACGACCAATTGATGATCTCCCACGTGCCGGTCGGTAGCCTGGACCTCGACGTCCTGGTGTCCGTGATCCGGCACCGCCTCGACGACGGTGCAACCCCCCGGGTCGTGATCGACAGTCTGGCCGAGATGGCGCACGCCGCGCGAGAGGCCCAACGCTTCCCCGCTTACCTGCGCAGCCTCGTCGGCATCGTCCGCGCCGCCGGCGCTTCCCTCTGGGTCACCAGCGAGACCAGAACCCTCGGGCCCATCGAGGAACCCCTGGCCGGGATGATGTTCCTGTTCCACAACGTCATCCAGATCCGCTACATCGAGCACTGCGCGGAAATCGGTCGGATCCTCAACATCCTGAAGATGCGCAACAGCCGCCACGACAATGGCTTCCACGCCTGTCACATCACCGACGACGGCGTCATCGTCGGTGACAAACAACAACGACTGGCCGGCATGCTCGGCTGGACCGTCCTGCGTGACTGTCCGACCCCATCCGGCTGCACGGAGCCTTGAGCTGACCTCCGTTGTTCCGTAACGGTCGCCGAAGGCCATCATCTAATGATCGGAAGCGCTCACGCGGCCTGCGTAGTCCGGACGGTGCCGCTCGGGTGGCGGCGAGTTCGCGCCGGTCGATCTTGGGGCTGCCCGGGATGCGATCCCGCAAACAGATTGCCGTGGGGTCAGGTCGCTCGAAGGTCTGCGCCGCCGTCAGCCGGGGGATGTGCAACGCGGGCCGCTTCGATGGCGTGGCGGCCCAGGCGCATCATCAGGTATGGATGGCCCAGTTCGGGTACCGCGCGTCGCAGGGTCTCGCGGGCGTCAGCGTGCTCGATCGGCGCGCTGAAGGGCAGGATCGACACCTCGAGCCCGATGGCGACCAGCGAACCTGCGGAAAGAGCCTCGCCGGCATGTATCCAGTCCAGGTCCTGATCACGGGGACCGTGCAGCACCGCGAAGGTGGCGGCCCGGTCGTGCTCGCCGGGTGCGATGGGCAGTCTCAGGTCGTCGAGGGCGCCGGCGATGCGATCGCTGCCGGCCCACAGTGCCAGTTCCGCGTGCCACTGTGCATCGGCCGGTTCGGTGTTGTCAGCGCGGGCGGTCGCCACGGTGAGTCCGAGAATCTGGTCGGGGCGTAGCACCGCGAGGCGGACGTGCTGAGCCTCGAAGGCCGCGCGGATGGTCCGCAGATGCCCCGGCTCGATCGGACCGCCGGTGATCGGCCGCACGTCGGTGTGACGCAGCTCGATGGCACGGGCCAAGCTCGCGGTGTCGGGGTTTACCGGGGCGGCGCCGTCGATGTGCAGGCGCGCCAGGTGGGCCGGGTCGCCGGCGTCGGGCTTTCGGGTCACGGTCACCCGCCAGCCTCCCGCGGCGAGGGCCAGGCGGGCGTGGTGCAGGGCGGCGCCGCAGCTGATCGTGGCAAGTCGCCCGTCGAGGTCGGGGAACTCGGACACGGGCCTGGGATCCAAGAACAGGTCCAGAACACCGCCGCTCACCTGCCATCGCCACGGCTGTGCATTGTGCGCCGAGGGCGCCCGTCCAGCCGCGACAACAGCCAGGCGGAAAGCTTCGTTCGTGATGCGATGGCTGACCGGGCGTACCGCGCCGGGCAAGGCCGGTGTCATCGGACTGCCCGGTTCCGCTGCAGGCCGAGCCGGCCGCCCGCGGCCTCCCAGGCAGCCTCGTCCCGCCCGGTTTGTGGCGGGTCCGATGCGCTGGGTGATGCAGGCTGATAGGTCGGTGATGCCATGAGGCCGTTCCCGTCGTTCGGGACCAACGCAGGCGCGGGCCCAGCCCAATGACAAGGCGAGACGAGGTCCACCGAGGCCGGTGAAAGTCACGGCATCCGGCAGCCGCCGGGCCGCGCACGCCGACCGAGGCCGGCACCGATGGCGAAGCCACCGGTCATCCCCCAGTGTACGCGCGGTCGCCGCCGGGGCGCGTACGGTCACCCACGTGTTGTCGAACGCCTCCGAGTGTGACCTCCCACATCCACGACGGGCCGCCGCCGGCCCCCGGCTGTGCGGCTCGGGTGGTACACGTCCAAGCGCCGGACTGATCACACCGTCATGACCGGGTTCGAGCGCGACCGCCTCGACCTGCCGTGGGCACGGCCCGGCGGGGCCTGTCCAGGGCCGGTGCAGCTCGTGGAGGGCCGGGCGGCCCTACGCCTGTCGAGTGCTTGACGTCGAATCAGCCGGTGATGGCGGCGGCCGGCACATCGATGGATGACCGCCAAGACGCTATAGACCCTGGCCTATCCCATTTCCACCCATTCGCCCTGGAGCGCACATGCGAGACTCCACCCCCCAACGAGGCGGCTCGGAAGGTGTCACCCAGCGTCTCGGTCGGCTCCGGCTCACCGGCCACGAAGACCCTCTGCCGTCGATCGTCGACGCGATCTCGCGAGGCAGCCGTTGGAGCGGGTGACGGGAATCGAACCCGCACTGTCAGCTTGGGAACAACGCGACAACCGTCCTACCCGATATCGCACGGGCCCGGATAGTGCCGCTGACCTGCCCTTACGTTTCAGCCGTATCCCAGCGCATCCCAGCCTCGGACAGCCAATCCCGGACGGTTCCCCAACATAAATCCCCAGCGCGGTCCCACCTGATGTCGGACCGCGCCACCGCATCCCACACTTGGACGGCGTCACGTACGGATTGGCGGCCAGCGCCGCAGCGGCCGCGGCACGCTCAGACTCCCACCGCTGGTTCCGCTCCGGGTTCGTTCGTTCCCATGGGTTGCGGCGCAGCGCGCCCGGCAGCCTCGGAATACCGCGGCCCGGACTGGGAGGCCATGACAGCCTTCGCCGAGCTGAGCAACGACGCGGCAATCCTGGCCGACGCCATAGCCACGCTGAACACTCCAAATTCGGCGCCGACCTCGGCCCGGCGATCACCTGCCGCGGCTGCGGCGACGAGGTGCGCGCCACGGAGCTGACCAGCCGGTCCCAGGTGCCTGGCTGGGACGCCGCCAGGACGGCTTAGCCTCCCGGCACCCGCGGCGCGGCGGCGCAATGCCGGCGACTGACGGGCAGGGGGCGGAGATCGCGCCTACCTTGGACCCGTGCCCGCTGCCACCACCGAACGACGCTCCGCCCCCGCCGCTCCCCGCGCGGTGCGCACCTCTGCCGTCGTCGCCGTGCTCAGCCTCTGCGGCACCCTGGTGGCGCTTCAGCAGACCCTGGTCGTCCCCCTGTTGCCGGACTTTCCCCGGCTGCTGTCCACCAGCGCCGACAACGTCTCCTGGCTGGTCACCGCGACGCTGTTGACCAGCGCCGTGGCGACGCCGATCGTGGCCCGGCTGGCGGACATGTTCGGCAAGCGGCGGATGCTGGTGCTCTGCATGCTGGTCGTGGTGGCCGGCTCGGTGCTCGCCGCCGTGGGCACGTCGTTCGAGGCGGTCGTCGCCGGGCGGGCGTTGCAGGGCTTCGGGTCGGCGCTCATTCCCGTCGGCATCAGCATCATGCGCGACGAACTCCCCCGCGAGAAGGTCGCCCCCGCCGTCGCCCTGATGAGCGCGACCCTCGGGATCGGTGCGGCGATCGGGCTGCCGCTGTCCGGCGTGATCTACGAGCACCTCGGCTGGCATGCGATCTTCTGGGTCTCCGCCGCGACCGCGGCCCTGCTGCTGGTGGCGGTCGTGGCGGTGGTGCCCGAGTCGGCGATCCGCACCCGGGGACGCTTCGACTACACGGGAGCGGTCCTGCTGTCGGCGGCGCTCACCTGCCTGCTGCTCGCGATCTCCAAGGGCGGCCACTGGGGCTGGACCAGCGAGCCGACCCTCGTGCTGTTCGTGGCCGCGGCGGTGGTGCTGGTCGTCTGGGTGCCGTTCGAGCTGCGCGTGAGCCAGCCCCTGGTCGACATCCAGACCTCGTTGCGCAAGCCGGTGCTGCTCACGAACGTCGCCTCGGTCCTGATGGGCTTCGCGATGTTCGGCAACATGCTGGCCACCACCCAGCAGCTGCAACTGTCGACGATCACCGGGTACGGGTTCGGCACCAGCGTGATCGTCGCGGGCCTGTGCATGCTGCCCGGCGGCCTGGCGATGGTGGTGCTCGCCCCGGTGTCGGCGACCATCATTAAACGGTACGGAGCGCGCGCCGCCCTCATCGTCGGCGCGCTGGTCGTGGCCGGCGGCTACATCGCCCGGGTGTTCCTCACCAACGCGATCTGGCAGGTCGTCCTCGGCGCGACGCTCGTCTCGATGGGCACCGCGATCGCGTACGCGGCGATGCCGACGCTGATCATGCGGGCGGTGCCGATCACCGAGACGGCATCCGCGAACGGACTGAACACGCTGCTGCGTGCGGTCGGCACCTCGACGTCCAGCGCCGCGATCGGGGTGATCCTGACCTCGACCACGATGGCCGTGGGCGGCATCCGCCTGCCGACGCTCGAGGCATTCCAGCACAGCTTCTGGCTCGCGGCGGCCGCCTCGCTGGCCGCCGCCGCGGTGGCGCTGGCCCTGCCGGGGCGCGGCGCCGCCGCGGGCGCCTCCCCGGCGCCGGACCAGGAGGAGATCAAGTCGGCCCGCGACAAGACCGAGATCGTGGTCCGCGGCCAGGTCGTCCGCGACGACGACCAGCCGATCCGACACGCGGTCGTCACCGTCCTGCGGACCGACGGCCAACCGGCGGACTGGAGCCGCGCCGACAACGAGGGCCACTACTCGGTGGTCCTGCCCGGTCCCGGCCCGTACGTGGTCGTATCCTCCGCGGACGGCTGGGCGCCGCGGTCCGACATCGTGCACTTCTCCGAGGCGACCACCCAGCACCTCACGCTGTCCGAGCAGCTCTGCCTCTCCGGAACCGTGACCCGCTCCGGGACGCCGCTGGCGGCCGCCATGGTGTCGCTGACCAGGCCGACCGGGGAGTCGGTGGGCTCGGTGCACGCCGACGACTTCGGCCGATACTCGATGCCCCTGCCCCCGACCGGCCGCTACATCCTGACCGTGGTCGACGCGGACGCCCGCTGGGCGAGGTCCCGACAGGTCGTCCTGCTCGCGGCCCAGTCGCACATCATCGACGCCGACGTGACATCGGACCGGCCGCTCAGTCGCGCACCGGCAGTTCCAGGGTCTGCCCCTGCTCGATCGGCCGGATCCCCGTGAGGCCCTGCCGGCGGGCCCGGTTCAGGACCACGGTGCGGCGCCAAACCCCGTATGGGACACCACGCGGCGACACATTGAGCCCATGGCCCACCACCAAGGGATTCGTCGGCGGCGACGTGGACGCTTCAGGGCTGATCCATCTCGGTGCCCGCGAGTACGACGCGGGGCTGGGCCGGTTCGTGTCCGTCGACCCAGTTCAGGAGCTGAACAGCCCGCAGCAGTGGAATGCGTACGCGTACGCGAACAACAGCCCGATCAGCTCCGCGGACCCAGCCGGCACGGACCCGTGCATCCATGGCGGCGGCGGTTGCCACTACGACGGTTCAGATCCGCCGTCCACCCACAAGCAGCCCGACAAGTGCACCAGCAACTGCGGCGGCTCCGGGTCCAAGCGGCACACACGTCCCCACACCGGGGGTTGCCAGAGCGCCAACGCGTGCGAGCACCGCGACCAAGTCGAGGACGACGCGGGACGCTCCGTCGTCTTGCACAACATGGACGACCGCAGCACCCTGCTGGGCAAAGCGTGTGACCCGCAAACCCCACCTCCTACCAGTGCGCGGGCATCAAGCGGCAGCTCGCGGCCGGGACGATCTCACCCGACCGCGCGGTGCGCATCCTGCAGTGCGGTGACGCCGATGGACAATGCGGTGGCGGCCCCGTCTGTACCGGCTGGAAGTCGTGTCTTTGGACTGGCGTTCTGACCGTCACGTTCGTGGGGAGCGCCGTCATCGATGTGATCCTCCTTGCCCAGCCCGAGGCGGAGCCGATTGCCGGAGGCGCCGAAGCCGGCCTCCTGGCCGTAACGCGCAAGTGGACGAGGATATTGAGGATCTGGTGTTCGAGCTGGAAGCGCTACAGGATGGTCCAGGCGCTATAGAGACGTCCATCTTTGTAGGTGCACCGAGCGGAGACTGGCCGGGAATTTCCGGGCGCGGCATATATAGGGCAAAAGCGTCGGAAAATTGAGGCTAGAAGGCTGGCGTCGGGGCCATTCGTCGCGTGTCGCGGTGCGCTGTAGCAACTTGGACCAGACAGCCCCGAATCCCAGCCCAGTCCAGGTCCGCGGACGTGCCCGCCCGCGGGTGCTGCGGCGGGCGAGCGTGAAGGTTGTGTCCGGGTGCGGCGGTTGGGCTGTCCGACGTTCGGGTGCCGCCGGACGTTCCGTGAGCAGGTCCCAGCAGTGTTGCAGCGGTATCATCAGCGGAAGGCCGTGCGCCTCGGGCTCTGGTCGGCGCGGTGGCTCGGGAAGTGCTGCGCAGGGAGACTGGTTGAGGTCGTATGAGGACTCGATCTGAATTGGCTTGATCCCACGCATCGACTTGCGTGTTCACCGGTGCGCGGCTGGCGCCGCCTCGGACCGGCATCACCACGGTCTTGTCAGATTTCGGATCTGACGGTGCCACTCGTCAGCTTCTGACCGCGACCGCCTTGCCCGCATATCGGGCTGTTTGTACGACCGCTGCTGGCTGGCATCTCGCAGCAGTACGAGTACCAACCGCGGCTCGTTCCCCAGCAAACGGCTCGCAGAGATTGATCGAAGTCGCTGGTTGGGTCCGCGAGAACGGGCCTTGAGCAGGGAAAACTGTGGAGCGGGTGACGGGAATCGAACCCGCACTGTCAGCTTGGGAAGCTGATGTTCTGCCATTGAACTACACCCGCGAGCGGCCCCACTGTACCCGATGAGTGGGCGTTGTGGCGGAGCCGCCCCGAGTAGACGCCGGCCGGACGGTGGCGCGGCCCAGCCCCCTCCGGGCCTGGCAGCGCGTCGCGAACGCAGATCGCGATGTCCGGCCGGCGCCTACGCACTTGTGGTGGCGGGGGCCAGGTCGTTAAGGCGGAGGGTGGCGGCTCGTATGGGATGGGCGGTCGGCGGTGGTGGTGTCGGGTTTGCGGCAGGCGGGGAGGCGGCGGTCGGCGCGGAGCTGGGCTTTGTGTCCGTCCGGGAACCCACTGTGGCCACCGCCGGGCGAATGGTTGCGGCGGGCCGGGAGCTCGGCTTGGCGGCCGTTTGCGGACTCGTCGCGGCTGCCGCGGGGCGGTTGCCGGCGAGGGTGGTGGCGGGGTGAGGGCTTGTCGTGGGATTGCTTCGGTCGAGCGTCGGGGTGGCCAGCGTGACGGTGGTGCGGGTACGGGTCTGCGGGCTGGACGGGGTGGCTGAGCTGGTGCCGAATTCGTGCCACTTGAGGGTGATTGGCGGGTAGCGCAGGCTCATCGCCAGGGGGAGGGCGCCGGCGGGGCCGTGGCGGCGAAGCATGGCTGTTTCGATCGAGAATTCGAAGAGGCGCCAGTCGACCTCGGGGGACGCGTGCAGCGCGTCGGCGAGGCTGCTCACCACTGCCGGGTCGGTGACGAGGTGGGCGCGGCCGGTCAGGTAGGCCTCGTCGTCGCTCTCCTCCGGTGGGTACGAGTGGAGGGCGTAGCGGCCGTCGCGTTCCAGGTCGCGGCGTTTCGCCGAGTCCACTATGAAGCAGAAGAGGCCCTCGTCGGTGATCACCGGGGAGACCGGGTGCACGCGGGGGCCACCGTCGGGGCGCACGGTGGCGAGGTAGCCCATGCCTGGGCCGTACTGCTGGAGCAGCGCTCGGATGGCCGCGGCGAGGTCGGGCTCGGCGGCGGCGAATGCGGACCAGGAAGCCATGGCAACATCATATCGAACATATGTACTAGACGACCACTCGACACGACACAAAGTGCAGGTCGGTATGGTGTGCCGATGCTGCTCTCCGACCGTGACCTGGTGTTCGAGATCAAGTCGGCAAACCTCGCGCTGGAGCCGTTCGAGCCGGAGCTCATGCAGCCGTCCAGCATCGACGTGCGGCTGGACCGCATTTTCCGGGTGTTCAACAATCACCTGTACACCCACATCGACCCGGCCGAGCAGCAGGACGACTTGACGGCCGTGGTCGAGGTGCACGACGGCGAGCCGTTCGTGCTGCATCCGGGCGAGTTCGTCCTGGCGTCGACGCTCGAGGTGATCACGCTTGGCGACCAGCTCGCGGGGCGCCTGGAGGGCAAGAGCAGCCTCGGCCGGCTGGGCCTGCTGACCCACTCGACGGCCGGGTTCATCGACCCGGGGTTCTCGGGGCACGTCACGCTGGAGCTGTCCAACGTGGCCAATCTGCCGATCAAGCTCTGGCCCGGCATGAAGATCGGGCAGCTGTGCATCTTCCGGCTCTCGAGCCCGGCCGAGCATCCGTACGGCTCGGCGGTCTACGGCTCGCGCTACCAGGGGCAGAGGGGTCCGACGCCCAGCCGTAGCTACCACAACTTCCGCACCTGGCCGACCAGCTGACAAGCGCCGGCCAGCGGAAGACACCGGCCAGGATGACAGGCTCGGCCAGGGGACACGCTGGCTCGCACGATAGGACCGAGTCGATCAGCGGCAAGCCCGGCCAGTGTCGTCACTCGGCCAGGAAGACCCCCGCGGCCGCACGGATCTCCGGCAGAGGCAGGTGCGGCGCCGGGTCCGCCGACAGCACCTGCAGCGCTACGTGATTCGCTCCGGCCTTGAAGTGTTCTTCCACGTGGGTGCGTACCGAGTCGTCCGAGCCCCAGGCCACGAGCGTGTCCACCCACCGGTCGCTGCCCTCGCCGGCGAAGTCCGCTTCTGTCAGGCCGTACCGGAGCAGGTTCTTGGTGTAGTTGGGCAGGCCGAGGTAGATGGCCGTGCCCTGGCGGCCGGCGGCCCGGGCCACCGCCGGGTCCGTGCCCAGGAAGATCTTCTGCTCCGGGATGAGCAGCTTGTCCGGGCCGAGGATGCGGCGGGCGTCGGCGGTGTGTTGCGGCGGCACCAGGTACGGCAGAGCGCCGGCCGCCGCGGTCGACGCCAGATCGAGCGCCTTGGGGCCCAGCGCCGCGAGGAGTCGTTCCGAGGCAAGTACGTCGGGCAACTCCTCGAGGAAGCCGCGCAGCTTGCTCAGCGGCCGTACGTATTCGTGGCCGATCGCCTCGGTCGATGGTGCATGGCCCATTCCGAGGCCCAGGTAGAACCGCCCCGGGTGGGCCCTGCGGAGCCGGGCGACGCTCGCCGACAGGGCCGCGGGATCGCTTCGCCAGATGTCGACGATGCTGGTGCCGACGGCGAGCCGGGTGGTCGCCGCAAGGACCGCCTCGGGGAGTGCGAGGTCGTCCGGTGGGCTGCCGCCGATCCAGATCGACCCGTAGCCCAGGGCTTCGATCTCGGCCGCCGCGTCCGCGATCGCCGTCGCATCTGTCGGCCACGATCGCCCGCTTGTCCACAACCCGTAGCGTCCCTCCACGCTTGCGATCGTACGATTGCGGGCAGCCGTTGTGCCTGAGAGGAACACCACCGTGTACCTGATGATCTCGAAGTACCTGGCGCCGCTCGACGAGGTGGACCGGGCTCGCGACGACCACCTGGCGTTCCTGGCCGGGCTGGAGGAGCGTGGCCTGCTGGTCTCGGCGGGTCGTCAGGATCCGGCGGTCGGCGGGGTCGTGCTGCTGGGCGTCGACTCGGAGGCGGAGGCGCGTGAGCTGATGGCGCAGGACCCTTACCTGCTCCGCGGCCTGGCCGAGTACAGCGCGATCGGCTGGGCGCCCACCCGCGGCGTGTTGGCCGGCTGGAAGCCCGCCTGAGCAAGGCCGGCTGGAAAGCGGCCCGGGCAGAAGGAGAACTCGGCCGAGGTCTCGAGCCGATCGGCTGACGACGGGGAAGTGCGCGCCGGCCCTACCCTCGGATCATGTTGATCGCGACAGCATTGGCAGTAGTCCTGCTCGCCGGCGGGCTCGTGGCCGTGGTCCGGCGCCGCAGCAGTGCGCCGTCCCACCTCACCCCTGGTCGTTCCGACCCGGGGCCGACCGCCGGTTTCGGGCATTACGACCAAGGGGCCGGCTACCTGTAAGCACCAGGAGCGCGGCCCCGGTCGTCCGTCGTCTCCAGGGTCAGCCGCGGGTCAGCGAGACCGTCGTCGTGACCTTGTCGGTGACCGTGGTGCCGTAGGCGGGGTCGGTGGCCGTGGCGGTCGTGTTCACCTCGGCGCGGCCGAGCTGGAACGGCGTGGTGCCGGTCGGGGTGGCGGTCGCCGACCACGGGATCTCGGCGTTCTTCTTGCAGTCAACCGAGGCGCTGAACGTGCCGCGGATGATGGTCTTGCGCTTCACCTGGGTGACGTCACCGTTGATCCGGACGGGTACGTCGGCCGAGCAGGCCACCGTGCCGTGGACCGTCGCGGCGCCGTTGAGCCGGCTGAACGTGCCGTCGGAGGCCGGGGTGACGCTCAGGGTCAGCTGCTCCGGTGCGGGCGCGTTGTGAATCACGACACGACCGCGGGCGGCCGGCTCGCCGCCCTCGCAGTGCTGCTCGAAGGTGGCGTCGAAGTCCTCGAGGTAGCCCTCGGGCCCGAAGGACACCTCGTCGACCACGAAGGTGCCGGTGAGCTCGTTGCAGCCGCGGCCGTCGCCGGAGATGCTCAGGCCGGGGCCCTGGCCGTTGAACGGGTAGCGCGTGGCTCCCGCGTAGGTTCCGGCGGCGATGGCCGCTCCGGCCGGGGCGGAGAAGTCGGCGTACCACCAGTCACCGTTAGCGCCGTCGATGCTGACCGTGATGACGCGACGGTCGGCCGAACCGTTGACCGTCAGCCGGTCGCCGCGGGCTACCTCATAACTCCAGTCGCGGCCTTGAGAGATGTAGTCGCCGGGGTCGCCGGTCATGGTGAACGAGCCGGAGGTGACCGGCTGGGCCTGGGCCGCCGTGGGCGCCATGAGGGTTCCGGCGGCGGCCGCCAGCGAGGCGAACGCGAGCACGGCGGAGCGTCGTACGAGCTTGGACATGAGTCTACCCGTAGTGATGAGTGCCGATGTGGCGACCTCAATCTAGGGGAGGGGTGTGACACATTGGACAGTCGTTTCAGGCTCGCCGGGACCGGAACCGGCCGGCCTCGCCGACGATGGTGTTGATCAGCAGCGTGTTCAGCAGCATGCCCGCGACCACGCTGAGCCACAGCATCGCGGAGGCGAGCCAGCCGCCGCCGAGCAGGGCGATCGGCGCGAAGATCACCGATACCGGTGCGGTCAGGCCGATCAGGTAGATGCCGGCGAACGACGGGCCCTCGTCGCCGGTCACGAGGTGGGCGCCGAGCAGGAACACGGCGGCCGCCGCGACGGCGAGCAGGTAGCAGCGGGTCACCCAGTTGCCGAAGAAGAACTTTGTCATGCCGACCATCCTGGTAATCCATCGATGGCCGTTCCTGAGTAGTGCTACTCAGGCATCACCCGGTTCGCAGCTCAGATCCGCTCCGGTGAGCAGTCCCCGGATGCCGAGTTCGGCGGCTGTCGGCGGTGGGCACTCGTCCACGATCACCGCGGTGCCGACCACGGTCGCGTCCAGGCGGGCGGCGAGGGCGTGCAGCCCGCGGGTCTGGGCGCCGGTCACTGCCCAGTCGTCGACGAGCAGGATGCGGTCGCCCGTACCGATCAAGCGGGTGCGCACGCCGAGCCACTGCGTATCGCCGCGGTGATCCGCGGGCACCTCCGCCCAGGTCATGGGTTCGGCGATGGGCCGGCGGGCGCCCGCCCGGTATGCCTCCACGAAGCCCACTCCCAGCGCCCGTGCCACCAGCGGTCCGACGAGGAAGCCGGTGACCTCGGGCGAGACCACGACGGTCGGCTCGCCCGAGGGGAACAGAGCGGCGAGTCCGGGACCGAGGCTTTCGAGGATGTGTGGGTCTCGCCACCATCCCGAGCGGTCGCTGACGAGCAGGCCGCTGCCCGGTTCGGGCTCTGTCCAGCGGAATTGGGTACGCAGCAGGTGACGCAGGTCGAATGCCACGCGGACATGGTGTCACCGCGCCTCGCCGGTCCGGCCGCCGAGTGGACAGAACGCGTTCAGACTAGGGGTCAAGTTGATGCAGTCGCCGGTGCGGATCAGGCATGCTGTTCGGCGTACCCATGCCTAAGTTGCCGTCGGGCCGCCGCCCGCTCAGTCCCGGAAGCCGCGCCGGTCTCGGCGCGGCCCTCGTGCTGCTCGCGGCCGTGTCGGGGCTGGAGATGACGGACGGCAAGGGCGCCCACTACGTCGGGCTCTTCGCGGCGGTGCCGTTCCTTGCGGCGGTCTTCGCCTACTGGCAGGCGGTGCTGGCGGTGGGTGCGCTGGCCACGACCGCCGGCCTGATCTTCGCCACCGGGAGCGAGTCCTTCGGCTCCGTCGGCATGATCAACGTCCTCGGCATCATGCTCTCCACCGGCATCGCTGCCACGGTCGCGACCATCCGGCAGCGGCAGGCCACCCGGATCGCGGAGCTGCTGCGGCTCGCCGCCGTGGCCCAGCAGGCGGTGTTGCGGCCGCTCGGCCCGCAGGTGGGCGCGCTCGCCGTCGCCGGCCGGTACATCTCGGCGTCCGCCGCCGCGGACATCGGCGGAGACCTCTACGAGGCCCTCGACACCCCGTACGGGGTCCGGATCATCATCGGCGACGTGCGGGGAAAAGGCCTCGACGCGGTACGCCTGGCCAGCATCGTCCTGGGGTCGTACCGGCACGTGGCGTACGAGCGGGCCGACCTGCGCGCCATCGTGACCGACCTGGACCGGGCCGTGGCCCGCAGCGTGGGTGACGAGGACTTCGTGACCGCGGCGCTGGTGGAGGAGCGCGGCGGCACGCTCACGATCGTCAACTGTGGACATCCGGCGCCGCTGCTGTTGCGCCGGGGGCAGGTCATCCCGCTCGAGCCGCCGGCTCCGGCTCCGCCCCTGGGGTTCATGCCCGTGGCCCAGCCCCGGGTGGAGCGGCTGGAGCCCGGCGATCGGCTGCTGCTCTTCACCGACGGCCTGGGTGAGGCCCGCCGCGAGGGCGAGTTCTTCCCGACGGCCGATCGGGCCTGGCGGCTGCTGGGTCACGGCACGGTGGGCGACGGCCTGGCGTCGCTGGAGACCGCCCTCGTCGACTGGGTACACGGGCGGCTGGAGGACGACATCGCCCTGGTCCTGCTCGAGTACGCCGGATCCGACGGCGGTCCGGCCGTACCGATGCCGAGCTGGGAAGTCGGCGCGGCCGGCAGCTAGCGGACCTGTGGGACCGACCCTCCGCCGTTTTCTTCCGCTCGCGGCGTGGCCGCGGAGGGCCCGGCCTGCGACGGTACGGCGGGAGCGGAAGCGGGAGCCGGCACGACCGGGACCGTGGCGACGGCGCCGACCGGCTCCGGCTGGCGGTGGCGCCCGATGTAGTTGCGGGGCTGGTCGGCCTGGCGAGGCTCGGGAATCAGGCTCTTGATCGTGGCGAACATAAAGACCTCCCCGGGTCTGTGTACGTCCTGCGCATACATCCGAAGCAACGACGCGGCGCACCCCTCGATACGTGCCCGCGGCGCGGCGGCTTGCAAATGTCCGAACGGCTGCCCGGTTTCCCACCCGATCGGAGACGTTTGACCCCCAAGCCGACGGACAACCGGCCGAGCTACTCAATCCGTGCGGTCCTCGTCCGAAAGATCGGACGCGACTTGTCGGAGCTACCGATGGGTAATACAGTGTTGGTTACTGACGGGTAACTCGCGTCCGGAGAGCGGGGCCAAGAACACATGACTCACTACAAGAGCAATCTGCGCGACCTGGAGTTCAACCTCTTCGAGGTCTTCGGGGCGGATCGTGCGTTCGGGCAGGCGCCGTTCGACGGCATCGACGCCGAAACCGCACGGGACATGCTTGCCGAGGTGAACCGGCTTGCCCGCGAGGACCTCGCGGCCAGCTACACCGATGCCGACCGCAACCCCCCGAAGTTCGACCCGGCGACTCACACCGCGCCGCTGCCCGAGTCGTTCAAGAAGTCGTACGCCGCGTTCATGGCGTCCGAGTTCTGGCGCCTCGACCTCCCGGAGAGCCTCGGCGGCACGCTCGCGCCGCGCACCCTCTGGTGGGCCATCGCCGAGCAGATCCTGGGCTCCAACGCCCCGGTGTGGATGTACTCCTCCGGTCCGTCCTTCGCGCACGTCGTGCACGTCGAGGGCACCGAGGAGCAGAAGAAGTGGGCGAAGATCTTCGTCGACAAGCAGTGGGGCTCGACGATGGTGCTGACCGAGCCCGACGCGGGCTCCGACGTCGGCGCCGGCCGTACCCGGGCCATTCCGCAGGCGGACGGCTCGTGGCACATCGAGGGCGTCAAGCGCTTCATCACCTCGGGTGAGCACGACCTCAGCGACAACATCATCCACTACGTGCTCGCGCGCCCCGTGGGTGTCGAGGGCGTCGGCGGTCCGGGCACCAAGGGCCTGTCGCTGTTCGTCGTGCCGAAGTTCCACTTCGACCCGGAGACGGGCGAGCTGGGCGAGCGCAACGGCGTCTACGCGACCAACGTCGAGCACAAGATGGGCCTGAAGGTCTCGAACACGTGCGAGATGACCTTCGGCGAGCACGGCACCCCGGCCAAGGGCTGGCTGCTCGGCGACGTGCACCAGGGCATCCGGCAGATGTTCATGATCATCGAGTACGCCCGGATGATGGTCGGCACGAAGGCCATCGCCACGCTGTCGACGGGCTACCTGAACGCGCTGGATTACGCGAAGAACCGCGTCCAGGGCGCCGACCTGATCGAGAACTCGAACAAGGCCGCCCCGCGCGTCACGGTCATCCACCACCCGGACGTACGCCGCTCGCTGATGCTGCAGAAGGCGTACGCCGAGGGCCTGCGCTCCCTGGTCATCTACACCGCGACCTGGCAGGACAAGGTGGCCATCGCGGAGGCGGCCGGCGACACCGAGGGCGCCAAGGCGGCGGGCCGGGTCAACGACCTGCTGCTCCCGCTGGTCAAGGGCGTCGGCTCGGAGCGGGCGTACGAGCTGCTCGGCCACGAGTCGCTGCAGACCTTCGGCGGCTCCGGCTTCCTGCAGGACTACCCGCTCGAGCAGTACGTCCGCGACGCCAAGATCGACACCCTGTACGAGGGCACGACCGCGATCCAGAGCCTTGACCTGATCTTCCGCAAGATCGTGAAGGACCAGGGCGTCGGGCTCGCCACGGTGGCCGGCGAGATGCAGGGGTTCATCGAGAGCGAGGCCGGCAACGGCCAGCTCAAGGAGGAGCGGCTGTCGCTGGGCAAGGCGCTCGGCGAGCTCCAGGCGATCCTCGGCGTGCAGATGGGCTGGCTGCAGGCGGCCCAGGGCGGCGACACCCGGGCGCTCTACAAGGTCGGCCTGACCTCGCGGCGGGTGCTGCTCGCGCTCGGTGACGTGGTCGTCTCGTGGCTGCTGCTGCGCGGTGCCGAGGTGTCGCTCAAGCAGCTCGGCACCGAGCTGAGCACGTCGGACAAGGCCTTCTACGAGGGCAAGATCGCCGCGGCCCGCTTCTTCGCCCGGGAGATCCTCCCGCGGATCGGCGCGGACCGCCGGATCATCGAGAACACGACGCTCGACCTCATGGATCTGCCGGAAGAGGCGTTCTGAGCTTCGCACTCTCCTGAAGACGGAAAACCGGCGGACAAGGGCGTCCGCCGGTTTTTCCTGCGCTCAGCCCCGGGCGGTGTGCTCCGCGACGAGCGGCAGCGACCCCGGCTCGGTCGCCGCCCAGGACGCCTCGGTCCGGTGTACGGCGATGCCGGCCGTCTTGAGGCCCTCGGTCACCACGTCGCCGTCCGGCCGGAACAAAATGGACACGTCGGAGATCGTCGGGTTGTGCCCGACGACGAGCACGGTGCCGACGGAGTCGGGCAGGCCACGGAGCAGGTCGACGACCTCGGTGCGGCCGCCGGCGTACAGGCCGTCCTCGTAACGGACCTCCGGCGCATCACCCTCACCCAGCGCCACGGCGACGGCGTGCCACGTCTGCCGGGTGCGGGTCGCCGGCGAGCACAGCACGAGATCGGGGCGAAGGCCCTCCGCGGCCATCCAGGCACCCGCGGCGCCCGCGTCCGCGCGTCCGCGGTCGGTCAGTTGGCGCTCGAAGTCGGGCAGCTCACCGGGGGTTTCCGCCTTGGCATGGCGGAGCAGGACGAGGGTGCGTGCGGTCATGGGATGAGCATGCCTGATTGAGCTTCCGCCCGTCTGGGTAGACACCCGGATCGACGTATTGCCGCGGCTCGGAGCGGCAGCCACGAGCCAGGGAGGTCCCGATGGGCATCGGCGGAAGCATCTTTCTGTTGGCGCTGGGCGCGATTCTCGCGTTCGCCGTCAACGCGGACATCAGCGGTCTGGACATTCACGTCGTCGGCTACGTGCTGATGCTGGCCGGGCTCGTCGGCCTCGTCATCACGGTCTGGTACTGGAACAGCCGGCGCCGGCCCACCACCGTCGTCGAGCAGCGGCCCGTGGTGCGCAACGACGGCCAGGTCGTCGAGGAGTACCACGAGACCACGCGGCGTCAGCCCCCGCCGCCGCCGTACGGCGCGTGACCCTGAGGGGGCGCCGGTGGCGCCCCCTCATCGCATTCCTCACACCAGGGCGGCGCGTACAGCGTCCCCGAGCGGAGTCACCGGGCGGCCGAGAAGCTTCTGCAGATCCTCGGTGCCGGTGTACAGCGCACCGGCGGCCGCGTTCTTGTCGGAGTCGGCGAGGACGGCGGCGAACTGCTCGGGCAGGCCGACGCTCACCAGGAACTCCGTGAACTTCTCCGGGCTCAGGTCGGTGTACGTCACGTCGCGGCCGGACTGCCGGGACACTTCGGCGGCCAGCTCGGTCAGCGTGACGCCTTCGCCGCCCAGCTCGTACACCTGCTGGTCGAAGCCGTCCGCGGCGATCGCGGCCGCGGCAGCCTCGGCGAGGTCCGCCCGGGTCGCGATGCTGAGCTTCCCCTTCCCGGCGGCGCCGTAGAGACCGTGCTCGAGCGCGCCCTTGAGGTCGTAGTTCTCCAGGTACCAGCTGTTGCGCAGGAAGACCGACGGGATGCCGGACTCGGCGAGCGCGCGCTCGGTCGCGAGGTGCTCCCCGGCGAGGATCATGCTCGAGGTGTCGGCGTGCGGCGCGCTCGTGTAGGCGATCTTGCTGATTCCGGCGTCCTTGGCCGCGGCGATCACGTTGCGGTGCTGCGCGACTCGCTGCCCGACCTCGCTGCCCGAGACGAAGAGCAGCCTGTCGGCGCCGGCGAAGGCCGCCCGCAGCGACTGCGGGTCGTCGTACGAGGCCTTCCGTACGACCACGCCCTGGTCGGCGAGGTCCTTGATCTTCTCGACCCCGCGGCCGACCGCCACGATCTGGCCGGCGGGCACGCCGCGACGCAGCAGCGCCTCGACGGCGAGACGGCCGAAGTGCCCGGTGGCGCCGGTGACGACGATGGTCATGACTGATCTCCTCTGTTGCTCGTACGGCAGCCGGCCGGCCACCGTACGGGGACAACTGAGCAGGTCGTAGATCACTTCCCAATAGAGAGTAAGCACCTTGAAGTGCAGTACTCACCTGAGGGATAGTGTGCAGGTGGAAGCCGACGTGTACGACCGGAACTGTCCCAGCCGGCAGGTGCTCGACCGCATCGGCGACGCCTGGAGCGTGCTGATCGTGGGCTCGCTCAAGAACGGCCCGCTGCGCTACACCGAGCTGGCGCAGCGCATCCCCGGCGTCAGCCCCAAGATGCTCACCCAGACGCTGCGCGGCCTCGAGCGTGACGGCCTGGTGACGCGTACGGTGCACCCGGTCGTGCCGCCCCGGGTCGACTACGAGCTGACCACCCTCGGGCGCAGCCTGCTCGGCCTGGTCGACGCCCTGAAGCAGTGGGCGGAGACCCACATCGGCGACGTGGTCGAGGCCCGCGGCGCCTACGACGCCCGCGCCACCAGCCAGTCCAGCGCCGTGGGGGCGTGATTCAGGACCGAGATGTGCCCGTCCCCGGGGGTGATCCGCAGCTCCGCACCGGGGACGCGGGTCGCGAGCCACTCGCTGTGCGCGCTCGGCACCACGAGATCCTCGTCGCCGTGCAGCAGCAGCGTCGGCGCGGTGACGGCCGCCGGATCGCATCGCCACGGTGACACGTAGCCGCGGTCGTCGGTGTGCTGCGCCTCCGGGTCGCCGGCCAGGGCCGGCTCGACGACCTGGGAGAACCAGGCCCAAGGCCCGTCGAACATCGCCCAGTCCGCGGCCGTGAAGTCGATCCCGTCGCCGGCTCCGCCGGTTTCGGCGGCAGGCCCTTCTTCAGTACGTCCAACTGCGGCCGCTCGCAGGGTTCGGACCCCGGCCGGGCCCATGCCGGCGAACCAGTCCAGCCCCTCGGCGTCGAACGGCGCCAGCGCGGCGATCGCCACCACGCCCATGATCCGGTCGGTCAGCTGCGCGGCGCAGGCCAGGGCATGCGAGCTGCCACCGGAGTGGCCGGCCACGGCGAACCGTTCGAGGCCCAGCTCGTCGGCGACCCTCGTGGCGTAACCGGCCGCCGAACCCAGGTCCCGGCCCGGGTCGGGCGTGGAACCGCCGTACCCGGGCCGGTCGTACGAGATCCACCGGAGGTCCGGACGCAGCAGCGGGGCGGGCGGGGTGCCGATGTTCGGGGTGCCGTGATGCCACAGGACCGGAAGGCCGTCGCCCCCGGTGTCGTACCCATGCAGCGAACCGATCTTGAACTCACGCATAGAGCGCGAAGTAAATGGCGATGTGGTGGCAGATCGCAGCCACCAGCGTGCAGGCGTGGAAGAACTCATGGTGGCCGAAGACCGTCGGCCACGGATTCGGCCGGCGCAGCGCGTAGAAGACCGCCCCGACGCTGTAGATCAGGCCACCGGCGGCCAGCAACACGAGATCGGCGACCCCGCCGTTGCGCATGATGTCGGGCAGAATCGTCACGGCGCCCCAGCCCAGGGCCAGATAGAGCGGCGCACCCGCCCAGCGGGGCAGGTGCGGCCAGATGCTCTTGAGCGCGACCCCGCCGACGGCACCACCCCAGATCAGGCTCAGCATGAGCGTCGCCTTCGCGGAGTCCAGCAGCAAGACGCAGAACGGCGTGTAGGTCCCCGCGATGAAAATGAAGATCATCGAGTGGTCCAGCCGCCGCATCACCTGGTAGCCGCGTTCACCCCAGGCCCGCCGGTGGTACAGCGCGCTGATCCCGAAGAGCCCGCACACGGTCAGGCTGTAGATCAGACAGCTTGCCAGCGGCCAGGCCCCGGGTTGCGTGGCGGCGATCGAGCAGAGCACGACGCCGCAGACGAGCGCCGCGAAGAACGCGTACTGGTGCAACCGGCCGCGCAGCCGCGGCTTGCCGAGATCGGCAGGCTTCATCCGGAACGGGGTCGAGGTCGTCACGCCCTCCAGGTTACGACACCGTAGGTTACTGCCAGGTAGTGAAGCCCCTCACGGGTGAAGAACCCCCAGGCGTCAGGCGCTGCTCCGGCGTCGGCCCTGCTCAGGCGTCCAACCCGCGGAGAATCAGGGGCAGGCGGTCGGGCCCGGCCGGGTCGATCTCGATCGGGACGCCCCAGTCCTGGCGGGTGAGATGGCACGCCGCGTGCTCCACGTCCGCGTCGCAGGTGGCGGCCTGCGCCACGACCTGCAGAATCCCCTTCGGTACGCCCGGATTCAGCACCAACCGCCGGGACAGGTCGGTGCCGGTGCCCTCGCCTTCCAGCAGCAACTCCGGCGGCGCGGCCGAGACGACCAGCCGCGTCGACGGCCCGTACGTGGCGTCGAGCTTCTGACCCGGCGCCGGCGTGAAGACCACGTCGAGGGTCACCTGGCCCGGGGCGAGCCGCGACGGCGGACGCTCGGTGCGGTGCCGCTCACCCTCGACGGTCTTGACCGCCCCCGGCGCCAACCGCACGAGCCGGTGCGCGCCCGACTCCACCACGAACACGTCGCCCGCCCGCGTGACCAGGACGTCGCTCGGCTCCGCCAGACCGGAGTCCACGGTGGATACGTCGCCGGATTCGGGGTCGTAACGGCGTACCGCACCGTTGTAGGTGTCCGCGATCAGCACCGAGCCGTCAGGCAGCGCGCCGACACCCAGCGGGTGCTGCAGCAGCGCCTCCTTGCCCGGGCCGTCGACATGGCCGAAGTCGAAAAGCCCTTGACCGACGGCGGTGTGCAGCTCCCCGTCCGTGATCCAGCGCAGCGCGGACGTCTCGCTGTCGGCAATCCAAAGCTTTTTCCCGTACGCGGAAAGCCCCGACGGCTGCGCCATCCACACGTCCGGGATCGGCCCGTCCCGCAGCGACTCGACGGTCGTCCCGGCGTAGACGCCCGTGGCGCCCTGCTCAGGGTCGAACCACCAGAGCTGGTGAATGCCGGCCATCGCGATGACGACGCGGCCCTCGTGCCAGGCGACGTCCCACGGCGACGAGAGCGAGACACCGTCGTCGTCCGCGGACCGCCACGGCCGACCGGTCCCGGCGAGCGTGGTGACCTCGCCGGTCTCCAGGTCGAGGCCACGCAGCAGGTGGTTCACCGTGTCGGCGACGACGACGGTGCGGTCGTCGGGCAGCAGGCAGAGACCCTGCGGCTCGGAGAAGGTGGCGGTGCCGGCAGGCCCGTCGGCGTGGCCTCGCTGCCCGGTGCCGATCCGGCGTACCAGGGTCTCGCCGTCCGGGGTCAGCTCGGCGAGCGAATGCCGCGCCGAATCGGAGACCAGTAGGTTGCCGCCGGGCAGCTCGATGACCTTGCCGGGAAACCTCAGCAGCGTGTCATCGGCGGGCGGCGCCACATAGGGACCGTCACCCCGGCGCAGGGTGCCCTTCGCCTCATGGGCGGCGATCAGCTCGTCGAGCAGCCGGGACAGCCCCTCGGCATGCCCCTCGCCGGCCATCGAGGCGACGACATAGCCCTCAGGATCGATGACGCTCAGCGTGGGCCAGGCCTTGGCGGCGTACTGCTGCCACATGACCATGTCGGCGTCGTCAAGCACGGGGTGGTGCACGCCGTACCGCTCGACGGCGGCGGCGAGGGCGTCGGGGTCACGCTCGTGCTCGAACTTCGGGGAGTGCACGCCGATGACGACGAGGGCATCGCCGTACTTCTCCTCGAGCGGCCGGAGCTCGTCGAGGACGTGCAGGCAGTTGATGCAGCAGAAGGTCCAGAAGTCCAAGACACAAACACGACCTCGAAGGTCGGCCAGCTTCAGCTCCCTGCCGCCGGTGTTCAGCCAGCTTCGGCCCCGCAGTTCGGGCGCCCGCACGCGCGCAGTCATGCGCCAATCTTGCCTGGAAGACGGCGGACCGCGGGGCTTGGGGACCGAGGTGCTGATCACTGCTGACTGATCCAGTCGATGCGCAGGCGTGTTTGCGGATCGAACCGCTTGCCTCGCTGACCACGGGACACCCATACCTCGCGTACGGCCAGGCCCAGCCACGAACGCCGCTCGGCGGTCGTTGCCAGCGCGTGATGCAACTCCCGCAATCGGAGTGCCGGTCGCTCGGCTCCACTCTCCATCCGTTCAATCTCATCCAAGAGAAGGCGACGCCGAGCGCAAACTCCCGGGTGGTGGAGCGCCGCCCAAACGGTCACGAACTATCTGGTTCAGCGCGTCATGACCCACGCCACTTCCAATGGCCTGGCGCCAAGCGTCGACGACGGCATTCTCAAGAGCGGAGGTCAACGCCCCGGCTGCTTCGGGACAGAGGCGTCCCGTTCGCACGCTCTGGCAGCGGTAGGAGTTTCCTGAGACGGACATCCTCGCGCCGCAACCTGTACAGCGCAGCAGGCCGGTCAAGAAGTGGCGCGGTTGCTCATCATCTGCGTTTCCGGGGCGGCGTGCCGGGACGCCGTATCGACGTTGCCCAGCCAACCGAAGCAGAATGCGGTGCTGGTCATCGACGGAAATGAGAGGCCGCTCGCCCTCGCCCATGACCTCGACAGGTCGGCCGGATCCAGGATCGATCCACGGCCGCACCGTCGACGTGTACTTCCCCCCTCTTTTGATCGTCTCCGGAAGGAGTCCGGCAGACGTTGGACTCACGAGTAGCTGCCGCACACTGCCTGCACCCCACGGGCCGCCCCTTGGCGCGGCAACGCCGTTCCCATTCAGCCACCTGGCGATCCTGATGAGCGACTCGCCGGCGAGGGCGCGCCGCGCAATTTCTCTGACGTTGGCCGCGGTGTCGGGATCGGTGTAGAGCTTGCCGTCGCTGACGTAGGTGCCGTACGGCGGCCTGCCGCCGATCCAATTCCCGTCGGCATGCACCTTGCGGACGGTCAAGCCGTTGCGCTCGCACCAGTTCCGACAGTCGAACTCCTGCCTCTTGATCGAGGTGGCGCCGGGGTGATCGTGCGAGATGCGCAGGTAGAGATCGGCGTGGCTTTCGTCGAGCACCCTGACATCCTCGAAGGAGGATAGTCGCGTGACAACTGGTCGCGAGCAAATATGCAGATGCTGCATATGTCACTCAGACTTTGCTGTGCGCCGTCCTGCGGACTCGTCCGCGCCGGGCCTCCAGGCCCGGCGCGGAGGGTCAGCCTCGCTGCTTCAAGCAGAGCACCTGGGTCTTGTTGTCGCCGGTCGGGTTCAACACGTACGGCTGGCCCGGGTCCGGGCACTGCTCCTTCGTGTCGACGATCGACGTCACCTCGTACGAGCCGGCGTCACCACACTTGGCGGTCACCGCCTCTTCCCCGTCGCGCCGGACGCAGTCGCCGGTGCTCACGGAGAAGGTCCCGTCGCTCGAGCCGCGGGCGATCAGCCACGTGATGCCGAACGTCAACCCGACCAGCAGGCCCGCGCCGAGGATCACGCCGAGGATCACCGGCAGCATCCGTACATGTGGAGTCTCGGGCTTGGCCGGCTCCGCGACCGGCTGCGTGTCGGGCTTGTACGAGGCGAAGCGGTCCTGGTCCGGATCCTGATCCCCGCTGCCCGGCCAGCTGGCCGTCTGATCCGGATCCGGCGGCGGGGCCACCGTGGCCCGGTTCGCCGGCCCGGGGAAGACGCCACCCATCCGCGGCCGTTCGCCGAACGGCTGCGTGGAGTCGGCAGCCGGCGCCGGCGGAAAACCGTTCTCCAGCGGCGGCGCGGCGTGCATCGCCGGTAGGGCGGGAGCGGGCACGTAGGGCTGCGCCGGTCCCTGGCCGCGGCCCGCTACGTCGTTCGTGTGCTCGGCGTAGTCCGGCGGCATGGTCCGGGCGGACGGGTTGCCCGGAACCGGGCCGTAGTGGCCCGGTTGTCCTGCCGGGCCGCCGGAGATCGGTCCGGGCTGACCCGCGGGGCCGCCGGACATCGGTCCGGGCTCACCCGTGGGGCCGCCGGACATCGGACCGGGCTGACCCGCGGGGCTGCCGGATATGGGGCCGGGGTGGCCCGCCGGGCTGCTGGGGGCCGGACCGTAGTGGCCGGGTTGAGCTGCGGGGCCGCCGGGGTGGATTGCCGGACTGCCAGGAGCCGGGCCGTAGCGGCCGGGCTGCCCTGCTGGGCTGCCGGAGAACGGGCCGGGGTGGCCCGCTGGGCTGCTGGGGGCCGGGCCGTCCTGGCTCGGCTGTCCCGAACGGCCGCGGCCCGCGATGTCCGTGGTGAACTCGCTGAACGCCGCGGGGTCGGGACCGTCCCTGCCGTCAGGGGCCTGCGGTGCGGGCGCGGCCGGCGCCGGGGTGAACGGCTGGCCGGGAGGCGCCACGCGGGCACTGGCCGTCGCGCGACCCGAGACACGGCCCGACGGGTCGGCGCCGCCGGAGGTAGGCGCTGTCCCGAACGGACCCGGGGCTGCGCCGAACGCCGAGTCGGCGGGCGGTGCGCTTTCGGGCCGGCCGGGTGCCGGGGTGCCGTACGTTCCGGGCCGGTTCGGCGGTGGGCCGAAGCGGTCCTGCGCGGGCTGCTCGTCGAAGCCACCTGAGGGGGCGTCGTCACCATCGGGGCCGAAGCGGTGACCGTCCGGCGCCGGGCCGAAGCCGCCGCTCACCGGGCGGGCGCCGGCTCCGGCAGGCGAGGAACCGGGTCCGGACGTCGGCCGGGGCCCGAACAGATGCTGCTCGCCGGATGCGTCCGGACCGGACGGCGACCCGTAGAGACGCTGACCGTCGGGTGCGTCGGAGTCGGGGCGCCGGCCGTAGAGACGCTGGTCGCCGGGTGCGTCGGAGTCGGTTCGCTGGCCGAAGGGACCCTGGTCGTCGGCGGCGTCCGGCTGACCGAACGGGCGCTCCGGCGAGATTTCCGGCCGGGCGCCGAATGCTCCCGAAGCCGGTGCGGTGCCGAATCCGCCGGACGACGGTGCGCTGCCGAATCCGTCGGACGGAGGGGCACTGCCGAACTCGCCCGACATCGGGGCGGCGCCGAACGATGTGCCGTCAGGGCGTTCCTCATTGTCGAAGGGCGAACTCGGGCGGGGGCCGTCCTCGTCCTGCTCAGGTGCGGCGGCGGGGCGCCCGTAGACACGGGACTGCGGCGTCGGGGACGGCGGCGGGATCTCTTCGCCGTCCAACGGAGCGACGCGGCTCGCCACCGGTACGGACGCGCTTGCCGATACCGGGCGGGCGGAACCCTTGGCCGGGCCGAAACCGTCGGTGCCCGGTTCGGGTTGCTCGGCTGCGTCGCGGGGCTGCGGGACGGCAGCCTGGTTGCGCGGCTCGGTCGCGACCGGTGCACCGCCGGTGCTCAGGGCTGCGCCCGGCACTCGCTGCGGGTATCCCTGGCCACCGGAGCCGGCCCGGTCGTCGTGGTCACCGAAGGGGCTTCGACCGCCGAAACCGCCTTGGTCGTCCGGGCCGCCGAGCGAACCTGCATCGCGGCTGCCGAAGGCACTCGCATCGCCTGAACCACCGAAGGGGCTTGCATCGGCTCGGCTGCCGAAGGCGCCGGAATTGTCGCGGTTATCGAAGGGCTCGGATTCGGCATCGGCGGGTAAGGCTTGGGGGTCGGCAAAGGCGGGATCGATGCCGTCGGTGAAGGCGGCGGCATCCTTGCGGCCGGCGAAGCTGCCGGTGTCACCGGACGACGAGCCCCGGAGCGGGAAGCTCGCGCCTTCGGGGGCCTGGCCGCGTACGGGGAAGCCGCTGTCGGGTGAGCCACCACGAGCGGGACCGGTGGCGGCAGGCGGGCCGTCCGGCAGACCGGTCAACGTGGCGCCGGGGACGCGGACGCGCTGGTCGCCGAAGGCTGACACGCCGGGAGGGCGGCCGGATGACTGCTCGTCGGCGGGTGAGTCGGCGGCACGCTCGAACGGGATGCGACGGGGACCCTCGGCCTGCTGCGGCGTCTTGAGCGGGGTGAATCCGTTGAACTCACCCACCGGGCCGGAAAGCGGCCCGCCGGCGATGCCCGGTGAGCGCTGCGGCAGCTGGCCGCCCGAGGCTTGGCGGAACGGCTGCGGCTCGAACGGGTTGCTCTCGGAGGACGGCTGTACGGCCGGGGGCGGGGCCCAGGCCGAGGACGGCGGCTCCTCCTGCCGCGCCGGTGCCTGACCGGCCGGGACCTGGGCTGCGGGACCAAGGCCCGTGCTGGCATCACGAGAGGGCAGAGCATCGCGAGAGGGCAGAGCGGAGCCGTTGCGGGACGGCAAAGCGTCGCGGGACGGCACGCCCGAGGCGTCGCGAGAAGGCAGAGCGGAGGCGCCGCGCGAGGGCGGGCCGGGAGCACTCGGCGGGAACTGCTCGGCCGGGCCAGGCAGCGGGCTCGCGGGCTGCGGCGAGCCCAGGGAGGGCCCGGAAGCGTAAGGATTCGCGGCACCAGCAGCGGGACCGAAAGCGGAACCGGACCGCTGAGCAGGACCCGGCGCAGCGCCGGCAGACCCGCCGGGCCGGGACTCGGGCACAGCGGGACCAGCAGGCAGTCGTGAGTCGGGCCCGGCCGGGAAAGCCGCCGGCGGCGTGCCGGGGCCGTCCTGGGACGGAACCCGGGCCGACCCGGCCGACGAGAACTTCGCCGCCGCGGGGCCGAAGGCGGGACCTTGGCCGACCGGCGCCTGCCCGGCGGGCGGCACCGCGGGCACCACGAACGGCGAGCCGCCGTTCGGGGTCGACTGCGGTGGCGGGGCGTACGCGCTCGGGAACGAGTCCTGGGCGTGGGGGTACGACGGGGTCCGGTCGGGCGGCCGGGGGCCGTCCGTGTCGGGTGGGAAGGCGTCCGGCGGGAAGCCGTCGGTGCCGAACGGCTCGGCTCCGCCGCCCGACGTGGCCCCCGGCTGGTGGCCGGCTTGCTGGCCCTCGGACGTCATATCCGCCTCCTCCATGGCTGTCGGCCGTGCCAGCTTATGCACGAACGCGGCCGACCTTGCAGAGCTGGGCGTGACCCCGGTCACTACGCCCGGCCGGCCGAGCCGGGGCGGTGACCGTGCCCCACCGTACCGGGCGAGGACGACTGTCGGAATCCCGGTGTACGCCGTCCGGAGCGGTTGACAGGGCGGGAAACCACCGAACGTGATCATGCACACGGCGGTGTCTCATCAAGCAGACATGGCCGAGTTGGGGCGGGACATGACGAGGCCCCGACCTGTGCACAGGTCGGGGCCTCGGGTGCCGCGTCGATCGGGAGGCGATCAGAAGACGCGGTCGTGGGACGGCTGGCGTCCCTTGGATCAGAAGACGCGCTGCTGCGAGAAGATGGCGATCTCGTTGCGCATCGACTGCGTCGGGGCGGCCTTCCACGCCCGCTCGATGGCGCGGGCTTCGCGCTTGGCGTCCCGGCGGGCACGGATGCGGTCGATGGTGGTCATGGTTCTCACTCCCCTGGCCTTGTGGGCCTTCGTCTCGTTGTGCCGGTGTTTCGGCGCTAAGTCCATTGAACCGCGCCGGAACACCGGTTGCCAACGATGTAGGGGGTGATCTCGCTTACCAGCCTAATAATCTAAGGTTTGGTAAGCCTCCTGCCGATGAAAGCTACGTCCAGGAGAGTAGCGCTCCCTCGGGGTCCTCGAGGAAGGCGCCGATGTCGCGCAGGAACTTGGAGCCCAGTTCGCCGTCCACGATCCGGTGGTCGAACGAGAGGCCCAGCGTGGTGACCTGGCGAATCTTGATCTTCCCCTTGTGGACCCACGGCATCGGGCGGATCGCTCCGAAGGCCAGGATCGCCGACTCGCCCGGCGGCAGGATGGGCGTCCCGGTGTCGACGCCGAACACACCGACATTGGTGATGGAGAAGGTTCCACCCGACATGTCGGACGGTGGCGTCTTGCCGGACTTCGCGACCTGCACCAAACCGTTCAGAGCGTCGGCCAGTTCCCGCAGCGTGAGCCGGCCGGCGTCCTTGACGTTCGGGACGATCAGGCCGCGCTCGGTCGCCGCCGCGATGCCCAGGTTCACGTACTCCTTGACCACGATCTCGTTCGTCGCGCCCGACCAGGTCGAGTTGACCATGGGGTGACGTTTGATCGCGAGGAGTACGGCCTTGGCGACGAGCAGCAGCGGCGAGACTCGTACGTCGCGGAACTCCGGCCGGGTCTTGAGCCGCTCCAGCGACTTCATGGACCGCGTCACGTCGACGGTGAGGAACTCGGTGACGTGCGGTGCCGTGAATGCCGACGCGACCATGTTCTCGGCGGTCAGCTTGCGGACGCCCTTGATCGGGATCCGCTGCTCGCGCGAGGCGTCGAAGACAGCCGGCGCGGTGCCGTTCGCGGCGGCCGTGCCGTTGGCCACGGGAGCCGGGGCCAGGGCGGCCGCGGCTGCCTGCTGCACGTCGTCCCGGGTCACCGAGCCGAGCGGGCCGCTACCGGCCAGCGAATGCAGGTCGACACCGAGATCCTTGGCCAGCTTCCGGACCGGCGGCTTGGCGAGAACAGGCCCACCGGCCCGCGAGGCCGGCGAAGCCACGGGAGCCGGCGCAGGAGGCACAGGAGCCGCGGGAGCAGGCGACACCAAAGGCGGCACCGAGGGAGCGGCTGTGGGCGTACCGATGCGGGCTCGGCGCTTGGCAGCCACCGTGCGCGGGCCGTATCCGACCAGCACCGCCGTGCGGCCCCCCGGAGCGGGACCACCGATGAGGCCGGGCTCGACCGCACCCTCCTCGGGCGCGATCTCCACCGCGGCGAGCGACTCCGCCGACGGAGCCGGCAGAACCGGCCCGGCCGGGCCGGCCGAATCCCCGTCGGCTGGCAAGGGGCCGGCCGACGGATCCGTGTCGATCGCGACGATCGGCGAACCGACCTCGACGGTCGTGCCCGCCTCGTGGAAGATGCGCGTCACGACGCCCGCCCACTTCGCGGGGATCTCGACCGCGGCCTTGGCCGTCTCGACCTCGACGATCGGCTGGTTCAGCTCGATCGTGTCGCCGACCTTGACCAGCCACGCGAGGATCTCGCCCTCGGTCAGGCCCTCGCCGAGGTCGGGCAGGGTGAACTCTTTGACCCGGGACATCCGCGTCACCAGCCGAACGAGCGGTCGATGGCGTCCAGGACCCGGTCCAGGTCCGGGAGGTACTCCTCCTCGACGCGGGCCGCCGGGTAGGGCACGTCGAAGCCCGTCACCCGCAGGACCGGCGCCTCGAGGGAGTAGAAGCACTCCTCGGTGATCCGGGCGGCGAGCTCCGCACCCATGCCCAGGTTGCCGGGGGCCTCGTGCACGATCACGGCGCGGCCCGTCTTGCGGATCGAGTCGTAGACCGGGCCGAGGTCCAGCGGGGAGAGGGTGCGCAGGTCGATGACCTCGAGGCTGCGGCCGTCCTCCTGGGCGGCCGTCGCGGCGTCGAGCGCCACGCGGACCATCGGGCCGTAGGCGATCACGGTCGCGTCGGTGCCCTCGCGGGCCACGCGGGAGGCGTGCAGCGGGTACGCCGACGACAGGTCGAGATCGAGGTCGACCTCACCCTTCTCCCAGTAGCGCCGCTTCGGCTCGAAGAAGACGATCGGGTCGTCCGAGGTGATCGACTGCTGGATCATCGCGTACGCGTCCGCGGGGTTCGAGCACGTCACGACCTTGAGGCCGGGGGTGTGCGCGAAGTACGCCTCGGGCGACTCGGAGTGGTGCTCGACCGCGCCGATGCCGCCGCCGTACGGGATGCGGATGACGATCGGGATGCGCACGTTGCCCAGCGAGCGGTAGTACATCTTCGCGACCTGGGCGACGATCTGGTTGTACGCCGGGAAGACGAAGCCGTCGAACTGGATCTCGCACACCGGCCGGTAGCCGCGGATGGCGAGGCCGACCGCGGTGCCGATGATGCCGGCCTCGGCCAGCGGGGTGTCGATGACGCGGTCCTCGCCGAAGTCCTTCTGCAGGCCGTCGGTGATCCGGAAGACGCCGCCGAGCTTGCCGACGTCCTCGCCCATGATGACGACCTTGGAGTCGTTCTCGAGGGCGCGGCGCAGGCCGTGGTTGAGGGCTTTGCCCAGGGTGATCGTCTCGCTCATCAGTGGGCGCTCCCCTCGAACGAGGCCTGGTAGTCGGCGAACTGCTTGCGCTGCGCGTCGACCTCGGGCGAACCGTTGGGGTAGACGTTGTCGAACAGGGTGACCGGCTGCGGGTCCGGCATGGCCAGCACCCGTTCGCGCAGGTCCAGGGCCAGCTTGCGGGCGCTGTCGTCGACCTCGCCGAAGAAGGTGTCGTCGGCCAGCTGCTGCTTGGTCAGGAACGCCTTGAGCCGGCTGATCGGGTCCTTCGCCTTCCAGGACTCGACCTCGCTGGCGATGCGGTAGCGGGTCGGGTCGTCGGAGCTGGTGTGCGCGCCCATCCGGTAGGTGTACGCCTCGATCAGCGTCGGGCCCTCGCCGTTGCGCGCGTTGTCCAGCGCCGCCCGGGTCACCGCGTACGTGGCCAGCACGTCGTTGCCGTCGATCCGTACGCCCGGGAAGCCGTAGCCCGCGGCCCGCCGGTAGAGCGGGATGCGCGTCTGGCGCTCGAGCGGCTCCGAGATCGCGTACTGGTTGTTCTGGCAGAAGAAGACCATCGGCGCGTTGAACACGCCGGCCCACACGAACGACTCGTTGACCTCGCCCTGGCTGGTGGCGCCGTCACCGAAGTACGCGATGACCGCCTCGCCGTCGGGGGTGCCGGTCTTGCCGTCCATGGTCACGCCCATGGCGTAGCCGGTCGCGTGCAGCGTCTGCGAGCCGATCACGATGGTGTACGTGTTGAACTTGTACTTGTTCGGGTCCCAGCCGCCCTGGTCGACTCCGCGGAACAGGCCGAACGGCATGATCGGGTCGATCCCGCGGGTGTAGAGCACGCCGTGCTCGCGGTACGTCGGGAACGCCATGTCCTGGGGCCGCAGCGCGCGCCCCGAGCCGACCTGTGCGGCCTCCTGACCCAGCAGGCTGGCCCAGATGCCGAGCTCGCCCTGCCGCTGCAGGGCGGTCGCTTCGGCGTCGAGGCGCCGGACCGTGACGAGGTCCTTGTACAGCTCGCGGTATTCGTCGTCGGTGAAGTCGACCGAGTACGTCACGCCCTCGGGCGTGGTGACGCTGTCGACGTGCTCGCCGTCGGGGGTCAGCAGTTGAACGAAACCGCCGGCCGGGGCGTCTACCCCAGCTTCGCTTTCGTCGTTCGCCATCCGTGTCTCCCTGTTCATCTCTGCGCCCACGGCGGGTGTTGCCCGTCCGCGCGGCTGACCGCTGGTGCGCCGCGCCTGGCCCGGGTGAGGTTGCCGCGCGGTCCTTCGGCGGAGTTGCAGACCCCGCC
Organism: Actinoplanes sp. NPDC051475; assembly: GCF_040689425.1. Classification (NCBI taxonomy): domain Bacteria; kingdom Bacillati; phylum Actinomycetota; class Actinomycetes; order Micromonosporales; family Micromonosporaceae; genus Actinoplanes; species Actinoplanes sp. NPDC051475. The sequence goes on from NZ_JBFAZZ010000008.1 coordinate 258,195, forward strand.
GGGGAGTGACGACCCCCACCGCACCCCGCTTGGTCCGCAGGCAACGGCGGCGGTGCCGTCGCCCCCATCCTCGCAGAGAACGTGAGTGGCGCCACAGGTCAGGTCGATCACAGATCCGAAATGTTGCCGAGGCATCGGTGCCCGTTTTTGTCCGTATAAGTGGTTTTCGTACCTTCACTTCCGTCTGAACGGACGATGGGCGCCGCTGCGAAAAGGCACATGCGTCGTTCCCCTCTGCAGCCGACGGGTCCATCGGGATCTCAACTCTGGGGAGGGTTCCGGCAGTGTCGCAGCAGCCGAACGACGAAGGGCTCGTGCCACCGATCAAGGTGTTGCGCAAGCGCCTCAACGGCGTCTACAGCGCGGAGGGTCTCACCGGCCCCACCCGGCGTTACGTGCTGCTCGTGGTGATGCTCGTCGGCCTGGCCTCGCTGCCGACCCTCGCGGCGATCACCGCGGGCTCGAACGAGCTCGCGGGCGGGGGGTCGACGGTCACGGACGTCCCCTTCATCCCGCCGGCGTCGACCGGCCCGATCCAGGTCCCGCCGTCGTCGGCCGACAGCGGTTCGCCCGCGCCCCCGGTCCGGGGCCAGGCCCAGAAGAGAAAGATCAAGCCTTCCGGGTACGCCGTGAGCAGGCGTTCCGGGGCGGATGAGGGTGCGGGCGAGCACCGCCCCGGCCTGCCGGTGGGAGTGGCAACGACGCCGAGCAAGCCGCACCGGGCCGTCGATTCGGACGAATCGGACGACGGGACAGGGGGAACCGAGTCGGACGCCGAGGGCACCGGTCCGGACACGGGTGACGAAGACGGCGTCAACGACCCGGAGAACGACGGCGACGACTCGCAGAGCGACGACGACGGCGACGGCTGGGAGAACGACGGCGGTTGGGGTCGGGACGACGACTCCAGTGACCACGACGGAGGCCAGGATTCCGGGGGACAGAACGATTCGGATGATTCCGAGGAGCCCGACGAGCCCGACCAGCCTGGTGAGCCCGGTGATCCGGAGTCGCCGCCCGGTAAGCCGGTGCGGCCGCCGTGGTGCGCCGACCGCACCCAATGCTCGTCCCGGCCGTCGCATCACCACCGCCCCGACCGGTCGCCCCACAAACAGTGCGAGGACGCCAACCACCGCGCCCACTGGTCTCACCACCGGGACGGGCCGCGGCGCACCGTCACCGTCCACATCGAGCCCACCGGGCGGCACGGCCTCAAGGCGACCGTCACGGAAACGCGGCGCGCGCAGCAGCCGAAGCGCCTCGAGGAGATCGTCAGTCATCGCTGGGCCGCGCCGGCCCGGTCCCACATCAGCCGGAGGTCCGCAATGACCGAACGCCCGCAGAACGTCAAGTCCGCCGTCGGCACCGGCCGTACCCATAACAGCCACCGCCATCACCGGGCCGGGGATGCGCGGTCCTACCGGGGCAGCCACCGGGCCGAGGAGACCCCCACCGCGGCCGTGTTGCGCAGCTCGCGGCCGGGCCGCCACCACGCGGACCACACCAACCGGTGGTGAGGACCGCTCAGGAGTCGTCGGTGAGGCGGTGCCGGTTGGTCTCGATCCAGGCGTCGATGGCCTCCGGATCGTTCGGGTCGACGCCCTCCGAGATCAGCTGAGCCACCGCCGCCGTCGCCGGGCTGCGCTTCTCGCCGGTCGCGTACAGGCGCGCGAACTCGGGGATCATCTCCTCGACCACCGTGTCCGTCTGCTCGGTCGCCGCCTCCGGCAGGCCCTTCTTGCGCATCGCGTACGCGGACCAGGCCCGGGTCACCCGGGGCAGCATCGCCGCGTCGTCCATGTCGAGGACGGCCCGACGGTGCACCCAGTCGAGCAGGAACAGCCCGGCGACCGCCGGGCTCCAGCGCAGCGGGTCCGCGTCGGGCAGGCCGGCCGCGTGGTCGAGCAGCAGGCTGAGACAGAAGTGCAGGGAGGCCAGCTCGTCGTCGGCCGAGACCCGGTCCAGGCCGAAACGCGCCGCCTCGGGTGACCCGAGGAAGTCTCGCAGCAGCCGCTCCCGGTCCGGGGCGCTGAGCTCCGGCGGCTCCGGCAGCGGCGGCACCGTCGCCTTCGGCAGCAGGGCCAGGCGGGCGCTGGCCAGCGTGTGGTCGGTCGCCAGGTTGCCGTCCTGCGGCAGGTCGGTGAGGCCGTCGGTGATCTCGAGGTGGCGGCTGACCTCGGCGCGCAGCCGACCCGGGTCCTCCTCGCGGAACCAGGTGAGCTCGTCGCCCGCGCACATCTCCCGGACCTGGCCGAGGATGCGGTCCGCCGGGCCGCCGACGAAGACGTCCTTGATGATGCCGATGTTGTGGTCCACGAGCGCGACGACCGCGTGTTCCGGGCCGCCCTCCTCGGTGTCGTCGTACGCGAACGTGACCAGATAGGACGTCTGATCGCCGTACACGTCGCCGTATGCGTAGCAGCCGGTGGGCCGCACCCGGCCGAGCAGGGCGACCCACGGCGGCGACTGCGCTCCACGTTTGACCTGGTCCGCGCCCTCGGCGTCCGGCACGAGCGCCGCGAACACCTCGCGGATCGTCGTGGCGGAGGCCGTGCGGCGGCGGCTCGTGACGGCGAGGAACTGGCCGACGAACTCGCGGACCGCCGTCGCGCGGTCGGTCTCCGCCACCGAGTACACGCTGCCCAGCAGGGCGGTGCCCAGCATCTCGGCATCCAGGGCACAGCCGAGCTTCGCCACGTCCCGGGCGGCGTGGAGGACCGCGTCGTACGGATTCTGAGGTGCCGCCATGCCGCCGAGCCTACCGGTAGTGCAGCTTGCGGGCCCTATTCCGAACGGACGACGGTCAGCGCCTCACGGGCTTGGGCGTACGCGTTCAGCACCTCGCGCACGGGCGCCACGACGTGCTCGCGGCCGACCTCGGTGACCGACGAGCGCAGCCGTTGCTCGGCCCGCCGGCCCGCGCGCCGGGCGCCCACGTTGACGATCGGGCGCAGCAGCACGGCCAGCAGCAACCCGAGTATCAGGCCACCGAGCAGCAACAATGTGGGCAGCGGCACCTCGCCGACCTTCGGGTTGTCGAAGGCGGGCAGGCCGAGGATGCGGACCGCGTACCCGGCGAGGAGCCAGCCGAGGCCCACCACCGCGGCGATCGTGAAGAGCCACTGCAGCAGGCCGACCGCCGTCCACCAGAACGGCTTGCGACTCATGCCGATGTCGGTCTTCGCCACCGCCCGGTCGAGCGCGTCGGGCAGGTCGCCGAGCCGGGACCGGGCGGCCGTGTTCAGCGCCGGCGCCCAGACGTCGGGGATCGGCGCGGCCGCCCGGGCGGCCACCGCCCGGACCGAGAGACCGACCGCGGACTTCTGCGCGGCGTCGGCCTCGGGCAGCGACGTCCGCGACACCGGTACGAGCTCCAAGGGTCCCTCCTCGGCGGGCTTCTCCGACGAGATGTGCAGTCGCTTGAGCGGATCCGGCCGCAGTTTCCGTACGCCGCGCAGCAGCGGCCAGCCGGTGCTGGCGATCGCCCGGTGCCGGTAGGCCCCCTCGGTGGCGGCGGCGACTGCGGGCACCCCGGCGGAGGCGGCGAGGGCGTCGCTGAGCTGGCGTACGGTCGCGCGGTCGACCTCGTCCTCCGCGGCGGGCGGCCCGATCGTGGCGGCCAGTTGCTCGGCGACCGTGTCCAGATCCCCGGCGAGGCGGCGCAGCGCGGCCTGTCGTTCCGCGACCGTCTTCTCCAGCGCGGACCGCAGCTCGTTGAGCATGCCCGGCTGCTTCGCCGAGGTGGCCATCGTGGGTACGCCGGTGAGGCCGTCCTCGTCGAGCAGCCGCTTGAGATCGGTCAGCACGAGGTCGGTGTCGGCGGGCGAGAGCCGGTCGGCCTGGTTGAGCACCACGATCGTCACGTCGGCGTGCGAGCGGAACTGCCGCAGGTAGGCGTTGTGCAGGATGCGGTCGCCGTACTTCTGCGGGTCGACCACCCACACGACCTGGTCGACCAGGCCGAGCAGCCGGTCCACCTCGAGCCGGTGGCCGCGTTCCACGGAGTCGAAGTCGGGCAGGTCGAGCAGGACCAGTCCGCGCAGCGCGGCCTCGTCGTCGGCGTCGAGGGCGCTCTCCCGGATGAAGCGGTGCCGGGGCAGGACACCGACCCAGTCGAGCAGCCGGTTGGCCGGCTCGAGCGGGCCCCACACGCAGGCGTGGGCGACCCCGGTCGTCGGCCGGCGTACCCCCACCGGCGAGAGCTTCAGCCGGGCGAGCGCGTTGAACAGGCTCGACTTGCCGCTGCCCGTGCTGCCGGCCAGCGCGACCACGGTGTGGTCCTGGGACAGCGACAGCCGGCTGCCCGCCCGCTCGACCAGCGTGTGCGCGGCGACCAGGTCGTTGTCCGGAAGGTACGGGTCGGTGACGCGCAGGAACCGCTGCAGCGCGTTCAGCCGCTCGGTGAGCTGCTCGGCGTCGACGCGATCGTCGCCGCTCAGGGCACGCTTCACCTTCTCGACGAGGCTCATGACGGCGTCCCGGTCAACGCGAGTTCCTCCCTGGCACGCTCCACGCCGGCCGCGGCCCGCCGCAGGGTGACACCCGGTTCGAGTTCGAGTCCCACCGCGGCGGTGCGGTCCGTGTAGCGGGCCGCCTCCGCGTCGAGCAGCACGTTAACCCGGGACGCCAGTTCCTCGCGCGCCCGGGCGGCGAGGGTGCGGATCGCCTGGTCGCCGAAGATCGCCTCGAGCACCTTCTGCGCCGCCACCGTGGTGCCCGCACCGACCGCCACCTCGGCGCCGGTGGGGATGAAGGCGGTGGACGTGAAGACCGCGATCATCACGGCCAGCCCGATGCCGTTGACCGCGTACGCGGCACCGCGGGCTACGACGCGCTTGTCGGCGGCCTCGGTGCGGACGAGCTCGAGCACCCACTGCTGCCAGTCGCGGACCACGCGCTCGGCCCGCTGCGGCAGGTCCGCCGACGGCTTCTGCAGCGCAGGCTCCAGCAGCCCGGCCCCGGCGGGATGCGCCTGCCAGGCCGAGTACGCGTTCTCGGCGGCGTCCGAAGCTACCCCGCGCAGCAGCGTGACCAGCTGCGATTCGAGCGCCGCCTGCAGGTTGCGCCCGGGCGCGGGGCGGCCGGTGACCGCGGCGACGAGCCGGTCCCGCAGCTGGCCGATCCGCGACTCCAGGGTCCGCAGGAACTCGCCCGTGCCGATGAACTCCTGCCAGCGGGCGAGCACCTCGCCGCGCAGCAGCCGGCCGTCCTGCAGGCCTTCCTCCATGGTCCGGCGGGCGTTGCGGTAGGCCAGGGTCACCCGTTCGTCGAGGGCCTTGGCGGCGACCGCCTGCTCATCGGCGGCGGCGGCCAGCCCTTCGACGGCCGGCCCGAGCGCGGCGAGCGCGCCGTCGAGCGTCTGGCGCACGACCGTGGACCGGGCGTTGGCGTCGGCCGCGAGCTGCGCGAACCAGTCGTGCAGCTGCCGCATCTCGTCCTCGGGGAGCAGCCCCTGGCCGTCCAGAGTGGTCTCCGGCAGCACGAACAGCGGCGCGGCGCCCATGTCGTGCTCGGTGAGCATCTCCGCCAGGTGCGCGGAGACCTCCCCGGCGGCCTCCGGGGGCACGCGATCCAGCACCAGCGCGATCACGGTGCCGCGCAGCCGGGCCGTCTTCAGCAGTTCCCACGGTACGGCGTCCGCATAGCGCGCGGCGGTGGTCACGAAGAGCCACAGATCGGCCGCGGCCAGCAGTTGCGCCGCCAGTTGCCGGTTGCGGTCCACGACCGAGTCGATGTCCGGGGCGTCGAGGAACGCCAGCCCGGGCCCGAGCGCCGGAGCCGAGACCAGCTGCAGCGTCTTCGGGTCGGAGGTGGGCTCCGCGGTGCGCGTCAGGCCGGGCAGTAGCTCGCCCTTGCGGAACCAGGAGGCGTCCGACGGGTGGCTCACAAGCACCGGCGATCGGGTGGTCGGGCGCAGGACGCCGGCGGTGCTGACCGGGGCCCGGACCAGGCTGTTGACCAGTGTGGACTTGCCGGCGCCGGTGGAGCCGCCGACGACCACGAGCAGCGGGGCGTCGAGGCGGGCCAGGCGCGGCAGCAGGTAGTCGTCCAGCTGCGACACCAGCGCGTCGCCGATCCGGCCGGCCTCGGCGGCCGAGGGCATGACCAGCGGGTACGTGGTCCCGCCGATCGTCGCCCGGAGCTGGGACAGGGCGGTCGCCAGGCGGCCGACGGCCGGTGGTGGCTCGACCGGTTGGGGCGGTGCGTCGGCCGGGGTCGCGGGAGCGCTCTCCGGGGCCGGGCGGGGGCCGAGGTCGTCGAGCGTGGCCGGACGGGTCTGGGTCGTGACGACGTTTCCGGTGGTGGAGGCGCTGGTCGGCGGCCACTCCGGCGTCGACGGCGCCTCGTCCCTCACGGGTTCCGGTGCGGGCTCGCCGATCGGCTCGGTCGGGGCTTCCCCGGTGGCGTCGTCCTCGCCCGTGACCTCGGCGGTGGCGTCGTCCTCGGCCGTGACCTCGGCGGAACCTTCGTCCTCGGTGGTGAGTTCGTCGGTGACGTCATCCTCCGCGGTGACCTCGTCGGGGGCGTCCTCGGTGGTGAGCTTGTCGGCCGCGTCGGCCTTCGCGCCGGTCTCGTCGGCCGCGTCGTCGTCGGCGGTCACGTCGTTGGGTGGCTCGGTGGAGGTGGAAGCCGCGGCGGCGGCCGTGGGGGCGGCGTCCGGTTTCGGGGCGGGGGGTGCCGACGCCTCCGGGGGCTCGGAGGGCGCGGTAGTGCCTCGTTCCTCGGGTTCGCCTGTCTTTGCCATCGATTCCGGCTCGGGGGGTGCTGCGGTTGGGGAGGCTGTGGGCGTACCGGAGGATCCGGCGGCGCCGGCGGACCTGGCCGGACCACCGTTGGTCTGGGCTTTTGTCAGGGGGGCGTCGGCTACGGCGGGCGTGGCCGACGGTCCGACCGCGTCACCGTGCGTCGTCACGGGTAAAGCGTGCCCGATCTATGCATCGCAGACAACAGGTACCCCACTCCTCGTGACCGGACGGGAACCTTCGGCACGGGGGTTGCGCCGGGTTGACTCAACTTCCACTTGCGGACTGGTGATCCCGTGGCATCATTGAGTCCGGTCCACTCAACTTGTGACCCGAAGCTTGTAGTAGACACCTGGTTAGAAGCGAGGAAGCGAACATGGCACGAGCGGTCGGCATCGACCTCGGCACCACGAACTCCTGCGTCAGCGTTCTGGAAGGAGGCGAGCCCACCGTCGTCGCCAACGCGGAGGGTGCTCGGACGACCCCGTCCATCGTCGCCTTCGCGCGCAACGGCGAGGTGCTCGTGGGCGAGGTCGCCAAGCGTCAGGCGGTGACCAACCCCGACCGGACCATCCGTTCGGTCAAGCGCGAGGTCGGCACCAACTGGTCCATCGACATCGACGGCAAGAAGTACACCCCGCAGGAGATCTCCGCGCGGGTGCTCATGAAGCTCAAGCGCGACTCCGAGGCCTACCTCGGCGAGACCGTCACCGACGCGGTCATCACCGTCCCGGCCTACTTCAACGACGCGCAGCGGCAGGCCACCAAGGAGGCCGGCGAGATCGCGGGCTTCAACGTCCTGCGCATCGTGAACGAGCCCACCGCGGCCGCGCTGGCGTATGGCCTGGACAAGGGCTCCAAGGAGCAGACCGTCCTGGTCTTCGACCTCGGCGGCGGCACCTTCGACGTCTCCCTGCTCGAGCTCGGCGAGGGCGTCATCGAGGTCAAGTCGACCTCCGGTGACAACCACCTCGGCGGCGACGACTGGGACCAGCGGATCATTGACCACCTGGTCAAGACGTTCCGCGGCGAGAACGGCATCGACCTGTCGCAGGACAAGATGGCTCTCCAGCGGCTTCGCGAGGCCGCCGAGAAGGCCAAGATCGAGCTGTCGGCCGCGACCACCACGAGCATCAACCTGCCGTACATCACGGCCGGGCCCTCGGGCCCGCTGCACATGGACATGAACCTGTCCCGGGCCGAGTTCCAGCGCATGACGCAGGACCTGCTGGACCGCTGCAAGGCGCCGTTCGAGCAGGCGATCAAGGACGCCGGCGTCAAGGTCTCCGACGTCGACCACGTCATCCTGGTCGGCGGCTCGACCCGCATGCCCGCCGTGTCCGAGCTGGTGCAGCAGCTCATCGGCCGCGAGGCCAACAAGGGCGTCAACCCGGACGAGGTCGTCGCCGTCGGCGCCGCCCTGCAGGCCGGCGTGCTCAAGGGTGAGGTCAAGGACGTCCTCCTGCTCGACGTGACCCCGCTGTCGCTGGGCATCGAGACCAAGGGCGGCATCTTCACCAAGCTCATCGAGCGCAACACCACGATCCCGACCAAGCGCTCCGAGGTCTTCACCACGGCCGACGACAACCAGCCGTCCGTGCTGATCCAGGTCTTCCAGGGCGAGCGCGAGATCGCGGCGTACAACAAGAAGCTCGGGACCTTCGAGCTGACCGGCCTGCCGCCTGCGCCGCGCAACGTGCCGCAGATCGAGGTCACCTTCGACATCGACGCCAACGGCATCGTGAACGTGCACGCGAAGGACCTGGGCACCGGCAAGGAGCAGAAGATGACGATCACCGGCGGCTCCGCGCTGCCGAAGGACGACATCGAGCGCATGATGCGCGACGCTCAGGACCACGCCGACGAGGACAAGAAGCGCAAGGAGGACGCGGAGACGCGCAACCTCGCCGAGCAGCTTCAGTGGCAGACCGAGAAGTTCCTGGCCGAGAGCGGCGACAAGCTTCCCGAGGACTCCCGCAACCAGATCGGCGAGGCGCTGGGCGACCTGCGCGGCGCGCTGGGCGGCAGCGACATCGAGAAGATCAAGACCGCGCACGAGAAGCTGGCGACGGTCTCCCAGCAGGCCGGTTCCCTGCTCTACGCCCAGCAGCAGCAGGAGGGCACGCAGGAGACCCCCGGCCCCGACGGCACCCAGGGCGCGCCCGGTGACGCGGCCGGCGCGAGCGCAGGCCCGCAGGGTGGCGCTGACGACGTCGTCGACGCCGAGATCGTCGAGGACGACAAGAAGTGAGCCGCGCGGACGACGAGAACGACGGTCAGGCGACCGAGCGCGTCGTCATCCGCGATCGCCGCAAGATCGACGTGAAGGGTAAGGACACCACGGTGACCAAGGAGGCCGAGGAGTCCATGGAGGCCAAGCGTGGCGCGCACCGCGCCGCCGAGGACTTCGAGGACGAGGTGACCCCCACCCCGGGTCTCGGTGCGGAGCTCGAGGCCTTGCGCACCGACGTGGAAGAGCGCACCCGCGACCTGCAGCGGGTGACGGCCGAGTACGCCAACTACCGCAAGCGCGTCGACCGGGACCGCAGCACGGCTGCCGAGCAGACGACCGGCTCGGTGCTCACCGCGCTGCTGCCGGTGCTCGACGACGTCGACCGGGCCCGCGAGCACGGCGACCTGGTCGGCCCGTTCGCCGCGGTCGCCGAGTCGCTGGGTGCGGTGGTCGGCAAGCTGGGGTTGGTGGCCTTCGGCGAGAAGGGCGACCCGTTCGACCCGACCCGCCACGAGGCGGTGGCCCACCTGACGTCCGCCGACGTCACGGAGCCGACCTGCGTCGAGGTCATGCGCCGCGGCTACACCCTCGGCGAGCGGCTCCTGCGGCCCGCGCTGGTCGCGGTAGCCGACCCCGCGTGACGATGTTCCGTCCCGCCCGCCTTCCGGTGGGCGGGACCTGTCGCATCCGTAGGAGGAGGTGGGCTGGATGAGTTCGAAGGACTGGCTGGAGAAGGACTTCTACGCCGTTCTCGGGGTGGCCAAGTCCGCCTCCGCCGACGACATCAAGAAGGCGTACCGGAAGCTGGCCCGGGAGAACCACCCCGACCACAACCCCGGCAACAACGACGCCGAGGAGCGGTTCAAGGCGGCGTCCGAGGCGTACGACGTGCTCTCCGACGACCGGAAGCGCAAAGAGTACGACGAGATGCGCTCCCTGTTCGGCTCGGGCGCGTTCCGTCGTGGCGCCCGGGCCGGTGGCAGCGGCCAGTTCGACCCGTCCGACCTGTTCGGCGGGTTCACCGGCGCGGGAGCCGGCGCCGGCACGGGAGCCGGTGACCGGCGGTTCGGTGGCGCCGGTTTCTCGGACATCTTCAGCTCGATCTTCTCGGGCGGCGCTGCCGGCCCGGGTGGACGCCGGGGCCCGCAGCGCGGCCGGGACGTGGAGGCGGAGGTGACGCTCGACTTCGCGCACGCGGTGAAGGGCACGACGCTGCCGCTCACGCTGCGGTCGCCGGGCGTCTGCGACACGTGCCACGGCAACGGTGCCAAGCCGGGCACCGTGCCGCGGGCCTGCCCGCAGTGCCACGGTTCCGGGCTGATCTCCCGCAACCAGGGGTCGTTCAGCTTCTCCGAGCCGTGCCGGGAGTGCCAGGGCGCGGGCGCCATCGTCGACGAGAAGTGCCCGGAGTGCCGGGGCACGGGCGGGGTCACCAAGAACCGCACTATCAACGTCCGCTTCCCCGCCGGCGTCGGCGACGGTCAGCGGATCCGGCTCAGCGGGCGCGGCGAGCCCGGGGACAAGGGCGGCCCGGCCGGCGACCTGTACGTGCAGGTCCGCGTACGCCCGGACGACCTGTTCGGCCGCACCGGCGAGGACATCACGCTGACCGTGCCGATCAGCTTCGCGGAAGCGGTGCTCGGCACCGACCTGCGCGTGCCCACGCTGGACAGCCCGGTGACACTGCGGGTCCCGCCGGGCACGCCGAGCGGCCGCAAGTTGCGGGCGCGCGGCAAGGGCGTCCAACGCCGCGACGGCAAGGCGGGCGATCTGATCGTCACCGTCGAGGTTCAGGTGCCCTCCGGGGTGTCGGACGAGGCCCGGGACGCGCTGGAGCGGTTCGCCAAGCTCACGCCCACGCCGGAACGTGGCCGCATCGAGGCCCGGCTGCGCCGGGGATGATGAGCCTTCGGGAGGTGGCACATGTATGAAGAGATCAGCATCTCGATGGAGCAGGCCTCCGACGCGAAGGTACTGATCATCTCCGTCGCCGCGAAGCTGGCCGGGATGCACCCGCAGACCCTGCGCCAGTACGACCGGCTCGGCCTGGTGCAGCCCGGCCGGGCCGGTGGTGGCGGCCGGCGCTACAGCGAGCGGGACGTCGCCCTGCTGCGCGAGGTGCAGCGGCTCAGCCAGGAGGACGGGGTCAACCTGGCCGGCATCAAGCGGATCATCGGGCTCGAGCAGCTGGCGGGCGAGCTCCAGGAACGGGTCGCTCAGCTCGAGGCGGCGCTGGACGCCGCGTACCAAAGGATCGCCCAGCTCGAGTCGGTGGGGCCGTACCCGGGACGCGCCCTGGTCCGCCGGGAGCCGCCGTCGACCGCCCTCGTGGTGTGGCGACCGCGCCGTTCCGGAAACAATCCGCGCCGTTCCGGGGATGAATAGCCGTCGGGCTCAGCGGCGGCCGAAGAGGGCGAGGCGGCGGGGGTGGCGCACCAGGCCGCCCTCAATCCAGTCCTCGTAGTCGAAGAGCTCGGGGCGGGTCATCAGCACCCGGCAGTTGTGCGCCCAGATCGACATCGGCTCGTCGCCGACCTCCTCGGCGCGTTCCACGTACTTCTTCAGGCGGCGCTTGCGCTGCGAGGACGCGTTGGGGCGTACGCCGTCGGCCGCGTAGATGTACATGCAGTGCTGGGCGAAGCGGCGGGCCGGGCACTGCCGGTCCATCGCCAGCTCGAACAGGGTGGGCGCCAGCACGTCACCCGCAATGAGCAGGTCCCAGTCCGAGGGCATGGAGTCGAGCGGCACGGCCTCGGGGTGGTACGCCCAGGCCTGCAGCTCTTCCGGCCTCGGGTCGACCGGGTTGGCGAAACCGAAGAACGTCGCTTCGCGCACAGTCACGATGCCGCCTCTACACGCTCGATCATCCGCCGACCTCCTCCGGCAGAGGGCCCGCGCCTGCGCCGGGAGCCCCCTCAAGTTCCGGCGTGTCGCTGGTCACCCTGTCACTCGATGTTGTCGCGGCGACACGTTAGCGCGAACCTGGCATTCTGCGGAAGTGATGAAGTATCACTTTCAGATACCGGTCAGTAGCAATGAGCTGCGGGGACGACCCACTGGTCAATCCACGGGCAGGACATCGGCCGGACGGCGCACCGCCATCCGCCGCCGGATGATGCTCTTGAACCAGGCGTAATCCGGCAGACGGGCCAGAAGCGGTCCGCTCACGACCGTGATGAGCACGTACGCGGTCGCCACCGGGGCCAGCTCGGGCTCGACGCCGGACGCGACGGCCAGCCCGGCGATGACGATCGAGAACTCGCCGCGGGGCATCAGGGCAAGCCCGGCGCGGATCTGACCCGGCAGCGCGATGCCGCCACGGCGGGCGGCCAGGACGCCGGTCAGCACCTTGGTCAGCATCGTGAGCAGGGCCAGGCCCAGCGCCGGCAGCAGCACCGGCGGCATCGCGGCGGGGTCGGTGGAGAGGCCGAAGAAGACGAAGAAGACCGCGGCGAAGAGGTCGCGCAGCGGCGACAGCATCTGCACGGCGCTGTGCGCCACCTGGCCGGAGAGGGCGATGCCCACGAGGAACGCGCCCACCGCCGCCGAGACCTTCAGCTCGGCCGCTACGCCGGCCACGAACAGGGTCAGGCCGAGCACGCTCAGCAGCAGCGCCTCGGCGTCCTTGACCGACATGAAGCTGGAGATGGCGTGCCCGTACCGGATCGCCACGACCAGCACCGCGACCACCGTGAGCACCGCGACCGCCAGCGCCTTCATGCCGCCGGCCAGCCCGACGCCGGCCAGCACCGCGGTGACCAGCGGCAGGTAGAACGCCATCGCCAGGTCCTCGATGACCAGTACGGAGAGGATCACCGGGGTCTCGCGGTTACCGAGCCGGCCCAGGTCGCCGAGCACCTTGGCGATCACGCCGGACGACGAGACCCAGGTGATACCGGCCAGCACAAGAGCCGCCTCCCAGCCCCACCCGAGCAGCAGCGCGAAGCCGGCGCCGGGGAGGGCGTTGAGCAGCGCGTCGATGATGCCCGCGGGTGCTGCCGAGCGCAGGTTGCCGACGAGCTCGGTGGCCGAGTACTCCAGCCCCAGCATGACCAGCAGCAGGATGACACCGATCTCGGCGCCGATCTCGATGAACTCCCCGCTCGCCGAGAGCGGGACGAGGCCGCCGTGCCCGAACGCGAGCCCGGCGAGCAGGTAGAGCGGGATGGGGGAGAGCCCGATGCGGCGGCCGAGGCGGCCGAGCATGCCGAGCGCGAAGAGCAGCGCACCGACCTCGATCAGGAGGACCGTCGTGCTGTGCACCGGCGCCTCAGTCGCCGTGGTCGCCGGCGAGGATGGCGGTGACGCCGTCCAGGCCCTGCCGGGTGCCGACGGCGACGACCACGTCGTTCGCCTCGAAGACGAAGGACGGGCCGGGGGAGGCGATCACCTCGCGGTCGCGCAGGACCGCCACGATCGAGGCGCTCGTGCGGGTGCGGGCACGGGTGTCACCCAGGGCGCGGCCCACGAAGGGGGAGCCGGCGGGCAGGGCGACCTGCTCGGTGAGCAGGCCCGCCGCCTGCTGGCGCAGGCCGGAGAGCTGCCCGAGCATGAGAGAGGCGCCGAGGACGTCGGCCAGGGCCTCCGCCTCGTCGTCGGTGAGGGGTATCGCGGCGAGGCAGGCGTCGGGGTCGTCCACGTCATACAGCACCAGGTCGCGACGGCCGTTGCGGTGCGAGACCACCCCGACGGTACGTCCGGACGAAGTCACCAGGTCATGGCGGACGCCGATGCCCGGAAGTGGAGTCTGCTCAACCCGTACGCGCACGCGTTCCACCGTAACGGGTGGGCGGGCGTACCACGGTCAACAGCAGCAGGCCCGCCGCGCACAGGACGGTGCAGATCACGTACGCGTGCCGGTAGCCGAAGTGCTGCGCGACCCCGAACAGCGGCCCGGCGAGCATCGCGCCCAGCGGGAACGAGTTGGTGAACAGCGTGGTGGCCTGCCCGGGATGCTGCGGCAGCATGTTCTGCATGTAGGTGATGCCGAGCCCGGACACCGCCGCGATGAAGAGCGCGTTGAGCAGTTGCGCGCCGAAGAGCAGCCACACCCCGGTCGCCGTCGCCACCAGCCCGTAGTACGCGATCCCGCAGGCGGCCCCGGCCAGGAGCAGCACGCGTATGGGCATCCGGGTGGACATCGCGCCCAGCCCCAGCATCAGCGGGATCTCCAGGGCCGCGCAGAGGCCGAGCACCAGGCCCGCGTAGGAGACTTCCCCGTGCAGGTCGGTGCGGATGAACAACGGCAACGCCTGGACGGCCAGCGTCAGCGGCGTCTGCAGCAGCGTGAAGGCGGCGGCCGTGAGCAGCAGCGTCCACCTCGCGGTGGCGGGGAAGGCGGACTCGTGCCCGGCCCCGGGAGCCGCTGACGGCGCGGGCGCCTCGATCTCGTCCAGACCGAAGAGGCCGATGGCGGCTGCCAGGGCGTACATGACGGCGGCTCCGCCGTAGACCCAGGCGAATCCTCCGGTGGCGAGCAAAAAGGCGGCCAGCGGCGGGCCCGCGACCCAGGCCAGCGAGAAGACCGTCCGCAGGCCGCTGATGCCCATCGCGGCCCGGTCGGGGGCGTCGCGTTCGAGCACCTGGCGGGCGTACGCGAAGGATTGGGGGAAGAGTGAGTTGGCGACGCCGATCGCCGTGACGGTCAGGCCGAGCAGGATCCAGTAGTCGCGCACCACCGCGGTGAGCCCGCAGCCGATCATGCCGGCCACGGCGCCGATGACGAGCAGCGTGCGCCGGATGGGGCGCCGGTCCGACAGCCGCCCGATCAGGGTCGAGCCGAGCACCCCGGACAGGGGCGCCACGACGAGGAAGACCGTCACCTGCAGCGGGCCGGCGTCGACCTCGGTGCTCAGGAAGAGGGAGAGGAAGGGGCCGACCAGCGCGGTGGAGATCCCGACTGCGAGGAAGACGAGGCCCAGCGGAAGGAGCGCACGAGTGAGCCGCGGCGTACGCCGCACGGTGCCGAGGGCCATACGTCTGACGTTACGACGGGTGCCGGAAATGCACATGTCGATATCGCGGTAACGGACGTCTCTTTCCGGGCGTGGACACCCCGACCTAGAGTTGAGTGGAATAGGCTCAAGTCTCGAGTTGCTGAACCACGCGGATGCTGCATCTCTTGGAAGATCCGATCAGGGGAGCTCATGAACGCCGAACGCCTTACCACCAAGAGCCGCGACGTCATCACCGGTGCGGTCGCCGACGCCAACCAGCGCGGGCACGCCACCGTCGAGCCGTGGCACCTCCTCCTCTCGCTGCTCGACACCGGCGGCTCCACCGCGCCGGCGCTGCTGCGGGCGGTCGGTGCCAATCCCGCCGACGTCCGGCGCGCCGCCGTACGCGCGGTCGAACAGCAACCCTCCGCACGCGGCTCGAGCACCGCGGAGCCCAGCCTCTCGCGCGAGTTCGTCAACGCCATCGGTGAGGCCGAACTGATCGCCAAGCCGCTGGGGGACGAGTACATCTCCACCGAGCACCTGCTCGCCGGCCTGGCCCGGGTGGGCGGCGTGGTCGGCAAGGCCCTGCGCGACGTCGGCGCCACCGAGGAGACGCTCGCCGCGGCCTTCCCGTCGGTGCGCGGGGGCGAGCGCCGGGTGACGAACCAGGACCCCGAGCAGACCTATAAGGCGCTGGAGAAATACAGCGTCGACCTCACCGCCCTCGCTCGCGAGGGCAAGATCGACCCCGTGATCGGGCGGGACGCCGAGATCCGCCGGGTGGTGCAGGTGCTCTCCCGGCGTACCAAGAACAACCCGGTGCTGATCGGCGAGCCCGGCGTCGGCAAGACCGCGATCGTTGAGGGCCTGGCCCAGCGCATCGTCGCCGGCGACGTGCCGGAGACGCTGCGCGACAAGAAGCTCGTCTCGCTCGACCTCGGCGCGATGGTCGCCGGCGCGCAGTACCGCGGCCAGTTCGAGGAGCGCCTGAAGAGCGTCCTCGAGGAGATCCGCAACTCCAACGGCCAGGTCGTCACGTTCCTCGACGAGCTGCACACCGTCGTCGGTGCCGGCAAGGGCGAGGGCTCGATGGACGCCGGCAACATGCTCAAGCCGATGCTGGCCCGCGGTGAGCTGCGCATGGTCGGCGCCACCACCCTCGACGAGTACCGCGAGCACATCGAGAAGGACCCGGCCCTGGAACGCCGCTTCCAGCCGGTCGTCGTCGGCGAGCCCACGGTCGAGGACACCATCGGCATCCTCCGTGGACTGAAGGGCCGGTACGAGGCTCATCACCGCGTACAGATCACCGATGCCGCCCTGGTCGCGGCCGCCGCGCTGTCCGACCGCTACATCAGCGACCGGTTCCTGCCGGACAAGGCCATCGACCTGATCGACGAGGCCGCCTCCCGGCTGCGCATGGAGATCGACTCCCGCCCGGTCGAGCTCGACCAACTGCAGCGGCAGGTCGACCGGATGCGGGTCGAGAAACTCGCGCTGGAGAAGGAGACCGACCCGGCGTCGGTCGCCCGCCTGGAGCGGCTCGAGCGCGACCTCGCGGACCGCGAGGAGGAGCTGACCGCCCTCAACGCCCGGTGGGAGCGCGAGCGCGGCGGCCTGAACCGGGTCGGTGAGCTGAAGAAGAAGCTCGACGAGACCCGCGCCGAGCTCGAGCGGGCCCAGCGCGAGGCCGCCTGGGAGAAGGCGTCCCGCCTGCAGTACCAGGAGATCCCGGCGCTGGAACGCGAAATGGAGAGCGCGGCCGCCGCCGAGGACGAGAAGACCGAGCCGCCGATGGTCAAGGAGGAGGTCGGCGCCGACGACATCGCCGAGGTCATCGCGTCGTGGACCGGCATCCCGGCCGGCCGCATGATGGAGGGCGAGACCGCCAAGCTGCTGCGCATGGAGGAGTCGCTGCAGGCCAAGGTGGTCGGCCAGGCCGAGGCCGTCGCGGCTGTCTCCGGGGCCGTACGCCGGGCCCGCGCGGGCGTCGCCGACCCGGACCGGCCCACCGGCAGCTTCCTGTTCCTCGGCCCCACCGGCGTCGGCAAGACCGAGCTGGCCAAGGCCCTCGCAGGCTTCCTCTTCGACGACGAGCGGGCCATGGTCCGCATCGACATGAGCGAGTACGGCGAGAAGCACTCCGTCGCCCGCCTCGTCGGTGCCCCGCCCGGGTACGTCGGCTACGAGGAGGGTGGCCAGCTGACCGAGGCGGTGCGGCGGCGGCCGTACAGCGTGGTGCTGCTGGACGAGGTGGAGAAGGCGCACCCGGACGTCTTCGACGTGCTGCTCCAGGTGCTCGACGACGGGCGGCTGACCGACGGTCAGGGCCGTACGGTCGACTTCCGCAACGCCATCCTCGTGCTGACCTCCAACCTGGGCTCGTCGGTCATCTCCGACTTCACCCTCGGTGAGGAGGAGCGGCGCGAGGAGGTCATGGCGACCGTACGCGCGCACTTCAAGCCGGAGTTCCTCAACCGGCTCGACGACATCGTGGTGTTCCACGCGCTGACCGCGCAGGACCTCGCGGCGATCGTGGACATCCAGCTCGGCCGGCTGCGTCACCGGCTGGCCGACCGGCGGCTCAGCCTGGACGTCACCGAGGCGGCCGTGCTGTGGCTGGGCGAGCACGGCTACGACCCGATCTACGGTGCGCGGCCGCTGCGCCGGCTGGTGCAGTCGGCGATCGGCGACTCGCTGGCCAAGGCGCTGCTCGCCGGGGACATCGTCGACGGCGACACCGTGCTGGTCGACCTGAGCGACCAGAAGGACGGGTTGCGAGTAACCCGCGCCTGAACACTTTGAAGGGCCCCGAGGTTGCTCGGGGCCCTTCTGTGTCAGCTGGCCTTCGCCTCCCGCTGCCGGTAGGCGTGGGTCATGAGGATGTCCGTGAAGGCGTGCTCGCCGTCCTCGGACCAGATCCTGATCCCGTCGCGGTGGAGCTGATAGCGGACGTCCTGGTAGCGGGTCCGCGTGTCGTCATGGTGAACGACGGTCAAGGTGTCTGCGTGCGGCATGGGACTCACCGGTCCTTAATGGGTCTGGGGCGGCCGCGGCGAAAACACGCGGCCGGCGCAATCGGGAAGGCGCCCTGATCCGGTCTGCCTCGGCCCCGGCGATCAGTGAGCGGGGGCGGCGACTCGGTCGGGCACAGGGCGGCGCCGAGGGATTCCGATGCCTGCGGCGCGCCACGAGATGGAAGTGTATGGGTCGGGATCGACTTCTGTCGCCCCCTCGAACGAGCGACCTATTTCATCCGATTTCGTGCTACGTCGGGCGATGTTGCCACAGTTGTGGACCTTGTGTCCGCCGGACCTCGTATCTGGTGCCCGCCCGATACCGTGAGTGGATCTAGGAGGGAGCGCCGATGTATCCGGGAGCACCGGCACCGAGTTCACGGCCGACGGTCGTCACCGTCTCGTCGTACCTGCTGTATTTGAGCGCCGCCGCGTCGATCATCAGCGCGCTGCTGTCGCTCATGACGATCTCCACGATCTCCGACGTGTACAAGGAGCTGTACGCGAACACCCCCAACAGCGGCATGGAGAGCATCATCGTCGGCGCCAGCGTGGTCGGCGTGGCGATCAACATTCTGTTCGCTGCCGGCCTGGCGATCCTCGCGATCTTCAACAACCGCGGCCGCCAGGGCGCCCGGATCACCACCTGGGTGATCGGCGGCATCTTCCTCTGCTGCAACGGCTTCGGCCTGCTGGGCAACGCCGCGACGAGCGGCATGAACCTCGACTCGGGCAACACCGCGGGACCGAGCCCTCGGGAGGTGGAGGAACGGCTCACCGCCGATCTTCCGTCCTGGTACTCGCCCGTGACGACGACACTGACCGTCCTGCTGGTGCTGGCCATGCTCGCCGCGCTGATCCTGCTCATGCTGCCGGCGGCGAATGCCTACTTCCGTAAGCCGCAGCCGGCCTGGGACCCGTCCATGCCGTACCCGTATCCCGGGCAGCCTGGGTATCCGGGCCAGCCGGGGTATCCCGCGCAGCCTGGGTATCCGGTTCAGCCGGGATATCCGGCGTATCCCGGCCAGGCCGGGTATCCGGCGCCCAGCTCCGGGGCGTTTCCTTCCTATCCCGGTACGCACGAGCAGTCGATGCCGCCGGGTGGGGTGGACGCCACGCCGCCGGCTGGTGATTCGACGGGGTCGTCCGAGCCGTCGCCGCACACCGGTAGCTTGCCCGCCACGGATCCGTGGAGTGCGCCTCCTCCGCCTTCTTTGCCTTCGGGACCGCCCTCTTCGCCTTCGGGGCCGCCGGAGACGCCTCCGGAGCAGCCGGGTCGCGCACCTACCGATCCGTCCTGACGATGGTCTTCTCGCGCGCCGCCGGGTAAGCCCGGCGGCGCGTCGTACGTCCGGGTAGGTTCGTCCGCGACGGAGGGAACCACCATGTCGTACGCAGTGCAGTACCCGGCGGCGGCCGCCGCACCCGCGCCCGCCGCGTCGCCACGCCGGCCTGCCTCGGTCGGGTTCGCGTCGGTCCTGCTCATCGTCATGGCGGTCGTGGGTCTGGCGTACGCGGTGGCCACACTGGCCGTCGCCCCCGGCACAGTCGACCGTTTCCGGGGCGCCGCTCCCAAGAGCGCGGACGTCGACGGCTTCGTGACGGTGGTGTGGATCGGTGCGGCGCTCGGTGCGGTACTGGCGGTCGTCCTCTTCGCCCTGTACGTGGTGCTCGCCCTGGGGCTGCGCCGGGGCAGCAACGGCATCCGCATCGCCACGCTGGTGGTGTGTGCGCTCGGCCTCGTGGCCGGGGGCGTGTCGACGCTGACGATGGTGGTGCAGCGGGGCGGGGACTCGGCGCCGGGGTCGGCCGGTGCGGCGCTGGCGGATGCGTACCCGGGGTCGTGGATCGCCATGAACATCGGCCTGGGTGTCGCTCAGATGGCCGGGTACGTGCTGGTGGGGGTGCTGTTGCTGGCCGCGCCGCGGTCCTTCTTCGGCAGGGCGCCGGAGCCGGTTCCGGCGGATCCGTTCCCTGCCTCGCAGCCCGGCTACGGGCCTCAGGGTGGGTACCCGGCGGGCGCCTACGGTTACCCCGGCCGGCCGCCGTTTGGTGCCGCCCAGCAGACGTACGGGGCCGCCCAGCCCGGGTATGGGGCCGTCCAGCCCACGTTTGGAGCCGCGCAGCCCACGTATGGGGCGCCCTATCCGGCTGCGCCTCACATGCCGGCGCCAGTGGCTGAGATTCCCGGTGAGCCGAGCCCGTGGGCTGCTCCGGCGCCGGTGACCCCCACCGCACCGCAGCCGTCGAATCCCCCTGCGGCCGCCCCTGCGCCCGCAGACGTCGCCGACGCGGGTCCGTGGGGCGTCACGCCGGGTAACGGCACGGTCCCCGCAGAAAGTGACGAAGCTGCCACCGACGGCGGGGCCGGCTCGTCTCCCGAGGCTGTCACCAACGGCCGGCCCTGGCCGGCGGGCGGCGCCGCGGCTGACGGTGGGAGCACTGCAGCTGGCGCCGGCGGCTTCGGCAGTGGGACTTGGTTGGCCTCTGAGGCCGCCGCTGACGGTGAGGCCTGGCCGGCGGCCGACGCTTCCGCCCATCATCCGTGGCCGGCCCCGTCGGCCGAACGGCCCACGGCGCCAGACCCTTCGTGGGCCGCTTCCCCCGCACAGGGCGCCACGGGCGGTACGGGCGCCGGTGACGACTCGGGCGAAGGTTCCGCAGCGCGGCCGTCCAGCTGACCCCCGGCGGTCCAGTGCCCCCGCCGATGGGGGCGTCACGGCGCGTCCGTCCAGCTCCCGGGGTCGACGACATCGACGGTTGTGTGTCACCCGAACGGGTAGCGTTGGTCGCCGGGGGTCTGTTCGACGCCGCTGTCCGGGCGGGCTTTCCCCGAGGACGGACATAACTGCTCGGATGACATCGGTGTCAGTGCGTACTCGTTCGATGACCGTCGTTGTCTCGCGGCTCGGGAACAGAGCCGGGCAAAGGGGGTTTGAGCTGCATCAATGCCCGCCGCAAAGGGGCCTGTGGAGGTGATTCTGTTAACAATATTTCCTGTAACGAGGATGTTTCGGCGCGGGTCAATAGTTCCTTTCCGCCCTGCCAGGGCAGAACGTTCCAGTTTCCGGACAGCCAGTACCCTCGATGTCATGGAAGCCCACCACGACCTGCGTAAATTCATCACTGAATTGCCCGTCGCGCAGCGTTGTGCCGTGCTTTCATCGGGTCGTGAAGTCGACTGCGACGCACGACTCCGCCGTGTGACGGTGCAGTACACGGCGGTGCCGGCGAACGGGCGGACGCCGGGCG
The DNA here is from genome assembly GCF_040689425.1 of Actinoplanes sp. NPDC051475. Taxonomy (NCBI): domain Bacteria; kingdom Bacillati; phylum Actinomycetota; class Actinomycetes; order Micromonosporales; family Micromonosporaceae; genus Actinoplanes; species Actinoplanes sp. NPDC051475. The sequence goes on from NZ_JBFAZZ010000008.1 coordinate 279,379, forward strand.
GTCGCCGTACTGATCGTGACATCGAAATGTGGGGCGGCTCACTCCAGGGGCGGGGATCGAGGAGCTCGACGGCGATGGGCAGCGACCAGAAGGCGGCTGAGGCGTTGCAGGAGGCAGAGACCGAAGTCGGTGTCGAGGGAATGGTTGATCGGGGTGCGGACGCTGCCGTGCGGGGTGCCGGACAGACGTACCGATCGGCCTACCGTTCGATCGACTTCGGCCTTACGGCCTGAAAGTCAGCCGGTTCGTTCCTGCGCACATGCAGGAGAATCGATGCAGTTGGTGGAAGGATGGAGATCGTGGGAACTGCGTTGGCGGAAATGACAATGCCTCAGATCTCGCCGCTGGCCGGCGAGCCTATTGAACGTGCCGATGCGGAGCGGTTGGCCGGGGTGCTGAAGGCACTCGCGGACCCCGCCCGGCTCCGGCTGCTCAGCCTCATTCAGTCCGCTACGGACGGTGAGGCGTGCGTCTGCGACCTCACCGCGCCGCTCGGACTGTCGCAGCCGACCGTCAGCCACCACCTGCGGATTCTGACCGAGGCGGGGCTGCTCGAGCGCGAGAAGCGGGGCGTGTGGGCGTACTACCGCCTGGTCCCGACGGCGATCGCAACGATCGCGGACCTGCTCACCCCGCCCCGGAAGCGGGCCACGAAGAAGGCCCGCTGACCGGGCCGACGGCGAGCGGAGCCCGCTCGCACCGGGCGGGCCACGGGCAGGCCCGTCCCGAGACGAGCGGGCGGCGGAACCGCCGGTCAAGCTGACGGCGGTACGGCCCGCACGGGTGGGCGGGCCGGCAAGCCGCCGGACAGGACCGGCCTGGATGAAGTAGGCAGGGAAGCCCGTGCATGCGGGCAGACTTGGGCAAGACCGCCGGCCTCCGGCGGGAAGGTGCCTGGCGTCACCGGACGTTTCGAGAGCGTGACGCCAGGCGGGACACCTCCATCAGGATCCACCCCCAGGACCCGAAGGAGTTGACGGGTGAACTACGTGCCCGGTGATCTGCGCGACCAGCTCGCGCACGTGGGATACGACGTGGTGCAGGCCGGCCTGGTCTGCGGCTCCGGCGGCAACCTCTCCGCCCGTATCCCCGACGAGGACGCCTGCTGGGTGACCGCGAGCGGCGCCTGGCTGGAAAGACTGAGCCGGTCGACGTTCGCGCCGGTGCGGATCTCCGACGGTGGCCCGGCGGCACTGGCCGCGGGCGGCCTGCCGGCGCCGCGTCTCGAGCCGACCAGCGAGCTGGCGCTGCATCTGGCGCTCTACCGGGCGCGCCCGGACGTCAACGCGATCGTCCACCTGCACCCGCAGACGGCGTTGCTGCTCGACGCCCTCGGCGAGCACATCCGGATCGCGACGACGGATCACGCGTTCTACCTGACGCGGGTCTCGACGGTGCCGTTCCGGATGCCCGGGAGCCTCGAGGTGGCGGCGCTGACCGCAGCGATGGCGGCGGACGGCACCAACTGCCTGGTGCTGAGCCAGCACGGCTGTGTGGTCATGGCGGACAGCGTGGAGCTGGCCCACAAGCGGGCTCGCAACCTCGAGGAGGCCGCCCAGCTCACCTACCGGGCGCTGACCCTGGGGCGGCTGGACAACCTTCGTGAGGTGCCGGAGGAATTCCTGGACCGGCTGGCCGGCCCGGCGCCGGTCCGGGTCTGAACCCGGCGGAGGAGCCGCTCAGGCGGAGTGGCGCGGCCGGTGCTTCCGGTGGTCGTCCTCGTCCTGGTCGGTGATCTCCTCGGCGATGCCGGCCACGGTCGCCGCGGCCACGACGCCGATCGCGGTCGCGGGGCCGGTCTCACCGGCCACGCCCGTCGCGGCGGCGCGCTTCTTCGCCCTCCGCTCGCGGATCATCTCGATGATGATCGGCAGCACCGAGATGAGCACGATCAGCGCCACGACCGGCAGGATGTAGTGGTCGATCTTGTCGCCGACGGCGTGCCAGATCCGGTCGGCCAGCAGGTAGCCGATCAGGATCACGCCGTCGCACCAGAGGATCGCGCCGACCACGTTCCACAGGAAGAACTGCTTGGCCGGCATGCCGAGGGTGCCGGCGACCGGGTTGAGGAAGGTCCGGACGATCGGGATGAACCGGGCCAGGACCACCGCCTTCGCCGGGCCGAACTTCTCGAAGTAGTACTCGGCCTTCTCCACGTACTCGCGCTTGAAGAGCTTGCTGTCCGGTCGCTCGAACATGCGGCGGCCGTACCGGGCGCCCAGGAGGTGGCCCAGCTGGGCGCCGAGGACGGCGCACACGGGTGCGCCGATGAGCAGGCCCACCAGCGACATCCGGGTGCCGTCGCCGAAGATCGAGTCGGCCACCGGTGAGGCCGCCACGCCCGCCAGGAACAGCAGGGAATCCCCCGGGAAGAAGAAGCCGACCAGCAGGCCGGTCTCCGCGAAGAGGATCGCCCAGACGCCGATCAACCCGAAGGTGTGCAGCAGTTCCTGCGGATCGAGCGGATTCAGAGCGAGCTGCTCGGTGAGCGCACTGTAGGTCACGAATAGGAAGGGTACCGGCCGCTGCCCTGCCGGGACCTGTACGCACGCTGAGGATTACAGCCGGGGATCCACCGGCTCCGATTCCGCAGCCAGGATGGCGAACACGAGCTCGTGCACCCGCCAGAGCGGGGCTCCCTCGGCCAGCCGGTCCAGCGCGGCGAGGCCGAGGCCGTGCTCACGCAGAGCCAGCGCCCGCTTGCGCCCTAGCCGGCGCCGGCGCAGCCGGTCCAGCTGCTCCGGGCGGGTGTACTCGGGCCCGTAGATGATCCGCAGGTACTCCCTTCCGCGGCATTTCACCCCGGGCTGCACCAGGCGGCCCTTCGCGTCGGTCGCGCCCAGGCCCGCATACGGCTTCACGACCATGCCCTCGCCCCCGGCGGCGGTCAGCGCCAGCCACCAGTCGGTGGCCGCCTCCTCGGCAGCGGCGTCGTCCAGCTCCACCACCATCCGCCGGGTCGGCGTGAACAGTCCGGGATCGGCCGCGACGAGCCGGTCCGCGACGTCCAGGTGCCAGCCGTGGTCCTTGTCCTTGTGACTCGTCCCGGGCGTGGCGAGCACCGCGAACGGTGCCAGGGTCACGCCGGTCAGACCGTCGGTCGGCTGCACGTACGCGCGGTAGGCCGCCGAGTATCCGGCGATCTCCGCCGCCCGCAGCTCGATCCGGCCGCGCAGCGCGCCCACGTCCAGTCCGCGGGCCGCGACGCGGTCGAGCACGGACAGCGCGGCGGGCAGCGCGGCTCGCCCGGCCGCGCCGACGCCGGCGTACCGCTCGCGGATGAGCCCGCCCGCCTTCGCCGACCAGGGCAGGAGCTCGGCGTCGAGAAGCAGCCAGCCGTCCTCCAGCACGCCTGCGGCGATCGCGGCGGCGCGGACCTTCCCCAGCAGCGCCTCGTTACGGGCGGCGTCGAAGAACGGTCTTCCGGTACGCGTCCACACGGCGTCCCCGGCTCCGTCGCGGGAGATCCGTACGACCGCGCGCGAGCCCATGTGCTTCTCCTCGCACACGACCTTGCCGATGCCGGCCGCCCGCAGGTCCGCGAACGCCGTCGACGGGTGCTCGAGGTAGCCCTCGACCGTCGCGGTGGAGCAGGGCGCCATCGTCGGCGGCAGCCACGCCAGGGTCTCCGGGGCGAGTGCGAAGCGACTCATCACCTCCAGCGCCGCGGCGGCGTTCTCGGCGGCGACCGTCGTGCGCCCGTACCCGTAATCGATGTGTCGTCTTCCGGTCACGTCCGCGAGGTCGAGGCCCTCGTCGGGGCGCGTGGTCCCGGCGACCAGCGGGCGGGCCGGGGCGTAGTACTCCCGCGCTGCCGGCACGGAGACGAGCTCACGCGACGGCCAGCGCAGCGCGGTGAGCTTGCCGCCGAAGACGCAGCCGGTGTCGAGGCAGATCGTGTTGTTGATCCACTCCGGCTCCGGGGTCGGGGTGTGGCCGTAGACGACGGCTGCCGAGCCGCGGTAGTCGCGCGCCCACGGGTAGCGGACCGGGAGGCCGTACTCGTCGGTCTCGCCGGTCGTCTCGCCGTAGAGGGCGAACGAGCGCACCCGGCCGGACGCGCGTCCGTGGTACGCCTCCTTGAGGCCGGCGTGCGCGACGACGAGCTTGCCGCCGTCCAGGACGTAGTGGCTGACCAGGCCCTCGATGAACGAGTGCACCTCCGCCACGAACTCGGGGGTCTCCGCCTCCAGCTGCGCCAGCGTCTCCGGCAGGCCGTGGGTGAGCTGCACGTTGCGGCCGTTGAGCTTGCGGGCGAGCTTCTGCTCGTGGTTTCCCGGTACGCAGATCGCCGTACCGTTCTTGACCATGTCCATGACCAGGCGGAGGACCCCGGGAGAGTCCGGGCCGCGGTCCACCAGGTCGCCGACGAAGACGGCGGTACGCCCCTCCGGGTGCACCGCGTTGTCGCGGGTGACGGCGTACCCGAGGGTCGTCAGCAGGGCGTCCAGCTCGGCCCGGCAGCCGTGCACGTCGCCGATGATGTCGAACGGGCCGGTGAGCTCCCGCTTGTCGTTGAACAGCTTCTCGTAACGGATCGTCGCGCCGGCGATCTCCTCGGTGCCCCGCAGCACGTGCACCTTACGGAAGCCCTCGCGGGCCAGCTGGCCCAGGGAGCGCTGCAGGTCACGATGCATCCGGGTGAGGACCTGACGGCCGAAGGCACGGTCCTCGCGGGCCTGCGTACGCTCCCAGGCCAGCGCCTCCGGCACGTCGAGCACCACGGCGACCGGCAGTACGTCGTGCTCGCGCGCCACCTTGACGAGTCCGGCCCGGGCGTGCGGCTGGAGGTTGGTGGCGTCCACGACCGTGAGCCGACCGGCGGCGAGCCGCTTGGCCGCGACGTAGTGCAGCACGTCGAAGGCGTCCCCGGAGGCCGACTGGTCGTTCTCGTCGTCGGCCACCAGCCCGCGGAAGTAGTCCGAGGAGAGCACCTGGGTCGGTGCGAAGTGCTGCCGGGCGAAGGTGGACTTGCCGGATCCGGAGATGCCGACGAGCGCCACCAGCGCCAGTTCGGGAATGTCGATCTCGGTCATGCCCCCTCCTTCCGGGTGAAGATCGCCATCTGCGTGGGGTTTCCGTGCTGTTCGTCCGTGTCTCCGACGCCGCGGATCGTGACGTCGTAGCCGTACGCGCTCGCCGTCCGGGCGGTCCACTCCGCGAACTCGGCGCGGGTCCATTCGAACCGGTGGTCGCTGTGCCGCATGCCGGTCAGACCCTCGTAGAGCACGTTGTACTCGGCATTCGGCGTGGTCACGACGACGGTCGCCGGGCGGGCGTGGCCGAACACCGACGCCTCCAGCGCGGGCAGGCGCGGCGGGTCGACGTGCTCGACGACCTCCATGAGCACCGCGGCGTCGAACCCCTTCAGCCGGTCGTCCCGGTAGGTGAGCGCCGACTGCCAGAGCGTCACCCGCCCGCGCTGCCGCTCCGGCACCCGGTCCAGGTGCAGTCGCCGGTGCGCGAGGTCCAGGGCGCGCGAAGAGACGTCGGTGCCGACTATCTCGGTGTAGCGCTTGTCCTTGATCAGGGCGCCGAGCAGCGCGCCGCCGCCGCAGCCGAGGTCGAGCACCCGGGTGGCCCCCGACTCGGCGAGAGCGGCCAGGACCGCGTCGCGCCGCTGCTCGGCCAGCGGCTGCTTGCGCGCCACCGGCAGCTCCGCCTCCTCGTCGGCAGCGGTGTCGACGGGCGCGTCGACGGTGTCCGGGTCGTCCCGGTCGAGCTGCTCCAGCGCGCTCGCCGTCAGCGACCGGCGGTGGGCCAGGTAGCGGCGGGTGATGAAGACCTTCTCCGGGTGTGCGGAGAGCCAGCCCTCGCCCGCGCGGAGCAGCTTGTCGATCTCGTCCGGCGCGACCCAGTAGTGCTTGGCGTCGTCGAGCACCGGGAGCAGGACGTACAGGTGGTTGAGCGCGTCGGCCAGCCGCAGCGTGCCGGTTAGGGTGAGATCCGCGTACGCGCTGTCGCCGGCGAGCGGGTGCCCGTCCGGGACGTCGTCGAGCGGGATCGGCCGCGCGACGACCGTCCAGCCGAGCGGCTCGAACAGCGCTACCGGATCGCCCTTGCAGCGCAGCACCGGTACGTGGATCTCCAGCGGGATCGGCTCGCCGGCGAGGTCCGGGCGGTCCCTGGACTCGCCGCGCAGCGCACTGCGGAACACCTTGGCCAGCGCGCTCGCCAGGAGGCTCGAGGCCGCGTACGGGCGGTCGTTGACGTACTGACCCAGCGTGAACGACTCCGGCGCCGCCTGCTGGTTGCGGCCGCCGCGGGCGGCACCGAGCCGCTGCGGGTCGACGTCGAGCAGGAGCGCCGCCGTGCACCTGTCCTCGTCCGCGTCCGGGAACAGGACGTGGGCCGTGCCGGTGGGCACGTCGAAGGAGTGCACCTTGTCGGGGTGCTTGACCAGCAGGTAGCCGAGGTCGGTCGCCGGCCGGTGGGTGGTCGTCACGGTGAGCAGCACCGATCGATGATCGCAGCGGCTGTGGACAGCGGGCGAACGATTTGCGCGAGGCCGCAATGATTCGCGGGTCCGATCCCGTCGTAGGAAACGGAGGTGGCCGTGACCTACGAGGAGTTCGCCGACAGCCGGCTCGACGCGCTGCTGCGCTACGCCGTCATGCTGACCGGCGATCCCCACACCGCCCAGGACCTGGTCCAGGAGACGATGGTCCGGGTCCAGCTCAGCTGGCGCCGGGTCGTGGCCAGCGACTCCCCGGACGGCTACGTGCGCAAGATCCTCACCAATCAGTTCATCGACCTGCGCCGCGGTTCGTGGCTGCGCCGGGTCCTGCTGCGCGCGGAGCCGGATCCGGTCGCCGCCCCTTCCGACCACGCCCACGAGTCCGCCGAGCGCGACCGCATCTGGGGCATGCTCTCCCGCCTGCCCCGTCGTCAGCGCGCGGCGCTTGTTCTGCGCTACTACGAGGACCTGCCGGACCAGGAGATCGCCGACGTGCTCGGCTGCGCCGTCGGCACGGTCCGCTCGTCCATCTCGCGGGCGCTCGCCACGCTCCGCGCCGAGCTGGTGGAGGCCTGATGTCCCCGATCGAGGACGAGTTGCGGGCGGCCTTCGCCCGGCACGAGGCCGAGACTCCGGCCGCCGGCCCGGTGCGTGCCAAGATCGATATTGCCTGGGTACGGGCAAAGCGTCGTCGCCGGGCCCGCCGAGGTGCCGGTGTGACCGCCGCACTGCTGATCGCGACGGCGCCGGTGCCCGTCCTCGTGGAGCGCTGGCAGCACACCCCGCCGGTGATCAGCTCCTTCTCCGGCGTCGGCACACCGGCCCCGGAAACCGCCGGGCCGCTGGACGTCCTCCTGCTCGGCAGCGACAACCGGGCGGCCGACGGTGACCCGGCGAACCGCCGCGCCGACACGGTGATGATGGTCCACCTGCCCGCCGACCGGTCCCGCGTCTACCTGGTCAGCCTGCCTCGCGACGGCGCGGTGCGGCTCCCGGACGGCGATACGGCCAAGCTCACCGCGACCCTGTTCACCGGCGGTCCCCAGCTCACCGAGCGCGTGGTGTCGGACCTGACCGGCGTCGACTTCGACGCGACGGTCACCATCGACTTCCGGGCCCTGCGCGAGGTGACCGAGGCGGTCGGTGGCGTCGAGCTGTGTCTCCCCGCGGCCCAGCGCGCCGGCGGCAAGAGCCCGACGTACGAAGCCGGCTGCCGACGGGCCGGCCCGGAGGACGTGACCGAGATCCTGCGCGGCCGCTACGGCCTGAAGAACGGTGCGTACGACCGCGACCGCAATACCCAGCGGTTCCTGCGCTCACTGGCGACGAAACTGACCCTCGACGGCACCACCACCGACCCGGCGCGCCTGAACAGCCTGATCGAGGCGGGCGGCGACGGCATGACGATCGACGGCGACGCGGGTGCGCTGCTCCAGGCCGCCGCGTCGACGGGCTCGGCGGAGGTGGTCGGCATCAGCGCGCCGAGCTTCCACAGCCTCAGCGACGGCCGTGAGCAGATCTACCCGGGGGTGGGGCCCGCCCTCTACGCCGCGATCCGGGCCGACCAGCTCGGCGCGTGGGCGGACGCCCATCCCGATTACGTCCTCAAATAGCGTGATGGTGGATATGCCGGATCAGCGGTAGTCGTCCTCCATCTTCACGATCCGGCTCTGCTCCTGCGCGTCCCACTCGGAGGCCTCGATCGCCGAGGGCGTTTCGGCGTCCTCCCGGTCCTCGTCCTGCCAGCCCGGGTCCGCCTCGGTCGCCTGCTCGGCCGCGTCCACCTCCGGCGTCTCCAGGTCGTGCTCATTGCTCGGGTAGCTCATGGCCGACTCCCTTCGCGTGGCGGCACCGTCAATGGTGCCGCGTCCCCCACCGTCACGATGGGTAAACCGGTACGCCGATAACGGGGCGATTTCCGTCACCGTCCCCTGCTGCGGAATACTGCCTGCTGGAGGACAGCGCGGTCCTGCCCTCTCTTCGTCGTCCGAGAATCAAGGAGCGCTACCGATGCCCATCGCTTCCCCTGAGGTCTACGCCGAGATGCTCGACCGCGCCAAGGCCGGCGCGTTCGCGTACCCCGCGATCAACGTCACGTCCTCGCAGACCCTCAACGCGGCCCTGCAGGGCTTCGCGGAGGCCGGCAGCGACGGCATCATCCAGATCTCCACGGGTGGCGCCGAGTACGTCTCCGGCCCGACCGTGAAGAACATGATCACCGGCGCGGTCGCGCTCGCCGAGTTCGCCACCGAGGTCGCGAAGAACTACCCGATCAACATCGCGCTGCACACCGACCACTGCCCCAAGAACAAGCTCGACGCGTACGTGCGCCCGCTGCTGGCCATCAGCAAGGAGCGCGTCGCCAACGGCAAGGCGCCGCTGTTCCAGTCGCACATGTGGGACGGCTCGGCCGTACCGGTCGACGAGAACCTGCAGATCGCCGAGGAGCTGCTGGCCCAGGCCGCCGCGGCGCACATCATCCTCGAGATCGAGGTCGGCGTGGTCGGCGGCGAGGAGGACGGCGTCTCCGCCGCGATCGACGACAAGCTGTACTCCACCGTCGAGGACGGCCTGGCCACCGCCGCCGCCCTCGGCCTGGGCGAGAAGGGCCGCTACATGACGGCCCTGACCTTCGGCAACGTGCACGGCGTCTACAAGCCGGGCAACGTCAAGCTGCGCCCGGAGATCCTCAAGGAGATCCAGGAGGCGGTCGGCGCCAAGTACGGCAAGGAGAAGCCGTTCGACCTGGTCTTCCACGGCGGCTCCGGCTCGCTGCTCTCGGAGATCCACGGGGCCCTGGACTACGGCGTGGTGAAGATGAACATCGACACCGACACCCAGTACGCGTTCACCCGCCCGGTCGTCGACCACATGCTGAAGAACTACGACGGCGTGCTGAAGATCGACGGCGAGGTCGGCAACAAGAAGGCGTACGACCCGCGCGCCTGGGGCAAGTCCGCCGAGAACGGCCTGGCCAAGCGCGTCGTCGAGGCGTGCGAGCACCTGCGCTCGACGGGTACCACCCTCTCGAAGTAACGAGCTCTCCGCGGCCGGTCCTCGTTCGGGGGCCGGCCGCTCTCGTGTTGCGGGCCCCCGGCGACGCGTGGGTACGATCGTCGTCTTCTGTTCTCGGAGGCGGTGATCTTGCTCGGCATCGAGGGTTACGAACCGGACTGGCACTACGACGCCGACGCCCTCGCCGCCGTCCACCGGCCGCGGTTCTCCCGCATCGTTGGGACGAGACTGCTGCACGGCTGGCTCATGTGGGACATGTCGGAACGCGGCTGGTTCGCCGACGGACCGGTGATCCTCGGCTTCGGCGGGGCCAATGTCGAGATCACCCACCGCAAGTTCGACGAGTGCGCCATCACCTGGAACCAGGTCGACATGAGCGCCCCGATCGACTGGTACGCCACCGGCATCCAGCTCGACTGGCGAGCCGACCCCCACGCCGCGCTCCGCAACGCCCGCGGGCGCATCCTGCGCGAGGTCAACATCATCGAGCGGACCACGGTCGCGGAGTGGCGGCCCCGGGTCCTGCACGCGGTCGAGTTCCTCTTCGAGGGGGCGCGGCTCGCCGTCTACAACGCGATGGACGAGAACGGGCTGACCGACGTACCCGAAATGGATCTGCCGGTCGCAAGCTGGCGCCGGGTCCACGTCGCCTGACCGTGCGAAGTTCGTCGCCTTCGCTGCCTCCGCCCGGCCTCCCCGCCGCCATTGCGCTTGACGGGGGACGTCGGTCGCTTCCGCCACCCCCGCCCCTGGCGCGACGTCAGTCGCTTCCGCCACTTCCGCCGCCGCCTCCGTCCGACCAGCCGCCTCCGTCGCCGCCGCCGGACCACCCGCCGCCGTCCGAGCCGCTGTCGTGGCCGCCGTGGCCGCCGTGATCGCCGTGGTGGCCGTGGTGGCCGTGGTGGTGACCGCCCTCGTCCCAGGAGGCGCCGTAGTCGCCGGTCGGGCCGCCCCCGTCAAACATGCCGACGGGGCCGGCGCCGGGCCGGCGGGACCGGGCCGTGCCCTGGTTGCGTCCCGCCACGACGACCGCGATCACGACCACCAGCAGCAGCATCAGCAGGAACAGGATCATCGCCATGGCCGCAGTGTGAGCGACGCGCGCCACCGGGCGCTCAAGCGCCGGGCGACCCGTTGAGGGCGGCCATCGCCTCGTCCAGCGAGTCCGTCACGACGATCAGGTCCGACTGGTCGCCGTGCGGCGACTTCGCCAGCAGGGGCCGGAGCAGTTCCTCCACCGGCAGCTGCGCCCAGTGCGCCACGCCGAGGAAGACGAACGCGCCGGACGGGCCGTCCGTACGGTAGAAGGTCTTCGTCGCGGCCTGGAACACCTCCTGCACGGTGCCCGCCCAGCCCGGGGCGAACACGATCCCGCCCCGGGACAGCCGCAGGATCGAGTCCTCGCGGACCGCGTTGGAGAAGTACTTGCCGATCTGGCCCGCGAAGAGGTTCGCCGGCTCGTGGCCGTACAGCCAGGTGGGGAGTGCCAGGCCGCCGTGCCGGAGCCGCCCGACCACGTCTCCCGCCACGGCCTCCGGCGCCGGGAATTCCTCGCGGACGGCGAGGGCGGCCGCGGTGAACGGGTCGTGGTCGCGGAAGTCCGGCGCCGGCGCGAGCTTGCCGATCGCCACGGACAGCTCGGCCTCGCTGCGGGTGGCGAAATAGGCGCCCAGGTTGGCCGCCTCCATCACCCCCGGACCACCGCCGGTCACGATCAAGCGGCCCGCTGCGGCCAGGCGATGGGCCAGGGTCGCCGCCATTCGGTACGCCGCTGAGCCGCGCGGTTCGGCGTGCCCGCCCATGATCCCGACCGCCCCCCGGGCGCCGTGCGCGTCGATCCACGCCGCGAGCGCCTTGCCCAGCGCGTTGTCGACGCCGGCGTCGTGCAGTCGCTGCGCGATCGCCTCCCGCAGGTCCGGCGCCGCCCCGCCGTGCTCGAGGAAATGCTGGTAGACGCGGGTGTCGTACATCCCGGCGAAGCCGTGCTCGGCGAACCCGAAGGCCAAATCCTCGGGCGTGTAGAGCAGCGCTGGATGCGTCGGGTAGGGCCGGGCGTCGAAGGGCGGGATCAGCTGTGCACCGCGCCGGATCAGGTCCACCTCGACCTCGGCCGTGGCCAGCTCGCAGCCCACGAAGAGGGTGCCGGAGACGTCGACGCCGGTGAAGTCGGGCGGATCCTCCTCGAGCCGCAGCCCCAGGACGATCAGGCCGGCGAGCGACCGCTTGGCGATGTGAACGTCGAACTCGGCACGCGACTCCACTTCGAACTCGGTGGCGTCGAAAGGATGAGAGAGGTCCCCGAACATCCCCGTAGGGTAGCCACCGTGCGAAACGCCTCAGGATCTTTGTTCGGTCTCGCGTACGGGGATGCGCTCGGCAAGCCGACGGAGTTCCAGGACTACGCGTCCATCGTGGCCCGGTACGGCCCCGGGGGCCCGCGCGAGTTGGAGGGCGACCCGGCGCTGGTCACCGACGACACCCAGATGATGCTCGCGGTCGCGGAAGCGCTGGTCAGGGCGCCGTCGATCACGCCGGACGGCTACGAGCCGGTGCTCCGGCAGGCGTTCCTGGACTGGGCGATCAGCCCCGACAACAACCGCGCCCCGGGCATGACCTGCCTGCGCGCCTGCGCCGACCTCACCGACGGCCGGCCGTGGCAGCGCGCGTCGCAGATTCACTCGAAGGGCTGCGGCGCGAACATGCGGGTCACGCCGCTGGGCCTGATGCCGGGGCTGACCGAGGGCCAGCGGGCCGGCGCGGCGCAGCTGCAGGCCGGATTGACGCACGGGCACGCGACCGGGCTGGCGGCGAGTGAGGCGACTGCTCTCGCCGTACTGTGGCTTGCCGACGGTCTTGATCCCCGAGAGCTGCTGTCCACATTGCGCGCGCGATGTGCCTCCCAGCGGGGAACATATCGCCAGGAATGGCTCGGCGATCTGTGGCAGCGGCCGGGCGTGGACAGCCCATCGCAGTTCATGGCTGCGGGATGGGACGAAACAGACGCGGCCCTGGCCCGGGTCGAGGAGGCATTGCGGCGGGGCGACTTCGCCGGGGACCCGTGCCTGGCCACGGGAGAGGGCTGGATCGCCGAGGAAGCGCTGGCCACGGCGCTGTACTGCTACCTGATCTCGCCGGACGACCCGATCGCGGTGCTCGGCCGGGGAGCGGCCTCGTCCGGCGACTCCGACTCCATCGCATGCCTGGCCGGGGCCTTCGCGGGTGCGGCGCTGGGCATGGCGGCCTGGCCGGCCGAATGGCAGGAGCGGATCGAGTACGCGCCCCGCCTGCGAGCCCTCGGCGAAGCGTGGGATGTCACAGCGGGTTGAATGGCACCATGCAGAATCTCCTCCCCGAACCTCCGGCCACGCGCCTGCCCGCCGATGTAGCAGCCGACGCGGCGCTGACCGAGGCGGCGAAGACCGGCACCGACGAGGCGTACAAGGAGGTGGCGGCGCGGTTCCCGGCGTACAGCGGGGGCTGGGCGGCGCTCGCCCACAACGCTCTGGCCGACAAGCAGCCGGTCACCGCGTACGCGTACGCCCGGACCGGATACCACCGCGGCCTGGACGCGCTGCGCCGCAGCGGCTGGAAGGGGCATGGTCCGGTGCCGTGGTCGCACGCGCCGAACCAGGGCTTCTTGCGCTGCCTGCACAGCCTGTCGCTGGCGGCGGCGGAGATCGGGGAGGCGGAAGAGGCGGCCCGCTGCGCCCAGTTCCTGCGCGACAGCGACCCGGCCGCCGCCGACGCCCTCTCCTGACGTTTCCGGGGCCAGGCCCTGCCTGGCCCTTACAGGCCTTCCGCGACCGCCGCGGCGATCTTCAGCCACGAGTCGCGGGTGCCGTTCGAGAGGTGCCCGTACCGGAGCGGCTCGCCCGAGTCGATGAGCTTCTCGTAAGGCGCCAGCAGCACCGCCCGCGTCCTGGCCGCGAAGTGGCGCTGGATCGCCGGAAGGTCGATGTCCTTGCGGGTCGGCGGCATGGTGACGACACTCACCGCCTGCCGGACCAGCCGCTGCCGCCCGCTCTGCTCAAGATGGTCGAGCATCCGCGCGGCCGTCTCGGCGGAGTCGTTACGGGCCGACATCGTGATCACCAACTGATCGGTGGCATCCATGGCCGCCTGCCAGTTCTGCGCGCGCACGTTGTTACCGGTATCCACGAAGATCAGCTTGTAGAACCGGCTGACGATTTCCCGGATCTCGGCGAACGCACTCGCCGTGAGCATCTCACCGGCCGTCGCGGACTCGTCCGAGGCCAGCACGTCGAACATGCCCTCGCCCTGCGCCCGTACGTACTGCGACAGGTCCCCCACCCGCCCGTGCGACCCGCGGAACAGGTGCAGGTCCCGCATCATGTCGCGCACCGTACGGGCGTGGAAGTCCTGCTGGGCCCGCATGCCGAGGGTCCCCTGGGTCTCGTTGTTGTCCCAGGCCAGCACGTAGCCGCCGCGCTTCTGCCCGAACGTCATGGCCAGCAGCAGCACGGCGACGGTCTTGCCGGCACCGCCCTTCGGGTTGACCACGGTCACCTGCCGCAGGCCGCCGAAGTTGCGCCGCACCATCTCGACGTCCTGCTTGTACTCCTGCTCCCGCTTGCCAGGGGCGAGCCGGACCAGGCCCATCGTGCCCTTCTGCAGCATCGCCCGGGCGCCCATGGTCGCGACCGGCTCGGCAGGCTTCGCCAGCCGCCGCCGCGCGAACTCCTCGGCGGTCGGGGTGCCGTCGGAGACCCAGGGCAGCTGCTGGTACGGGTCGACCGGCGGTGGCGGGTTGGGCCCGGGTGGCTGGTGCGGGGGGACCACGGCCGGTGGGTACGGGCCGGGGACCGGTGGGTTCGGCTGGCCGTTCGCGGTCCACGGCGGCGGGGGGCCGGGCTGGGGCGGGACCGGGCGAGCCTGGTGCGGTCCGGGCCGTGGTCCGAGCGGCGTGGCCTGTTGCGGCGCGGGCGGCGTGACTTGGTGCGGGCCCGGTTGGGGGCCTGTCTGCGCCGCTTGGTGCGGGCCGGGACCGGGCGGGGTCTGCTGGTGCGAGCCTGGCTGGTCGGACACGGCGGCCTGTGGTCCGGATTGCAGGTTGGCAGCCTGGTGCCGGCCGGGGCCTTGCCCGATCGGTGGGGGCGTCACGGGAGCCGGGCGGTACACCGCTCCGGCGCTGTTCGCCTCCGGGGCGGTGTCGTTCTCGAGACCCGGCCTCGGCGGCGGCGTCGGGTAATAGGTCGGCGCCCCGGACACCGGGTTCGCAGCCCGGGACACCGAGTTCGCAGCCCCGGACACCGAGTTCGCAGCCCCGGACACCGAGTTCGCAGCCCCGGACACCGAGTTCGCAGCCCCGGACACCGAGTTCGCAGCCCCGGACACCGGTGCTGCGGCGCCGGATACAGGCGCAACGCCAGACATGGGTGCGGCGCCCGACACAGGCCTCGTAGTCCCGGATGCCGCTGGGCTGGGGCGCTGCGGCGGCTGAGCCCACGGGGAGTCGGCGCTGTGCGGCTGCTTGACGTCGTCCTGACTGCCGTCCGAGAGGGTCGAAGCCGCAGAAACCGTCGCGGAAGCGGAGAAGTGGCCAGAGCTTCCTGAAACCGGAGCAGAAGTCGAGAAGGGCCCGGGGCCGCCGGAAACTGGCGCGGATGCGGAGAGGTGCCCGGGGTCGCCCGAGACTGGGTTGGAAGCGGAGGAGAGCCCGGGGTCGCCCGAGACTGGCATGGAAGCGGAGAAGTGGCCGGGCGCACCCGAGACTGGCGCAGAGCGGCCGGACTCGGTCGACTCCGGTGCCGCATGCGGCCACGGACGGCCGGAGTTGTCCGGTCCCAGCGGCTGCGCCGGCACGCGCGGAGCAACGCTCGAGGAGCGGTCGAACGGCGGTGCCGGAGGCTGGAAGGTCGGCGGCGACGGGGCGCGATCAACCGGGCGGTACAGGCCCGAATCGCCCTGCTGCTGCGCCGCCGGGGACGAAACCGGCGAAAGCGGGAATGCCGGCGACGCCTGGTGTGGCACCGGTTTGCCGCCGTGCACCGGAGCGTTCAGCTCCTCCGGCGGCCAGAACGGCTCGACGTCCCGGTCGGGTGGTGAGCCGTTCGTACCCGGGACGTAGACGCGGTCGGCGTTCTCGTCCTCCACGGATGCGACCTCCCGTAACGTGATGCGATTTCGTACCTGCGTGCTACTTCAGATTGGCACAAGCGGTCATGCTGCGTACACCGCCCAGGCGCCGGGCTCGGTCCACCACGAGCGCTTGCGGCTCATGGTTCCCGCCACGCCGTCGTCGAGGAACTGGAGCTCGCCGTCGCGGGGGAGGACCGAGGTTGCGCGGCCGCGGGCTCGGCGGACCTCTACTCGTACCCTCGGCTTCTTGAAACGTTGCTTGACCACGACCGGGATCGCCACCGCGACCTCGACCCGGCCGTCGGTGGGGTTGCCGTCGGCGAGCAGCCGGAGGCCGTCGAACTCCGCGTAGCCGGCGCCGTTGCCGATCGCGCAGGCCAGGATGCCCTCGCTGCCGTCGGTGAGCACGGTGTCGTCGACCTCGACCCGGCCCCGCCACGGCACTGCCCGGCCGGCGTCGTCGACGCCGCCCACCAGGGCACCGTCCACAGTGACCGAGCCGCCGTCGTTGCGCAGCAGGTCGAGGCGGCGCACGCGGCCGCCGAGCACGGCCGCGGCCACCTCGGCGGGGTCGCGGGGGAGGCCCAGCTGAGCGGCCAGATCCTCACGATTGCCGGGATCGAGCGGCAGGATCGCCACGGGCGGCAGATCGGGAACGGTACGGTCGTCCGCCAGGTCACTCGGGCGCTTGCTCGGCGGGGGTGCGTACCGCCGGACCAGCCGACGCATGACGGCCCGCAGCTGACCATCGGTGGCTGTCGCGACGACCAGGCGCACCTTGCTGTCCGGATCAGGCCAGCTCAGCCCGTCGGGACGTGGGGCGGCGTCGAACCGCGCGATCACGGCGTCGATGTCGGCGTCGGAGTCGGCGACGACCGTCTCCACCCGTGCGCCGGCTTCGGTGAGGGCGTCCGCGCACTTGAGCACCGGCACCCGGGGCTTGTCGCATACCTCTGGCGCGCTCTCGTCGGAGGGTGAACCGCACCCGCCGCACGCCGCACCGCAGGCACCGGGGGTCGAGCCGCCGCCTTCGGCGAAGCTCAGGACGATCACGTCGTACATCAGGCCTCGCTCAGCACCGAGTGCCGCTCGATGACCTCTTCGCGGCCCGGGCCGACGCCGACGACGGAGACGCGGGCGCCGATCCGGCTCTCCACGTACTCGACGAAGCGTTGCGCGTTCTCCGGCAGCTCCTCGAAGTGGCGGCAGCCGCTGATGTCCTTCTTCCAGCCCGGGAGTGTCTCGTAGACCGGTTCGGCGTGGTGGAAGTCGGACTGGCTCACGGGCATCTCGTCGTGGCGTACGCCGTTCACCTCGTACGCGACGCACACCGGGATCTCGTCCAGTCCGTCGTAATTGTCCAGCTTGGTCAGGACGAAGTCCGTCACGCCGTTGATGCGCTGGGCGTAGCGGCCCATGACCAGGTCGAGCCAGCCGATCCGGCGGGGGCGGCCGGTGGTGGTGCCATACTCGTGGCCGACCTCACGCAGGTAGTCGCCGGTCTCGTCGTGCAGCTCGGTGGGGAAGGGCCCCTCGCCGACCCGGCTGGTGAACGCCTTGAGGACCGCGACCACCCGGTCGACCCGCGTCGGCGGGATGCCGGAGCCGGTGCAGGCGCCGCCGGCGGTGGCGTTGGAGCTGGTCACGAAGGGGTACGTGCCGTGGTCGACGTCGAGCAGCGTCGCCTGGCCGGCCTCGCAGAGCACCACCTTGCCCGCGTCGAGCGCCTGGGACAGCTCCAGCGCGGTGTCGCCGACCATCGGGCGAAGCCGTTCCGTGTACGACAGCAGCTCCGCGATGACCTCGTCGGGCTTGATGGCGCTGCGGTTGTAGATCTTCGACAGCACCTGGTTCTTGAACGACAGCGCCGCCTCGACCTTCTGGCGCAGGATCGACTCGTCGAAGAGGTCCTGGATGCGTACGCCGAGGCGGTTCATCTTGTCGGCATACGTGGGGCCGATGCCGCGGCCCGTCGTGCCGATCCGCCGGGCGCCGAGGAAGCGCTCGCTGACCTTGTCGAGGGAGCGGTTGTACGACGCGATCACGTGGGCGTTGGCGCTGATCCGCAGCCGGGAGGTGTCGATGCCGCGGGCCTCGAGCCCGTCGAGCTCCTGGAACAGGACGGCGAGGTCGACCACGACGCCGTTGCCGATCACGGGGGTTACGCCCGGAGTGAGGATGCCGCTGGGGAGCAGGTGCAGTGCGTACTTCTCGCCCTTGATCACCACGGTGTGGCCGGCGTTGTTGCCGCCGTTGAACTTGACCACGTAGTCCAGCCGGTCGCCCAGCAGGTCCGTCGCCTTGCCCTTGCCCTCGTCGCCCCACTGGGCGCCGACCAACACGATCACCGGCACTTGACTGACGCCTTCCGTTGAAACACGTCGTACACGGAGAGGCCCGGGTACTGCCGAAGTTTACGCGACGGCCCCCCTGGCCGCTGCTGGGTTGTCCACAGGTCGGATCGGTTATCCACAGGCGGGGCGAGTTATCCACAGGGCGTCATGCCACCGTCGCAGCACGTGCATTGTGGACCTGTGGACGAGCGTGAGCGTGATCGCCGGCGGCCCGTAGGATCTGCCGAGTGCGTGTACTTCTGATCGGATCCGGTGGGCGTGAGCACGCCCTCGCCGTCGGCCTGGCCGCGGACCCCTCGGTGGAGGAGCTCATCGCGGCTCCGGGCAACCCCGGCGTCGCCACCGTCGCGACGCTTCGTGACGTCACGGCTACCGACCCGGCCGCGGTCGCCGCGCTGGCCGTCGAGGTCGGCGCCGACCTGGTCGTGGTCGGTCCCGAGGCGCCCCTGGTGGCGGGCGTGGCCGACGCCGTGCGTGCCAAGGGCATCGCCTGCTTCGGCCCGAGCGCGGCCGCGGCCCGGCTGGAGGGGTCCAAGGCTTTCGCCAAGGACGTCATGGTCGCGGCCGGCGTGCCGACCGGACGCTCCTTCACGTGTACGTCCACCGCCGAGGTCGCCGCCGCACTCCAGGAGTTCGGCCCGCCGTACGTGGTGAAGAACGACGGTCTCGCCGCGGGCAAGGGTGTCGTGGTCACGGACTCGCTCGAGGAGGCGCGGCGGCACGCGGAGGAGTGCGGCCGGGTGGTCATCGAGGAGTTCCTCGACGGACCCGAGGTGTCGCTGTTCGTGGTCACCGACGGGACGGCGGCGGTGCCGTTGATGCCCGCCCAGGACTTCAAGCGGGTGGGCGACGGCGACGCGGGACCCAACACGGGCGGCATGGGGGCCTATGCGCCGCTGCCCTGGGCCCCGGCGGACCTGGTCGAGCGGGTGATGGCCGAGACCGTCGAGCCGACGCTGGCCGAGATGCGCAAACGGGGAACCCCGTTCGCCGGCCTGCTCTACGTGGGGCTGGCGCTGACCGGCAAGGGCCCGCGGGTGATCGAGTTCAACGCGCGGTTCGGCGACCCGGAGACGCAGGTGGTCCTCGCGCTGCTGGCGTCGCCGCTGGGTGAGCTGTTGCACGCCGCGTCGACCGGCACGCTGGCCGACTTCCCGCCGCTGCGCTGGCACGAGGGCGCCGCGGTGACCGTGGTCGTGGCCGGTCACAACTATCCGGGCACCCCGCGTACGGGCGACGTGATCGAGGGCGGCGAGCGGCCCGGCGTGATCCACGCGGGCACGGCGCGCCGGGAGGACGGCGCGCTGGTGTCGTCGGGAGGCCGCGTCCTGAGCGTGACCGCAACCGGCCAGGACCTCGCGGCGGCGCGGGCGGCGGCCTACGAGCTGCTCGAGGGCGTGCACCTCGAGGGCTCGCACCACCGCACGGACATCGCCCTCGCCGCGGTAGAGGGCCGCATCACGGTCTGAGAGAAACAGCCTGAGAAGACGGAATGCACGACGCCGGCCGGGACAGAACCCCGGCCGGCGTCGGCGATCGTCGAGCCGGTCAGCCCTTGGGGATGTCGAAGAGCTTGGCCACCTGAGCCGCCAGGCCCAGGTCACCCTTTGCCTTGATCTTGCCGGTCATGAACATCATCATCGGGTTGCCGTCGCCCGAGACGACCTTGAGGAAGGTCACCGGGTCCATCGTCATGGCGAGCTTGGGCTCCCGGGCGGGCTGGTTGGTCACCGTGCACGCGCCGTTCTCGATCACCGTCTCGTAGGTGTCGGTGCCGCCGCCCTGGGCTCCCGTGATGTTCCAGTGGATGACCGCCTGGGTGGTGCCGGCCCGGTCCGCGCGGAACAGCGTGGGCATCCGGTTGAAGACCTCGTCCAGGACCTTGGTGCGGCTGTCGGAGCCCATGACCTCCGCGATCTTCGAGTCCGGGGTGGACTTCACCAGCGCGGCGAAGTCCTTCGGACCGATAGCGGCGAGCGACTCGGGGTTGAATTCAGTCATCGGTGGACCTTTCGGAATGAGCGCCAGACCTACTCGCGAGTAACCCTAGCGATAACCGCGTCGAACTGCAGTCTCTCAACCACCCAACAACCATTGGACAGTGAGCCCCGTCTCTCCTAGGCTCCCCAGCATGTCTTTGGGAGATGCGCCGGACCGTCGCCAGGCCGCGCTCCGGGCGATGGCCCATCCCATACGGCTCCAAATCCTGTCGCTGCTCACCGGCGCCGCCCTGACCGCCGCGGATGTGGCCCGCGAGCTACGTCTCACCCACGCCAACGCGAGCTACCACCTGCGTAATCTGCTCGCCGCCGGCCTCGTCGGGCAGGACGGCGAGGAGCGCATCCGGGGCGGTGTCGCCAAGCGTTACCGCTACGACGCCGTCCGCGACCAGGTGACCGGCGCCGATGCCCAGCGGGCCCTGTTCGCGTCGGTCGCCAACGAGCTGATCCGGCGTACCGCGGAGGCCGACTGGTCCGTCGGCGGCTCGATGACCGACGCCGAGCTGTGGGTGGACCCCGACGTCTTCCGCAAGGCTTACGACCGCATCGCCGAGGTCAATCGTGAGCTGCACGACGCGGCCCGTGCACCGCGCACGCCCGGAACCGTGCGCACCAGCACCACCATCGCGATGTTCCGGATGGTCGAGGAATGAGCGTGCTGAGCCACGTACCTTTCCGCTTTCTCCTCGCCGGCCGCACCGTCGCCGCGCTCGGCAATGCGATCGCCCCGGTCGCGCTCGCCTTCGCCGTCCTGGACCTGACCGGTTCGGCCGGCGACCTCGGCCTCGTCGTGGGCGCGCGGATGTCCGCGAAGGTGTTGTTCCTGCTCTTCGGCGGCGCCTTCGCCGACCGCATGCCGAAACACCTGCTCATGGTCGGGTCCGGGGTGGCGGCGGCGGTCACCCAGGGTGCGGTCGCCGCCCTCGTTCTGACGGGTACGGCCACCGTGCCGCTGCTGATCGTGCTGTCCGCGATCAACGGCATGGTGGCGGCGCTGGCCCTGCCGGCGTCCTCGGCGATCCTGCCGCAGCTCGTGCCGGCGGAGCTGCGCCAGCGGGCGAACGGTCTCAGCCGCATGGTGTTCAACGGTGCCTACATCGTCGGCGCCCCCGCCGGCGGCGTTCTCGTGGCGACGGCCGGGCCGGGCTGGGGCATCGCGATCGACGCGCTGACCTTCCTGCTTTCCGCCGCCTGCTTCGCCGCCGTGGGGGTCGTTGCGACGCCGAGGAGCGGAAAGGCCAGCATCCTCACCGACCTGCGGGCCGGGTGGACCGAGTTCCGGTCGCGTACCTGGATCTGGGTGGTGGTGTCCGCGTTCGCGCTGATCAACGCGTGCCTGAGCGGCGGGTTCAACGTGCTCGGCCCGCTGGTCGCGCAACACTCCGTGGGCCGCCAGGCGTGGGGTTTCGTGCTGGGCGCGCAGACCGTCGGCATGGTTCTCGGCGCCGTCGTCGCCATGCGGATCCGCGCCCGCCGGGTCCTGTTCGTCGGCGTGCTGTGCACCGCCTTCCAGGTCCTGCCCCTGCTGACCCTCGGCGTCGCTCCGCGCTCGGGGTTGTTGCTGGCCGCCGCGTTCCTCGCGGGGTTCACGATCGAGCAGTTCATCGTCGCCTGGGAGACGAGCATGCAGGAGCACGTTCCCGCCGACAGACTCGCGCGCGTCTACTCGTACGACATGGTCGGTTCTTTCGTCGCCATCCCGGTCGGTCAGGTCGCGGCCGGGCCCATCGCGGAGGCCGTCGGCGTGCGGCCGACGCTGATCGGCGCGGCCGTACTGGTCGGGCTCGCGGTGCTCGGCATGCTCGCCAGCCGCGACGTGCGTCACCTGCGACACAGGCTGCCCGACGGCGAAAAGGCCCCCGCGGAGCCCATGGAAGAATTGGCGGCGTGAGCATCCCGAACGTCCTCGCCAGCCGTTATGCCTCCGCCGAACTCGCCGGGCTGTGGTCGCCCGAGGAGAAGATCCGGATGGAGCGCCGGCTGTGGCTCGCCGTCCTGCGTGCCCAGCGTGACCTCGGCGTCGCGGTGCCCGACGGGGTCGTCGAGGCGTACGAACGGGCGGTCGACGACATCGACCTGGCGAGCATCGCCGAGCGGGAACGGGTGACCCGGCACGACGTCAAGGCGCGCATCGAGGAGTTCAGCGCGCTGGCCGGGCACGAGCACATCCACAAGGGCATGACGTCGCGCGACCTCACCGAGAACGTCGAGCAGCTTCAGGTACGCGCGTCGCTGGAGCTGATCCGCGGCCGCATCGTCGCCACGCTCGCCCGGCTGACCGAGCTAGCGGTTGAGCACACCGACCTCGTGATGACCGGTCGTTCCCACAACGTCGCGGCGCAGGCCACCACGCTCGGCAAGCGGTTCGCGAGTGCGGCCGAGGAGCTGCTGATCGCGTACGAGCGGCTGGACGATCTCATCGGCCGCTACCCGCTGCGGGGCATCAAGGGACCGGTCGGGACGGCTGCCGACCAGCTCGACCTGCTCGACGGTGACGCGGAGAAGCTGGCCCAGCTGGAGGAGAAAGTCGCCCGGCACCTCGGCTTCGAACGCGTACTCACCAGCGTCGGCCAGGTCTACCCGCGCTCGCTGGACTTCGACGTGGTGTCGGCCCTCGCGCAGGTGGTCGCGGCGCCGTCGTCGCTGGCCACCACGATCCGGCTCATGGTGGGCCAGGAGCTGGTGACCGAGGGGTTCAAGCCGGGCCAGGTGGGCTCGTCGGCGATGCCGCACAAGATGAACACGCGGTCGTCGGAGCGGGTCAACGGGCTCGCCGTGATCGTCCGCGGCTACCTGTCGATGGTCGGCGAGCTGGCCGGCGACCAGTGGAACGAGGGCGACGTCTCCTGCTCGGTGGTGCGCCGGGTCGCCCTGCCGGACGCGTTCTTCGCCACCGACGGGCTGTTCCAGACGTTCCTGACCGTGCTCGACGAGTTCGGCGCGTACCCGGCCGTGGTCGCCCGGGAACTCGACCGCTTCCTGCCGTTCCTCGCGACCACGAAGATCCTGGTGGCGGCCGTCCGCAAGGGCGTGGGCCGCGAGGTGGCGCACGAGGTCATCAAGGAGCACGCCGTGGGTGTGGCGCTCGCGATGCGCGAGAAGGGGATCGCCGAGAACGATCTCTTCGACCGCCTGGCCGCGGACGGCCGGCTGGGGTTGTCCCGTGCCGAGATCGATGCGCTGGTCGCGGACCGTGCCGCGTTCGTCGGCGCCGCCCCGGCCCAGGTACGGGCGGTCGCCGACCGGGTCGCGCGGATCGTCGCGACGCACCCGGAGGCCGCGGGCTACGCGCCCGCGCCGATTCTCTGAAGGCCCACCGGGGGTGGCGGAGCCTGCCTCACGCCACCCCCGAGGGAATCTTCGTCAGACGCCGGCGATCGAGGTGATCCACGACCGGTTGTACGCGACGCTGGCGTAGTACTGGCGGCTCGTGCCGTCGGCGGTCGAGGCGACACCCACCTGGGCGCCGTTGTAGACCTCCGGGCCGCCGGAGTCGCCGCGCCACGCGTTGCCGTTGATCCCGGTGCTGCCGATCGCGCGGCCGCCGTACGCGTCGGTCTGGTTGGTCGAAGTGACCCGGACACTCGCGGTCTTCAGCACGGAAGACGCGTCGCAGCCGTCGTAGCAGGTCATGCCCCACCCGTAGAGCGAGTTGGTCGACCCCACCGGCGGGTAGGAGCTGGAGAGCGGCATGTAAGTCGTCGAGACCGAGCTGCTCAGGCGCATCAGCGCGAGGTCGTTGCGGGTCGAGGTGGAGCTGACGGTACGGGTGACGCCACCCGACGCGCGGTTCACGCTGCCGACGCGTACCGACATGGAGCCGCTGATGCAGTGGCGCGCGGTGAGCACGTAGTTGGCGGAGATGATCGTGCCGGAGCAGGTGAAGTTGCCGTTGCTGAACACCGCGGCGGCCCACGGGGCCGAGGAGACGGTGCTGCCGCCGATGATGTGCTGCGGACCGTCGTCGGCGGCGTTGGCGACGGCGGGCACGGCCAGCACGCCGGTCAGGGCGGTGGCCAGAGTGGCGACAGCGATGCGGATGCGCACGCCGGGCTCCTTCCGATTTCGTCGATGTGGGGGAGACATCGAACTTGATCGACTGACCGTAAGGTGGCCCGCTGCCTGCGACAAGACTCCAATTCACACCTATCACGATGTGATGGCAACGATGTCGCGGCAGGTCATCGCGCGGTTGCGGCGAGTGCCTACCTCCGTGGTGGAGATCACGGTCGAGATTGCCTGCTCAGCGCCTTATGCGTCAGCCTGCCGACACCGGCCGATGGCTCGATCGGCGGCCGTACAGGGTAGGCTTTTGCCGCTCGCCCCTTAGAGGGCCACCCAACTGCGCGCCTACACAGTCAGGAGTGCCCGTGGCTCGCGTCGTCGTCGACGTCATGCTCAAGCCGGAGATCCTCGATCCGCAGGGCCAGGCGGTCGCCAACGCGCTGCCGCGGCTCGGCGTCAGCGACGTCTCTTCCGTACGGATCGGACGCCGTATCGAGATCGAGTTCGCCGGGGAACCCGATCCCGACACCGCCCGCGAGATCGCCGACAAGCTGCTCGCCAACCCGGTCATCGAGGACTTCACGATCCGCGTCGAGGAGCCGGCCGGTGACGCCGCGCGGGTGAACGCGTGAGCATGCGCATCGGAGTCGTCACCTTCCCGGGATCGCTCGACGACGGCGACGCGGCCCGCGCGGTCCGCCTCGCCGGTGGAGAGGCCGTGCGCCTCTGGCACGGCGACGAGAAGCTGCACGGTGTCGACGCCGTGGTCCTGCCCGGCGGATTCTCGTACGGCGACGCCCTGCGCTGCGGAGCGATCGCCCGATTCGCCGCGGTGATGGAGACCGTCGCCGACGCCGCCCGCGGCGGCCTGCCGGTGCTCGGCATCTGCAACGGCTTCCAGATCCTCTGCGAGGCGCACCTGCTGCCCGGCGCCCTCACGCGCAATCAGCACCTGCACTTCCGCAACCGAGACCAGTACCTGCGCGTCGAGAGCACCGCGACGGCGTGGACCAACACCTTCGCCGACGCCCAGGAGATCCTGATCCCGGTGAAGAACGGCGAAGGCTGCTATGTCGCCGACCAGCGCACCCTCGACGAGCTGGAGGGGGAGGGCCGGGTCGTCGCGCGCTACATCCGCGGCAACCCGAACGGCTCGCAGCGCGACATCGCCGCGATCACCAACGCGGCCGGCAACGTGGTCGGCATCATGCCGCATCCGGAACACGCTGTGGAGGCGCTGACCGGTCCGTCCCTCGACGGCCTCGGCTTCTTCACCTCCGCCCTGCGGCACCTGGCCGGGGCCGCTGCCGGCGGGCAGCTCACAGGGGGAGCCCACTGATGACCACCCAGCCCGACACCGCGACCGGCGGTGCGGCGGCCTCCCGGGGCGTGCCGAACCAGCAGCCCCTGGCCGCGCAGCCGGGGAAGCCCAGCGGTTTCGCCGCCACCGACGTGCTGGTCAACCAGTTCGACGGCGGACCCGACACCGTCGAGCGCGCCCGGACCACCCCCGAGGAGCTCCAGCCGCACACCGAGCTGGGCCTCAAGGACGACGAGTACGACCGCATCCGGCAGATCCTCGGGCGCCGCCCGACGGCCTCCGAGCTCGCGATGTACTCGATCATGTGGAGCGAGCACTGCTCGTACAAGTCGAGCAAGGTGCACCTGCGCCAGTTCGGCGAGAAGGCTCCCAAGAACACCCGGATGCTCGCAGGCATCGGCGAGAACGCCGGCGTGGTGCAGATCTCCGACGAACTCGCCGTGACGTTCAAGGTCGAGTCGCACAACCACCCCAGCTACGTCGAGCCGTACCAGGGCGCGGCGACCGGGGTGGGCGGCATCGTCCGCGACATCCTCGCCATGGGCGCTCGCCCGGTCGCGGTGATGGACCCGCTGCGCTTCGGCGCCGCGGACCACCCCGACACGGCCCGGGTCCTGCCCGGCGTGGTGGCCGGCATCGGCGGGTACGGCAACTGCCTCGGCCTGCCCAACATCGGCGGCGAGATCGTCTTCGACTCGTGCTACCAGGGCAACCCTCTCGTGAACGCGCTCTCCATCGGCGTCCTGCCGGTCGAGCGGCTGCAGCGCAAGGAGGCTGCCGGCGTCGGCAACGTCGTCGTTCTGCTCGGTGCGCGTACGGGCCGGGACGGCATCGGCGGTGTGTCCGTGCTCGCGTCCGCCACCTTCGACGAGGGCGCCGAGCAACGCCGGCCGTCGGTGCAGGTCGGCGACCCCTTCATGGAGAAGCTGCTCATCGAGAGCTGCCTCGAGCTCTACGACGCCGGCCTGGTCGTCGGCATCCAGGACCTCGGCGGCGCGGGCCTGACCTGCGCGCTCACCGAGACCGCGGCCGCGGCCGGCACCGGCATGCGGGTCTGGCTGGAGCGGGTGCTGCTGCGCGAGGCCTCGATGTCGCCGACCGAGATCCTGGCCAGCGAGTCGCAGGAGCGCATGCTGCTGATCGTCGCGCCGGAGAAGCTCGACCAGGTGCTCGCCGTCGCCGAGAAGTGGGGCGTCTGGGCCACCGCGATCGGCGAGGTGACCGCCCGCGACGCAGAGGGCCGCCCCGGCCGCCTGGTGATCAGCTGGAACGACCACATCGTCGTCGACGTGCCGCCCGGCTCGCTCGCCGACGACGGCCCGGTCTACGCCCGCCCGATAAGGGAGCCGGCCGACCTCATCCTGCTCCAGGCCGACCGCGCCGAGACGCTGCCGCGTCCGGCCACTCCGGACGAACTCCGCGAGACCGTCCTGCGCATGATCGCGTCGCCGAACCTGTGCGACAAGACCTGGGTCACCGAGCAATACGACAGGTACGTGCTGGGCAACACCGTCCTGGCTCAGCCCGAGGACTCGGGTGTGCTGCGCATCGACGAGCGCACCGGCTTGGGCGTCGCGCTCTCCGTCGACGGCAACGGCCGGTACGCACGCCTCGACCCGTACGAGGGTGCGCGGCTCGGTCTCGCCGAGGCGTACCGGAACGTCGCAGTGACCGGCGCCGAGCCGATCGCCGTCACCGACTGCCTCAACTTCGGCTCGCCCGAGGACCCGGCGGTCATGTGGCAGTTCGCGGAGGCCGTACGAGGCCTCGCCGACGGCTGCCAGGAGCTCGGCATCCCGGTCACGGGCGGCAACGTCAGCTTCTACAACCAGACCGGCGCCGCCGCGATCCACCCCACCCCGGTGGTGGGCGTGCTCGGCATCCTCGAGGACGTCGCCCGGCGGGTGCCGATGGGCTTCCCGCCGCCGCCGAGCACGGACGGCGACCTGCTCTTCCTGCTCGGCACCACGTCGTGCGAGCTGTCCGGCTCCGAGTGGGCGTGGGTCACCCACGGCCACCTCGGCGGCCGCCCGCCGAGGGTGGACCTGGCCCACGAGCAGCGGCTCGGCCGGCTCCTTGCCCAGGCGGCCGAACGCGAGCACATGGTGGCGGCGCACGACCTCTCGGACGGCGGCCTGTCACAGGTGCTGGTCGAGTCGTGCCTCCGCCGCAACGTCGGCGCCCGGATCACCCTCCCGGAGCACGACGCGACGACGACCCCGTTCGTCTGGCTCTTCAGCGAGTCCGCTGGCCGAGTGCTGGTCGCGGTCCCCCGCGGCCACGACAAGGCCTTCGTGGCCCTGGCGGCCGAGCACGGCGTGCCCTGCACGGCGATCGGCGTTACCTCGGAGGAGCCGGTCCTCGAGATCCAGGGCCAGTTCGCGGTCGGGCTGGAGGAGCTGCGCGAGGCGTTCACGTCGACGATGCGCAACCTCTTCGGCGGCCCGGCCGAGCTCGGCCCCCGCCCGGCAGCCGTGTCCCCGGTGGCGGAGCCCGCAGCGGCCTCGTCCCTGGTGACCCCGCCCGCCACCGAGTCTGCGGCAGCGCAGCCGGCCACCGATTCTCCGGCGGCTGAGCCGGAAGTGTCGGTGTCGGCATCGGCCGATTCCACGGACACCGCGGCGGCTTCGTCCGGCGAGGTTTCCGGAACGGCGCAGGACGCGGCCGGTGACGAGGCCCGCTCGCTGACCCTCGAGATCAGCGACCCGCAGGCCGCTGGACCGGCGGCAGAGGTCGCCGAGGTTCCTGCTGCGGACGACGAAGAGCCCACCGCCTCGGCAACGGGCACGCCGTCCGAGCCGGCCGCATCGCTGCCCGGCGGTCCGGTCGACCAGGCACCGGCGGAGGCGCTGGCGGAGGCACCGGCGGCCACCACGAAGGCTGACGACGCCGAGCCGGAGACGAAGGCCTGACTCTCAGCACGACGCGAGAACGCCACGGCAGCTCCTGCCGTGGCGTTCTGCTTTGAAGAGGGGCTTTCCAAAAAAGAGCCGGCCCGTCGCGACGGGCCGGCTCTTTCTTACGGCTAACTCAGTCGTCCATCCAGTCCAGGGACCGGCGCTGACCCGGGTGCGAACCCTCGGGCTGCTGCTGCCGCGGCGCATCGCCGTAGGTTCCGCCGCGCTGGTCGTAGCCATCCTGCTCGCCACCGTAGCCGCCAGCGGCCGGCCCGCCACCGTAGGCCCCGCCGCCCTGAGGGCCGCCCGGGGGTCCACCCTGCGGGCCACCCGGCACGCCGCCGCCCCGAACGCCGCCACCATAGGTGCCGCCACCCGGCGCGCCGCCGCCCTGCGGGCCACCCTGAGCGCCGCCACCGTAGGTGCCACCACCCTGCGGGCCGCCGTAAGCGCCACCATCCTGCGGCCCGCCGTAAGCGCCACCGCCGCCCTGGGGACCGCCGTAGGCGCCGCCACTCTGCGGGCCACCGTAAGCGCCGCTGCCCTGGGCGCCGCCACTCTGCGGGCCACCGTAAGCGCCGCTGCCCTGGGCGCCGCCACTCTGGGGGCCGCCGTAAGCGGGGCCGACCGGTGCGCCGCCGCCCTGCGGGCCGCCGTAAGCGCCGCCACCCGGCGCGCCACCCTGGGCGCCGCCCTGCGGACCGCCCGGAACGCCGCCACCGTAAGGGCCGCCGCCGCGCGGATCAGCGCCACCATAGGCACCGCGCTGGTCGTAACCGCCCTGGTCGGCGTAACCCTCCTGGTCGGCGCCGTAGCCGCCACCGCCCGGAGCGCCGTAAGCGCCACCCTGCGCGCCGCCGCCGTAGGTCCCGCCGCCCTGGGCACCGCCGTAGGCGCCGCCGGCCTGCGCACCGCCGTACGTGCCGCCGCTCTGGGCGCCGCCGTATCCGGCACCTTGCGGGCCGTACGCGTTGCCGTTGTCGATGCCGCCGCCGGCGCCGTCCCAGGAGCCGTAGCCCTGCTCGGGGCCGTAGCCGCCACCCTGGTAGCCGCCCGCCGGGTAGGTGCCACCCTGCTCGCCGGCATAGCCGTCGTCGTAGCCGCCCTGCTCGGGGTACCCGGCGCGGTCGTCGAAGGCTTCCGGCTGGTACATGCCGGTCGGCTCGTCGTACCGCTGCGGCGCGGCGGCCTGATCGTCGTAGCCGCCGCGGTCGTCGTACGCGCCGTACCCGTTGGGATCCCGGTCGTCGTAGCCACCGCTCTGGGCCGGCACCGGGGGGCCACCGAACTGTGTCGCCGTGCCGTACGCACCCGCCGCACCCACACCCGCACCCGCGGCAGGACCGGCCGGCCACGCGGCGGGGGCGTTGTACGTGCCGTTCTGCGGCAGCGGTGCACCGTACGGATCCGGGAACTCGTCGACCGGTTCCGCCAGCGGCGCGCGCTGGATCATCGTCGGGGCGTCCGCGATGGACGGTGCGCCGGACCGCGGCGCGATCATCGTCGCGTCGTTGGTGGGACCACCGACCGGCGCTGCAAGGCGGGTCTCGTCCGGGCCGGCGTAGCGGCCCGGGGTCGGCGGCACGATGCCGCCCGCGCCCTTGGCGTCCGCGTCCTCGAAGTCGTCGGGGACGTTCTTGCGGCGCATCATCACCAGCACGATCGCGCCGATGCCGGCCGCGACCAGGAGGCCGCCGAGGATGATGAACAGCAGTGAGCCGGAGCCCTCGTCCTCGCCCGCCGTCTTGGTGGTCGCCGGTGCGGCTGCCGCGCTCTGATCGTCGGTCGCGGCAGCCGAGGTCTCGTCGGACACTTCCTCGCTCGGCGTGGCGCTCGGGCTGG
This sequence comes from Actinoplanes sp. NPDC051475, assembly GCF_040689425.1. Lineage (NCBI taxonomy): Bacteria > Bacillati > Actinomycetota > Actinomycetes > Micromonosporales > Micromonosporaceae > Actinoplanes > Actinoplanes sp. NPDC051475. Next base: position 309,369 of record NZ_JBFAZZ010000008.1, read on the forward strand.
CCGAGGTCGACGGTGTGGGTGACGTCGTGGCCGCGAGGGACTTGATCGTCAGCGGGACGTTGATGGACTTGTCGTTACCGCCCTGGGCGGTGACGGGGTCACCCTTGTAGCCCTGCTTGCCGGCGATGACGAGCAGCGAGCCCACCGCGATGGGCGCTCCGTCGGTCGACCGGAACGAGTAGCCGCCGTCGTTGCCCGAGGTGGCGTTGAAGGTGCGTCCCGCGCTGTCGCGCAGGGCCACCGAGGCACCCGGGACCGCCTTGCCGTCCTGGTCCTTCACCTTGCCGCTGACCTGGCGTACGGCCTGGGGCTTGTCCGGACCGCGCACGGTGATGTTCCGGCCGGCGGTGCCGTTCTGGTCCCCGATCGTCGCCGTGATCTGGACCTGAATGGTCTTGGTCTGTCCGGCGTCGACGGTGCCGGCTGTCAGCACGGCTTCGAACGGCTTGCTCTGGCCGGCCGGGATGGTGTCGTCGAAGTTGCAGGCGCTGCAGGTCATACCGTCGGCCTTGATGACCACGGTGACGCCCGTCTCGGCGTTCGGCGCCGCCACGTTCCGGTTGGTGATGGTGTACTTCAGGGTGGTCTTGCCCCCGGAGGGAAGGTCTCCCGAGGACAGGTTGGTGATCGAAACCTGTGGTTCCGCCGCCAGCGCCGCCGAGGGGACGGCGGCGAGGACGCCACCGATCACTGCCAGGAACGCACCGGCCTGGACAGCCCGGGCTCGTAGGTGCGTTGTCACGTCCACCGCCTTCCGGTCGCGCGGTCCCCGGGGTGCCTTTGAGTTACCCCCTGGATCCCGCGACGAGTACACACCGTCGGCCACTATGCCCTGTCGGATGACGTCTGCGCGAGTCAGGGCCGCCGAGTTCTGTTCATTTGCCGGGTCGTATTGTCCCGACGTGTCTTCTGCGCACAATAAATCCGAGTCGGTCGGCGCGGCGTTGGACGCGCTGGACGCCGGTGACGAACCAGAACGTTCCGTGCTTCGTGACGCTGTGCGAGCGCTGTTGGGCGAGCTCGCGCGGACCGCTCCGGGCCGATCGGTGGAGGTCCGTATTCCACCTTTCGGTGCGATTCAGTGCGTCGACGGTCCGCGGCACACCCGCGGCACACCGCCCAATGTGGTCGAGACCGATCCGACGACCTGGCTGCTCGTCGCCACGGGCCGTATGAACTGGGCCGATGCGGTGAATTCCGGGCGCGTACGGGCCAGCGGCATACGCACCGATCTCGCTCCGTACCTCCCTGTGCACCCGAGCTGAAGATCCGCCACCTCGCGTACACTGGTCGGTCGGAACAGACCAGCAAGTCCGAGCAGATCAGCATGAGGGAGCAAGCGCGTGCCCCGAGGCGACGGCCTGTTGACCGACGATCTCGACCCCCAGGACCGCGGACCCCAGGATGCCTGCGGCGTCTTCGGCGTCTGGGCCCCTGAGGAAGAAGTCGCCAAACTTACGTATTTCGGCCTCTTCGCACTGCAGCACCGCGGCCAGGAGGCTGCCGGCATCGCCGTCAGTGACGGCTCGGGTGTCGTGGTCTACAAGGATCTCGGCCTGGTCTCCCAGGTCTTCGACGAGCCGACGCTGGCCAGCCTGCGCGGTCATCTCGCCATCGGTCACACCCGTTACTCCACCACCGGTGGTTCCAACTGGGAGAACGCCCAGCCCACGATCCGCGCCACCACGGCGGGCACCACGATCGCGCTGGCGCACAACGGCAACCTCGTCAACACCGCGGAGCTGGCCCGGGAGGTCGTCGAGCGCGGCCTCGAGGCCGACACCGCCACCTCGGACACCGCCCTGGTGACGACCCTGCTTGCCAGCCGCCCCGATCTCTCGGTCGAGGCCGCGGCCATGGAGGTTCTCCCGCGGCTGCGGGGCGCGTTCAGCTTCGTCTTCATGGACGAGGGCACCCTGTACGCGGCCCGCGACGCCCAGGGGGTACGCCCGCTGGTCCTCGGCCGCATGGAACGCGGCTGGGCGGTGGCCAGTGAGACCGCGGCCCTCGACATCGTCGGCGCCAGCTTCGTCCGTGAGGTGGAGCCCGGCGAGATCCTCGCGATCGATGAGCACGGCCTGCGCTCGACGCGGTTCGCCGTGCCGGAGCCCAAGGGCTGTCTCTTCGAGTACGTGTACCTCGCGCGCCCCGACACCACGATCGCCGGCCGCAACATCTACGCCGCGCGTGTCGAGGTCGGCCGCCGCCTGGCCAAGGAGCATCCGGTCGAGGCGGATCTGGTCGTCGGTGTTCCGGAGTCCGGCATCCCGGCGGCCATCGGATATGCGGAGGAGTCCGGCATTCCGTACAGCGCGGGCTTCATGAAGAACGCTTACGTGGGCCGCACCTTCATCCAGCCCTCGCAGACGATCCGCCAGCTCGGGATCCGCCTGAAGCTCAACCCGTTGCGCGAGGTCGTCCGCGGCAAGCGCATCGTGGTCATCGACGACTCGATCGTGCGTGGCAACACCCAGCGCGCACAGATCCGCATGCTGCGTGAGGCCGGCGCGCTCGAAGTGCACGTCCGCATCTCCTCGCCGCCGGTCAAGTGGCCGTGTTTCTACGGCATCGACTTCGCCACCCGGGCCGAACTGATCGCCAACGGCCTGGAGATCGACGGCATCCGCCGCTCGATCGGCGCGGACTCCCTGGGGTACGTTTCGCTGGACGGCCTGGTCCAGGCGACCGAGCAGCCGAAGACACGGCTCTGCATGGCCTGCTTCGATGGGCAGTATCCGATCGAGTTGCCGGCCGGTCACCTGATCGGCAAGCACCTGCTCGAGAGCGTCGGCAAGCGGGCATCGATGCCCGACGCCTCTCCGGAGGCGGCCACCGCTGCGGTGGCCGAACTCGAGCAGGAGTACGAGGATGAGCAGTACGCCGAGGGCGAGCGCGAGCGAGCGCAACCGCTGGTCGGCAGCCCGGGCGGCACGGACGCCCTGCACCGCCCGTAACTTGCGGAACCACCGAGCACCTTTCGACGTCGAAGCAAGCGGCCCAGCCGAGCAGCACCACCACCAAAGGGGAGAACCGTGACGCACGTGTCCGAGCGCAACAGTGCCGGATCCAACGGCGCCGAGGGCGCCGACCGCCAGCCGTGGTCGGCAGGGGTCGGCCGCAGCGGTCGTAAGCGCACGGTGACGTACGCCGACGCCGGCGTCTCGATCCACGCCGGCGAGCGCGCGGTCGAGCTGCTCAAGAGCAAGGTCAAGAAGACCACGCGCCCCGAGGTGATGGGCGACCTGGGCGGCTTCGCCGGTCTCTTCAAGCTGAACACCCAGAAGTACAAGAGCCCGATCCTCGCCTCGTCGACGGACGGCGTCGGCACCAAGCTGGTGATCGCCCAGCAGCTCGACATCCACGACACGATCGGCATCGACCTCGTCGCCATGGTGGTGGACGACCTGGTCGCCTGCGGCGCCGAGCCGCTGTTCCTGCTCGACTACATCGCCTGCGGCGAGGTCGTGCCGGACAAGGTCGCCGAGATCGGCGCGGGCATCGCGGACGGTTGCCGGTACGCGGGCTGCGCCCTCCTCGGCGGCGAGACGGCGGAGCACCCCGGCGTGCTGCGTCCCGACGAGTACGACGTGTCGGCGACCGGTGTCGGCGTGGTGGAGGAGAGCGAGATCCTCGGCGCCCACCGTGTGGAGATCGGCGACGCGGTCATCGCCATGCGCTCGTCCGGCCTGCACTCCAACGGCTACTCGCTGGTCCGCCACGTGCTCCTCGGCGCGGGCCGCATGCGCCTCGACACCGTCGTGGAGGACTTCGGCAAGCAGCGCACCCTCGGGGAGGAGCTGCTCACCCCCACCAAGATCTACGCCAAGGACTGCCTCGGGCTGATCGAGGAGACTGAGGTCCGCGCCTTCTGCCACGTGACGGGCGGCGGCATCCCGGGCAACCTGGTCCGCATCCTCCCGGAGCACGTCGACGCGGTGGTCGACCGCTCGTCGTGGCGCCCCCAGTCGATCTTCGACCTGATCCAGGCGAAGGGCCGCATCGAGGACACCGAGATGGAAGCCACGTTCAACATGGGCGTCGGCATGTTCGCGATCGTCTCCGCCGACGACGCCGACCGCGCGATGGCCTACCTGACCGGCCGCGGCGTGGAGGCGTGGCAGGTGGGCGAGGTCATCGAGGGCACCGGCCAGGTGCAGATGATGGGGCAGTACACCCGCGGCTGAGCCACCGGGCCCGCGGGTCGGCGGCCCTGCGGGGCTGACGACTTCGGCGCTTTCTTGCGCTTCGTATGAAATGATCCGCGTGTGTCGATGGGCGGCACACGCGGATCTTTTGGTCATGGATGGGAGCAGCGAGGCACACTCGGGTGGACGTCGGTTCTTAGCCTGGCCTGAGTCGACGACGACGCGGACGGGGAGGGTGACTGTGGGAGACCGCTGGAACGGTATGCGCGGCATCGCCACGGTTCCCACGTACGTGGTGATGCAGCCCACCACCCTCTGCAACCTCGACTGCTCCTACTGCTACCTTCCGTTGCGCCGGGCGGACCGGAGGATGCCCGTCGAGGTCGCCGGCGCCGTTGCTGCTTCCGTGAACGCCTGGGCCCGTACAGGAAGATTCTCGGTGGTGTGGCACGGGGGTGAGCCGCTCGCGGCGGGACGGGCCCACCTGGCCGACCTGATGCGGCCCTTCGCCGAAGGCGTCGAGCACCACATCCAGACGAACGCGACGCTCATCGACGACGCGTGGTGCGAGTTCTTCGCCGAGCGCGGCGTCCGCGTGAGCGTGAGCGTCGACGGCCCCGAGCCGCGTAACGGCGATCGGGTCACCGCGGGTGACAAGCCGGCGTACGCGCGGATCGTGCGCGGTATCGAGGCGCTCAAGCGGCACGGGATTCCGTTCTCCGCCCTGTGCGTGGTCGGACGGCCGTTGCCGGGGCTGGCCACCGAGCTCTACGACTACTTCCTCGATCTCGGCTGCGACGTGCTGGGGATCAACGTCGAGGAGTTGGAGGGCGTGAACGTCCGCGCCAACCGGCATCCCGAGGAGGACGTGACCGCCTTCTGGGCCGAGCTGGTCGGCGCCTGGCGGCGCGATCCCCGGATCCACCTGCGCGAGGTCGAATGGTCGCTGCGCTACGCGGCGGCGGTCCTCGACGGTACGGCCGACGATGTGCTGCCCCGGCGCCTCGACCCGATCCCGACCGTGGCCCACGACGGCAGCGTGGTCCTGCTCTCGCCCGAGCTCGCCGGCTTCTCGGATGCCCGGTACGGCGACTTCAGCAGCGGCAACGTGCTCGCCACCCCGCTCGCGGAGATCCTCGCCGGGGCGAGCGGGACACCGTGGATCCGGGAGTTCCTGGACGGCGTGGAGGCGTGCCGCGCCCAGTGCCCGTACTTCGGCTTCTGCGGGGGTGCCCACGCGGCCAACCGCTACTTCGAGCGCGGCCGGTTCGATGTCACGATCACCGACCACTGCCGCAACAGCAAGATTCGCCTACTGGAGGGAGTGCTGGACCATGCCCGAGATCACGAGCCCACGGCCGTCTGACCGCGTGGAGACGGATCCCGTGACGGCTCGGGTGCGCGACACCCGCACAGGTCTGGCCGCCCTCATCCAGGAGGCGGACGAGGCGCGGCAGCAGCGCGAGGAGACGACGGCCGGTGAAGGGTCGGCGGTCTGCGCCTGGAACCACTTCGAGAACATCCCGACGTTCTACAACTGGAACAACCGGCCGCGCTGACCGGCGCCGGGCGGTGAGCGGTGGCGGCGGCCCGAGGCGGCCGCCGTCGCTGACCGAATCTGGACATGCCGAAGGCACCACCCGCGGTGGAGGCGTGAACGGCTACGAGCAGAACATGATGCCCGCGCGATCAGGCTGCGTGGGCATCATGAACTGCCGGAACGACCTCGACACACGGAAGCACGCGGGAAGCCGCGTGCTCTGTGCAATACGGGTCAGCGCCTCGAAGGCGACCAACGGTCGGGCTCGTCGTCCGGATCGTCGTCATCCTCGTCGTCGACGACATTGTCGTCGTCGTCGTCGAAGTGATGGTCGGACTTACCAGCACCCGCCAGTTCGCGCTGCAAGGCGGTGAGGTCGGTGTTCGGGGAGTGGTACTTCAACTCCCGGGCCACCTTTGTCTGCTTGGCCTTAGCACGGCCGCGCCCCATGGCTCGACCCCCTCGCACAGAATTCGGGGCAGCCCGAAGGCGGGCCCCGATGACGTCAGGCATCTCTCGTGGGTCTTACGGTACATGGACGATGCCGCCTTCGGCACCTCGGGTTACGTGTACCACCGTCGCGCGTCGCGACGGCCCCGGGACGCGACGCGCGACGGTGTACAAAAGCCTCAACCCAGGTAGATGCTGCGGAGCCGTCCGACTTCGGCCATCCGGCGCTCCGCGAGGCGATCGGCGGCCACCGCCGGCGGCACACCCTCGTCGTCGGCGAGGCGGAGGATCTGGCTGGTCGTGTCGAAGATCTTGGTGGCGCGGAGCTTGGCGCGGTCGAAGTTGAAGCCCTCGATCTCGTCGGCCACCTGGATGACGCCGCCGGCGTTCACCACGTAGTCCGGCGTGTAGAGGATGCCGCGCTCCTCGAGCATCTTCTCGATGCCGGGGTGGGCGAGCTGGTTGTTCGCGCCACCCGTCACGATCTTGGCGCGCAGCGCCGGCACGGTGTCGTCGTCGAGGGCGCCGCCCAGCGCGCACGGGGCGTACACGTCGATGTCGCTCGTGATCAGGGTCTGGGTGTCCGCGACCAGATCGATCTGGGGGTACGTCGTGCGGGCCCACTCGAGCGCGGCGGCGTTGACATCGGTGGCGACCACCGAGGCACCGTCCTCGATCAGGTGACCCGCGAGGTACTTGCCGACCTTGCCGAGACCGGCGACGCCGACCCTGCGCCCGGCCAGCGTCGGGCTGCCCCACGTGTGCTCGGCCGCCGCGCGCATGCCCTGGAAGACGCCCCAGGCGGTCAGCACCGAAGAGTCCCCGGCGCCGCCGTGCTGGACGCTGCGGCCGGTCACGTACCGGGTCTCGCGCGCGATGATGTCCATGTCCGGCACGTACGTGCCGACGTCGCAGGCGGTGTAGTAGCGGCCGCCGAGCGATTCCACGAAGCGGCCGTACGCCCGCAGCAGCCCCTCCGACTTGTCCTGCACCGGGTCGCCCCAGATCACTGCCTTGCCGCCGCCGAGGTCGAGGCCGGCCAGGGCGTTCTTGTACGCCATGCCGCGCGAGAGGTTCAGCACGTCGGTGACGGCCGCCTCCTCGCTCTCGTACGGGTAGAACCGGGTGCCGCCCAGCGCGGGCCCGAGGGCCGTGGAGTAGATACCGATGATCGCCTTCAGGCCGGTGTGCCGGTCCTGGCAGAAGACGACCTGCTCGTGCCCGGCGGCGTCGGTGCCGTCGCTGCTTACGAACACGCCCATGCTGCTCTCTCCTGAGTGTCTGCGGTGTGCGCCTTTGTGGGGCGCGCTGCCTGCGCCGGCGGGGTCGTGCCGGACATGAGCGAGCTTAGGCCCTCACCGGCCGCTCATGACGGCTCGCGACGAGCCGCGCCGACGGCGGGCGTGCCCGGAGCCACCCGATTGGCTACGCGCGGAGGGGCTATCGACCACGATTTCGTGAAAGGATCGCGCCGTGCCGTCACTGTTCGCGTCGTACCTGCGCGTTTACGAGCCGCTGACCGCCTTCGACCGGGACCGCCAGGTTTTCTGGCGCCGGTATGCGCGGGAGGGGCGGGCCCTCGGCCCCGCCGAGGGGCCGGTCCGGCAGCGCACCGCCGTGCTGGAGGCGCTCGGTGCCGGCTGGACCCGGCTGCCCGACCTGCCGGACGAGGCCTATGTCTTGGAGTGGGGCGACACCCTGCTCGTCTGCCCGTGGAACCTGCGGCTGCGCGTCGCCGAGGCGGCGCTGAACGCCCGGGACGGGGTGCCGAGCGTGCTCGCCGACGCGTTCGTGCCGCCGGTGCTGGCGGGGCAGGCGAAGGCGATCGTGGAGGACTGGCGCAGCGGCGCGAAGGTGCTGGAGCGCGGCGTGCCCCGGGTGCACGAGCAGATCGCCACGTGGGGTGTGCCGCTGCGCTGGTTCGTCTTCGTGGACCTCGACGAGCGGGAGATCGAACTGACGGGAGAGCGGCGAACCCTGCGCTACCGCACCGAGATCTCCAAGGCCCGCCGACGGGCTCATCGCGGCGTCTCGGTGCTGCGTAAGTCGCTGGGCGACGCCCCGATCACCGAGGCGGTCGAGGAGGGTACGCGCTGGCTCGAGGAGTTCCACCCGCGTTCGATCGTGGAGCTGGATTACGGCGGCCTCACCGGTCTGCTCCCGGACGACTCCCTCAAGGATGACGATTCACCCGGACTGGTGGCGGCCGGCCTGACGGCACTCTCCCGGGGCGACGCCGACGCGGCCACGGAGGCGTACGAGAAGCTCGTCGCGCGGTGGCGAGCGGTGCAGTTGCTCGAGCGCTGCAATTGATCGACACTGGTCACGCTGTTGACCAGCAAGAATGGGACGAACGGGCACGGAACGGCACCCCGGGAGCCGCTTCTAAGGCGAATACTCTTCGTAATCGGGGACTGCCGAAGCGTGATTTTCGGTCCAAACAAGACACTTTCTGGCGTATAAAACCGGGATAAATCGGTCATGCTTCAACCGTCTATCTAGGGACGTTCGGCCGTTCGGCCCATGTCGGACATCGGGGACTAGCCGGACCATGAGAGACGCACCGGCCGGCGGGACCCCGGCCGATGTCTTTAGGTACCTGTGGAGGAGTGACCGATGGCATCGCGTACGCACGATCCTGAGCCGCTACTAACACCGGCCGAGGTGGCGTCGATGTTCCGAGTCGACCCGAAGACCGTCACCCGGTGGGCCAAGGCGGGCAAGCTCAGCGCAATTCGCACCCTGGGCGGGCACCGTCGCTACCGGGAGTCGGAGGTTCGCGCTCTGCTGCAGGGACAGATTCCCACGCAGCGGCAGGGCGACTGAACGAACCGCAGTCGACCGAAAGATCGATAGAAGGGGCGAGCGCCGGGGAAGGCGATCGCCCCTTTTTCGGCTCTACGACACCAGGATCGTCGTCGTGCCGTGCACACCGCGGCGGAGCCGGCTGCCGAGCAGGGTGAGGCGGCCCATCAGGCCGTACTTGCGCTTGAGCAGCTCTCCCACCCGTACCCGATCGGCCTCGTCGCCGATGCGCGCTGTCGCCTCGATCGCCTCGCCCTTCAGGTTGCCGCGCATGTCGCACGGGGCGACCGTGACCCGGCCGCTGTTGCGGATCCGCTTCAGCTTGCCCGTGCCCTGCGGCGTCCAGAACGCCAGGCCGGCGCCGTCGGGCACGACCCAGAGCGGGGTCGCGACGGCGCGGCCATCCTTGCGGAACGTCGTCAGCGAGACGTACTTCTCGGCACCGATTTGCTCCAACGTCGCCATGTCTCAAGAGTAGTGACGGCGAGCATTGTTCACGACGGTGGAGACCTTGTTGCTAACCTGCGGCAAGGAGCAACTCAAGGTAGGTCGTGAACAACCCTCGATGGATCAGCCAGCGATCGGCGACGTGTTCGGCGAGTTGATCCGGGACGCGTACGCCGTACGCACCGGAATCGGCCCGCGCCCCCTGGCCGGCGGGCGGGTGCCCCGGCCGGTCATCGAGATCATCGAGCGCGACGACGGCCTGATCAACGGCGCTCCCGCGGACCACTACCTCGCCGAGCCCGCCGAGTGGCAGCCGCACGACGTCCGCGCACTGCGACTCTGCCGGGGCGCCGTGCTCGACATCGGCTGCGGGGCCGGGCGTACGGCGCTCGAGCTGCAACGCCGGGGCATGGCCGTGACCGGGCTGGACATCTCGCCCGGCGCCGTCCAGGTCGCGCGCGAGCGGGGACTGCGGGACACGGTCATCGCCACCGTCGACGACTACGCACGTACGACCACCCGCTACGACACGTTCCTGCTGCTCGGCAACAACCTGGGTCTGCTGGAGGGACCGGAGCGCGCCCCCGGCTTCCTTGCGGCGCTCGCCGCCCTGGCCCGGCCCGGCGCGCGGATCGTGGCCCAGGGCTCCGACCCGTACGGGACGACGGACCCGGTGCACGTGGCCTATCACCGCCGCAACCGCGAGCGGGGCCGGCTCGGCGGCCAGCTGCGCCTGCGGCTGCGTTACCGCCTGCTGGCCACCGACTGGTTCGACTACCTCAACTGTTCCGTGGACGAGCTGGAGAAGCTGCTCGAGGGCACCCCGTGGCGGCTGAAATCCGTCGACACCGAGGACCGGCCTTACTACCTTGCGGTCATGGAGTTGTATCCGTGAGCGCGTTGACCCGGGAGCAGGTTCGCCTCAGCAAGCGCATGTCGCTCGTGCTGCGGCACCGGCCCGAGGTCGCCGGCCTGACCCTGGACCCTGGCGGCTGGGTCCCGGTCACCGACCTGCTCACCGCATTGAAGATCACCCGTGCCGAGCTCGAGGTCGTCGTCGCCGGCAATGACAAGTCCCGGTTCGCGATCGCGACCGGCACCGACGGCGTGGAGCGCATCCGCGCCAGCCAGGGTCATTCCCGCCGGGTGGACGTCGACCTCGACCTGCCGCCGGCGGATCCGCCCGCGACCTTGTTCCACGGCACGCCCCGCGCCAACCTGCCCTCGATCGTGCGCGAGGGGCTGCGTCCGCGGAGCCGTCACCACGTCCACCTCTCGCCCGACGTGGCCACGGCGCTGCGCGTCGGTCGCCGCCGGGCGGCGGAGGTCGCGATTCTCGAGGTGGATGCGGCCGCCATGGCCGAGGTCGGGCACGTCTTCCACCTCAGCGCCAACGGCGTGTGGCTCACCGCCGTCGTGCCGGCGGGACATTTCCGCGAACGTTCCGAGTAAACGGACAAAACACTCTCCATCCGAAGCCCGTACGCGCGGACCGTTAGCGTATGGGGATGGGGAGGGTTACCGGGAGTCAGCGAACGAATCTCCTCGGTGCGATCGCCCTAGTAATGGCCCTCGGCGCTCTGGCCTTCGGGCTACCGGCGCTCAACCGGATGCTGCCCGCCGAACGCGCAGTGCCCATGAACCGCCCGTACGAGATCGGGGGCGGGGTGACCGTCGTGCCGCCGCCCGGCGCACGCATCGACGTCACCGAGACCCGTCCGACCGAGGACTCGGGCACCGTGCTGTTCCGGCTCGGGCCTGTCCGCTACCTCGTCACCGTCCAGCCGTACGACGGCACCCTGCAGACCGCGGTCCTGCGGCTGCGGCAGCGCATCACCGGCACGGCCGGTTATCAGGTCACCGGCACCGAGCTGACCGTCGCGACGGCCGGCGGCCTGGCCGGCGTCCAGGGCGGCTACAGCGCCCCCGGTCGCGGCGGCCGGTACGCGGTCTTCGTCGCCGACGGCCACACCATCGAGGTCACCGTCAGCGGCGCCGACCTGGACCTGGGCCGCTCGCTGCCGGCCATCGACGCCAGCACCAGAACCCTCCGGTACGCGCCGGAGCGGGCCGGATGACGGCGGAGCCCCGGTTGCGCAGCGCCCGATCCGCGCCGGTGCAACCAGGCCCGGACCCGGATCTCGGGCTGGTACGCCGGCCCGCGTTCTGGATCGTGCTCGCCGTACTCCTCGCCGGCGCCTGGCGGATGACGATGATCACGGCGCAGTTCGCTGCCGCGTACCCGTGGGCGCTCTTCACGGCGACCACCCTCTTCGCCGTGCTGGCCGTGCCGTTCTGGTTCGTCGTCTCGGAGCTCGACTTCCTCGAGCGCGAGCCGCCCGCCCTGCTGGTCCTGGCGTTCGCCTGGGGCGGACTGGTCGCGACGACCGTCTCCATCCCCGGCAGCGCGGCCCTCGACGACATCATCGCCAAGCTCGGTTCACCACATCTGGCCGCGGACTGGGGTGCCGCGCTGGCCGGCCCGACCGTGGAGGAGGTCGCCAAGACGCTCGGCGTGGTCGCCGTCGTGCTGATCGCCCGCGAGCAGGTCAACAGCGTGCTCGACGGTGTCGTCTACGGCGCGATGGTCGGCCTCGGATTCCAGATCGTCGAGGACATCGTGTACGCGATGGGCGCCGTCGCGCTGGCCGGCCGCGGCGACCACATCGAGCCGGTCGTCACCACGTTCCTGCTCCGCGGCTTCGTGTCCGGGGTGTGGAGCCACACCCTGTTCGGGGCGCTGGCCGGGGCGGGGATCGGCTATCTGGTCGTGCGCGGTGACCGTACGCTGCGTACCCGCCTCGCCGTCGCCATGCTCGCCGTGCTCGGCGCCTGGGCGTCGCACGTGCTGTGGAACTCGCCGTTGCTGCGCGACGGGCTCGGCAACGGCGCCGTGGCGCTGCTGGCCGTCCTCGTGCTCAAGGGGCTCCCGCCGCTGCTGCTGATCTGGCTGCTGGTGCGGGCGGCGCACGACCGCGAGGCCGACTACTACACCGCGCAGCTCGCGACGCTCGACGATCCGGAGCTGGTAACGCCGGCGGAGGTCGAAGCCCTCAAGTTCGGGTCGCGCCGGGCCAGTGCTCGCCGGCACGCCCGGGTCCGGGCGGGATTCCGCGCCCGAGCAGCGGTACGGCGCCTGCAACGCGCCCAGGCCCGGCTGGCGGTCGAGATCAGCCGCGGTACGCCGGACCTGAGCCGCTGGTGTCACGAGGTACGCCGGCAGCGCCGCACCCTCACCCGGCTCGGGCACCCGGAGGCGGTCGTCCCCGACGGCAAGGGGCCGTGGCGGCGTACCGCCTCGGCGGTTTTCTCCACGGCCCTCGCCGTCGCGGTGCTCTGGGCGGCGATCAGCGCGCTCGGCGGCGGCTGAGCCGCGGACGTCAGACGGACGGAGGAAGGCCGCCGTCCCCGTCGACGATCATGTCCGGGTTGCCGTCCTGGTCGAGGTCGACCATCGTGATGTCGACCTTGCCGTCGTTGTCGGTGTCGAACTGGAACAGGTCGGGCTTGCCGTCACCGTCGGTGTCCGAGACCCAGACGTCGGGCTTGCCGTCACCGTTGGTGTCGGAGGCGAGCAGGTCTACGCGGTCGTCCCCGCGGGTCTCCACGATCTCCTGGGGCTCGCTCATGGTTCTCTCCTCGCTGGGCTGCGGACTCGGTCCGTATCAACGTAGGGCCCCGGTCAACCCCCCGGTAACGTTGCCCGACGTGAGCACAGCGGCGGACGGCATGCAGGCCCTTCTCGGCAGCGGGGGCGCGGGCGCCCTCGGCGAGCGGATGGGCATTCAGATCACCGAGGCGACCCCGGAACGTGTGGTCGCCACGATGCCCGTGGAGGGCAACACCCAGCCGTACGGGCTGTTGCACGGCGGGGCCTCGTGCGTGCTCGCGGAGACCCTCGGTTCCGTCGGTGCGGTGATGCACGGCGCGACCGTCGACCGCCCGTTCGCCGTGGGGGTGGACATCAATGCCACCCATCACAAGGCCGTCCGGTCCGGCGTCGTCACCGGCGTCGCCACCCCGGTGCACCGCGGCCGCACGGCGGTCACCTACGAGGTCGTCATCACCGACCACGACGGCGACCGGGTCTGCACCGCGCGGCTCACGTGCCTGCTGCGGGGCGCTTGAGCGGCGTCGGTTGACGAATCCGCGTACCTTTCTTGACGTGACCGACGTACCACAGCACGCACTGGACGACGCGGCGCAGGTGTTGCACTGCGCGCTCAGCGGCGACAGCGACGCTGTGGTCGGCACGTTCGACGCGGTGGTGGACCGCTCGGGCGTCGTGGGGGCGTACGACGTGGCCTGGTGCCTCGCCGCGACGATGGTGGGACAGAACGTGCCCACCGGCGGCGCGTGGACCCTCGACTTCCCCGGGATCGACGACGCGCGGTACGACAAGCGCTGGGTGGCCCGGTTCGTGAGCGCGTACGTGAACGGCGACATCCCGACCGGCGAGGCGCTGTTCGGCGCCGCCATCGCCGACGGCCAGCTCCCGGACTGCCTGCTCGCGCTCGCCGGCTCTACCGTCGCCACTCTTCGACACAGAGCGGCATGACCGACTGCACCGCAGCGAAGCAAGGGCCAGGAGGACATGCCCTTGCCAGCTCAGCATGACCGAGGATCCGCTTCTCGCGCGCGTTCGGAAGTTGCTCGCCAAGGCCGAAGATCCCGCCTGTACGCCGCCCGAGGCCGAGGCGTTCATGGCCAAGGCCGCGGAGCTCATCGCCAAGTACGGCATCGACCAGGCGCTGCTCGCCGGCGCCGACCCGGCCCTCGACCCGGTCGGCGATCGGGTGCTGACGGTCGAACCGCCGTACTCCCGCGACAAGGCCGCGTTGCTCGGAGCTGTCGCCATCGCTCTGCGCTGCAAGGCCGTGCACCTCGACCGGCGTGGCACGGCCCGAGTGCATCTCTTCGGGCACGGCGCCGACCTGGAACGCGTGGAGCTGCTCTTCACCTCGCTGCTGATCCAGGCGGCGCACGGCCTGGCCGCCGTCGCCGTGCCGAGCTACGACCACCCGGCCGCGTTCCGCCGCTCCTGGCTGGTCGGCTTCACCGAGGCGATCCGGGCGCGCCTCACCGCGGCGGAGCAGGAAGCGGCCGCCGCCGCCCCGGGTGCGGCCCTCGTCCTGGTGGACCGCACCGAGCTGGTCGAGCGCCGGCGCGACGAGACGTACCCGAGGCTGACCCGCCTCGGCCCGCGCCGGCTGGCGGGGACCGGCCGCCACGACGGCTATGCGGCCGGTCGTGCCGCGGACCTGGGTGGCGCTAGGGGCCTACGCAATTCTTGAGGTAGAGCGCCTTCGCGTACTGCGCGGCGGCCGCCTCGTTGTACATGGTCGCCTGCGCCATGTACCAGCCGTTGTCGGCGAGCGCCTTCTTGGCCTGCGTCATCCCCGACCAGCGGATGTCGGCGTCCACGTCGGACAGGCCCCGGGCCTTGAAGTTACGCCGCATCTGCATCTTGCCGGCGCGGAAGTTCTCGGCGGCCTGCTCGGCCTCCCGCATGCACCCCATCCCCTTCTCGCTGAGCGCCTCGGCGAGCGTCCAGGCGGCCTGCTCCTCCGCGTTCTTGAATTTCACCGTCGGTTCCTCCCGCGAACTTGGTTCCCGGATAGAGGTACGGAAGACACGGCGGTTGCGCTAGGTCCGTGCAAGAAAGGTCAAACTGTCCGACCGGCACACATGATCGGCGGACCCGGCGGGCATAAGTCCTGCATGGCCTCCATCAGCGCGCAGAGCCCGCCGAGCATGACCGAGCTGCAACAGTGGGCGCTGGACAGTCCGCGGCAGCTGAAGATCCTGAGGGCGTCCCTGCACAAGGCCATCACCGGTGAGGTGCTCGCCGACGGCGCCGCCCTGGACGAGGTGCCCGAGAAGGTCGTCCTGGTCGCGACCGAACTGGCCACCAACGCGCTGCGGCACGGGCTGCCGCCGACGATCGTCCGGCTCGGGCGGGCCGGCGACCACTTCTACCTCGACGTCTGCGACCACTCGCCCGACTCGGTGCCCGAGTACGCCGCGAAGCGGCCGCTCGGCCAGGGCGGCCTGGGGCTACTGCTGGCGCAGAAGTTCTCGCTGGAGATGGGCTGGTACGTGCAGGGCAACACCAAACACGTCTGGGCTGAGTTTCCCGTACCGGGCTGACCTATGATCACGTCGATGACCGACGCCTACTACACGATCACCCGGGAGCCGGGTGTCGTCCGGCTGTCCGGTGACTTCGACATCAACGCCCGGGACGATCTGCAGTCGGTCCTGGCGGAGGCGATCGAGGAGGACGGCGCCGGGGGGATCGTCGTCGACTTCGACCAGGTCCAGTTCCTGGACAGCGAGGCCTTGGGCGCGCTGATCGAGGGATACGTCGCCGCGCGCGCGGCCGGCGTGAAGCTGTCCGTCACCAACGCGCGCGGGATCGTCCACCGGGTGCTCGACGTGTCCGGGGTCCTCGAGATGGCGGCGAACGGCTAGATGTTCAGCAGGTTGCCGGCGCCGGTCCAGCGCTGGACGACGCGGGTGCGGGTCTCGACCTTGCCGTTCACCCGTACCTGATAGGTCTCCTTGTATTCCCGCAGCGTCTGCCAGGCACGGACCCGGCGGTTGACGCCGTTGACCTTCACCGTCGCGGTACGCAGCGTCCAGGTGCGGCACTCGGTGCGGTGGTGCTGCTCGCCGTCGACGGTCACCTTGGTGGCCAGGCAGCGGACCGCGTTCCGCGCCCGGTACGGGTTGGGGCCGGTGTCGCCGGAGGTGCCGAACACCCGCGCCATGCCCCGGTACCAGTTCCAGGCCATCTTCGAGTAGCCGAAGTCGTTCGGGTGGTGCAGGTCGTGCAGGTCGATGCCGGAGACCGAGGACTGGTCGACCACCGTGATCCGGGCATCGTCCTTCTGCGCGACCAGCTTGGGGATTTGCCGGTTGTAGGCCCGGTCCCGGGCGGCCTCCCGCGGCACCCGCGACCTGACGATCTTGGCAACGAGGATGTATGCGTCCGGCCGCGCCGCGCGGATCTGGTCGATCATCGCCGACAGCTTGCGGGCCGTCGCGGCGGGGCTGTCGCCCTGGGTGATGTTGTTCGTGCCGGCGTGCACCAGGACGACGTCCGGACGGTACGTGTCCAGCCAGCCGTCCAGCTCCGAGGAGAGCTCGTCGATGGTCCAGCCGCCGTGCCCCTCGTGATTGATGTCCGAACCGGTGCCGTCGCTCTGCGACCCGACGTAGTTGATCTCCAACCCGCCCTTGAGCAGGCGCTCCGAGAGGGCCATCCGGTAGGAGCTGCGGGTCGGGGAGCCGGTGCCCCGGGTGATCGAGTCGCCCAGCGGCATGACGCGGGTGGCCTCGAACGCCTGGATCCTCGGTGCCGCACCCTGCACCACGGCGGGAGCGGGCGCGTCGGCGGAGGCGACCTGGGGTGCACCGAGGCCCACCACGAGGCCCGCGGCGAGCACACCGGTCATGGTCTTGATACCCAGCCGGCGTGCACCGGCCCAACCCTGCTCGGAAATCCCCACGACGTACCCCCCGATCGCCATTTGCTCAGACGTCTGAAAGATCGGCCGCTGCCGCCGGGACACGATTTCCACCCGGTAGCCGTGAGTTGTGAACGAGGTGCATGTGACCAGCAGACCAGCGGGTGCGGCCGGTGCGGAGGACAGCGAGTCCGACCCGGCATCAGCCCAGAGCGGTGGCTCGCGCCGTCAGATAGCGCTGCTCGGGTGCACTCAGGGTGCGGCGGGCCGCCTCCAGGTAGGCGGTGCGGGCCGCGGGCCGATCGCCGGACTTTTCCAACAGGTGGGCACGCACGGCCGCCACCCGGTGATGCCCGCGCAGCGCCGGCTCGCCGTCCACCTCCGCGAGCTGCTCCAGCGCCGCCCCGGGCCCGTGCACCTCGGCGACCGCGACGAGCCGGTTGAGCGTCACCATCGGCCCCGGGGCGAGGGCGTCGAGGATCCCGTACAGGCGGAGGATCTGCGGCCAGTCGGTGTCGCCGGCATGCGCGGCCTCGTCATGGATCGCCGCGATGGCGGCCTGAATCTGGTACGGCCCGATCGGCGCCCGCGCCAGCGTCCCCGTGATCAGCGAGACGCCCTCGGCGATCGCGGCGCCGTCCCACAACGACCGGTCCTGCTCGGCGAGCGGCACCAGGGCACCATCGGCCCGGGTCCGCGCCGGCCGCCGCGCGTCCGTCAGAAGCATCAACGCCAGCAGCCCGGCTGTCTCACCGTCGTCGGGCAGCCGGGCCCGCAACTGCCGGGTCAGCCGTACGGCCTCAGCGGTCAGCTCCACCCGCTGCAGCCGCACGCCGGAGCTGGCGGTGTACCCCTCGTTGAAAATCAGATACAGCACCTGCCGTACGGCGACCAGCCGCGCCTCGAGCTCCTCCGGCGGCGGGAGGCGGAACGTGGCCCCCGCGTCCCGGATCCGCTGCTTGGCCCGGCTGATCCGCTGCCCGACGGTGGCCTCCGGCACGAGCAACGCCCGGGCGATCTCGCCGGTGGTGAGCCCGCCCACGGCCCGCAACGTCAGCGCCACCTGCGACGCGGTGGTCAGCGCCGGATGGCAGCACAACAGCAGCAGCGTCAGCGAGTCGTCGACGGACGACACGAGCGCCGCGGGTGGCTCGTACCGAACGGCATCCTCCCGCCGCCGCCGCGCAGCCTCGTTCCGCAACAACTCGATCCGCCGCCGCGCCGCAACGGTGATCAGCCAGTTCTTCGGCCGCTCGGGCACCCCGTCGATCGGCCACTGCTGGGCGGCGGCGAGCAGGGCCTCCTGCACGGCGTCCTCACACGTGTCGAAGTCCCCGTACCGCCGTACGACAGCAGCCAGCACCTGCGGCGCACAGTCCCGCAGCAGATCCTCGATCAGAACTCCCACCCGCTCATGTCGAGCACGGGCCGCACCTCCACCTGCGTGTACGCGGCATCGGGCACCTTGGCGGCCCACGCGACAGCCTCGTCCAGATCGGCGCAGTCGATCAGATAGAACCCGGCCAGATGCTCCTTGACCTCGGCGAACGGCCCATCGGAGGCGACCGTACGCCCGTCCCGCACCGAAACCCACCGGGCGAGCGAAGGATCGGCAAGGCCCTCGGAGGCGACATGCACCCCGGCCTCGGCCATCTCCTCGGTGAGCTTGAGATGCCCCACCCCGAAGTCCGTGCGCTGCTGATCGGTGAGGGTCTCCCACACGGCGAGCGACCGTTCGTTCGACTGAATCAGGATCAGGTACTTCATGACGCCTCCTCGGCTTTCCGCCATCTTTCACCGAGACGTCGAAACCCGGACGCCGGCTTCGACATCCTGGATGACAGCACTCCCGAGGAGGACCCATGGAAGAGATCCGCACCATCGTCCTGGAACGCGCGGCCGCCGTGGCGGCAAAGGACGCCGCAGCGATGCTGCAGCACAACGCCCCCGACATCGTCGAATACACGCTGGCTCCGCCGCTCCGGCAGTCGGCCAGTACGACGGAGGGGGTCACGGCATGGTTGGGGACGTTCGAAGGGCCGATCAACATGGAGGTCACGGAGCTTGCCGTTACGGGGGGCGGGGACGTCGCGTACTGCACCAGCCTCAACTGCCTGACGGCTACGCCGGTGGGGCAGGCGGAGAGTTTCAGTCTGTGGTTCCGGGCGACTTTGGGGCTGTGCAAGCGGGAGGGGCGGTGGGTGGTGACGCATGAGCATCTGTCGGTGCCGTTCGAGATGGACGGCTCCTTCCGGGCGTCGATCGACCTGAAGCCATAGAAGGCCGTATCGTTCAGGCTCGCTGGGGCACGGGAACGGGGAGTCACGGTGGGTTCCGGATTGCGATGGGCCTGGGTCGCGGGGGGTACTGCTGATGGCGGTTGCCGGCTGCACTCCGAAGGCGAAGGCGGCCACAGCGTCGTCAGCGGCATCGAATCCGGCTGACCAGATCTTCGCCGACGGCTGCCCCAGCCTGTCCGCTCCGCCGTTCGGCATCGAAGCGAAGGGCGAAAGGCGTCAGGGCCAGACAGGTCCCAGCGAGCAACGGACACTGAACCGACTCGTGCCGGGCGCGCAGATGGACTATGTCATCTGCCAATACTCGAAGCCGGGGTCTGCTCAGCCGGGCATCGAGGTCGACGTGCGGGCGTTTCGTGGTCAGAGCGGCACAGCTCAAGCCACGGCGCTCGCCGACGCGGAACAGGTCTCCTCGTCGGGGTTCTCCGCGGACTTCGTCACCGTGCCGGCGTCCGGCGACAACGGCGGCTTCGCCTGGTTCGACGAGGGTGAGTACGGCATAGCGACGCACTCCGGCAACGCGTACGTCATGGTCATGGTGAACCCTGGCGGCGGGCAGAAGGCCCTGCAGAAGCAGGTGCCCAGCCTTACCGCGGTGATGGCCGACGTGCTGGACGTCCTGTGATAGCGGGCTGCCGCCTCGCTCGGCGTAGCCGACACTGCGCCCGCCGGCCGCAATGCCTTCGAGCCCAGTTGCCGACCAATGTGCAGTGCGCGCGGGCGCCTGGGGGCCGTACGGCGTTGTGCGCCCCCGCTGATTGAGCTGGCCCGGGGATCGACTGAGAACTGAGATCAGCGATCCCAAGGTGACCGGACAGCAGAACGCCCACCGTGCGTTTCCGCAGGTGGGCGGTGCTCAAAGCCCGGCGAGAGGCTTGGTGGCCAGGGGCGGGGTCGAACCGCCGACCTTCCGATTTTCAGTCGGACGCTCGTACCAACTGAGCTACCTGGCCGTGCCGCGTGAAACTCCACGCGACTGGGCGCTGGCGGTCCTGACGGGACTTGAACCCGCGACCTCCGCCTTGACAGGGCGGCGAGCACTCCAACTGCTCCACAGGACCTTGCTGATGGTGCTCATTCTTACCACGTGCTCTGACCGAGGTGGTCCGTACCCCCAACGGGATTCGAACCCGTGCTACCGCCTTGAAAGGGCGGCGTCCTAGGCCACTAGACGATGAGGGCAACTCCGCCATCATTGCACATTCACAATTCCTGCGGTGTGGGCCCCAACCGGCCCCGCTTGAGGCTTGGAAAGCATACGTGATGCCGTGCCCCTCATCCAAACCGGTATCCCCTTCGCCGGGTCGTCGCTGTGACCAGCAAAAACGAGCGCCGACCGAGGCGGTCGGGGGTAGAGGTGTGCCGAGCGCCACTCCCCGCTTCCCATGCCGGCCGCGTCGTCAACGACGCATCCCAGCAGCCGCAAGAGCTCCCACCCGCGGTCCCGTCCGACGCGACTCGAGGCGGTTATCGGCGATGGGGCCTATCGGCAGGCTCGCGTCGCCTTCGCGCCGCTCGCGGCTGCCAGTGCCGCACGCCCGCGGGGTTATCGGCGAGGTCGCGTCGCCTTTGCGCGCTCGCGACTGCCAGGTGCCGCGCTCGGGTCACGCGCTGACAGTGACGAGCAAGGATGGCTCAGCGGCGACGACGTGCTTGTTCTGCTTCCGCCGCGTCGGTCCCGTCCGGGGCGACTGCCATCGTCACCAGCCGGACCGCCTCGCGCAGGCTGCCGATCCGCACGACTCCCTCCGGCAGGCCCTCGACGGGCCACCCCGGCCCGGCCGCCCCGGCGAGCAACAGCCCGTGCCCGGAGGACAGCAACCGCACCCACTGCCCCGGATCCCCGGTTTCCGGCAGCTGCGACCACAGCACCACCGCGATCGGTCCCGTACGCGCAACCGCATCGTTCAAGGCCTGAGGCGGCACCCGCGCGCCGAGCAGTCGGCTGGGCACTCCGGCTTCGGCCAGCGCAGCCGCGAGTGCCTCGAGGGGAAGAGTGTGCTGTTCCTCGTCGGCCGCGGCGAGCAGAATCCGGGGGGTGCGGCTGCTCGGCGGCCGGGGCACCGAGCCCAGCACCTCCGTCACACTCCGCGAGATCAGGTGCTCGACCTCGATGAAGCGCCTGGTGGCCTCGTACCGGTCGCCGATGCCGATCAGCACGGGCATGATCACTTCGTCCCAAGCGCCGACGACGCCGCGGCTGACCACGGTCATCTCGAGGAGATCGCGCAGCGCCGGCCCGTCGAGCCGCATGGCGGCGCGGGCCAGGCCCCGGGCGGCGGGTCCAGCCCTGCCGGTACGGATGGTGTGCCCGCCACCGTCCCGCATGGTCACCCGGAGGCGGCCCGTGACCTCGGGCCAGGCGGAGTCGATCGCCATCCCGCGTCCGGAGGCGGCCTGGCGGCCAAGTCCCGCCTCGCCCTGGCCGCCGGGGCCAGCGCTAGACCCAGACCCAGACCCAGACCCAGTGCCCGGGCTGGCGTCGGGATCGGCGTCCCGCTCGTTCGTGTGATGCCCGCCGAGCCGGGTCCCCGCATCACCGTCGCGTGGTTCGGCGGCTGCGTCACTGGCACGTTCCCCGCCGGTCGCGTGCCTCTGGTCCGCACCGATCGACCCGCCGCGGCCCGGCGGTTCACCGCCCGTCGAGGACTCGCCGGATGCGGGCTCGGCCGCAGCCGAAGGCCGAGCCACGTCGATCGGCATGGGAACCCGCCGCGCCCAAGCTGCTGCCTCAGCCGGCGCCACCCCCTGCGCCGTGAGGCGGCGCATGACCTGGAGGCGTTCCATGTCTTCCGGCGTGTACCGGCGGTGCTGTCCGGGCACGTGGTGACTCGGCCCCAGCCCGTACCGCTGGTGCCACGTTCGCAGTGTGGTGACGGCTACCCCCAGACGGCGCGCGACGGCGCCGGCCGTCAGGGCCTCATCGGCCACCTGACCGCTCCGTTGTGTCGTCGGGGTGGAGGTGCTCGTGGAGGCGGCCGGCGACGCCGGGTAGCCAGGGCGCGTACACCCGGGGTTCTCGGGAGGCGGCGAGCCTGAGCTCGTCGAGCGACACCCAGCGCACGTCGGCCACCTCGTCCGGGTCGGGTAGGAGGGTCGCGTCGGCGTCCAGGCGGCCCACCAGCACGTGGTCGTACTCATACTCCACGCGTCCGGTCGCGGGGTCTTCCGCGTAGTAGGAATACACCCCCACCTCGCTGAGTTCGACGCCGTCCACGCCGATCTCTTCGACCAGGCGACGCTTCGCGGCGACGGCGAGGGGTTCCCCCGGCATGGGGTGGCCGCAGCAGGTGTTGGCCCACCGTAGGGGGAAGCGGGTCTTGACGGCGGCGCGCTGTTGCAGCAGCACCCGGCCGGACGAGTCCTGCAGGAACACGGAGAAGGCGCGGTGCAACAGTCCCGGGGCGCGGTGGGCCTCGTCGACCGTCACCTTGCCCACGGCCAGCCCGTCGGGGTCGACGAGCTCGACGAGGTGGGTTTCGCGAGACCCGGTCATGTCGACGTGCCCTTCTGCGTCATTCATGGCGTCCGCCCACCAACTCTCCGTCTGCCGTTGCTGCGGTGATGCGAGTAGCCGCCAGCTTTCCCGATATCAACACCATCGGAACCCCCACGCCGGGCTGCGTGCCGGAGCCGGTGAACACCACGTTGGGTAGTGACGGATGCAAGTTTCCCGGGCGGAACGGGCCGGTCTGAGCGAATGTGTGCGACGACGCGAACGGCGTGCCGGCGGCCATGCCCTGTGCCGCCCAGTCGTCCGGCGTGATGATCCGTTCGACCTCCACGCCGTCCCGGAACCCGATGTATCCGCGCTGCTCCAGCACGCGCAGCAGCTCGTCCGCGTACCGCCGGCCCAGTCCGCCTCGCCAGTCGAATCGCGCAGCGTCGAGGTTGGGCGTCGGCGCAAGCACGTAGTAGGTCTGCCGGCCGGGCGGCGCCACGCTCGGATCGCTGCGGCTGGGGTTGGTCACCAGCAGTGACGGGTCGCTCATCAGCAGACCCTGCCGGATGACCTCGTCGAACGTGCCCCGCCACGAGGCACCGAAGTGGATGTTGTGGTGGGCGATCTTGGAATAGGTCCGGTCGGAGCCGATGTGCAGCACCACACACGAAGGCGAGTACCGCAGCTTCCGGGGCCGTTGCGCCTGTGCCGGCAGCAGGTCGCGATAGGCGACGGGCAGGTCGGGGTTGAGGACGACGACGTCGGCGGCGATGCGCTCACCCGTGTCGGTGATGACGCCGGTCGCACGGCCGTGGCGCGTCTCGACGCTGGTGACCGCGGTCTCGTAACGGAACTGCACGCCGTGCTTCTCCGCGGCACCGGCCAGCGCCTTCGGCACGGCATGCATGCCACCGCGGGGGAAGAAGACCCCCGCGACCGAGTCGAGATACGCGATCACCGCGTAGATCGCGAGAGCGTCATGCGGCGCCAGGCCCGCGTACATGGCCTGGAAGGAGAAGATCCGTTGGGTACGGGGATCACGGAAGTATTTGTCGATCTTCGGCTGGAGCCGGCGGAACCCGCCCATCCCCAGCAGCTTCACCAGGTTGAGGTTGAGCAGGTCGACCGGGCTGTCGAGGTTGCGATCGATGAAGTGGTCGCGTTCGAGCCGCCACAGCCCGCGGGCGAAGTCCACGAACCGGAGGTAGCCGTCGGCCTCGCGAGGCCCGCAGACCCGGGAGATCTCGCCCGCCATGCGCACGGTGTCGGTCAGGACGTCCAGTGTGGAGCCGTCGGGGTAGTACGCCCGGTACGCCGGGTCGAGCGGCATCAGCTCCAACCAGTCGGACAGCTTCTCGCCCACCGCGGCGAGCGGCTCGGCGATCAGCTCCGGCATGGTGAGCACGGTGGGGCCGGTGTCGAACTCGTATCCGTCGACGGAGAGGCGTCCGGCCCGGCCGCCCGGCACCGGCTCGCGCTCCACGACCGTCACCTGGCGCCCGGCCGCGGCGAGGTGGAGAGCGCAGGCCAGGCCGCCCAGTCCGGCACCGACGACGACCACGTGGTCGGTCGGTCCTGTCACTGTTCGCACGTCATGAGCTCCAAACGGTCGAGGGGCGGCCGAATCGCCACGACCATGATCGGTGGCGTGCGCGCGGCGGTTGCCCGTACGCCCGATCGGGTCGGCGTTCCCATCATGCTGGCCGGTGGGTGGCGGTGACCGCCAGGTCTGTGAGCGCGGCGCGCGCGTCGGGGTGGATGGGCGCGCTGCTCAGTGCGGCGACGGCCGTGTCGACGCGTTGCCGGATCATCGCCTCGACCTCGGTCACCGCCCCGGTCTCCGCGATTATTTCCGCCCGCCGGGCGATCTGTGCTTCCGACGGCGCACGTTGCAGGGGCGCGCGCTGCGGAACCGCGGCGTCTTCCGAACCGCCATCCGGCGACGGAACGGCCGGGAGGGAGGGCCCGCCGGAGCCGTCGGCGGGGATGACGGCTCCGGCGGGTGTCTGTGCCAGCTCGGCTCGCTGGGCGGGGGTGGCGAGCCGGTGGGCCAGCATCAGCAGGGCGGTCGGCTTGCCGGTGCGCAGGTCGTCACTCGCCGGCTTGCCGGTGACCTCCGGGTCTCCGTAGACCCCGAGAAGGTCGTCGCACAACTGGAAGGCTTCGCCGATCGCGAGGCCGTAGGTCTGATAGGCGTCGTTGATGGCGGGCGCCGCGCCGCGCATCGGTCCGGCTAATGCGAGCCCGAACTGGAGTGGACGCTGCACCGTGTAGCTTGCCGTCTTGTGGCGGGCTACCACCAGCGCCCGGTCGAGCGACCACTCCTGGGGCTGTGTCTCGCCCAGCACGTCGAGATACTGCCCCGCGACTGTCTCGACCCGCATCCGGTCATAGCACGCGCGGACTCCGAAGAGCGTCGCCGTGGTGACCGCCGTCTGTGCGATCAGTTGGTCGGCCCAGACGAGACAGAGGTCGCCGACGAGGATCGCCGACGTCTCACCGAACTGGCCGGAGTCGCCGAGCCGGCCCGCGCCGGCGTGCTCGGCCGCGAAGAGGCGGTGGGCGGTGGGGCGGCCGCGGCGGGTCGCGGACCCGTCCATGACGTCGTCGTGCACCAGCGCGAACGTGTGCATGAGCTCCAGCGCCGCCAGGGCGGGCAGGACGGAGTCGACCGGCTCGCGGCTGCCGATCACGCCCCGCCAGCCCCAATAGGCGAACGTGGGCCTGAGTCGTTTGCCGCCGGCCAGCACCAGGTCACGAGTGGTCCGGGCGAAGCGGCCGAGCGCCGGGTCGACGGCGTCGAAGGCGGCGATCTGGCCGGCCAGGAACTCGGCCAATGTCCCCTCGACGGCGTTGACCAGGCCTTCCGAGGAGACCGGCTGGTAAGGGACCCCGTAGCGGGGGGTTCCTACGAGGATGTCGTTGGCCACGGGGAGGAGATTACCGTAGGCTGCGTGTTGCGTCGATTCGTGAGTCGATTTTCTTTCGGGAGGCTCGGTGGGCACAGACTCGGTGGGCACAGACTCGGTGGGCACAGACTCGGTGGGCACAGATCTGACAGCGGCCTACGAGCGCTGTCGTGAGCTGCATCGGCGCCACGGCCGCACCTATTACCTGGCAACCCGGCTTCTACCCGCTTGGAAGCGCCGGCATGTCCACGCTCTCTACGGGTTCACCCGCTACGCCGATGAGATCGTCGACCGCACCGAAGACCTTCCGCCGGCCGAGCGGGCCGCGCGCCTGACGCAGTGGTCCGATCGCTTCCTCGCCGGCCTTCACGGCGAACACGTCGACGATCCGCTGCTGCCGGCCGTCCTCCACACGATCGCGGTCTTCGACCTGGACGTGGACGACTTCGACGCATTCCTGCGCAGCATGGCGATGGACCTCACCGTCACCTCATACGCGACCTACGACGACCTCCTCGGCTACATGGAGGGTTCGGCCGCGGTCATCGGCACGATGATGCTGCCGATCCTCGGCTCGAGCGACCCGGCCGCCGCCCGCGAACCTGCCCGCCAGCTCGGGCTCGCTTTCCAGCTCACCAACTTCATCCGCGACGTCGGCGAAGACCTCGACCGGGGGCGCACCTATCTCCCCGACGCTCATCTCGCCGAGTTCGGCGTCACCCGGGACGACCTGCTGCGGGCGCGGGCCACGGGCCGCTCGACGCCGGCCATCAAGGCGCTCATCCGGGCGGAAGTGGCCCGCGCCGATGACCACTACGCCGCCGCGGCACCCGGCATCCCGTTGCTCCTACCCGGCTCTCAGGCCTGCATGAGAACCGCCTACCGCCTGTACGCGGGCATCCTCGACGAGGTGGTCGCCGCCGACTACGACGTCTTCCTGCGCCGTGCGACCGTGTCCAACCAGCGGCGGGCCTGGGTGGCGGTCGGATCGCTGTTGACTCGCACGGGCACACCGGTGCCGGCTCTGGTGCGTGGCTGACATGCGTACGGTGATCGTCCTCTTCACCCGCGACCTGCGGGTGCACGACAACCCGGCGCTCGCGGCGGCATGTGCCAACGCCGAGCGGATCGTGCCGCTCTTCGTCCTGGATCCGCACCTGCTGGCGCTGTCGCCCAACCGCGCCCGATTCCTGCACCAGAGCCTGGCCGATCTGGCCGAGAGCCTCCGCCGGCTCGGCGGCGACCTGGTCCTCCGCGAGGGCGACCCGGTGGGCGAGACGCTGAAGCTGGCCCGCGAGGTGGAGGCCGACGGCATTGCGCTCACGCAGGACGTCAGCGGTTACGCGCGGCGCCGGGAGCGGCGCTTGGCTCAGGAGTGCGAAGGGCACCGCATATCGCTTCGGCTCTTCCCCGGCACCACGGTCGTGCCGCCGGGGGACGTGAGCCCCGGGGGCGGTGGCGGGCATTACCGGGTCTTCTCGCCCTATTACCGGGCGTGGGAGTCGGCGAAGTGGCGAGACGAGGTGGCGGTGCCGGCCAGGATCAGGCTGCCGGAGGAGCTCGACGTCGGCCGTCTGCCCGTGGTTCCGGAGGGGGAGTCGCCCGCGGCGCTGGACGGCGGCGAGACCGAGGGGCAGCGGCGGCTCACAACCTGGCTGCGCCACGTGGGGCCGTACGACGACCTGCACGACGACATGGCCGCTGACGGAACTTCGCGGCTCAGTGCGTACCTTCGCTTCGGTTGTCTCTCGCCGTTGACCGTGGCGAACGCGGCGCGAGTGCTGGACGGCCCCGGACCCGCGGCCTTCGTCCGCCAGCTCGGCTGGCGTGATTTCTACTACCAGGTCACCCATGGGTTCCCGAAGATCTCGACCGAGGCTTATCGGAAGGCGGGCGATGGCGAATGGCGTCCCGACCGGGACGCGCTGCAGCACTGGCAGGACGGGCTCACCGGCGTGCCCGTGGTCGACGCCGGGATGCGGCAGCTACGAGCCGAGGGCTACATGCACAACCGGGCGCGGCTGATCACTGCCGCGTTCCTGACCAAGCACCTCGGCCTCGACTGGCGCGAGGGTGTGAAGTGGTTCTTCCGCTGGCTGAACGACGGCGACGTTGCCAACAACTCCGGCAACTGGCAGTGGGTGGCGGGCACCGGCAACGACACCAGGCCCTATCGCCGTTTCAACCCGATCCGCCAGGCCGAGCGCTTCGATCCCGACGGCGTGTACGTTCGTCGTTACGTACCGGAATTGATGTCGATCGCGGGCAAGGCCGTGCACCAACCATGGCGCTTGCCGGATACGGTGCGTGCAGGCCTCGACTATCCGGCGCCGTTGGAGTCGCATCGCGACGAAGCGGTCTGGTTGCGGCCATGAGGTTTCCACGCGGTTCGCCGGGTGGAAAGCGGGTCCTGCCGACCCGTTGCGTTCGTCCGTTGAAGGCCGGCAGGACCCGCGACAACCTGCCCCCGGATCCTGGCCTGGAAACCTCAGTCCGGCAGCGTCTGCCACGCACCGTAGTGGTGCACCGCGATGCCGGCGAAGGCCGCCGCCGTGCGGGTCGCAGCGTCCACTTCGGTCATCGCCTCCTGGAGGCGGGCCTCGCCTTCCTCGGCAAACGTGCAGTGCGGGCAGTCCGTCAGCGGGCCGGTCTCCGCGCCGAGCCGCACCCGCTTGCCCGCCGCCTTGCCGCGCGCCAGCCAATCCTGGCTGATCGCGAGCATGGAGTTCGGTCCGGTGCCGGTGTCGCGGTAGCTCATGACGGTCACCGCGTTGACGCGCCGCATCACCTCGTCCGCCAAGTTCGCGCGCCCGACCCGGTATTCGCCGAACCAGAACGGCACGTCGGCCTCGAGGGGCAGCGTGCTGGCGAGACGCATCTTGTCCAGCAGCTTCAGGTAGGAGTTCTGCGTGGCCTGCAGGTCGGCCGTCCAGCCGGAGGAGAGGTAGGGCTCGACGTCGGCGTGGATCCCGGAGAACAGCCCGGTGGACACGACCGCGCGCTGCCAGGCGAGGGCCGCTGCGTGGTTGGTGACCCAGGTGGGATCGCCGCCGAGCGCTCGCAGCCTGATGTTCAGGGGAGCGGCCAGCTCGTGCATCTCCTGCAGCCGGGCCAGGTCACCGTTGGTCAGCACGGACGGCGAGACGTAGACGAAGATTTCGGAGACGTGCTTGCGGGTCGCCCAGTCCACCACCTCGGCGGCGGGGTCGTCGCCCCACAGCCACATCGCCCGGGTGCCGACCGGTGCGGCGGTGAGGCCGACGCTGCCCGCGGACGATGCCGCGGGCAGCGCCAGAGCGGCGGTCGCGAGGATGACAGACACCAGCCCGGCCTGCCATCGCCCCCTCACGACCGCCCCCTTCTCGGTGATTCCTCTTCCGCGGGGGTTCAGGATCGGTTGCGGGCGTGGCTAGTTGAGAGGTTCGACCGACGAGAACGCGGCGTCGATAGCGCTGACCCGATCGAATTCGCCGAGCTGCCGGGTGACATAGGCGATGGCGTGCCCGCGTGCAGGGTCGGCCCAGCCGGCGTTACCTCCGAGGCCGCCCATGCCCCAGGTGCCGTCGCTCTCAAGCTGGACGCCGAGACCCCAGGTGGTCTCGCGGCCGATGAAGCGGTCCAAGCCGGTGAACTGAGCGGCGGTCAGTTCCTCGACCAGCGACCGGCTGAGCAGGCGGTGGCCGCCGAGTTCGCCACCGGCGAGAAGACCCGCATAGAAGCGTGCGACCCCTTCGGCGGTCGAATGCAGGTTCACGGACGGCACGACGGCGGTGCGCCACGGGTCGCTGTTGATCACCGCGAGGTCGCGGGCGCCGGGCGGATTCGTGACGGCACGAGCGTGCACCGAACCCGGCTCGCCGAGCATCCGCTCCGGCCAGTCCGGGCGGTCGAATTCCAGCTCCGCGCACCGCTCGAGGTCGGCAGGATCCACGCCGAAGAAGAGATCAAGCCCCCAGGGCCGGGCGATCTCTTCGGCGACGAAGGCACCCGGCCCCCGCCCGGTCACCCTCCGCACGATCTCGCCGAGCAGGTGACCGTAAGTGAGCGCGTGTTCCGCCGCCACCGTGCCCGGAGGCCATTCCGCTTCGGCGGCGGCCAGATCGCCGCAGAGCAGCTCCCAGTGCGTCCACGCCGACGAGTCCCGGGGAACCGGAAACGTCGGCAGACCGGACGTGTGCGTCAGCACCTGCCGTACCGAAGCATCGGTCCGGAATTCCGGCCAGTGCCGGGCAACCGGATCGTCAAGGCCGACCAGCCCGCGCCCGACCAGCATCACAACCGCCATGGCGATGATCGGCTTGCCGACCGAGTAGACGTTGACCAGCGTGTTCGCGTCCCAGGGCCGGGTGCGTCCGGCGTCGCGCCAGCCCTCGCACAGATTCACCACCACCTCGCCGTGGCG
This sequence comes from Actinoplanes sp. NPDC051475, assembly GCF_040689425.1. Lineage (NCBI taxonomy): Bacteria > Bacillati > Actinomycetota > Actinomycetes > Micromonosporales > Micromonosporaceae > Actinoplanes > Actinoplanes sp. NPDC051475. Next base: position 339,278 of record NZ_JBFAZZ010000008.1, read on the forward strand.
CAGCACACATAATGCCGATCCACCGCTCGGGTGCTGGGCGAACGCCTCGCGCACCGGCTCGTACCCGGGGGCGACCTTCCCGGTTATCCACAGCTCGTCCGACACGTCGCGCACCGTACCCGGGAAAAGTGGAAAGCTGACCGGTATGGCTGAGACAGAGCAGGTCGACGTGGTCGTCATCGGGCTCGGCGTGGGCGGCGAGGAGGCCGCCGGCCGGCTCGCCGAGGCCGGCCTGTCGGTGGTCGGCGTGGAGCACACGCTGGTCGGCGGCGAATGCCCCTACTGGGGATGCATCCCGACCAAGATGATGATCCGCGCGGGCAACGCGCTCGCGGAGGCCCGTCGCATCCCGGGCCTGGCCGGAGCATCGCAGGTTCAACCCGACTGGTCGCCGGTCGCTCGCCGGATCCGGGAGCAGGCGACCGACACGTGGGACGACAAGGTCGCGGTGGATCGGTTCGTCGGCAAGGGCGGCCGGTTCGTCCGGGGCCGGGCGGAGATCACCGGACCTGGCCGGGTGCGGGTGGGCGAGCAGGAATTCGTGGCCGGCCGGGCCATCGTCGTCGCGACCGGGACCGCCGCGATCGTTCCGCCGGTCCCCGGACTGGCCGGCACGCCGTACTGGACGAACCGCGAGGCCGTCGAGGCCGAAACCCTGCCCGGCACGCTCGTCGTCCTCGGCGGCGGCGCGATCGGGGTGGAGCTCTCCCAGGTCATGGCCCGGTTCGGGGTCGGCGTCACCATCATCGAGGGCAGCGACCGCATCCTCGCGATGGAGGAGCCGGAGAGTTCCGACACGGTCGCCGCCGCCCTGGCGAAGGACGGGATCAAACCCCTTACGGGGGTACGCGCACAGCAGGTCGAGCACTCCGGTGATCTGTTCACGGTCACGCTGTCCGACGGCTCGACTGTCACCGGCGAACGCATGCTCATCGCCACCGGCCGCGCCGCCCGGCTCGACGGACTGGGTCTCGAGAACGTCGGACTGGACCCGGCGGCACGGTTCCTCACCACGGACGATCGGATGCGCGCGGGCGACAAGGTCTGGGCCGTCGGCGACGTGACCGGCAACGGCGCCTTCACCCACATGGCGATGTACGAGGCCGACGTAGCCGTCCGGGACATCCTCGGCCAGGGCGGGCCCGCCGCGGACTACCACGCGCGACCCAGGGTCACCTTCACCGATCCCGAGGTCGGCGCGGTGGGGCTCACCGAGAAGCAGGCCCGTGACGCCGGCATCGACGTGCAGGTGGGCTTCTCGAGCCTGCCCTCCTCCTCGCGGGGTTTCATTCACGGGCCAGGCAACGAGGGATTCATCAAACTGGTCGCCGACCGTTCCCGCGGCGTGCTGGTCGGGGCGACCAGCGCCGGGCCGTCCGGCGGGGAGGTGCTGGGCGCCCTGTCCGTCGCGGTCAAGGCAGCCGTGCCGATCGCCACCTTGCAGGCCACGATCTGGGCCTACCCGACCTTCCACCGCGCGATCGGAGACGCGATGCGACAGCTCTGAGCGAGAGCGCCTACGTGAGGGCGACGACCGCAGTCACCGTCGTGCCGGAAGCGCTGGTCGAGATGTGCAGGTCCGACATCTGCCGGGCGATCCACAGGCCGCGGCCGCCGGAGCTGGCCGGCGTCGGCAGGTGACGGCCCGCGTCGTCCGGGTCGGTGATGCCCGGGCCGGCGTCGCTGAGCTCGCAGTGCAGATTGCCGGCGGCGACCCACAGGCGGAGTCGTCCCGTTCCGCCGCCGTGCCGGACGCAGTTGCTGGAGAGCTCGTGCGCGATGAGCACCACCACCTCGGCGGTCTGCTCGTCCGTCACGCCGGCGGCTTGGGCGGCCACCGCCGAGCGGAGGGCGGAGAGGCCGGTTCGCTCGAACGACTGGTCGAGCAGGAAGCGCGGTGCGGCGGGCCGGAGGCGGCGAACGTCTCGGGAGGCGGCGCGCGGCGGTCTGTTCCAAAGGCGGCGGCTCGGGGCCGAGCCGGCCAGGTCAGCGCTCACCATGGCGCACCAGCATCCGCAGTGCCGGGACGTCCGCCGCCCCCGCAGTCGTCAAGGTCCGCTCGATCGGCTCCGCGCAGACGACCACCATCCTCCGGCCGGGCGGAAGGTTGGCCGCGGTACGCAGGATCACCGCCGCGGCGGCCGCGTCGAGGAGGTGCAGCTGGTTCAGGTTCAGGTGGATGTCCGGGTCCAGCCGTACGGCCTCGGCAAGGGCGTCGCTCAGCACGTCGGCGCGGGTGTGGTCGAGCTCGCCTGCCACCCGTACGCCCGGCGGCACGTGCTGGCGGCAGATCCGCAGCACCGCATCCTCGTGGTAGACCGTCGCCGCGACCGTACGCCGGTGCACCCGCGCCGCGTAGCCGAGCGTGACCGGGTCGAAGCTTTCGCGGTCGTACTCGCAGACGGCCGTGAGCTGGCCGTCAGCGAACAGGCGGCCGATCTCCGACTCGAACACGAGTAGCTGCTCGGCGTTGGCCTGCGGTCGCGCCGCCCAGCACATGTCGGCCGTGATCCGTAGCCCGCTGCGGCCCTCGGCCACAGCCTGCCGAACCTCGCGCGCCAACAGCTCAACCATGGTGGCCGCCTCTGGTGCCGCGGCCCCGCCCCATAGCCGGTCGACGGGGACGACGCTCACGTCAGGTCCCGGGTCGAACCCGTCCACCGCGTCCGTGAAGCACACGACCTTGTCGCCCCGGTCCCGGCCGGCGGCGACGAACGCGGCCAGGATGTCGAGCCGCTCCTGCGGATCGGAGAAGGTCAGGCACGCGTGATCGCCGGGACGGAGCCGGTCCACCGGCGTCGTAGCGCCCATATGTCCTCCCATATCGCGAGCCCGCTGAGTACCCGTCAGGTTCGAGCTTCATGCGCCGGCATGGGGGTGGCCCATCCGGGGTACCCCCTTCGCATGTTGCGGCAGATGATCTCCCGGCTCGAGAAGGCCACCGCCCTGGACCCGGTCAGCGAGCGCCTCCAGGGCGTCGTCCAGAACGTGGCCAAGTCCAAGCGGCTGCGTGACCTGCTGCACGGAACCTGGCTCGGGCACCCGCTGCACCCGGTCCTCGTCCAGGTACCGGTGGGCGCCTTCATGAGCGCCGCCGTCCTGGACGCCCTGCCCGGCCAGCGCAAGGCCGCGACCACGCTGATCGCGGTCGGAACGGCCGCGACGGCACCGGCCATCGCCGCGGGCTGGGTCGACTGGTCGTCGCTGGCCAAGGACCAGCGCCGGGTCGGCCTCGTGCACGCGTCGGCCAACGCCCTCGCCATCGGGCTCTATGTGGGGTCACTCGCCGCCCGCTTCTCCGGGCGTCACGGGATGGGGCGCCTTCTCGCGTACGCCGGTCTGTCGGTCGCCGGCGGCGGCGCCTATCTGGGCGGTCACCTTTCGTACGAGCAGGGCGCCGGCATGAACGTGGCCTCGCCCGAGCTGTTCCGCCTACCCGAGGACTGGGCCGAGGTGGGGGAGGTCGCTTCGCTCCCCGAAGGCCGTCCGACGGTACGCACAATCGACGGCGTCCGGGTTCTGCTGTACCGCCTGGGTGACGACGTGACGGCCATGGTCGAGCAGTGCGGGCACCAGGGCGGGCCGCTGGGCGAGGGCGAGGTCGAGGGCTCCGGGCAGAACGCCTGTGTGGTCTGCCCGTGGCACGGCAGCACCTTCCGGCTGCGCGACGGGCTGGTCGTGCACGGGCCGGCGGCGGGCGATCAGCCGACGCTGCGGACCCGCATCCGGGACGGCGTCCTCTCCATCGCCACTCCCTGATCGACATCCGTCCAGCTCAAGCCCCCTGTGGTGTGGCACACGGGGGGCCGATTTGGCGCTCCGGGGACGACCGGGTAATGTTTTCCGAGCCGGCAGGGAAACGGGCGAGGCAAGCGGAACGACCAGGAGGACTGGGAAACCAGGATCCGGGGAGACCGCCGACCGGCCGTCCTGCCAAATCCTTCGAACTTCGGGATCGTAGCGATGCTGCCCTGTGCAACGTCGCCCCGGGCCGGGACGAAGGGTGCGCTAGGAACGAACGGCACGAACCGGCAGATACCGGTTGACAGGGCCCGAAGGACCTAGTAAAGTTGAACGAGTGCCCCGGGGGCGGGCCGCCGAGCAAGGCGATAAGTTTCCCGGTGTGTGGTTGTTCTTTGAGAACTCAACAGGGTGCTTGATAAGCCAGTGCCAATTATGATTTACCCGGCCAGATGCTTTTGTGTCTGGTGGGA